>JBEKJK010000009.1:0-98596 GCA_050011255.1 Acidimicrobiales bacterium
GAGCTCGGCCTCGACCCCCCGCCCGCCGAAGATCATGCAACCCCAAGAAGAAGGAGAACCACCGAGCGCACAGCGGCATGAGGCGCGGGACGCCGACGATTTACAGGACGCTCAGGACTTGACCGCGGAGGAGCACCACATGCTCCTGCTTCTCCGCCAGCCGCTAAGGCTTCAGCCAAAGGCCGAGATAGTCGAGCGTGGCTCGTAGGCCCTGATCCAGAGGAGTCGGTTCCCATCCCAGCTCGTTGCATGCCTTGCCAGCCTCCGGCCTCGGGTTCCACAAGAAGAAGTGCAGCTGCCCACTGGGTAGCAGGGGCGGACGCCGGACAAGCCGCGAAATCACCTGCCCTCCGGCGGCAAGGGCACGAGCAGCCGAGATCGGCATCGTCCCCGGTACAGCCCCCCGTCCCGCCACGCGCACGACTGCCTCGGCCAGTTCATGGAAATCCACATGGGTGTCGCAGAAGATGTAGCGCTCCCCGGCTACTCCACGCTCGGCGGCCAGCAACTGACCCTGTGCCAGACCGGGGGCGAACACGAGGCCCGTCCCCCCAGGAGGCAACATCGGAAGCTTCAGCCTCTGGCGAAGGACCACGGGTTTGAAGAGGTTCTCCTCCAACGAGGACGCCTCCCCGCCGGGCCCCGGACCGTATACGGCAGACGGATTGACGATCACGAGCTCGATGCCAGACTCGTCGGCAGCGGCCAAGGCGAGTTCCTCGGCCTCCTGCTTGGAACGCTCGTACGCGGTGCCTTTTGCCGTGGTCGAGACTCGTGACTCGTCGAGC
The DNA here is from genome assembly GCA_050011255.1 of Acidimicrobiales bacterium. Classification (GTDB taxonomy): domain Bacteria; phylum Actinomycetota; class Acidimicrobiia; order Acidimicrobiales; family UBA8190; genus Bog-564. The sequence goes on from JBEKJK010000009.1 coordinate 789, forward strand.
GCGCCCCCAGGCGCGGCCTCGAAGACGTCGATCGTGCTGGTGTGCACCACGCGACGGACCCCTGACCCTCCTGCGGCTCGAACGACTGCTTCAGTCCCTCGTGCATTAACGCGAGCGAAGGCTCCTTCGTCCGGCAGCCACTGTTCGGGCAATCCCATCGCGTTGAAGACGATCTCGCAGCCGACGCACGCGCCCTCGAGGGACGACGGCTGCGTTACGTCGCCCGCTACCAGTTCCACTTGTGTGGGAAGAAGTCGCCGGGCACGGTTGGGGTCGCGAACCAATGCCCGCACCTGGTCGCCGCGTTCCACCAACGCGAGGACCACGCTGTGCCCGACCTTCCCGGTAGCTCCCGTGACGAGCGTCTGCATGTGAAACCCCTAAGCCGACAAGCCTAGAACGGCAACGGGACGAGTCTGTGGCTGTCGAAAACTCATCCGATGCCGTTGACCTGGGATTTCCCATTTTGATTGCCACCGCAAATATGTGGGAAATCTGAGCCAACAGCGTGGGAAATGGCCGAATACGGCCATGGTCCCGGCCCTGGTGGAAGGGGTTATGTCGTTAGCCCACGCAGGGGCCGCCGACAAAACTCGGGGGCTCGCGCCGACAAAACCCCGTAGTGAGGGCTGGAATTGGCCGTCGAGACCCGTTCAGGCCGCTTTCTCCGCCTAGTCGCGTACCGGAGGCGAGCATCGACTGGGGCGGACTGCCCACCGGCGTGTCAGTTGCTGACTATGAGGCGCGCGGGAGTCGCTTCTCGGCTCAGGCCCTCGGAATTAAGAACTAAGCAGTAGATGCTGGGTCCGGGTCTGAGCCCGATGTCACCCTGGGCACCTCGGGCAACCAGTCACCGAGGGGCTTGCTCTGCCGTCGGCGCGGCAGGCGCTTCAGCTTCCCGGCTTCTTGGGCGACGTTTTCGAGAAATGCTCTTATCTTTCGGACGTTGGCCGCGAGTAGAAGAAAGGCCGCGAGAACCGTCTGGGCAGCGACCCCGTGGACCCGACGCCGGCGAGGGTCATCAAGAGCCTCGCGAGCGCGATCTTTCACGTACCCGTGGTAGCCCTCGTTGGCGTTTCGCAAGGTGTTGTAAGCGGACTGCCACTCGGGGCTCCCGTAGGCGAGCTCTTGGGCGAACTTCGTACCAACATCGGGTGGGATCGTGACGCTCTGCTGCGTGCAGCTGACCGGAGAAAGAGAACGGATGGATTCGTCAAGGGGGATGCGGTGTTTGCCCTGGGTCTTTCTTGAGATCGAGCGCGGCTTCAACTCGCAGCGCACGAGTGGAACTGAATCGCCCTGGGTTCGATAGAGACTCGCGCGCTTTGATTTACGCGGCCTGACCGGCCTCTTGCTGTTGACGGTAGTAGGTGGCTTCGAGCTCCGCCGGTGGGATGTCGCCGATCTCGGTGTGCAGCCTGGTGGTGTTGAACCAGTCGATGTAGGGCAAGGTGGCGAGCTCGATCGTGCTCGCTCGGGTGTCCCAGGGCCGCAGCCGGTAGCCGTTTCTGAAGTTCTCCCGCTCGTCTGTTCGCTCGCCGTAGCCGGCGTTGCACTACATCGAGGCCTGTGCGCTCAGAAGCGCTTCGGCGAAGGCCTGCAGCATCGCCCGGGCCAGATCCGTGTCGCCGTCGGCGCCCTCGAGGTACTTGCCAAGCCATGCGCCCGCGTCGATAGTGGTGGGGACAGTCATCGCGATCCTCCTCAAGTCGTTGTCTGGAACTGCTTCGTGAGGTTGACGCGGTGACCGTCGCGTCTGGGGGATGGTCCCTCAGCTCACCTGCTCATGCACCACTGGCTGGGACTCAACTAGGCCCTGACCTGCGGAAACTTCTCATGACAACGCCAGTTCGGCGGTCGAAATCACTCCCGAACGTTCCTCCGAGGCAACGTCAACGCCGCCTCCGGCCGGACGAAGTGAAGCAGTTGAAAGCTCACCACCTGTCGGGGACCGAGGGAGAGAACTGACCGCGCAGTAGCTTGGCCCTATCTGAAGCCGACGTCACGTTCGGATTAGGGGGATCCGTTGCTGTTCACCGAAGACCATGAAGCCTTCCGGCAGTCGGTGCGAGGGGTGCTGGAGCGTGAGGTCGTCCCCCACACCGAGGAGTGGGAGGAGGCCGAGATCTTCCCGGCCCACCAGCTGTTCAAGGCGCTGGGCGCGGCCGGGCTGTTCGGGCTCGAGTACGACCCGGCCTACGGCGGGCAGGGCGCCGACCATTCCTACACCGTCGTGCTCGGGGAGGAGCTCGGCCGCATGGGCTGCGCCGGCGTGGCCATGGCCGTCGCCGTCCAAACCGACATGGCCACCCCGTCATTGCACCGCTTCGGGAGTCACGAGCTGAAAGAGCGCTTCCTAGCCCCCGCTCTGCGGGGCGAGATGGTGGCGTCGATCGCCGTCACCGAGTCCGACGCCGGCTCGGACGTGGTCGGGATCCGGACCCGCGCCGTGCGCGACGGCGACGAGTGGGTGATCAACGGCTCGAAGCTGTACGTCACCAACGGGACCCAGGCCGACTGGCTGTGCCTCCTGGCCCGCACGTCCGACGAGGGCGGCTACCGGGGCATGTCGCAGATCCTTTTCCCCACCGACACGCCCGGGTTCTCCGTCAGCCGCAAGCTCAACAAGCTCGGCAACCGCTGCTCGGACACGGCCGAGCTGTCGTTCGTGGACGCCCGGGTCCCGATCGCCAACACCATCGGTGAGGCGGGCCGGGGCTTCCAGCAGCAGATGACCCAGTTCCAGAACGAGCGCATGATCGCGGCCTACGCCGCGGTGGGCGCGATGGACGGCGCCCTGCGGCGGACTGCGAACTACCTCCGCGAGCGCCAGGCGTTCGGTGGCCCGCTCCTGGCCAAGCAGTACCTGCAGTTCCGCCTGGCTGAGCTGTCCGCCGAGGTGGATGTGCTGCGCCACTACAACTACGCCTGCGCCGAGGCCTGCCTGCGCGGCGAGGACACCACCCGCTTCGCCACCATCGCCAAGCTCAAGGCTGGCCGGCTGCAGCGGGACATCGCCGACACGTGCCTGCAGTTCCACGGTGGTCTGGGATACATGGAGGAGGCGTGGGTGTCGCGCTACTTCCGCGACAGCCGGCTGCTGTCGATCGGCGGCGGAGCCGACGAGGTCATGCTGCAGATCCTGGCCGGCCTCGACGGCTTCACCGCCTGACCGATCCCAGTCGGTAGCCGCCCACGATGCCCGCCCCCGTCCTGCCCACCGCCGTCGACTCCCGCGCCGACGCCTTCCGGGCCAACCGGGAAGGCATGCTCGGCCTGCTGGCCGAGATCGACACCTTGCTGCAGCAAGCCTCGCAGGGCGGCGGGCCCAGGGCTATCCAGCGCCACCTCGATCAAGGCAAGCTTCTCGTCCGCGAGCGGGTGGCCCTCCTGCTGGACCCCGACACCCCGTTCCTCGAGCTGTCCCCCCTCGCCGGCTACAAGACCGACTACGCCGTCGGCGGCGGCATGGTCCTCGGCCTCGGCGTGGTCGAGGGAACCGAGTGCGTCATCCTCGGTAACGACCCGACCGACCTGGGCGGGGCCATGACCTTGATCAGCATCCGCAAGCTGATGCGGGGCCTCGAAGTGGCCCGGGACAATCGCCTGCCCTATATCCAGTTCGTGGAGTCAGCCGGCGGGGACCTGCGGGGCCTGTCCGGCGGCGAGGACCCCGAGGCCGTGATGCGCCGCACCTTGACCCACTTCGCCGAGAGCGGGCGCATGTTCCACGACATCACCGAGCTGTCCGCCCACGGCATACCCACCATCTCGGTCGTGTTCGGCAGCTCGACCGCCGGCGGTGCCTACCAGCCCGGCCTGTCGGACTACAACATCTTCGTCCGCGGCGGGGCCAAGGTCTTCCTGGGCGGCCCACCCCTGGTGAAGGTCGCCACCGGCGAGGACGCCGTCGACGAGGAGCTGGGTGGCGCCGAGATGCACGCCTCGGTCAGCGGGCTGGCTGACTACCTCGCCGAGGACGAGCACGAGGCCATCCGCATGGCCCGCGATGTGGTCGCCCACCTGCACTGGCGGAAGCAGGGTCCCGGCCCCATCACCACCGACCCAGAGCCTCCACGCTACGACCCCGAGGAGCTCCTCGGGGTCATGCCGCTCGACCTGCGCACGCCCGTCGACGCCCGCGAGATCATCGCCCGGGTGGTGGACGGCAGCCGCTTCGAGGAGTTCAAGCCGCGCTACGGCCCGACCCTGGTGACCGGCTGGGCCCACGTCCACGGCTTCCCCGTCGGGATCCTGGCCAACAACGGCGTGCTGTTCTCCGACTCCTCTCAGAAAGCGGCACAGTTCATGCAGCTGTGCAACCAGACCAGCATCCCGCTGCTGTTCCTGCAGCACATCACCGGCTACATGGTCGGCCGCGACTACGAGCGGGGCGGGATCGTCAAGCACGGCAGCCAGATGATCAACGCCCTGTCCAACTCGACGGTCCCGCACGTCACCGTGATCCTCGGGGCCAGCTACGGCGCCGGCAACTACGGCATGGGCGGGCGGGCGTTCGACACCCGCTTCGTGTTCCTGTGGCCGACGGCCAAGATCGCCATCATGGGCCCGAAGCAGATGGCCGGCGTGATGTCCATCGTCCGGCGCGAGCAGGCCGCCCGGCGGGGCCAGCCAGTCGACGAGCAGCTGGAGGCGGTCATCACCAAGGCGGTCGAGGACTTCGCCGAGGCCGGCTCGCTCGGCCTGTACGCGTCCGGCCGGGTGGTCGACGACGGCGTGATCGACCCCCGGGACACCCGCACGGTCGTCAGCATGGCCCTGTCCGCCTGCCACTCGGGGCCCGTCCAGGGCACGCGCGGCTACGGGGTGTTCCGCCTGTGATCGCCAACCTGCTGATCGCCAACCGAGGTGAAATCGCCCGCCGCATCATCCGGACGGCCTCCTCCATGGGGATCACGACGGTCGCGGTGTACGCCGAGGGCGATGCGGAAGCCCCGTTCGTCAAGGAAGCGGACCGGTCGGTGGCTCTCCCCGGCCGGACCGCGGCCGAGACCTACCTCGACATCGATGCCCTGCTCAAGGCAGCCGAGTTCGCCGAGGCCGACGCAGTCCATCCGGGCTATGGGTTCCTGTCCGAGCGCGCCGCCTTCGCCCGGGCCGTCCTCGCCGTCGGCCTGACGTGGGTCGGTCCACCCGCCGACGTGATCGACGCCCTGGGCGACAAGCTGGCAGCCAAGCACATGATGGCGGGGGCCGGCGTCCCGGTCCTGCCTTCGTGGGATCCCGACGGCGCGGGCGTCGCCTTTCCCGTGCTCGTCAAGGCCGCTGCCGGCGGTGGCGGCAAGGGCATGCGCGTCGTCACCGACCCCGCCGGCCTGCCCGACGCGGTGGCCGCCGCCCGGCGCGAGGCGGAGGCCGCGTTCGGGGACCCGACGGTGTTCCTCGAGCGCTACCTGGCCGACGCTCGCCACGTTGAGATCCAGATCCTGGCCGACGACCACGGCAACGTGGTCCACTGCTTCGAGCGGGAATGCTCCATCCAGCGCCGGCACCAGAAGGTGATCGAGGAGTGCCCCTCGCCGGCGCTCGACGAGAACCTGCGGGACCGGATGGGGTCGGCGGCCGTGGCCGCGGCCAAGGCTGCCGGCTACCGCAACGCCGGCACGGTGGAATTCGTGCTCGAACCGCCCGTATCTCCTGGAAAGACCGCGGAGTTCTGGTTCCTCGAGATCAACACCCGCCTGCAAGTGGAGCACCCTGTCACCGAGGCCGTCACCGGGCTCGACCTCGTCCGCGAGCAGCTGCTGGTGGCTCAGGGCCAGCCGCTGTCGGTGAGCCAGGCGGACCTGGCGATCACCGGCCACGCCATCGAGGCCCGGCTCTACGCCGAGGACCCTGCGGTCGGCTTCCTGCCGGCTACCGGGACCCTCATCGACTGGACGCCGGCGCCGCAACCTCCCGCCCGGTGGGACTCCGGGGTCGAGGCGGGCAGCGCGGTCGGCGTCGAGTTCGACCCCATGCTGGCGAAGGTCGTGGCCCACGCCCCCACCCGGCAGGAAGCCGCCCTGCGACTGGCCCTGGCCCTGGAGCGCAGCCGCATCCGCGGCGTCAGCACCAACCGGGACTTCCTGGTCGCCACTCTGCGACACCCGGAGTTCCTGGCCGGGCGCACGACGACGTCGTTCATCGAGCGGAGCGGGGTGGCCCTGGAGCGCACCCCGACCGAGCACGAGCTGCGCCTCAAGCCGGTGGTCGCCGCCCTGGCCGCCCAGGCCGCGGCCCGGGCGAGCGCGCCGGTCCTGCGCAGCCTTCCGAGCGGGTGGCGCAACAGCGTGATGCCGCCCCAAACCGCCATCTACCACCACGGGCCGGACACCGTCGAGGTCAGCTACCAAGCCCAGCGCGACGGCAGCTTCGCGGTCACGGTCGGGGACTGGCAGGAACGGGTGGTGCTCCACGACGCCGGCGGGGGCTGGTTCACCTTGGAGGTCCGCGGGCGCCGCCACCGCTTCCACGTGCTGGACCACGGCCACCGGGTGTGGGTCCACGGCCCCCGGGGCGACCTGGCCCTCACCACCGTGCCCCGCTTCCCCGAAGCCGAGCCGGAGATCGTGACCGGCGGGCTGGTCGCCCCCATGCCGGGCACGGTCCTGGCCGTCCACGTGGGGGCCGGGGACCCGGTCGTAGAGGGGCAGCTGCTGATCGTGGTGGAAGCGATGAAGATGGAGCATCGCATCACCGCTCCCCGCGCCGGCGTGGTGGGCGAGGTGCGCGCCCATGCCGGCGACCAGGTGACCAGCGGGGACCTGCTCGTCGTCATCGAGGAGGAATTGTGAGCGAACCAATCCGGATCGCCAACTGCAGCGGCTTCTACGGCGACCGGCTGTCGGCAGCGCGTGAGATGGTCGACGGCGGCCCGATCGACGTACTGACCGGCGACTGGCTGGCGGAGCTCACCATGCTGATCCTGGCCAGGAACCTGCTCCGCGACCCGGCCACCGGCTACGCCCGCACGTTCGTAACCCAGATGGAGCAGGTCATGGGGGACTGCCTCGACCGCGGCATCAAGGTGGTCTCCAACGCCGGCGGCCTGTCGCCCCGGGCCTGTGCCGACGCGGTGGGCGCGGTGGCTGACAAGCTCGGGCTCGACCCGGTCATCGCCTATGTCGAAGGTGACAACCTGGTACCCCGGATGGACGAGCTGCGCGCGGCCGGCGTGGCTTTTTCCCATATGGAGACCGGAGAGCCACTGGAGGGCCGTTCGGTGGTGACGGCCAACGCCTACCTGGGGGGGTGGGGGATCGCCGACGCCCTGGCCCGGGGCGCCGACATCGTCGTCACCGGGCGGGTGACCGACGCGGCTCTCGCCGTTGGGCCGGCGGCGTGGCGCCACGGGTGGCGGCGCGACGACTGGGACGTCCTGGCCGGGGCGGTCGTCGCCGGGCACGTGATCGAGTGCGGGGCGCAGGCGACGGGAGGCAACTACGCCTTCTTCGGCGAGATCCCCGGGCTGGAGCACCCGGGGTTCCCGATCGCCGAGGTGGCGGCCGACGGCTCGTCGGTTATCACCAAGCACCCCGGCCATGGCGGGGCGGTGACGGTCGGCACGGTCACCGCCCAACTCCTCTACGAGATCGGCGGCCCCGCCTATCTCAATCCCGACGTGACCGCCCGCTTCGACAGCATCCGCCTATCCGAGGACGGCCCGAACCGGGTGCGCATCTCCGGTGTCCGCGGCGACTCCGCGCCGGCCACAACCAAGGTGGCGCTCAACTACCAGGGCGGCTGGCGTTCGACCACCACCCTGTTCATCACCGGGCTCGACATCGAGGAGAAGGCGGCGCTGGTCGAGCGGGCGCTGTGGTCGGTGGTGCCGCGCCAGTCCTTCGCCGAGGTCGACGTGGCGCTGGTGCGCACGGACAAGCCCGACCCTCGCACCAACGAGGAAGCCATGGCGGAGCTGCGGATCACCGTCAAGGACCCGGACGAGCGCAAGGTGGGGCGGGCGTTCTCGTCCCGGGTCACAGAGCTGGCCTTGGCGTCGTACCCCGGGCTGTGCGGCGGCAGCTTGACGGCGGGTGCCTCGGCGTACGGGGTGTACTGGCCGGCGGTGGTGCCGGCGTCGCTGGTGTGGCAGGAGGTGGTCGTCGGCGCCGAGCGGTCGGTCGTCGAGCCGGTGCTGCCCCCCGACCCGCCGGTCGTGGCCGATGTGCCGGCACCCCCGCCGCCGGCTCGCCCCCCTTCGGGCCCCGCTGTCCGGGCGCCGCTCGGGCTGGCCGTCGGGGCCCGGTCCGGGGACAAGGGAGGCAACGCCAACCTCGGGGTGTGGGCCCGCACGCCGGCGGGCTTCGGGTGGCTGGACGGGTTCCTCACCGTGGAGAAGCTGAAGGAGCTGCTGCCCGAAACGGCCCCGCTCGACGTCGAACGCTACCGGCTTCCCAACCTGCTGGCCCTCAACTTCGTTGTCGCCGGCCTGCTCGGCGAGGGCGTGGCGGCCAGCAGCCGGGTCGACCCCCAGGCCAAGAGCCTCGGGGAGTGGCTGCGGGCCCGGATCGTCGACCTGCCTTCGGAGCTGGTTTCGTGAGCGACGCCGTGCGGTACGCGGTCGAAGGTGGCGTCGCGACCCTCACGATGGACCAGCCCGACAACCGCAACGCCCTCACCGCCGCCCTGCTCAACGGGCTCGCCGACGGCCTGGCCGCAGCCTGTGCGGACGAGACCGTGCGGGTGGTCGTGCTGGCCAACACCGGACCGGCGTTCTGCGCCGGCGCCGACCTCTCGGCCGGCAGCGGTGGCCAGGCGGCGGTGGCGCCCCGGGCCGGGCTGGCCGACATCCTGGCCGCCATCCAGGACTCGCCCAAGCCGATCGTGGCCCGCATCGCCGGCCACTGCCTGGGCGGCGGAATCGGGCTGGCCGCGGCGTGCGACGTGTCGATCGCCGACGACGCTGCCCGTTTCGGCTTCACCGAGGTGCGTCTCGGGGTGGCGCCGGCGATCATCTCCGTCGTGTGCCTGCCGAAACTGCGGCGGGGCGACGCGCTCGAGCTGTTCCTCTCCGGCGAGCGGATCCCGGCTCCCCAGGCGGCGGAGGTTGGCCTGATCACCCGGGCTGTGCCGGCGGTCTTGCTCGACGGCGAGGTGGCCGCGATGGTGACCAAGCTGCTCGCCGGCGGGCCGGGCGCCCTGGCCGCGGCCAAGCGACTGGTGTACGACGTGCCTGGCCTGGAGCGGTCGGAGGGGTTCCGGCTAACGACCGAGATCTCTCAGGCGCGGTTCGGGTCGGCCGAAGCGGCCGAGGGGATGGCCGCCTTCCGCGAGAGGCGCCCGCCGGCGTGGGTACCGCCCGCCGGTAGGGGCTAGCGAGAAACGCCTGTGGGTGCCGAAAACTCATCCGATGCCGCTGACCTGGATTTCCGATCTTGATTGCCACCGCAAATATGTGGGAAATCGGAGCCAACAGCGTGGGAAACGGCCGAACACGGCCACGGTTGCGGCCCTGGTGGAAGGGGTTATGTCGTTAGCCCACGCACGCACGCACACCGCCTCGCCCACGCGAGACCGCCTCGCCCACGCGCACGCACCGCCTCGCCCACGAGACGTCTTATGCATGGGCTTGCCCTTGGAGAAACTCCAGGTAAGGAGCTTGGATGGAGTTCTCGGCACCCTCGGGTGCGCGAAACTGAGCCCATCATGACGCCGTGCCGTTGCACGCCCCAAGAAGCTGCCCAACTAGTGCGGAGCGTCGACACCATCGGCTTTGGCCTCGGCCCAGCGGCTCCCCCCGCTTTCTTGGCCGCTCTCGGCGAACGCGACGACTGGGAGAATCTGATCCTCGGCGGCGCGTTGCTCCTCGACTACTACAAGGTGTTCACCAAGCCCGGGGTCTCCTACCGCAGTGGGTTCTTCGGCCCGGCAGAGCGCATCCTGGTAGCCGAGGGACACAACGTCGAACTCGTGCCAGGCGGGTTCCGGCAGTTCGCTCCCATCCTCAGCATCTTCCCGCCGAGGATCATGGCCGTTCAGACGGCTCCTCCTGACGCCGCGGGCCACCTGAACCTCTCCTTGCACTTGGGCGCGACACGCGACGGGTTGCTGCGTGCCGGGCGCGATCCCGAGCGGTTGCTGATCGTAGAGGTGAACCCGCACCTCCCGCGTACTCGGAGCTTGCCGCCCCTCTACGACAATACGCTGCCGCTCGACATCGTCGATGTGCTGATCGAGGCGGACGGCGAGCCCTTCACGCTCGAAGAACCGATCCCCGATGAAATAGACGCGGCGATCGCGACCAATGCGCTCATGTTCGTAACCGACGGGGCGACTCTGCAGACAGGCATCGGCGCCGTGCCCTCGATGGTGGCGACACGCTTGGCAGAGGGTTCCGGAGGGGACTACGGCATCCACAGTGAGATGTTCACGAACGGCCTGATGCGCCTGCATCAGGCTGGCAAGGTCACCAACGCCAAGGGCGTCTTCGACGGGGTGTCCGTGATCACTTTTGCGCTCGGATCAGCTGAGTTGTACCGCTGGCTCGACGAGAATCCCGAAGCCGCCTTCCTCCCAGTCGAGGTCGTGAACGACCCGTCGATCATCACTCGTAATCGCAAGTTTGTTTCGGTGAACGGCGCGCTCGCCGTCGACCTGTACGGACAGATCGTCGCGGACTGCGTTGACGGCGAGCAGTTCTCAGGCGTCGGTGGCCACGAGGACTTCCTCGCCGCGGCGGCTCTCGATATGGATGCCCATGCCCTAGTTTGCCTGCGCTCAGCCGTGACCATCGGGGGAGAGCAACGGTCGAGCATCGTGGGTTACCTGCCCGAGGGATCGGTAGTGTCCACACCGCGACACCACACCAGCGTGGTGGTGACCGAGTACGGGGCGGCACAGGTGACCGGTATGACCGTGAGGGAGCGGGCTTGCACCCTCGCCGAAATTGCCCACCCCGCCTTTCGCGACGAATTGCGCGCTCTGGCCGGTACCTTCGGCCGGCCTTGACTGGCCCTCGCGCCCTCGTCCACGGCAGTTAGCCGAAGGCGGACGACCGGCGTCTCAGTTTGCTACCGGGCACCGAGCAGTGCAGCATCGGTATCCAAGCCGAAGGAGCAGATTACTGTCGGTGCCCTCCGCCTGGAGTGCGCGAGCGAACAGTTTGCCTCTGTGACCCCCGTCATGGGCGTCTCCTGTTCGTCTTGGGTTTCTTGGAGCAGTTCCGTCCGCAGAGTGGCCTAGGTGTGGTGCCGAGGAATCCGATCCATGCCGCCTACATGGAATTTTCCATGAGCCGGCGGTGACAGCGAAGATGGACCATGACTCTGTCGTTCCTCTATCTGGCATTCATGTGAAATTCCCGGCTACTTCGTCCCAGAAAGGACCACGAAACCGATTTGGCAGTCGAAATCGACATGCTCAGCACTTCACCCTGACCGGAGTGACCCTACGCCGCCTGTCCCTGCCACCCACCGGGAGCACCACATGACCGGCCCCCTCGCCCACGAGCAACTCGACACACTTTTCACACCCGAGTCGGTTGCTCTCATCGGTGCCAGCGACAAGTCGATCTTCTCGTGGCTCGCCTTCGGCGTGATGCAACGGTTCGGATCGGTGGATCGCACCTACCTCATCAATCCGAACAAGTCGCGGGTGCACGGCGCCACGACCTATCGCTCCTGTGCCGACGTGCCCGGCGGATTCGACTGCGCGTATGTCATGGTCCCGCAGAAACTGGTGCCTCAGGCGGTCGATGATGCCGCGGCAGCCGGTGCCCGTACGGTTGTCGTGGTCAGCTCGGGATATGCCGAGGTCGGTGATGCCGGTGCCGCGGCACAGCACGCTCTGGTCGAGCAGTGCCGGCGGCACGGCATGATCCTGCTCGGTCCCAACCAGCTTGGCTTCGCGAACCTCGGCGCCGGTATCGCGGTATGCGCGTTGGCCGGCTTGTCGCCCGCTCTGGGAAGGCTCGCCCTGATTTCTCAAAGCGGCGCCTTAGCCAGCATGTTCACCCAGTTCGCCGCCAGCCATGGAATCAAGTTCAGTTACGTGGTCACCACCGGCAACGAGGCGATGGTCAGCGCCGAGGACGTCTTGGACTACGTCCTAGTCGACCCGCAGACCACCGCGGTGGCGATGTTCGCTGAGACAATCCGCAAACCCGAGCTGTTCCTCCAAGCGGCACGTGAGGCCGCTCGCCTCGGCAAGGCCATCGTGATGCTGAAAACCGGCACCAGTGAACTCTCCGCGCGTACCGCCGCAGCGCACACGGGTGCGTTGGTCGGCAACGACGCCGTGATCGACGCCGTGCTCCGCCAGGAAGGCGTCATTCGCGTCGAACACATGGAAGAGCTGCTGATCACCGGTCATCTGGCCGCCAACACCGGCCCGTGGGCGCGGCCAGGCGTCGCGGTGGCGGCGTCGTCCGGCGGGGCATGCGACATCATCGCCGACCGCGCCCAGGAGCTCGGCCTGCCCATCGCGCGCCTCGACCCGGTTACTCAAGACGCGTTACGAGGGGTGATCTCGGCCTTTGGGCATGTTCAGAATCCACTCGATGTCACTGGGGCCGCGGTCATGGACCCAGCGCTGCTTGGCAAAGTCACCGCCATCCTGGCCACCGACCCCCAGGTGGGATTCGTCGCCGTCGTCGGTGGCATCGACAATTTCCTGCCCGGGGTAGGGAAGGCCCTAGCCGAGGCACCTGTGCCCGGCGCGTTCACCGCTATCGTCTCCCGGGACCTGTCCGGAAGCACCGCCGAGGCCGTCGCCGCCGCGGATCTCGTCTACCTGCCCAGCACCCGCGATGCCGTCAACGCCATGGCCAAGCTTTCGCACTGGTCGACCCGGCTCCGTCAGCTGCAGGGCAGAGCAACTGAGCACCATCCCACGACCGCGTCACTGGTACCGGACTTGCAGCCCGGGACGGCGATGTCCGAGTACGAGGTTCGCCAGTTGTTGCAACATGCCGGTGTTCCGGTCGCCCCGGCGGTACTAGCGAGAACTGCCGCCGAAGCCGTTGCCATCGCGCAGGATTTCGGGGGACCAGTCGCCCTCAAGATCGTCTCTGCGACGATCGAGCACAAAAGCGACATCGGTGGCGTAGTCCTCGGTGTCAGCGGCGCCGAGGAGGTCGCAGCGGCGTTCCACAAAGTGTTCACCTGCGCGAACCGCCTCGACCCTGCACCTCAGGTCGACGGTGTCCTGGTCAGCCCGATGCGCTCAGGCGGCATCGAGCTGCTCGTCGGTGTCGTCCACGACCCTGACTGGGGGCTCGTACTCGCCGTCGGACTCGGCGGCATCTTCGTCGAAATCCTGGACGACACCGCTCTGCTGCGCTTACCGGCTGCCCGCGATGACATTCACCGGAGTCTGGAGAGCCTGCGGGGCGCCGTAATCCTGCACGGTGCCCGCGGACGCCCCCCCGCCGACCTCGATCGAGTCACCGACGCGATCACCGCGATCGCTGAGCTCGCACTCGCTCTCGGTGACGACCTGACCGCACTGGAAGTGAACCCGCTGTACGTCAACGGCAGCGAAGTCGAAGCCCTCGACGGACTCGTGAACTGGAGAACCCGATGACCGCCAGAGGAGGGATCCTATTGGACGGCAGTGCACGCACGGACACCGTCCGGCTCGGGGTGCTCGGTGCCGGGAACATAGCGGACCTGAACGTCGCCGGATATCTCGAACACCCCAATTGTGAAGTACTGGCGGTCTGCGACATCGATACGAGCGTTGTCTGTGAGGCAGGAAAGCGTTGGGGCGTGCCCAGGACTTACTCGGACATCGATGACCTCCTCGCTGACGAGGACATCGGTGCGGTGGAGATCCTCACGCCCACGCACCTGCACCACGCCCATATCCGAGCGGCCCTCGAGGCCGGGAAGCACGTCTCGGTGCAGAAACCCATCACCAACTCCGTCGACGAGGCTCTCGAGCTCCGCCGAGTGGCCGATGAGGCAGGACTCATCTTGCGAGTGAGCGAGTGCTTCGCTCACTACCCGCCGCTCGAGCTAGCCAAACAGTTGATCGTAGAGGGCGCTATCGGCCGGCCGACCGGCTTGCGCATCCGCACGGTCGTGGGCCAGACAGACTCCTCGTTCCAGGCGAACCTACGCCCCGAGGGCTACGGCTGGCGCCTCGACGGTCGCAGCCCTGGCGGCCACCTGTTCGACGACATGGTGCACAAGTACGCCATGGCACTGTGGCTCGTCGACCAGGACATCGTTTCGGTGCAGGCGGTGGTCCGCCGCCGAGACCTCTTCTTCGAGCCCTGCGTGGCCATCTTCGAGTACGAAGATCCCGAGCTCCTCGGCGTGATGGAGGTCAGCTACGCACGGGACATGTGGCTGCGCTCGCGCTACTACGGCACCGACGAGTTCTTCGAGGTTCAAGGCGACGCCGGGTTCGTGTGGGTGACACGGGCGACGGGCGAGATGCTCGACCTTCCTCCCGTGGTGCTCTACAGCGGGAAGGCCAACCACCGGACCTGGACGGAATTCACCGATGTCGACGCCGACTGGGCGTCGGGTTTCCGCCGGTCTTCGGCGCACTTTGTCGACGCCCTCCTCGCAGGCCGACCCGCGGCGATGGCACCAGCCGACGCGGCCAAGGTGCTCCAGCTGTGCTTCGCCGTCTACCAGGCGTCTGACACCCACGAACCGGTGGACCCCCGGACGATCTCGAGCTCCGTCACGCCGGCCGGCTGGGCCGAGTGGTGAATCCTTTGTCGTTGAGACAAACTCGACAGCGTTCGCGAGGGCTCTGTGCCCCGCCGAGGATCTGAGGGGAGGTGTGACATGCGGGGTTCCTCCTTCTTTGATTCGGTCGGCCAGCTCGACGTCGAGTTCCATGGTCAGCCGATGAAGGTCCCGGTGTTCTACTACGACGGCACCGCCACGACGGCGGTATTCCTGGCCCGCTTCGCTGGACTCCGCCGGCTGCTCCCGGATCCCAGGTTCGTGCCTGCGCGGCTGGCGCCCGGCTTGGGGGCGATCACCGTGAGCGCCTTCGAGTACCGCGACACCGATATCGGCCCCTACAACGAGCTGGCCATCTCGGTTCCTCTGTGCGCGCCCGGTGAAAGCTTCAACCTGCCCGGCCGGGCACTGCTCAAGGCGCTACGACGCCGCCAGTTCCACGCCTGGGTCCAACACCTGCCGGTCACCACCGAGATCGCCCGCCTCGGCGGGGTCGAGTTCTTCAATTACCCGAAGTTCTTGGCCTCCATCGACTTCACCGAGCCGGCAGGGCGCCGCGTGTGCCGACTCGCCGAAGACGGTGAGCACATCCTGACCCTGGACAGCGGGCGGCTCCTCGCTCTCGGCCACGAGCGCATCCAGCTCTTCAGCCACCTCTGGATGGATGGCCAGCCGCAGGGCTCGGAGTTCAAGATCGACGCCCTGGAGGCGGGGCACACGTCGCGGTCGGCCGTGGCGTCGTTGACCCTAGGGGAGCATCACCCGATCGCCCGGGAGCTTGCCCAATTGCTGGTGTCGAGGCGTGCTGTCCACGTCCAACAGCTGAACCGTTTCGAGGGGATCCTGTACGGACCCGACCACCACAGCCTCCCCTTGCTCGCCCGAGCGCTGCGAGGGGCGACGATCTCCGAGCCGACCGTGGTGGCCGATGGCCCCGCCTCGGTGCGGAGCCATGTCTGAACGCGCGATCGCCGGCACCGCATTCGCGTCTCGATCGCTGGCGGAGCTGTTCCCCCGCCTGCGTGCCGGGGACCGGTCGACCGTGCGGGTGCTCGGCGAGGCGAGGGAGCGAGCGAGCGCCTTCGCCCAGCAGCACGTGCAGCCTCTCGCGCTCGAGATCGACCGGCGCGCCGGTGCCGATCCGCGCTATGTCGACTGGGATCTCATCCGCGCCGGCTGCGAGCAGGGTCTGCTCAGCCTGGTCATCCCCACCGCCGCGGGCGGGCGCGGAGGATTGGCACGAGAGATGTGCGTGACCATGGAGGAGCTGTGTGCAGCGTGCCCCGGCGTGGGCAACATCTTCGGTGCCCACGGCCTCGGTCTGCTGCCCCTGCTCACCACCGGCATGGCCCACTGGGACGGCGTGCTCCGCGACGTGGCGGTCGCCGAGCGCCAGGGTCGGCCCGTGCTGATGGCCTGCGCGGTAACCGAGCCCGACGCCGGGACCGACGTGGAGGACGCCGACCTCATGCGGCGTGGCCGGATCACCAGCCGGGCCAGGCCGGTTGCCGGCGGGTGGAGGCTGACCGGGACCAAGCGGTTCATCTCCAACGGAAGCCTGGCCGAGTGGATCACCGTGTGTATGCCGTCCGACCCGCAACGGCCGGCGGAGACCTGGACGTGCTTCCTCGTCGACGCCCGTAGTGAGGGCTTCTCCGTGGGCCGGGTCGAGCACAAGATGGGCCAGCGGGCCTGTCCGGCGGCCGAGCTGGTCTTCGACGACGTGTTCGTGCCCGACGACCTGGTCGTGGGCCGTCCCGGCGACGGCATGCCGGCCACGCTCCTGGCGCTGGCCGCGTCCCGACCGGCGGTGGCGGCCATCGCGACCGGAATCGCCCGCGGCGCCTATGACCGCGTCCTCACCTGGCTGGAACACGAGCCGGCCCTGATCGGCCGCCAGCAGGTCCAGCTGGCACTCGCTCGCATGGAAGAGGAGATCCACCTCGCCCGCCAGAGCTACTTCGACGCGGCCACCGAGCTCGACGTCATGATGAGCCCCGCCCTGCGCCACCCCCTCGTCCGGGCCGTGCGGCTGGTTCCCGCGGCGGCGCGGCGGGCACCCCGCGTGAGGCAGATGATCACCTCCCCCCGGGCACGTCAGGCAACCGTCGACCTGCTTCGCCGCATCATGACGGACCGGACGGTCACCCGCTCGCTCGCGCTCTCCTCGTTGGCCAAGGCCCACGCGGCCGACGTCGCGATGAACGTGACCGGCTTGGCCCTCGAGTTGGCGGGGCTCGATTGCGGAGACATCCGGGCCGAGCTCGAGAAGCTGTGGCGGGACGCCAAGCTGACCCAGATATACGAGGGCACCAACCAGCTCAACCGCCTTACCGTGTACCGGGGGCTGTCACGGGGCGAAACCATGCAGGCCCTGCCGACGAGCCGCCACGACCTGGTCGGGGAACGTCCATGAGCGCGACGAGGACCGACGTTCGCGATGAGATGGTGAAGGCGGTACGCGACCTCACCCGGCGGGAAGTGACGCCCTTCGCCGCCGCACTGGATGCCGGCGACAGCGAGAGGTTCGCACGCTGCTGGGCCTCGGCCCGTGCCCTCGGGCTCGACCGGGTCCTGCTGGGAGACGACCTCGGCGGTGCGGGGCTCGGTCCTGCCGAGCTCCTCGCGATGATCGAGGAGACGGCGGCGGGGGACGCCGGCCTGGCCGTCGCCGTGCTCCTGCACAACGTCGCGCTGGCGGCGCTCCCTTCGCAGGCCGTCGCCGCGGTGGCCGACGGCGAGCGGTGGTCCCTCGCCCTTCCGCCCCAGAACCCGCGCCTCGCACTCGATGTCACGGCGAGCCCTGCACGCGTCTGCGGCAGGATCCCCTTCGTGCCCGGCGCGCTGGGCGCGGACGGTGTCGTCGTCCTGGCGCCCTCTCTGGGCCCGGGCGTCCTCGTCCTGCGGCCGACGACGCCCGGGCTGACCATCCGACCCGATCCTTCCCAGATGGGCTGGCGGGGCGCACCGGCGGCGACGCTCGTGCTCGACGGCGTCGACAACACGCCGGCAACGCTCGTCCGGCAACCTGTGGGACCCTGTGCGACGGCCTCTCGGCTGGTGCGAGGAGGGGTGGCGGCCGTTGCCCGGGGGATCGCCAGGCGGGCATGGGAGCTGGCTCTGGACTATGCCCGTTCACGTCACCAGGGTGGCGTACCGATCATCGAACACGGCGCGGTCCGCGACCTCCTGGCCGGCATGGCCGCCCACCTCGAGGGCGTCGGGCCCTCCGCGACGTCGGGGGTATGGCCGTCCCACGACGACCGCGGAGCCCTCGCCGCCAAGGTGCTGGCCTCCGATGCCGCGGTGGCGGTGACCACCGACGCGGTGCAGGTGTTCGGTGGCACCGGTTACATGTGCGAGACCGGGGTCGAGAAGCTGATGCGCGACGCCATGTACTGTCGGCTCTACCCGGAGCCCAATTGGCTGGCACGCGACCGGCTGGTGGGGTGTTTCGAGCGATCGCGCTAGTCGTCGGGACCTCGTGACCATGAATGGAATCCTCAAACACATGAGACAAGCAACCCTCCCGGATCTTTCAGGAAGAAGAGTCCTGATCACAGGCCCGGCGCGAGGGATCGGCTCTGCGCTTGCCCGCCGTCTCCACCACCGCGGTGCTCTTGTGGCCCTCGCCGGCTTGGAACCAAAGCTGCTGTCCGACGTTGCCTCGGACTGCGGAGAAGCACCATGGCTGGAGTGCAATGTCGCCGACCGTGAACACGTCGAGAACGCGGTCAACGAGTTGGTGGACAATCTCGGCGGTCTCGATGTCGTCGTTGCGAACGCGGGCATCGGGGCACAGATGACGGTCGTCGACGGCGATCCCATGATCATGGAGCGCACAATTGCGGTCAATACCCTCGGTGCCTACTACACGCTACGAGCGGCGGGTCCTCACATAAGCCATCAGAACGGTTATGCGCTCGTCATTTCCTCTGTAGCTGCCGCCGTGCACCTTCCGCTGATGTCGGCCTACTGCGCCTCGAAAGCGGCGGTCGAAGCCTTGGCAAACACTATGCGCATCGAGATCCGCCCGACAGGAGCACGGGTCGGGGTCGCGTACTTCGGGGAGATCGACACGGACATGGTTAGTCGAGGACTGCGAACCGCAGCGGCGTCGAAGTTCTCCGGCAACGGCCGCTTCACGAGAGCAGCTCCGATATCCGTCGCCGTGGACGCGCTGGAAGCCGGACTTGCGCGGCGATCGAGGCGCGTGTGCGCGCCACGATGGGTCAGCGTGGTCCTTCCTATGCGGATGATCGCCCAATATGTAATCGACACGAAGGCTCGCAGCGGCCTGGAAGAGGCTCTCCGCATTGCTCGCATCGAGAATGCGCCGCTCACAACTCCACAGCCACAGGTCACGTCGAGCAATGGGCGACAGAGCAGCTGACGAGGATCCGCTGGGACACGGCGACCGTGGAACCCACCGCCCCGAGGCGAAGTCCTCGCCGCCCCGCCGTCGGCGCCGACGGCGAGTGGCCATGGCCGGCGCCGTCGCCATCATCCTCGGTGGTACATGTTTCGTGGCCATCAGGTACGTGCTGCGCGAGCACCCCGGGCCCAAGTCCTTGAGCGTGGCCACGAAGACGTTCAAGGGAGGGGCGTCGATCAGCACCGGGAGGAAGCTCACTTACGAGCCACCGGCCGAGGGCGTCTACACGCTGAAGGGTCAAGGAACCGAATCGATCTCCTTCCCGCCGAACTCACAGCACGACGGCGCGGTCATGCCCGCGTCGGTCACGTACCTGACCAATGGCTGTTGGCAGTGGCATGTCGACTACAACGTCGCTCACTGGGAGGAATACGACTTCTGCCCCGATGCCACCCAGCTGCTTCTCGCCGCCGATCGCAACTCCCAATCGTGGGACTTCGGTGCCGTCACGGTCAACAATCTGGCACGCTTCACCTGCCCGCCCGCAACAGTGGTCCTACCCGAAGATCCCAAAGCCGCTCAGGCACTCAGCTGGTCCTGCACGGGCAGCAACACAGCCGTGCATGGGCGCAGCACCGCCGCTACGACCGCACGTATCGAAGGGACGGTCCCCTTGCGGATCAGGGGCTCGGTCGTTCCTACCGTCCATGAGCTCCAGCGGATCATGCTGAGGGGCGGGCAACGGGGCACGATCATCGAGAACTGGTGGTTCACGGCGGGCTCCGGCCTCCCCGTGCGGATGAACCGGCGGATCACGATCAAGACCAGCTCGCCGATCGGCACCGTGACCTATCACGAGGCCGGCTCCTGGCAGATCAGCTCGTTGCAGCCCCGAACCTGAACGCGAATTCGTGCAAGGAGGGCGGCTGCTCGGACCCTCAGCTCTCCTCGGGCTCGTACTTCGCCTGCGGGATCGGACCCGCGGACGAAGTGGAAGGCGTGTCAGCCGGGGCGGGGGAGGTCGCCGTCGGATCGACCACGCCGGTCGCGTCTGCGATCGCGGCGCTCGCCGATGTGACGGTTATCGGTCCGTGCGCCTCTTCGTGCTTCTGGAGCAAGTCCACCAGCTCTGTGGCGCGCGTTCCTGCTACGGCGTCGGCACGTCCGGTCCTCTCGCGGTAGACGATCCCACCAAGCTCGAGGAGCATCGCATCGGCCCTCTTCTTCGCCTGCATCTCGGCCAGCTTCGCCTGACCCGCCTGTCCAGCCTGTTGGGCCTTCTCGGCCAGCTGGGTGGCCTGCGACTTCACCTTGTCCATGAGCCCCATGTCGAACCTCCTCTCCTCGTCACAAAGCGGGTTGCATCCCCTGCCATGACACTACCCGCCTCGAGGAGATCGCGAGGCAGGAAGTGGGGCTGCCTCTGGTCGGACAAGGACGACGGTTCGCGGCTGCTCGCTACGCTCACTGATGCGATGAACATGGGCTCTGCCCGATGAGACCCGGCTTCTCGGCGAGGCCCGGCTTCTCGGCGAGACCCGGCTTCTCGACGAGGCCCGGCTTCTCGACGAGACCCGGCTTCTCGGCGAGACTCGGCTTCTCGACGACCGGAGCGTGACTTCTCACTGAAGCCGAGTTCCGAGGAAGCTCGGGGGGAGACGTTGCACATCGAGAAGGCCGAGAAGCAGCAGCTCGTCGGAGTGTGGAAATGGGCATGGGGCACATGATCGGGGGGGCTACCGGCGGTGGTGGCGGCTGGGGGCTCATGCGCTCGTTGCGCCGCGACCAGTCGGTCACCCAGCAGAAGCTGCCTGCGGGGATCGTGCGGCGCATCGCACGCTTCGCCAAGCCCTACAGGGCGATGCTCGGGGTGTTCCTCGTGCTGATCGTCGTCGACGCCACGATCGGCGCAGCCAATCCCCTCATCTACCGCGGGATCATCAATTCGGTCGTCCGTGCCATCAGGGATCACGGGGCAGCCCAGAGCGCCACACGCGTGATCGTGATCCTGGCTCTGGTGGTCGGGCTCCTGGCCGTGATCGACGCGGGACTCTCGCTCTGGCAACGATGGGTGTCCGCCCGCATCGGGGAGGGTCTCATCTTCGACATGCGGGCAAAGGTGTTCGAACACGTCCAGCGCATGCCGGTCGCCTTCTTCAGCCGCACGCAGACCGGCGCCCTCGTCTCACGGCTGAACAACGACGTGCTCGGCGCACAACAGGCCTTCACGGACACCTTCAGCTCCGTGGTGAGCAACGTGATCGGTGTCGGCATAACCCTCGGAGCGATGTTCATCCTTTCCTGGCAGATCACGCTGGTGGCACTGGCGCTGTTGCCGCTCTTCCTCCTTCCCGCACGCTGGGTCGGACGGCGTCTCGCATCGCTCACCCGCGAGAGCTACGTGCTCAACGCCCAGATGACGAACACGATGACGGAGCGCTTCAACGTGGCGGGGGCACTACTCGTCAAGCTCTTCGGGCACAGGGCACGTGAGATCGGGGACTTCGAGGAGAAAGCGGGCCGCGTGCGCGACATCGGCGTCACCCAGGCGATCTACGCACGCGTGTTCATGGCCGCGCTCCTGCTCACCGCATCGCTCGCCACGGCCGTCGTCTACGGATGGGGCGGAATCAGCGCGGCACGGGGAGCGCTCTCGATCGGCACGGTCGTAGCGCTCACGGCGTACCTCAACCGTCTCTACGGCCCGCTCACGGCGCTGTCCAACGTGCAGGTGGACGTGATGACGGCGCTCGTATCCTTCGACAGGGTCTTCGAGGTGCTCGACCTGGCTCCGATGATCGACGAAAGACCTGACGCGCAGGAGATCCGGCGAGGCCCCGCGCTGGTCGAGCTCGATCATGTCGACTTCGCGTACCCGACGGCCGAGGAGGTCTCCCTCGCCTCCCTCGAGTCGGTGGCGGTGCTCGACCAGGCGCCCTCCAGCCAGGTTCTCTTCGACGTCTCGGTTCGCGCCGAGCCCGGTCAACTCGTCGCGCTCGTCGGTCCTTCGGGCGCAGGCAAGACGACTATCAGTCATCTGGTGCCCCGCCTCTACGACGTGGACGAAGGAGCGGTCCGCATCAACGGCATCGACGTTCGCGACGCCACGCTCGGGTCCATCCACGCCATCGTCGGCATGGTCACCCAGGACGCCCACCTCTTCCACGAGTCGATCAGGTACAACCTGCTCTACGCCAAGCCAGATGCCACCGCAGAGGAGCTCACCGAGGCTCTGCGGGCGGCGCAGATCCTGCCCCTGGTGGAGTCGCTCCCCGACGGGCTGGACACCGTGGTGGGTGACCGCGGATATCGGCTCTCGGGCGGCGAGAAACAACGCATCGCAATAGCTCGACTCCTTCTCAAGGCGCCCGACGTCGTCGTGCTCGACGAGGCGACCGCGCACCTCGACTCCGAGTCCGAGTCCGCCGTACAGCAGGCGCTCAAGACGGCGCTCGCCGACCGCACCTCGATCGTGATCGCCCACCGCCTGTCGACGGTGCGCGAGGCGGACAAGATCCTCGTGGTGTCCGGTGGCCGCATCGTCGAGGAGGGCACCCACACCCAGCTCCTCGCGGCAGACGGCCTCTACGCCGAGCTCTACCGCACCCAATTCGCTCAGCAGGCCTCGGCTGGCGCGGACCCGACGGGCCGCGCTTGCCCGGACGGCACGAGCAGCGCCCCCCCGGGCGCGAGGGCCGCTGCATCGGCCTCCACCGACACCGCCGCGTGGCCCGGGCATGACGCCGACGGCGTCGCAGGTCAGAAAGCCGCCGGGCTGGGCGAGGCTCTCCGATAGGAGGCCGGGCCGCCCGAACCCAGGGGCTTGCGCCGCGGAGGTACGCTGCCGTCGGGCTCTCGTGCACGAGCGACCATTACACCCGGCCGTGAGCAAACCGATCGCCGCGGACCAGTCTCCCGTGAACGCCGAGCGACCATGACACCGGGCCGAGCAATGGCCGACGACCAGTCAAACGCGCACGCCGAACGACCATGACACCGAGCCGAGCCCTGAGCGAACCGACCGACGACCGGTCACCCGCACTCCGAGAGCCGACGGGCGCTTCAGAGACCCTCGGTGCGGCTCGGCCGCTTCTTCGGGGATGGATCCACTTCGGTGCGCTCTGCGTGTTCGCGATCGCCGGGCCGGTCCTGGCGGCACAGGCGCCCACGCCGTGGACCTCGGTGGCGCTGGCCGTCTACGCCGCGTCGATCGTCGCCCTCTTCGGAGTGAGCGCGGCCTTCCACAGGGTGAATTGGACGCCCGCCGCACGTTGGCGGATGAGACGGGCCGACCACACCACGATCTTCGTGGCGATCGCCGGCACCTACACGGCGGTCGCCGGGCTTGCCCTCGGCGGATGGGCCCAGGTCCTCGTGCTCTGCCTGGTATGGATCGGTGCGGCGGTCGGCATCACTCTCCGCCAGGTCTGGCTCGACGCCCCCAAATGGGCGGTCGCGCTGCCTTACGTTGTGGTCGGCTGGTGCGCGCTCGCAGTCATGCCTCAGCTTCTCCACGGTCTCGGCGGTGCTGGGTTCGGCCTGTTGATCGCCGGCGGGGCCGTCTACAGCGCAGGCGCCGTCGTGTACGCGCTGCAAAAGCCGAACCTCGTACCCGGTGTGTTCGGCTACCACGAACTGTTCCACGCCTGCACTGTCGTGGCTGCCACGCTCCATTTCGCCGTCATCGCGGCGTACGCCCTGCCAGGAGCCCGATATGCCTGACATGCCCGTCGTACCTGGTACGCGGACGCACCAAGGCCCCGGGGATCTGAGCCCTGAGCACAAGAGCGTGCGAGTCGGAGAGCTGTGGTGACGAGACGCCTCTACGCGAGCCTCGGCCGTCTCGTGGTGCGCTTCAGGTGGCCGGTCGTCCTCGCTTGGATCGTCGTCATCGTGGTCTCGTCGCGGGCGCTTCCCTCCCTGGGAAGCGAGGTGAACAACGACAACAGCCAGTTCCTCCCTTCCAGCGCTCCCAGCGCAAAGGCCGCCACGCTGGCCACGCCTATCCTCGGCAGCTCGAGCAGCACGAGCGAGGTCTTCGTCGTCGCTTCGAGCTCGAACGGCACGCTCGTCAGCGCGGACGCCGCCGCGGTGGTCCACGAGGCGCAACTGACCGCAGCGGTGCCGAAGGTGAAAGCCACCCACCTGCTCGGGACGTCCCCCGACGGCAAGGTGGCGCGCATCCTGGTCCTGATCGGCGTCAACCAGGTGGACGTGACCGACCAGAAGCCGGTTCTCGACCGTCTGCAGGCAACCTTCGGGAGGCTCGGTGCGCCGCCCGACCTCCACTTCCATCTCGCGGGCACGGTGGCGACCAATGTCGCGAACCAGGCGAGCTCGAACCGGACTGGGAGCCGCGTCCAGTTGTTCTCGTTCCTCTTGATCATCTTGCTGTTGATCCTGATCTTCCGCTCCGTGCTGGCGCCGATCGTGACCCTCCTGCCGGCAGGCGTGGCATTGGTGGTGTCGAACCGCTTCATCGGCGCCCTCGGAGCGCACGGCATCAAGATCTCGGAGATCACCCAGCTTCTGCTCATCGTGCTCCTGCTCGGGGCAGGAACGGACTACGGCTTGTTCCTGGTCTTCAGAGTGCGCGAGGAGATCCGCTCCGGGCTCGACCCCAAGGGTGCTGTGGTGAAGGCGCTCGCACGCGTCGGTGAATCGATCAGCGCTTCGGCGGCGACGGTGATCTTCGCCCTGTTGAGCCTCATGTTGGCGAGTTTTGGCATCTACCACGACCTAGGTCTCCCCCTCGCGCTCGGCATAGCCGTGATGCTCGTTGCCGGGCTCACACTTCTCCCCGCGCTGTTGGCGATCCTCGGCAACGCCGTCTTCTGGCCGTGGCGGGTCGTGGCCGTGGAAGGAGGCGAGCGCGAGGGATGGTGGGGCCGAGTCGCGGGCCGGCTCGTGTCGAGGCCCATCGAGACGCTCGTATTGGGCGTGCTCGTCTTCGGCGGACTGGCGGGAGCGGTTGCCGGCTACCACTCGGGGGGATTCGGAGGGGCGCTCCAAGCCCCGGCGGGCTCCGACGCTGCGGCTGGCAACACCGTCCTGGCCAAGCACTTCCCCGAGGCGAGCTCGAACCCGGCGAACTTGGTGCTCCGCTACGCAGCCCCCGTCTGGAGCGACCCCTCACCTCTCGAGGTGGCGCAACAGGCGCTTCAGTCCTCCGGGAAGTTCACCTCCCTCTCGGGTCCTCTCGACCCGAACGGGACGGCATTGTCACCCGCGACCTTGGCCGAGCTTCATGCCCGGTTCGGCGCGCCGTCGTCGCTGCCGCAGGATCTGCCGGCGGGCGCGCAGATCACCTCCCTCGAGTACAACGCATACCGGGCGACGACCCAGTTCGTGAGCGCGGACGGCACGACGGTGCAGTTCCAAGCGGAATTTCGCGCCGGCCCTCAGGAATCGACCGCCGCTCTCGACGCAACGCCCGAGATTCGCAAAGCCGTCTCTGTCGCCGCGAATCGTTCCGGTGCGATCGCCAGTGGCGTCGCCGGCGAGGCAGCCGCTCTCTACGACGTGAGCAGCACCTCGAATCGCGACCTCCTCCATGTCGTGCCTCTGGCGATCATCGCGATCGGGATCCTCTTGGCCTTGGTGCTACGCAGCGCCGTGGCGCCGCTGTACCTGATCGTGAGCGTCGCCCTGTCGTACTTCGCGGCGCTCGGTGTGTCGACCCTCGTGTTCATAGACATAGGCGGCAGCACCGGGCTCACGTTCATCCTCCCCTTCTTGATGTTCATCTTCCTGCTCGCTCTGGGCGAGGACTACAACATCCTCGTGATGACGCGCGTCCGCGAAGAAGCCCATGGTCGTGCGCTCCGGGATGCCGTCGTCCGGGCGATCGGCCGGACCGGTCCGACGGTCACCTCGGCCGGCATCGTCCTCGCCGGGACCTTCGCCGTGTTCGGGATCGCGGGCGGCGGCGGGCCAAGTGGGAGCCAGATCCGTGACATCGGTTTCGGGCTCGCGATCGGGATCCTGATGGACACCTTCCTCGTTCGCACGCTCCTCGTGCCCTCGACCGTCGCCCTCCTCGGGCGCTGGAACTGGTGGCCGGCCCGGCTCGGCCGGCGCCCCGGCGCGAGTCGCGAAGAAGAGACGGCGATGGCGTTGGCCTCGACGAGCACCAGCACAGGCGAGCCGCGAACAGGTTCGGATGCCGGACAGTGACCCCGCTGCTCACCGACCACCTGCGCGCCCAAGCCAGCGTCTTCCCCGACGCGGTCGCGTACCGCATCGTCGACGGATGCGAGATGACCTTCGCCCACTGGGAAGCGGCGTCCAACGCCCTTGCACGCTCCCTCGTTCGCATGGGGGTGGAGAAGGGCGACCGGGTCGCTCTCTACCTGCGAGCCGAGGAGGCGCTGCGATTCATGGTGGGGTACGCCGCGGTCCACAAGGCGGGCGCGGTCGCCGTACCCACGAGCACCCGTCTGGCCGACGCCGAGCTCGAGCGTGTCTTTGAGCACGCCGAGGTGAGGGTAGTACTGACGGACTCCGAGCTCTCCGTTCTCGCCCACCAGGTGACAGCCGGCCTGGCCAGTGCCCCCAACGTGGTCGTAGCCCCCGAACCCAGCCGCATCACATGCCCGCGCTGGTCATGGGAGGGCACAACCCCCTTCGACGACGACGACACCGGTACCGACACGAGCACCTTCCAGGTACCGGTGACCGACGAGGACCTCGGCGACATCCTCTACACGTCCGGGACCACCGGGACCCCGAAGGGGGTGGCCGTCCGTCATCGCAACACCGTGCTCATCCCAGGAGAGCCCAGGCCCAGTTACTCCGGGCATTGCTGGCTGCACGCCAGTCCGCTGTTCACCTTTGCGGGCGTCGGCTTCGTGTACACCCCGATGCAGCTCGGGCTCTGTGGCGTGTACCAACCCCACTTCGACGCCGGACGTTGGCTGGAGGTCGTGGAGGAGCTGCGTCCGCAGCTCGTGTTCCTGGTGCCTTCCATGGCCCGGCTGATCGTGGCACATCCACGTTTCGCGGGTGCCGAGCTTTCGTCGGTGCTCATATGTGCGGTCGGAAGCGCTCCACTCGCCCCGTCCACCTTGCGGGCCCTCCAGGAGCGCATGCCCGAGGCGGCCGTGTCGAACAGCTACGGGATGACCGAGGCCGGGCAGGCGTTCTGCGCCATGCCCAGGGGCGAGTCACTCGAGCGGATCGGTTCGGTGGGCAAGCCGATGCCGCCGCTCGAGGTTCGCATCATCGGCGAGGACGGTGGGGACCTGCCCCCCGGCGAGGTCGGCGAGGCTCTCCTGCGCCTGCCCGGAAACCATCGCGAGTACTACCGCGACCCCGAGGCCACTGCCAGCACCTGGGACGACGGTTGGCTCCGCACCGGTGACCTCGCTCGTCTCGACGGCGACGGTTTCCTGTACATCGTGGGCCGCAAGAAGGACGTGATAATCCGGGGAGGGAACAACGTCCATGCCGCAGACGTAGAGGCCGTGCTGTGTGAACACCCCGATGTGTTGGAGGCGGCGGTGGTCGGCATCCCTCACGAGGTGTTGGGTGAGGACGTGGCCGCCGTGGTCGTGCTCGCACCAGGCACGCGGACCACAGCGCAACAGCTGCGCGAGCACTGCATCTCGCGCATGGCCGACTACAAGGTGCCCAGGAGCATCGAGATCACCGACGAGCTGCCGAAGAACGCGACGGGCAAGGTCTTAAAGGCTCGATTGCGCCTGCAGCTCTCGGCAGCGGTGTCCGCAGCGGCCGAGCGAGATGCCAACCCGGTGGCCGGACGCGTCAACAGCTTCGGGGCAGCTGCGGTGCACCCCCGGTGACGACGTCGGTGGGCGGGCCGCCTGGCGGGGAGACGGGTAGCACCGATCCGGCCCCGAGAAGCCGTTCCATGGCGGCGCTCGCCTCCAGTGACGGACCGCTCCAGGCGACCGACCCGTGGGCGAGGAGCACGGCGCTGTCGGCGATCGAGAGCGCCCGATCGATCTGCTGTTCGACCAGCAGCACGGCGGTACCGGCTTCACGGATCGCGCCAAGGCCTTCGTAGACCGTGTCCACCGCGGCCGGCGAGAGGTCGAGCGAGAGCTCGTCGACAACGAGCAGCCTCGGTGGGACCGACAGCACCTTCGCCAGCGACAAGATGCGCTGCTGTCCTCCTGACAACTTTCCCGCCGGTTGCCTGCGACGTTCACGCAGGATGGGAAACGCCTCGAACGCCCGATCGATGGCGCTCTGCGCGTCCCGACGGGCTGTGCCATGACGCAACATCACGCGCAGGTTCTCCTCCACCGTGAGCGAAGAGAAGATTCCCCGGCCCTCGGGCACCTGGACGAGGCCCATCCTGGAGATGCGGTGGGCCGGCATGTGGGTGATGTCTCGTCCGGCGAAGCGAACGGTGCCATCTGTCGCGCGCACCAGGCCGCTGATCACGCGAGCGAGCGTGGACTTGCCTGCGCCGTTCGATCCCAACAGGGCGACGATGTCGCGCTCGGGCACCGTGAACGACACACCGAAGAGAGCCCGGTAGCCGCTGTAGGCGGCGCTCAGGTCTTCGACCTCGAGGATCGTCTTCACGGGTGGGCTCATGCGGTCTTACCCAGGTAGGCGCGACGAACCACCGGGTCGGCTATGACCTGGTCCAACGGACCGGCCGCGATCTGGTGCCCGAAGTCGAGCACCACCACCCGGTCCACGACCCGCGCCACCATGTCGAGGTCGTGCTCGACCAGCAAGATCGCCGTGCCGCGTTCGTGTTGGACCCGCCTCAAGAGCGCGGCGAGCGAGACGGTCTCACGGGTGTCGAGCCCTGACGACGGTTCGTCCGCCATCAACAACCGCGGCTCGAGCGCCAACGCCCTCCCGAGCTCGACCAGCCGGCAATGCCCCAAGCTCAGCGCAGCGACCGGGACATCGGCCATCTCCTCGAGCTCCACCAGCTCCAGAACCCGTTCGGCGCGCTCGAGCTCGTCGCGAGACGGACTGCCCAAGTTGAGCAGGTCCTTCCACAAAGCGCCGCCGCCGCGCCGGGCGCGTTCTGCGACGAGCACGTGCTCTCTCACGGTCATCTCGGAGAACACCTCTATGCGCTGGAACGTACGAGCGATCCCGAGCCGCGCCCGCCTGTGGACGGGCATCTTGTCGATCGATCGCCCTTCGCAGAGGATGCGCCCTTCGTAGGTCGTGATCTGACCGCACACGCTGTTGAACAGCGTCGTCTTTCCCGCCCCGTTGGGCCCGACGACACCGACCGACTCGCCCTCGCCTACTACGAGCGATACATCGGTCAATGCCGAGATGCCTCCGAAGTGGACGGAGAGGGACCGAACCTCGAGAAACGGTGCGCGTTCTCGCTGCTCGCGTCCTTGTGGCTGGCGTCGTGCCTCTGGCAGACACCCCCCGGGAGCGCTGGACCCTGCGCGTTCACGCACGGTACGCCTCCTGTGCTGCTTCGGGAGCGCTCGGCCTGCGCTCGTCCCACGCTTCGAGCAAACGACTGACGCGACGCATCCATTGGCTCTTCTCGTACTCGACGATCCCCTCGGGGTGCGCGGCATAGGTGAAGGCGCCGAACGCGAAGAGCACGAATTCGATCCCCGCGACCCGCTGGGGTAGATAGGTGAGGACCTGGGCGATGATCGTGAACGCCATCCCGGCCTGCACC
Organism: Acidimicrobiales bacterium; assembly: GCA_050011255.1. Classification (GTDB taxonomy): domain Bacteria; phylum Actinomycetota; class Acidimicrobiia; order Acidimicrobiales; family UBA8190; genus Bog-564. The sequence goes on from JBEKJK010000009.1 coordinate 30,454, forward strand.
GCGCCCTCGACGGTGCCAGACCCGGTCGTGATCACCACGACCACCCAGACGAGCGACCAGACATAGTAGAAGTCGGTCGGGCTGACCGGTCCTTGGCTCGACCCGTAGAGTGCTCCACCGAGGCCTGCGATACCCGCTGACACGGCGAAAACGGTCACCTTAGCGCGCGTGAGGTTGATCCCGAGCATTTGAGCGGCCCTGGGGCTACCCCGCATGGCTGCCAAGTACCTGCCCGTCGTGCCGCGTTGGACGAAGCGCACGAGGGCGATGCACAGCAACAGGACCACGAACACCAACAACAGATACGAACGGTCGCTGGCGAAGTTGATGGCCCCGATCTGGGGCCGGGGAACGCCGACACCCGTTACGCCTCCGCCCGACCAGCTGAACTGGAACAGCACGTTGTCCGCGAACAGCGCGAACGCGAGGGTAACGAGCGTGAGCAACAGCCCCGACACCCGGCTCACGGCCAAGGAGACCACAGTGCCGACCATGGCTGCCAATGCCCCACCCACGAGCGCCCCCAGCAGCACCGGGAACCCGTGGTGGACAGCGAGCTGCCCCGCCGTAAAAGCCCCGATACCGGCAAAGGTGGCCTGGCACAGAGACAGCTGCCCGCTCATCCCCGTGATGAGCGTCACCGACAGGAATATCACCGAGAAGACGAGCCCTTGTTGCATCGGGAAGACCCAGTTCCCGGGCACCCAGGTGGCGCACGAGACCAAGAAGAGGAGCACGAGGAGTCGAAATCCCCAGCGCATGGGGGCATGGAGCCTGCGGTCGCGGATACTGACGGCCGGTGGGGGTGCGGGCGGGTCGACCGAGGCGAGCGGATCGGCGTTGTCCTCTATGCCGCGCAGGTTCCTGTTCGCGAGCAGCACCACGACAAGGAGGCCGAAAGGCAACGACGGCAAGAGCCCCGTGCCGAGAACGCTGCCTGGAGGAAGGTACTTCTGCAGCACGTTCTCGAGCACGCCGATGCCGACCCCGCCCAGCGCGGCGGCGGGAATGCTGCGCATGCTAGCGAGCGCAGCCGCCGTCATGCCCGCCACCAGCAGGGTCGTGAACTGGAGTGGAGCGGTGGGATCCAACGTGTTCAGGGCGGGCAGGAGCAACACACCTGACAAGCCTGCGAGCGCGCTCGAGAACGCCCATGCGCCGGCCGCCACGGCGCCGGAGTTGACCCCCGCAAGCTGAGAGAGGCGCCTGCTCTCGACCACTGCCCGCATCTGCAGTCCGACGAAGCTCCAGCGCGACAACGCTGCCACGACGAGCACCGCCGCGACGGTGATAACCGTCGTAGAGATGTCACGCCCGTTGATAGGCGACGAGAACAGATGGAAGTACACGGTGCCGGGATTGAGCCACAAGAACGCGATCCTGTGCCGCTGCTGGTTCCCGAACAGGATCGGGATCAACTGGGGGATGGCTATGAGCAGCCCGACCGACGAGACGACCTTGACGGTGGTGGACGCCGTCGGGATCCGGCGAAACAAGAAACGGTCGAAGGCAAGCCCCAGCGCGGGGGACATCACGAGCACCGCCGTGACGAACGCCGCCCACTGGGGCCAGTGCCGGTACTGGTTCAGCACGTCGTACGCGAAGGCGGCCACGAAAGCTTGTGCGCCAAAGGCAAGGTTGAAAACCCCGGTAGCCCGGTACGTGAGCACCAAGCCGACCGCGATCAGGGCGAAGCCGCAGCCATAGGGAACGCCTGGGATCGCGTAGTCGAGGAAGCTGTTCAAGTCGTGTCGCCCATCAGCCGGCCCCCGAACCGAGCGTCAGCTCGACGGCGGGACGTGCCCCGGTAGTGGAATTGGCCTGTCCGAGGACCCGTTGAAACAGACGAAGGCCTCGTCGCCGTTCTGCACGAACACCGGCTTCAACTTCCCGCCGGAGGTGACCTCCACGTAGGAGCTGCAGTACGGCGGGGTCGTCGAAGTGTGGGCGACCTTCCAGTTGATGAAGGGGATGAGCCCGCCTGCAGTGAAAGAGGTCTCGGAGTTGATGGCAGCCACGAGCTTCTGCTGGGTGAGGTCTCTTCCCACCGCGCGCAGACCTGCCACGAACTGCGCGGCGTTGATCCACCCCTGGATCGAGATGTCGTCGTAGGTCCATTGCGGCTCGTAGCGGTTCATCACGGCTATGTACCGGTCCATGCCCGGGTACTTCCCCGGGAATGCCTGCGTGGCCTCGAACGGCACGTGCTCGAGCGCGAAGATCGAGCCGGTCATCACCGAAGCGTTCTGAGAGACGGTGTTGCGGTCGTATCCGTTCTGCCAGACGGTGTGGACGTCACCGAGACCGTACTGGTGCATGGTCTGGACGAACTTGAGGTTCTCCACACCGTCGAGACATGTGAAGAGCACGTCGGTGTGATGGCTCGCCATCTGCTGCACGTCGGTCGTGGGGTCGCCGTAGATCGGTAGGTCCAGGTCCTCGAACCTGACCTGGACGCCGAACCTCTCGAGCCCGGCGATATCGGCAGCGCAGGCGTCCTTGGACTGCGACACGGCTCCATAGGCGATGACCGCCACCGAGTGCGCACCGAGCTGCTGGGCCACGAAGGCCACAGACTCCTCGGTCGACGTGTAGTCGAGGACCGACGAATAGGCGCCGAATAGGTTCGGGTACTTGTCCCAGTTGCCGCTCACCATGTAGCCGAAGGTCGGGGTGCCGGTCCGAGCGAGGTACTGGTCGGCGGTGAAGAACGGTGAGCCGACCCCGACGATGGCGAACACGTGGTCCTGCTGGACAAGGTTGCGCGCCTGGTCCTCGTCGGTGGTCGGATTGGCGGCGTCGTCGACCACATACCTGAGGTCGATCCTCCGCCCGTCGACTCCACCCTGGGCGTTCACCATGTCGAAGTACGCCTTCACTCCGTATACGACGTCGCCGAAGCCGGCCGACAACTGGCCCGACAGAGTTGCAAGGGAGCCCACGGTGATGGTGTCGGAGGTCACCCCAGGAGCGGTACTGGTGCCCCCCGACGGCACACTACCCAAGGAGTTGGAGCAAGCGGTGGCTACGAGGACTACCGCAATGGTCGACGTTACGCCCATCATCCACCTGCGGGTGCCTCGTACCGACATCCTGCCCCATCCTCGTCGTCTCTCCAGGGCACCTTACCCAGCAGCCGCAACCGGGCGCGCTCATCGCCTGAGCGCACTAAACGAACCTTCAAGCACCCTGTCGACTTGGTGATCCATAGGGGCAATACGGCCGGCACGCGCTCATGGCTTGCCCTCCTCTCGCGCTTCGGAGGACACGTCGCCTCGTGTCTCGAACCAGTGACGGAAGCCGGCGGCATTCGAGTGCACGCCGTTCAACATCTCGAGCTTCTCGCGCTGGACAGGGTCCACTTCGCCGACAGCCGTCAAGAACTCTCGTTCGAAGGCCGCGGCGATGTCAGCTCCCTCGTGCCATGCCTTCTGCGCCACCGAGGCCCAATCGCGTAAGGTCTCCTCGGCCTCGGCGAGCAGTTTCGTCGGCTCTTCATCCACAAGCCCGTAGTGGGCGAGGGCGAGGCCTTCGGGACGACGTTCTGCGAAACGATGAAGTGACGCGATGGCTTGATCGAAGTCGAAGTCGGGTGGAGGCGTAGCCGGACGCAGCACGCCGGCGTCGGGCAGGCGCACCCCTACGGCGTCGCCGGCAAAGAGAATCCCGCTCACCGAGTCGTGCAACGCAAGGTGATGCTTGGCGTGCCCCGGAGAGTCCACGGTAGTGAGCACACGCCCTGACCCCAGGCGAAGCTCTTCGCAGTCGGCGAGCACGTGCAACCTCTCTGCGGGAGTGGGAGCGAGGCGGCCGTAGAGCGAGTCGAGCAGCTCGCCGTAGACGCGTGCCGCCGAATCGACGAGGCGCGTCGGGTCGACCAGGTGGCGAGCCCCCTTTTGGTGCACGTATACCGTCGCGGAAGGAAAAGCTCGCGCGACGTCTCCCACCCCTCCGGCGTGGTCCAGGTGGATGTGGGTCACCGCAACCCCCGCGAGCTCGTTCGGACCGACTCCGATCGAGTGCAGCGCGTCGAGAAGCACGGGAACCGAGCTCTGGCTCCCCGTCTCGATCAGGAGCGGGGCAGGCCCGTCGAGCAGGTAGCCCGCCGTGACCCGCTCCCATCCGCCCAACAAGGTGTCGATCTCCAACACGCCCGGAGCGATCTGCTCGGTCAGTCCCACGGTGAGAACCTCATGTGCCGACCTCGATGACCACTTTGATGTCGTCGGGCTCGCGTTCGAGGGCGTCGCCGAAGCGTTCCAGCGGGACGGTACGGCTGATCATCCGCGTCAGCCATCGGTTGTCGGCGCGGGCGAGCGCGTCGGCTGCGACCTGGTAATGACGGCGGTTCGCGTTTACCGAGCCGACCACGGCCTCGTTCTCCAGGACCATCGACCGGTTGAGCATCCCCGCGTCCACCCCGAGGCTGCGCCCGCCTGACGACAGCCCGGTCAGGCACACGACCCCGCCGGGGCCCATGTGCTCCATCGCGTCGAACACGAGGCCGCCCACGCCGGTGCACTCCATCACGACGTCGGGCTGGTCACAGGCGTCGGCGACCGTGCCCGTGTGGTAGGTGGCACCCAGCTCCTCGACGAGCTCGGGCTTGGTCCCGCTCGCCACCCGGTCCAGGACGTGCACCTCGAGCCCGCGCTGGACCGCCAGCAGGGCGGCGAGAAGTCCGATCGGCCCCGCCCCGGTCACCAAGGCACGCTGGGGAGCCCAGTGAGCGCGACCCCCGATGAGCTCGACCTGCTCCCACCCCTTGGCGAGCACGCTCGTCGGCTCGAGCAGCACCCCGAGGCGGCCCAAGGAGGGATCGACCTTGACCACGTATTCAGGCTCGATCCGGTAACGCTCCGAGCAATAACCGTCGCGCTCTTTGATCCCACGCTCGGTGTAGAGCCCGTTGCGACAGAAGTCCCACTCCCCCGCGGCGCAATTGGAGCAGGGCACCGGGTCGGGGCGCCGCACGATGCCGACTACCAGGTCCCCGGCTGAAAGCTGCGCACCGCCCGGAGCCTCGAGGACCCGCCCGAGCGACTCGTGACCCACCACAAGACGCTCGCGGCCCTCAGGCGCCCACCCATAAGCGCCTAAGACGATCTCCATGTCGGTGCCGCAGACCCCGACGGCGAGGGTCTCGACGAGCACCGGACCGTCGGTCTCGGGGGGCTCTTCGACGTCGTCGAGCCGTGCTGAACCGGCCTGCCCCGGCACGACGGTGAGCGCCTTCAAGAGCTCGTCCTGCCGAGGCGCTTGAGCGTTCGATGACGCGTGTGCGGGCTCACACGCCACTGTCTCTTCCACGAAGAGAGGCGGATCAAGCGCGCCACCTCGGCTCGGTGCTTCTCGTCCATCGCATCCATCGACGGATGCCCCGAGAGGTTGAAGGCAACGTTCACCAACGACACGTGCGAGAACGCCTGAGGGAAGTTTCCCACCTGCCGACGAGCCCTCGGGTCGTACTCCTCGGCCAGCAACCCCAGATCGTTTCGGAGGTCAAGGAGGCGCCCGAACAAGTTGCGTGCGTCTTCGTGCCGTCCGATCAGGTGCAGACAGTCGGCCAACCAGAACGAGCAAGCCAGGAACGCGCCTTCGCGACCGGCGAGGCCGTCCACGTCGTGGGCCTCGGCGGCGCGGTAACGAAGGACGAAACCGTCCTCTGTCAGATCGCGCTCGATGGTCTCGATCGTCGACCTCACCCGCTCGTCGGTCGCGGGCAGGAAGCCCACCAGGGGGATCATGAGCAGGCTCGCGTCGAGGGCGTCTGAACCGTAGTACTGGGTGAACGCGCCGACGTCCGCGTTGTACCCCTTGGCGCAGACCTCCTCGTGTATCTGGTCGCGCAACACCCGCCAGCGGTCCACGGGACCTTCGTGCCCACACTCGTCGACCATGCGTACGGCGCGGTCGACCGCGACCCAGGCCATGACCTTCGAGTGGGTGAAATGACGCCGCGGCCCACGCACCTCCCATATGCCGTCGTCCGGCTCGGTCCAACCCTTCTCGAGGAATTTCATCAGTGAGAGCTGCAGGTCCCACGCGGTCTCGTCCGGGGTCTCACCCACGCAGGACGCCTCGTAGAGAGCCGACATCACTTCTCCGTACACATCGAGCTGGTACTGGTCCGCGGCGGCGTTGCCGACGCGCACCGGAGTCGAGCCTTCGTAGCCAGAGAGCCACGGGACTTCCCACTCGTCGAGCCGCCGCTCGCCGGCGGGGCCGTACATGATCTGCAGGTCCGACGGTGCACCTGCTGCTGCACGCAAGAGCCAGTTGCGCCAGGCCATCGCTTCCTCGTGGTAGCCCCCACGCATGAGAGCTTCGAGCGTCAGCGTCGCGTCGCGCAGCCAGCAGTACCGATAGTCCCAGTTCCGCTCGCCGCCGAGGGCCTCGGGAAGCGAGGTGGTGGCTGCCGCCACGATCCCCCCGGTCGGGAGGAAGGTGAGCGCCTTCAGGGTGATGAGCGAACGCACCACGGCGTCGCGCCACTCGCCTTCAAGGGTGCACAACGAGGCCCACGCGCGCCACCACGTCTCGGTCTCTTCGATGGCGAACACAGGGTTGGCGGGATGCGGTGCCTCTTCGTGTGAAGGGAACCAGGTGAGCTCGAAGGTCTCGCTTCCGCCCTCGACGACGGTGAACTCCGCCACGGTCGTCATGTCCTCGCCCCTCGTGTCCACCGACGTCCACAGGCCCAGCCCGTCCGGCCCGGCTATCGCACACAGAAGCCTGCCGACGCGCCGCACCCAGGGCACGACAGAGCCGTAGTCGAAGCGCAGAACCAGGTCCATGCGCATGTCCACTGCGCCGTGCAGCCCTTCGACCATCCGCACGACCCGAGGGTTGTCTTCGCGCACCGGCATGTAGTCGATGAGCCTCACCACCCCTCCAGCGGTCTCGAACTCCGTCTCGAGGACAAGGGTGTCCTGGCGGTAGCGGCGCCTGACCTCTCTCACCTCCCCCTCCGCGGGGGCCGGAGCGATGCGCCAGAAACCGTTGCCCTCGTCACCGAGCAATTTGGCGAAACAAGCAGCGGAGTCGAAGCGCGGCAGGCAGAGCCAGTCGATCGAGCCGTCCCGCCCGACCAACGCCGCTGTGTGGGTGTCGCCGATGAGCCCGTAGTCCTCGATGAGCAACGTCACGGCTCCATTCTTACCGAGCCACCGTTCTGCTCGGACCATCCCCGGACCATCCCCGGACCGTTTGTCACCAGTGGAAAAACGGGTGACGATCCCACGGACCAACGTGGGCCTATGGGCCCAACGTGGGCCTATGGGCCCAACGCGGGCTCGTGAATGGGCCCGGTCGTCAGCCCGAGGTGCACGCCCCGGTACTGACGGCGACAGCCGCGGACCTCGCAGCCGCTATGTCCTTCTCCACGGCGGGCATGGCCAGCGCGTAACCGATTCCGGAACTGGTGGTGGAGCGTGCGAACACGACCCCGATCACCGTACCGTCGGGGATCCCTTGCGCGGCGTCTCCCGAGGCCACCAGGGGCCCGCCGGAGTTGCCCGGGAGAACGCGCGCGTCGATCTCGTAGACCTCGCGCGAGGTCGTCGCCTTGCCGTAGATGTCGAGCCCTGTCGCCTGAAATGCAGCCGCCACTCCCGCCGGGGCGGAGGTGAAAGGACCACCCTCGGGATAACCGAGGACAGCGGCGGTGGCGCCGGCGCGAACAGGCGACGAACCGGGAACGAGCGGCAACGACCTGTCTCCCACCGGCACTCGCAACACGGCAATGTCGAGCTCGGGATCGAACAACACCGCGGTCGCGTCGTACCGGCCCGCAGAGTCCATGACGAACGGCCTCGCGATCCCAGCGACCACGTGGGCATTCGTGACCACCAACCCGGGGGCCACGACGAAACCGGAACCCTCCTGTATGACTCCACAACCCGCGCCTTCCACCTGCACGGTGGAAGGCCCTGCGACGGCGACAGCGGCTGCGACCGCCGATCCGCTGGGCGGCGTCACCGGGGCGGCTGCCTGTGGGGGAAGACCGGCGAACACGACGGGAAACCCCGCGGCCGCGAGGAAGGACTCGATACGACTGAACACCGAGGGAACAGGCGGCAGAACGCCGTTCATGGTGCGCACGATCCGTGAGTCGTGCAAAGCCGTGTCGAGCGACGTGAAGCGGCTGTTCGCAAGGACGCTCGCCACCAGCCAAGTAGCCACAAGGGTGGCGAAGACGGCCACCGCAACGCCCACCGCCGAGTCGATCTTTCCGAGATGAAGCCGTTGCAATGCGGTGCTCGAGCGCGCACCGACGAGCCTGCCCACCCCTCCCAGGATGCCCGCCATGCCCAAGACCACCACGGCCGCGATCAACGTCTTGGCGGTGGTGGTATGGACCAGTCCCGCGAGCGGAGGGGTTACCAGCGCGCCCAGGAAGAGCCCCAGCCAGAACCCTCCGTACGCCAGCACCTGCATCGCAGCCCCGAGGCGCAGCCCTTGCACCGCCGAAACCAACACGAAAACGAGCAGCAGGTAGTCGACCCAGTTCATCCGTCTAGATCCTCCCCCACGCCCGGTTCAGATGCGAGGAACGGTCAAGAAGCGCTTCGAACGGGCTCCCGTTGCTGTGCAGGTTGCTTCAGCAGCCTGAGCGAGGAACCACAAGACTTCACCCAAACAGGGCAAAGATTGTGGTCACGGCACTAGCGTGGCCGTGGATCATTCCGAGGTAAGAGAATTCGCGGGGAAGCAGACATAGATGCCCGACGACTCTGCTACGTCCAGTAACCGGGAACCCACCGAACCAGAGAGTCCGCCGCCCCTGGTCGAGGAACACGAACCACGAGAACCCACTGCCACTCCGCCGGGTCCCGTCATACCGCCGGGCGCGCCGACCCCGCCAAATGCTCCGCCCGCGACCAACCCACATGGCGCATACCCACCTGGCGCATACCCGCCTGGCGCATACCCGCCTGGCGCCTACCCACCTGGCGCCTACCCGCCTGGCGCCTACCCACCTGGCGCCTACCCACCTGGCGCCTACCCACCTGGCGCCTACCCACCTGGCGCCTACCCACCTGGCACTCCTCCCTACTACGGTCCGCCCGGCTACACGCCCCCCTCCCACGTCCACGCGCTCCGGCCCGGACCCGTCGACGCCCTGGGGCGCCCGATGGCCGAGTGGTGGCAACGCTTCCTGGCCTGGGTGATCGACGCGGTGGTCCTCGGTATCCCCGGAGCGATCATCCTGGCCCTCACGGCGAACACCACGAGCACCAATACCGGCACGACCGTCACGTTGACGACGGGAACGTGGGTGGGCGTCGGTCTCGGCTTCATAGTGGCGCTCGGCTACTTCGCGTTCCTCGATGGGGGCAGGCGCGGCCAAACACTCGGCAAGCTCGCGCTCGAAATCTCGGTGCGCGACATCACGAACGGAGGCCCGATAGGCGCCGGAAGAGCGCTCGCCCGTCGCTTTATATTCTTCGCGATGTATCTCGGCTTCGCCGTTCTCTTCCTCGTCAACGCTCTGTCACCGTTGTGGGATCCCCGGCGTCAAGCGTGGCACGACCATGCGGTGCGCTCCTGCGTGGTCAGGCTGCGATGAAACACAACGCGACGAGGCTCGTCGAGCTTCTCGCCGGCATCGTTGGAAGAGAAAGGGTCCTCTCAGGCGATGCCGTCCCCGACGATTACGGTCACGACGAGGCGCTCACGGCCATCGCATGCAAACCGTTGGCCCTTGTACGACCCCGGTCGACCGAGGAGGTCTCAGCGATCCTGTCTCTCGCGAACGAATACCGGGTGCCTGTCACCGCGCGCGGCAGCGGCACCGGGCTGTCGGGGGCCGCGATCGGATCGACCGACGGCGTGCTCGTCTCGTTCGAGCTCATGGACCGCGTGCTCGAGATCGACACCATCAACCATGCAGCCGTTGTACAGCCGGGCGTCACGCTCAAGAAGCTGGACGAGGCCACCGCCAGGCACGGTCTTGTGTACCAGGTCTTCCCCGGTGAGAGCTCGGCCTCGCTGGGCGGGAACATCGCCACGAACGCCGGGGGCATGCGCGCGGTCAAGTACGGCGTCACGAGGCACCAGGTTCTCGGTCTGGAAGCGGTGCTCGCGACAGGCGAGGTGATCCGCACCGGAGGGAAGTTCGTGAAGACCTCGACGGGCTACGACCTGACCCAACTGATCGTGGGCTCAGAGGGCACACTCGCCCTGGTGACCGAGGCGACCCTGAAGCTGTACCCCCGCTTGCCCCATGCTGCCACGGTCCTCGCTCCTTTCGGCACGCTCGACTCGGTGACCGCAGCAGTGCCGCGCATAATCGGGCGCGGCAGCGAGCCGCTCATCCTCGAGTACGTGGATACGCTCACGATGGCTGCGATGACGGCCAACGTGGGGCTGGATCTCGGGATCCCGAAGGCCACCCAAGAGACAGCCCTCGCCTACCTCGTCGTCGTGCTGGAGAGCGCGCACGCCGAGCGCCTGGAGGAGGACGTGGCGACTCTCGGCGGCCTGCTCGTGGAACTGGGTGCGATGGAGGTCTACGTGCTGCCCCCGCAGGCTGCCGCCCAGTTGATCGAGGCACGTGAGAAGGCGTTCTTCGTCGCCAGGGCGCTCGGGGCGAACGACATCGTCGATGTGGTGGTGCCACGCGCGGCCGTACCTGCCTACATGGCCGAGGTCGGAGCCATAGCCCAGGAGCACGGCGCCCTCGTAAACGGCTGCGGGCACGTCGGTGACGGCAACGTGCACCTGTCGGTGTTCGAACCCGACGACGAACGCCGGGGCGCTCTGTTGCGGGCGTTGTTCAGCGCCGGAGCCGGGCTCGGAGGTGCGATCTCGGCGGAGCACGGCATCGGCACGGAGAAGAAACGGTACTTCTGTGAGCTCGAGGACCCGGTGAAGATCTTGCTCATGAGGCGGATCAAAGAGGCTTTCGACCCGAACGGCATCCTCGGACCGGGGGTCATATTCGACGAAGCGAGTTGAGATGAACGACCCTGTGGACGACGACCTCGTGAACGACGTGCCAGGCCGATCGCGATGAACGGCGCCCGGGCGGTCATGGAGACCCTCGTCGCCTCCGGCGTGGAGGTGTGCTTCACGAACCCCGGCACCTCCGAGATGCACTTCGTCGCCGCCCTCGACGAAGTGCCGGAGATGCGGGCCGTGCTCGGGTTGTTCGAAGGGGCCGTTACCGGGGCGGCGGACGGGTACGGGCGCCTCGCAGGACGCCCGGCCGCCACCTTGTTGCACCTGGGCCCGGGCCTCGGCAACGGGATCGCCAACCTTCACAACGCACGGCGGGCTCGGACACCGATCGTGAACATCGTGGGCGACCATGCCACCACCCACCTGCGCTTCGACCCTCTGCTCGCCTCGGACATCGAGAGCCTGGCGAGGCCGGTGTCGGCATGGTTCCGAAAGTCGACCTCACCAGAGGCACTGGCGGCCGACGCAGCCCAGGCGGTCGCAGCCGCGTGCGGACCCCCAGGTGGCGTGGCGACGCTCGTCGCGCCCGCCGACCTGTCGTGGTCGGAGGCCGGGGGCCCGGCCCCGCCGGTCGCACCACGAGCACGCGCGGTCGTGACCTCGGACGCCGTGGACGCGACGGCCAAGGCCCTTCGATCCGAGGAACCGGCCGCTCTGCTCTTGGGGGGTAGCGCCCTGCGCGAAAAGGGGCTGGTTGCCGCGAGGCGCGTCAGCCAGGCCACCGGGGCGAAGCTGCTTTGCGAGACGTTTCCCTCCAACTTGGAGCGCGGCGCCGGGCTTCCCTCCGTCGAGAGGCTCGGTTACATGGCCGAGCTCGCGATCAGCCAGCTCCAGGGGCTGCGGCACCTGGTGCTCGTGGACGCGGCCGCCCCTGTGTCGTTCTTCGCCTACCCGAACCTTCCCGGTTACCTCGTGCCGGACGGCTGCGAGCTCTACGTGCTCGCCGGGGCTTCCCACGACGCCCCCGGCGCGCTCGAGGCACTGGCAGAGGCGCTCGGTGCGCCTGGCGTCCGAAGCAGCGCCGGCGGCGCGGGCTCCGGCAGGGACGGTGCGCAGGCGGCGGTACAGCATCCCGAAAGACCGGGCGGCGCGCTCAACGGCGAAACAGCCGCAGCAGCGATCGGTGCCCTTCTACCGGAGGGAGCGATCGTCTCCGACGAGGCGAACACCTCCGGGGTGTTCCTCCCCGCGGCGACGGCCGGAGCGCCCAGACACAACTGGCTCTGCCTCACGGGGGGCGCGATCGGACAGGGCATCCCGGTCGCCACCGGAGCCGCGATCGCCTGCCCCGACCGCAAGGTGCTCAGCCTCGAAGCCGACGGCAGCGCCATGTACACATTGCAGGCTCTGTGGACTCAAGCGCGCGAGGGCCTGGACGTGACCACCGTGGTGTTCAACAACGGCGCCTACGCGATCTTGGAGTGGGAGCTAAGCCGAGTCGGCGCGGGCGACGCCGGGCCCAGGGCCAAGGAGATGCTCGAGCTGAGCCGTCCCGACCTCAACTTCGTCGCGTTGGCTCGCGGTATGGGTATACCCGCCACCCGGGCCACCGACGCGCAGGAGTTCACCACGCAGCTCGAGCGGGCCCTCGCAGAACCCGGCCCCGTCTTGGTCGAGGCCGTCCTGCGCGGCTAGCGGGTCCTGCACCGCTTTGCGAGTTCTGGGACTTCGCGTCGAGACACCGCGACCCCGTGGGCTCACCCGTACCTCTCCGTGGCTATGCCTCTGTGGCTATGCCTCTCTGTGGCTCAGACGGCCGCCATCACGGACGCGGCGGAGCTCACGTCCAGACCGGGTCCCGGCTCCACGAACAGCGACGTCACCACTCCTTCCTCGATGATCGCCGCGTAGCGCTGCGAGCGCGTGCCAAGGCCGATGCCGCTTCCGTCCATCTCGAGTCCCATCGCCCGCGTGAAGTCGCCGTTCCCGTCGGCGAGCATCAGCACGGAGGCGCCCACCTTGCGCTCGCGGGCCCACGCACCCATCACATATGCGTCGTTGACCGACACGCAAGCGATCCTGTCCACGCCCTTGGCATGGAAATCAGCGGCCCTGACCACGAAACCGGGGAGATGATGGTCCGAGCACGTCGGCGTAAAGGCGCCCGGCACCGCGAAGAGCGCCACCTTGCCTTTCCCGAGCACCTCACCCGTGCGTAGGGTCCGGGGGCCGTCCCGGCCCATCGTCTGCACCTCGACGTCCGGCAAGCGGTCACCCACGGCGATCGTCATCGAGCCTCCCTTGTGGTCGAACGGGGACTATAGCGAGCATGTGATCACTCCGAGCATCGTCCACGGTGGCTCACCGAACACCTCGACAGCGGATGCAGCACTGCGGCGACCAGCGGTTCTCCGCAAGAGTCGACCACTCGAGCAGCTGCCTGGCAGGCTCCCACCCCCAGCTCTGGTGCCGCCCCACGACGAGGAGCCGGACCTCGCGTGTCCGCGCGTCCTCGAGTGCCGCAGCCGCGGACTGCAGATGTGCTCCTGTCGTGTAGGTGTCGTCCACCAACAGGACCCGACGCTCCTCGACCAGCTCGCGCCGGCACCTGTAGGCATCACGGGCAGGGGTGTTGCGCTCGATCGTTGCTCGACCTCTGCGCAGCGCGTCGACGACGGCATGCCCGACCTCTGGCAACAAGCACAGGGTGCTCGCGAGCGGGTGATGCTCCGCTCGGACCTGTCCCGAGGGGACCACCACGACAGCGTCGTACCCGTCGGGAGCTACACACCTTCCATGGCGTTCGAAGAACGTGCCAAGCAGGTCGGCCAACCGCAGCTGCTGACGACGGGAGATGGAAGTCGGCTGCCCCTTGTACTGCTTGAGCGCCGCGTACAGACCGGTGTCGCTCGTCGTCAACGAGATCGGCGTGACCGGATGGAGCGGTCTGCGAAGCCCCCGTTCGACCTGGCGACAGCTTCGACAAACGTCGGAAGGACCATCAAGGGCTCCACAGCAGATGCCGCAGACGTCGGGCCCCGGAGGTCTCGGTGCAAGGCATGCCCCAGAGAGCCCGCACGCCGACTCGGCCACGTGCTCGATCCAGCCTGGGACGGCCTCGAGGCTGTCCGAAGGCTGCAGGAGAGCGCGTACCGTCAGGTGTGCCGAGCGACCCAAGTCCTTACCGGTCGTTCCCGAAACGCATCTTCTAGCTCCCCTGCTCATCCTCTCGATCCCCGACCGCATCTTCGTCATGATGACAGGCCCGTGTAAGAGCCCGGCACGTGGCAAGAGTCGGCCGATAGGCTCGAAAGCCATGGGTGTGAAGGAACTGGGGCACGTCGTCCTCTACGTGCGCGACCTCCAACGGTCGGCGTCCTTCTACAGAGACGTCTTGGGCTTCCCCCAGGTGTTCGGAGACTCAGACGCGCCCTTCGGGGCTGCGGCGTTCTCCGCAGGACGAACCCATCACGAGCTGTTGCTGATCGAGGTGGGCGAAGATGCCGAACCGATCCCGGAGGGTCGGCGGGTGGGCATGTACCACTTCGGCCTGAAGGTGGGTGACAGCGACGACGAGCTGCGCCAGGCCCTCTCTCGACTGAAGGACGCCGGGAGGAGGATCATGGGCGCCGCCGACCACGGGTTCACGCACAGCCTCTACGCGCTCGACCCGGACGGGAACGAGTTCGAGCTGTACGTCGACGTTCCGGGAGCGAACTGGAGCGACACGTCGATCATGGCCCGGCCCGCCCGCCCGCTGCGATTGTGACGTTTCTCCAGCCGAGCCGGATGCCGGCTCGCAACGCGGTGCTCGACGCGCGAGAGATCATCTCCGAGCCCTGTTCCAGCCTTGTCGGCCCACCTGCGAGGATCGCCAAGACATCGAAAGGACGAGAGCCATGACCGACCACACCGACCTCGACGTGAAGGAGATCGTGAAGGACAGGTACGGGCAGGCAGCCCGTCGCGTCTTGTCGGCGGGCGATGGCTGCTGCGAAAGGCCCACCGACGCCGTCTGCGGCAACCTCTACGACGCCGCCGACGCCGCCGGGCTCCCGGAGCAGGCCCTGGAGGCCTCTCTCGGATGTGGCAACCCCACCGCGCTCGCCGAGCTCATGCCGGGAGAGGTCGTGCTCGATCTCGGCTCGGGGGGCGGCGTGGACGTCTTGTTGTCCGCTCGCAGGGTGGGTCCGACAGGCAAGGCGATCGGTCTGGACATGACCGACGAGATGCTCGCGCTGGCCGAGCAGAACAGGCAGCAGTCGGGTCTGACCAACGTCGAGTTCCTTCGCGGTGAGATCGAGGACATCCCGCTGCCCGACGCGACGGTCGACGTCGTCATCTCCAACTGCGTCATCAACCTCTCAGCGAACAAAGACCGGGTCCTGCACGAGGCGTTCCGGGTCCTGCGAGCAGGAGGCAGGTTCGCCGTCTCCGACCTGGTCGTGCGCGGGTCGATCCCCGCCGGGCTTCGCGCCGACGCTTTGCTGTGGGCCGGATGTGTCGCCGGAGCGATGGAAGAGGCCGAATACCGGTCGAAGCTCGCAGCGGCCGGGTTCACCGACGTCGACGTGGAGCCGACCCGCGTCTTCACCCGCGACGAGGCGCACGCGTTCCTGGTCGGTGAGGGCCTCGACGCCGATCGAATCGCCGGGCTGGTCGCCGATAAGGTCGTGAGCGCATTCATCCGCGCGAAAAAGCCCGCATAGAACACCAGAAAGCCGCATAGAACGCCAGAAAGCCGCATAGAGCGGAACAGGGCGCCGATCGACCACGACCGCGGGGGTGGACCTAGGCAGGCCGCTCAGGACGCGGCGAGCCGTTCGCTCAGGACTCCGTTCGCTCAGGACTCCGTTCGCTCAGGACATGACCCTCGGGCCGTTCAGGACGTGGCGAGTCGCGCCACGACCCCGACGCGCTCGTTCGGACAGAGCTTCTCGTAGGCGCACTGAAGAGCCGCCCACGGCGTGCCATCGGGTCCGAACGCGTCGCTTATGAAGAAGAGGCGATCGCCGAAGACCTGCGGGCGGGACCCGGACATCAGTGGCTGGGACGGGTTGTTCACGACCGCGCTCCAGAACACGGGTCGACGTGCAAGTGTATTGGTGAACTCGGCGATGTAGCCGTCGAAGGTCGCGCCCCCGTCGGTGCTCCCGAGATAGGTGAGAGCGACGTGGCCGCGGCCGGTCGCCGTGACGGCAACGTGGCGGACCTGCTGCACCGTGCTCGGCGCGACCCCCATGGGCTTGCTCCACCTACGGCCACGGTCTCGGGACACCACCAGGTACGGAAGGCCGCTTCCGTCGACGCCAGGCCCCTGTCCGCTCCCGGCAACCCATGCGATGTAGAGGTTGCCCGACGCATCGGTCGCCACCGAGGTGATGTACAGGTCTTGGATGTTCGTCGCGGCCACGGGCAGACGGCGCCAGGTGGCGCCTTCGTCGCCGCTGATCGCCACGGCCAACTTGCCGCAGAGGTCCAGCGGGAAGTACAAGACGCCGTCGGGTCCGACCACCCCGGGCAGCGCTGGGTGACTGACGCCGCACGAGGCAGACGGGCTCGGGGGATCCGGGAACCCGCCGACGAAGCTGAACCTGCGTCCGCCGTCCAGGGACTTGTAGCAGTACAACTTGCTCGGCGCGACGTCCGTACCGTTCCCGCAGTAGTACACGACATGGCGATATCCACTCGGTTTCGCACCGTTGCGCGGGGCCGGCCCCTCGAGCACCCGCTCCGAGCCCATCCCCGGGCACCCGACCTTCGGGTTGCTGTGCCAACTCTTGCCGTCGTCGTCGCTCCACGAGACCCTGGCGCCGCAAAGCGTCGGAAGCGTCGTGACGAACCAGATCCGCGAGGTGACGGGGTCTACGTCCATCCAGGGAGGCACGAGACCGCCGGTGATCGGCCCCCCTGATTCGAGCTCGGTCCAGTTCCCACCGAGGTTCCGGGAGCGGGCCACCCACTCCGGACCTTGCACGACGTTCGCGGGCGCCGGAGCGCTGTTGTCGTCGAGCGGCGCGAACATCACCGACCCGGACCGGCTGACCCCGACGGTGGCCGACTCGACGGAACGGCCGACCAGGGCCATGCATGGGATCGGTGGACGAGCCGGTTGCCGGGGCAGACGGACACCTCCGGTCCAGTACGCGACAGCAGGTCGCGATCGATCACACCCCGAGCCGACAGACCCGCTCACCGACGGCGCCGCCTCCGCAGATGGGTCAGAGCCCGCAACGTTCCAAAGCGGCGGCCCGAGCGCAGTCAGCACGATGGTCGTCGACGCCAAGGCGGCCACCGGTCGGACCGAACGGCGGAGGCGGCCTACGAGACCCGCGAAGCGGTCAAGCGCCTGGTCGGTACGTGCACGTCGCGAGTGCTGAGCCCGGTTCTCGCTCCGTCTCGGCGTCCTCGGCGCCAGCATGGCGGGAGGGTACCAATCGCGGAAAGGGGCATCGCACCTGCTCATCTCGAACCACGGTTGACCTGTCCGGGGAAATGGACCAATATGGGTATACACCATACCAATATGGGGTATACCTCGTACCCCGTGGACCCTGAGACCCGAGGGAGTCGAGAGGAGCGTCGATGTCCGAGACGATCACTTACACGGTCGACGGCATGACCTGCGATCACTGCACGAACGCCGTCGCGGGGGAGCTGAGCTCGGTCGCAGGCGTCGAGGTGGTCGATGTCGACCTGGACACCAAGCTCGTCAGGGTGACGGGCGAAGAGCTCGACGATGTGGCGCTTCGCGCCGCCATCGAACGGGCCGGTTACGAAGCCGCGTGATGACGACGGTCACTGGACGGACGGGGCGCGTCGAGCTCGCCCTCGACGGAATGACCTGCGCGTCGTGCGCGACGCGGATCGAAAAGCGCCTCAACAAGCTCGACGGAGTGGCGGCAACGGTCAACTACGCGAGCGAGCAGGCGGCTGTCGCCTTCGACCCGGTGCTGGTCACCGTCGACGAGCTGATCGCCACGGTAGAGAGAGCCGGCTACCACGCCTCGTTGCCCAAGGAGACACTCGCCGAGGCGGACCCTACCGAGCCCTACCGCCTGCGATTGCTGGTGGCCGTCGTGCTATCGGCACCTGTCGCCCTGCTGGCGTGGGTACCCCCGGTGCGCTTTCCCGGATGGGAGTGGGTCTCCCTGGCACTGGCGACCCCGGTCGTGTTCTTCAGCGGCTGGCCTTTCCACTGTGCCGCGGCGCTCAACGCTCGTCACGCAGCTGCCACGATGGACACGCTGATCTCGGTCGGAATTTTCGCCGCCTGGTCGTGGTCGACGGTCGTCCTCTTGAGCGGGATCTCACAGAGCATCTACTTCGACACAGCGGGCGTGATCACGGTGTTGATCCTGCTCGGCCGCTACCTCGAGGCGGGGGCCAAGCGGCGATCACAAGAGGCGGTGAAAGAGCTCTTGGAGCTCGGTGCCAAAGAGGCGCGCGTGCTCCGTGACGGCGAGGAAGTGCTGGTCCGAATCGAAGAACTCGCCGTGGGCGACCTGTTCGTCGTTCGGCCGGGTGAGAAGGTCGCGACCGACGGCGTCATACAGCTTGGCGCGTCGGCGATCGACCAATCGATGCTGACCGGGGAGTCGCTGCCCGTCGAGGCCGGCGCCGGCGACGAGGTGGCGGGCGCCACGCTCAACACCTCCGGACGGCTCGTGGTGCAAGCGACCAAGGTCGGCTCGGAGACCGCCCTCGCTCAGATCGCACGCCTGGTGGCCCAGGCCCAGGCGGGAAAAGCGCAGGTACAGCGGCTGGCGGACCGGGTCTCGGGCGTGTTCGTGCCGATCGTGATCGGGCTCTCGATGCTCACGCTCGGCGGGTGGCTCGCCTTCGGCGCCTCCTCCGCCGCGGTGGCGTTCTCCGCGGCGGTCGCCGTCGTAGTCATCGCGTGCCCCTGTGCGCTCGGCCTGGCGACACCGACCGCGCTCATGGTGGGAACCGGTCGTGGTGCCCAGCTCGGGATCGTGATCAAAGGACCGGAGATCCTCGAGCAGACACGGCAGGTGACCTCGATCGTGTTCGACAAGACCGGCACCCTCACCGCGGGCCGGATGGAGGTCGCGGCGATCGTGGCGACAGAGGGGACACCCGAAGACGAGCTGGTAAGGCTGGCCGCGGGCGCAGAGAACGCGAGCGAGCACCCGATCGCGCGCGCCGTCGCGGACTACGGCTCGGCGAAGACGGGTTCCCTGCCACCAGTGGGGCACTTCGAGAGTCGGGCCGGACTCGGCGTCGAGGCGGTCGTGGACGACCACTCGGTCGTCGTCGGCCGCCCGTCTCTCCTGGCCGACCGGGGTGTGAAGATGCCCGAGGCGCTCGCCGATGAAGCCGAGCGTCTCGAGGCGAACGGGACCACGGTCGTAGTCGTCGCCTGGGACGGAGAGATTCGCGGGCTGATCGCGGTCGCCGACAAGGTGAAGCCCACGAGCCGCGAGGCGATCGCAGAGCTGAAGGCCCTCGGGCTCACCCCGGTGCTGCTCACCGGCGACAACGAGCGCACGGCACACGCGGTGGCCGCCGAGGTCGGCATCGATCGAGTGCTCGCCGGTGTCCGTCCCGACGAGAAGGCCGCCGAGATCCGACGCCTGCAAGGCCTGGGCGAAGTCGTCGCCATGGTCGGCGACGGTGTCAACGACGCTCCCGCGCTCGCCCAGGCCGATTTGGGCCTTGCGATCGGCACGGGCACCGACGTCGCCATCGAGGCGTCGGACCTCACCCTCGTCTCGGGCGACCTGCGCGCAGTCGCAGACGCGATCCGCCTCGCCCGACGCACCCTGCGGACGATCAAAGGCAACCTGTTCTGGGCGTTCGCCTACAACACCGCCGCTATCCCGCTCGCCATCGCCGGCGTGGTCAACCCGATCGTCAGCGCGGCGGCGATGGCGTTCTCCAGCATCTTCGTCGTGTCGAACTCGCTTCGGCTGCGGCGATTCCGCCCGGTAAGGGAGACTTAATGACCGAGACCGCCACTCAGACCTACGGCTACTTCGCCAACAAGGAGCCGTTGATCAAGCGCATGCACCGCATCGAGGGTCAGGTGCGCGGGATCGAGAAGATGATCGCCGAGGACCGCTACTGCATAGACATCCTCACTCAGATCGCCGCCGTCGACACGGCGCTCGAAGCGGTCGCGTTCAAGATCCTCGACGACCACGTGAACCATTGCGTCGCGGGCGCCCTCGCCTCGGGTGACAAGGACGTCGCATCCGAGAAGAGCCGCGAGCTCCTCGAGGCGGTCCACCGTTTTGCTCGCACGCGCTGAACTTCGTCCCCTTGCGGCCACGCCGTCGTCCTTCTGACGTTCCGGTGCCTCAGCGCAGGTCGCCCTCTGAGATCGCAGCTCGAACGGCCCTGACGGAGCGGTCGACATCGTCCTCGGTGGTGCGCCAGTTCGAAACGGAGATGCGCATGAGACGCATGGTGCGCCAGGTCGTGGCACCCATCCAGCACACGCCGGAGCGCTGCACGGCCTCTATGACCCGCTCGGTCTCCTCGTCGTCACCGAAGCGAACGAGGACCTGGTTGAGCACGACGTCGTTGATGACGGTGACACGGTCGAGCGCGGAGAGCTGGTCGGCGAACCTGCGGGCGAGTGCGCAGCAACGCTCGACGAGATCGGCGACACCGCTCCGGCCCAGTTGGCGGAGCGCGGCCCATGTGGCGAAGCCGCGGGCGCGCCTCGACGACTCGAGCACGTAGTCACCGGGAACTCGGCGTCCGTCCTGACCGTTACCCGGCAGGTACGCGGCCGTGAAGGACATGGCGCCGGCGTGGGATTTCGGATGGGAGCAGAACACGTACCCACTGTCGTACGGGACGTTCAGCCACTTGTGGCCGTCGGTCGCCCACGAGTCCGCCGTCTCGATCCCGTCCACGAGATGGCGCTTCGCCGGGCTGGCGGCAGCCCAAAGCCCGAACGCCCCGTCCACGTGGACCCACGCGCCGTGGTGGTGCGCGGTCGCGGTAGCGCTCTTCAGATCGTCGAACGCGCCGGTGTTCACGTTGCCAGCCTGGAGACAGACGATCGTCGGACCGTCGGGATCGTCGGCGAGCACGCGTGCGAGGTCGATCACGTCGATCCTGCCCTCGGAGTCGGTCGCCACCGGCTCAAGTGCTCCGGCGCCGAGCCCGAGCAGCCTGAGCGCCCGGTCGATGGTGACGTGGCGTTCGGCGTTCGCCACCACCCTCACCCGAGGCGCGCCGGAGAGCCCCCGTTGCTCGACGTCCCAGTTCGCGCGGTCCAGTACGTGATGGCGCGCGGCCGCCAAGGCCACGGTGTTCGCCGCCTGCCCGCCGGTCACGAAACCGAACGAGGCCGAGGACGGGAGACCGAACAATTCCTTGAGCCAGGCGCCCGCCACGTCCTCGACCACGGCCGCGCCGGGCGAGGTGACGGCGTTGGACGCGACCTGGTCCCAGCCGGTGGCCAGGACCTCGGCGGCGCTCGCCGAGTCCAGCGCCCCGCCGACGACGAACCCGAAGTAGCGGGGACCGGCCGTGCCCACCAAAGCCGGCTCGACGGCGTCGGCCAGAACCTCGAGCACGGTGGCACCAGCAGTCGGCCCGTCCGGCAAGAGGCCGAGGTCCGCGCGCACGGCGCTCAGGTCGACGCCGTTGGGGAAGACCGGAAGATCCGCGACGGCATCCCGGTAGTCGGCCGCACGGGATGCGGCGTAGCTCAGCAACTCGCGAAGTTCGCTCACCCTTGAATCTTCGCCTGCGGCGAACCGGCGGCGCTACGGGAGCATCCGGCGAAGCCCCAGGCTCAGGTACGTCGTCTCTCGTCTTGCAGAAGGTGGGGGCGATGGCACTTCAATCTGTCGTCCTCGCGGCAGGGGTCGCCATCTGCGTCTTCATCGGGCGGTCCTTCGACCTGACCCTCACCCTCGGAAACGTCGTCTGCGTCTCGGTGGCCGTCTTGTTGATGGGCCTGGACTTCGGCATCCTCACGATGGCCGTCGGCGCCTTCACCGGGAGGAGGGGAACGGCGCTCGGAGTCGGAGCGGCGCTCGCGGCCGCCTCGTACCTCGTCAGTTCGCCGTCACCGGTGGTGTCGTGGATACATCCTGGGAGATACGTGTCGCTCTTCTACTGGTCGGTCGGAAACGACCAGATCAGCAACGGTGTGAGCCTCGGCGACTACACGGTCATGATCGTGTTCGGGCTATGCGCGCTCCTTGCGACGGTGATCGCCTTCCGCCGACTCGACGTGCACTGAGGCGCCGTCGCAATACCTCCTCGACCGACACGCTGACCGGCGACCGTCCGTGCTCAGCGATATACCGGGGTCATGTCGCCGTAGCGGTCCCCCGCAGTCACACCCACAGGCAGCACCTCGTCGATGCGCCGCAGCTCGTCCTCGCTCAGCACGATGTCATCGGCCGCCACGTTCTGCTCGAGGTAGCTCCGTCGCTTGGTCCCGGGGATGGGCACCACGTCTTCACCCTGGGCCAGCACCCAGGCCAGGGCCAGCTGCGACGCCGCCACACCCTTGGCGGCGGCGATCTCTCTCACCCGCTCCACCAGCTGCAGGTTCTTCTGGAAGTTCTCGCCCTGAAAGCGGGGGTTGTACCGCCGGAAGTCGTCCTCGGCCAGGTCCTCGGGCCTCTGGATCGTACCCGACAGGAAGCCGCGCCCGAGCGGTGAATATGCGACAAAGCCGATGCCCAAATGGCGGACGGTGTCGAGCACGCCGTTGCTCTCCGCGTCCCGGGTCCAAAGCGACCACTCCGTCTGCAAGGCGGTGATCGGGTGCACCGCGTGCGCCCGGCGGATCGTGTCGGGAGCCGCTTCGGACAGGCCCAGGTGACGCACCTTGCCGGCCGCCACCAGCTCGGCCATCGCACCCACCGTCTCCTCGATAGGGGTCGCGGGATCGACCCGGTGCTGGTAGTAGAGATCGATGTGGTCGACGCCCAGCCGCCTGAGCGAGGCGTCACAGGCCGAGCGGACGTAGTCGGGGCGCCCGTTGACGCCGATGCGGGTACCGTCGGGGGCGCGCTCGTTCCCGAACTTTGTGGCGAGGATCGCCTGCGCGCGGCGACCGGCCAGGGCCCGCCCCACCAGCTTCTCGTTGGTGAACGGTCCGTACATGTCCGCCGTATCGAGCAACGTGACGCCGAGGTCGAGGGCGCGGTGGATGGTGGCGATCGACTCTTCGTCGTCTCTCGCTCCGTAGAACTCGCTCATTCCCATGCATCCGAGTCCCTGGGCCGAGACGACCAAGCCTTGTCCTAGCGTTCGTGTGTACATGTCTCGGGTCTACCGTGCCGACTGGGTGGGCCCATCCGCCGCTCGACCGGCACGGGCCGCAACGTCCGTCGACGACCGTGGCTCAACGGATCACGGAGCGCTGAGCGTGGTGGTGCGCGCCCCGCGGTCGTGGGCGAGCTGAGCGGCGGTGTAGGGGAGCGAGACCCATCTGCGCTCGGAGTAGAGCTTCGTCATGTTCGCGAACCACGGCGACTTCGGGTTGGTGGCCTGCGAGTAGGTCAGGATGCCCTGGGACGTCGGCCCGTGGGCGGTGAGCTCGGTGGTCATCACGAGCGACGAACCGTCGTGCACCTCGCCGTACGGATCGGCGTCGAGGGCACCGCCACGGCCATCAGCGGCGTAGATGGCGTTGAAACAACCGGTGTCACAACCCGGGATAGGAATCTTGACCCCGTTCCGGGTGGCGTGCTGCACCTGTCCGTAGCTGGCGTCGAGGGCGATGTGATGAGCACGCAGGCTCAGTACCGCGTCGGCCAGGGCCCGCAGGATCGCCGGGTTCGACGTGTCCAGGCCCGAGGGGGTGGTCAAGGGTGCCGACACGTTGAACGGGGTTGCCCAGAAGTTGTCAGAAGGTGCCAGGGCGTACCACTCCGAGAAGAGCCATCCTCCGGTTGCGTTCAGTGCGCCGGTACCGTTGTACCCCGCCAGCGCCCTGCACGCCGCAGTCAGATCTACCAGCGTGCCGTTACTCGCCTTCACGGTGGGGGTGGCCTGGCAGGCGCTCACCAAGGGCTTCAGCACCAACTGCGCCAGCGCCGACTGGTCGCTCTCCCACATCGCCTGCAGGCTCGCGAGCGTGAACTCGGGGGGCCCGAGCCCATCGGATCCGGCAATCCGCTGGGCGATCATCTGGTTGCCTAGCCGGGTCCGCAGTCCCTGGGTGGTGTCGATGTCGCCGATGATCGGGGAGTAGGCGGGAAACGGTGCGCTGGGGTTGGCGAGCCAGTAGGAGTCGTTGGAGTTCTCGACATAGTCCGTACGGATCGTGTGGGGCAGATGGCTGGCGTTGAAGATGCCGGGCACCGGCGTCCCGGAGTCGTTCTGCCATGCGCACGCCGATCTCGAGCCGTCGAGCGTGATCACGCGTGCGGCCGCGTACACGACCTGGGCAGCGCCTGCCGGAGTGCAGGCGTTGATCAGCGACTGGGGAACGTCGGGGGTGTCGCCCACGTCGGCGTACAGCGCGTGGCCCGTGTTGTCGGCGGCGATCGTGTTGAAGGTCGGGATCGCCAGGTACGTGGACTCCACCTTCAACAGGTCCGTCACCGATGTGGCCTGTCCCATCCGCAGGTACTCGTTCGCCGCCCTGCCCAAGTCGTTGAGCGTGGAGTCGTCCACCGCGTAGGCGGTCGTGGTCGTCCAGCGGTAGCCCGCCTGCGGAACGACCAGCACCCTCCCCCAACGGGTCGTGTAGAAGGTGTGGCTCGTCGTCCTGTGGGAGACGTCGACGCGCACCGTCTCCTTGCCCATCTTGTAGGGCTTCCCGTCGACGTAGTAGCTGGTCGGGTCACCTGGCACCAGGCTGAGTTGGTAGAAGGTGAAGCGGAAGTCGGTCGAGACGGTGTGGGTCCAGGCCAGGTCCTGGTTGAACCCGATGCCGATCAGCGGGAACCCCTCGAGAGTGCCCCCTTCCACGTTGTACCGCCCGGGCACCGTCAGCTGGGCCATCCAGAACCGTTCGGTGCCGCGCCAGGGGAAGTGTGGGTTCGCCAGCACCATGCCGTCGCCATCGGCGGTGTCCTGAGAGCCGATCCCGATGCCGTTGGAGCCCGCCGTGACCTCGCCGTTGCCCCCGAGGTCGGCCACAAGTGAGGCCACATCCGGGCTGTCCGCCGACGCCGAGCTGGTCGTGCTCGCGGTGGGCGGCACGGCGTTCACCTCGTCGGTGATGAACTGGGCGCTGGCCGCCTCGGTGACGATCTGCTGGCCCCGGAGGAACATGTCGGTCAGTGTGATCGGCCGCACCCATCGTTTGCCGGCGCAACGAGGATCGTTCAGCTTCCCCGAGTGCAGGTAGGCGTTGTAGCCGGCGACGAAGCCCCGGTAGACCTGTAGGACCTGAGGAAGAGGTCCGTTGGGCGGAGCCTCGTGTATCAGCCTGGTGACGACGCCGCTCGACCTGATCGACTGCCAGAAGAGATCGGAGTCGAGATTCGAATCCTCCGCCCCGGCCGAGTAGTTGAGGCTCGTCCCCCTGGGTCCGAAGAAGCGGGACCTCTCACCGTTCACGGTGACGAAGTCCTGGGCCAGGGTGCAGAAATTGTCTTGCGAGAACGCCCACGCTTCGCCGTATCCGAGAGCGGTGAAGTTGGCGGCTTTGATATGTGGGACACCGTCGCTGTCGCGGGTGACGGTGACCGAGGTGGAGACGGCGGCCCCCGCGCTCGGTGCGACCGTGCCGACAAGCGTGAGTACCGGAATCATCGCCGCCAGCGCGATCACCAAGTGCAGCGCCTTCTGAGCGACCCGTCGGCCCGCGTCCTTTGCGCCGACTCGATCTTTGTCGCCGGCCATCGAAGGTTTGGTTCTCACGCTGGTTTTCACGGAGTCAGTATGAAGAAGATCGGGGTGTTGTTGCCGGTCAGGTCGTAGTTGCCGTCCTCGGTGTAGAACTTGACCGCGAAGCCCCGCGGGTCACACACCGCCTCGGGGGCTCCCCGGCTGCCGGCCACGGTCGAGAATCGCACGAACACCTCGGTGCGCTTGCCGACCTCGGACAAGAACCGAGCTCGCGTCCACCGAGAGACGTCGGATGTCAGCTCGAAATGTCCGTGAGCCCCGGAGCCTCGGGCGTGCACGATCCGCTCGGGAATGCGCTCGCGGTTGAACCGGGCCAGCTTCTCGATGAGGTGCTGGTCCTGCAACAAGACCGGCCCGTCAACCCCGGCGGTCTGGGAGTTCTGGTTGTCGGCGACGGGGGCACCGGATTCGGTGGTGAGGATGCGGCGATCGGGCATCGTCAGTCTCCTTGGCTGATGCGCCAACGATATCCAACCCTCGTTCTCTCAGCGCCCCGATGCTGGCGACGATTCTCCGTTTAGCAACGGCCGCGGACGATCGGCTAGGTGTTGGGGCTACTCGTGGACACCAAAGCTCGTAGGCGACCTCGGGGACGGGGGTGACCCGGGGCGGGGGTCGGTCACGTGGCCGCTCTCCGCAAGATCGCGACGATCGCCTGAGAAGACGATCGCCTGAGAACTGCCTCCTTCGTGATTTCCGACAGCTGCCATGAGCGGGCACGACCGCTCGTGTGGGTGCCGGCGCCCTGCCACATGTCCCCCTCCGAGACCTCCACTTGCCCCCTCGCCGTGTCGGCGCCGAGCGGGAGGTAGGGATGACGGTCCTGGCGGGGGGACCCGTGAATTTCATCTTTCAGTGACATCCACAGCGTGAGCCTGGGGGTCGCGCCATTGGGCCCCGACGGCTCCTTACTCCGGGGTGCTCATCGCTAATGCCACGTACTCACACCGACAAGCCGGAGATTGTTCCTGTCGTGGAGCGGCGACGGTCAGACTCGCGCAGCAAGCGCTTGCGTGCGCGGATCGATAACGGCGTGATCTCCACCAGCTCGTCGTCGCCGATCAGCTCTATCGCCGATTCGATCGTCAAACGGCGTGGCGGAACGAGCTTGATCGCCCTGTCCGAGGCATGCGTTCGGACGTTCGACTTCTGCTTTTCCCGCGTCACGTTCACTACCATGTTGCCGGCTCGGGCGCTCTCGCCCACGACCATGCCTTCGTAAACGATCTCACCGGGCCCGATGAACAGATCGCCGCGAGGCTGGAGTTTGTCGAGTGCGTAACTCGTCGCGACACCCTGGCGATCGGCCGTCATGGCTCCGCCCCGCCGTTGCGGAAGCTCTCCTACCCACCGCGCCCATCCCCGGTGACGCATGTGGAGAAGCGCTGTGCCGCGCGTAGCCGTGAGAAGTTGCGAGCGGAAACCGAGCAGCCCCCGTGACGGGGCCTCGAAGCGCACGATGCTGCGGCCCGGGCCACCGGCACGCACGTCCAACACCGTGCCCTTGCGGGGAGCCAGGGCCTGGGAGATCGTTCCAACGTGTTCGTCGGGCACGTCAACCACGCCTTCCTCGACCGGTTCGTATCGGGTCGTGCCGATTTCACGGGTGAGAACCTCTGGCCGGCTGACCTCGAGCTCATAGCTTTCGCGTCGCATCGATTCGATCAGGACCGCGAGCTGCAGTTCACCACGACCGGATACCTGCAGGACGTCAGGCGACCCGGTGTTCTCAACAGCAATTGACACGTTGCCGAGAACCTCGAAGGCGAGCCGGTCGCGCAAGTGGCGGGACGTCAGGTACCGTCCCTCCTTGCCGGCCAGAGGTGAGGTGTTCACCCCGAAGGTCATGCGCAGTACAGGCTCGTCCACTTTGAGACGTGGCAGCGGGTCCGGATCCTCGGGATCTGCCAGCGTGTCGCCAATTTGGACCTCCGGAAAGCCGGCGAGGACGAAGAGGTCACCGGCTGCCAACGCCCTTGCGTCCGTTCGACCTAGGCCGTCGATGGCGAGCAGCTGAGTCGGCCGCCGAGCGACAGCTGTACCCTCGGCGTGCACCAGTGTCACGGCCCGATCCGAGCGAAGCGTTCCCCGAACTACACGCCCAATGGCGAGACGGCCCACGTACTCCGATGCATCGAGGTTGGTGACCAGGGCTTGGAGCGGCCCTTCGGGATCACCTATCGGCGCCGGAACGGTGCTCAGCACGGCGTCGAGCAGCGGAGCCAGGTCGGAGTCGACCGCTGGCATACCGACTCCCTTCCTTGATCTACCCTCCCTAGCCAAGGCTGAGATCACCGGGAACTCGATGTGGTGGTCGGACACCTCCAGGTCAAGGAACAGTTGGTAGACCTCGTCGAGGACTTCGGCAGGGCGTGCGTCGGAGCGGTCCACCTTGTTCAGGACCACGACAGCGGGGAGATCGGCTGCCACCGCTTTGGACAGCACGTAGCGAGTCTGGGGTAGCGGACCCTCTGCTGCGTCGACGAGGAGAAGGACCCCGTCCACCATTGCCAGCGCCCGCTCAACTTCTCCGCCGAAGTCAGCATGCCCGGGCGTGTCGACGAGGTTGATCTTCACCCCCCGCCAATGCACCGACGCTGCCTTAGCCAGAATCGTCATGCCGCGCTCGCGTTCCTGGTCAGTCGAATCGAGGACTCTATCGACGACCGTCCGCGTGCCGAACACGCCGGTCTGACGCAGGATCGAGTCGACCAATGTGGTCTTGCCGTGGTCCACGTGAGCCACAAGGGCAACGTTGCGGATGGCGACCATGTCCATAGGACCATGATGGTCCATCTGCGCGCAGCGCCGGTCACAGGTTGGAACGGCTGTCACCTGCTTGGCCAAGTCCCTCTACAAGCGTCATTGCGAGCCCGAGAGAGGCAATGGGCACCGGCTGAACGAAGACCGTTCCTTCCTACCGAGCCCGCGGAGGCGAGTGATCGGTTTCCCGTCACCATTGGGTTTACCGGCCAGACAGACCAGATCGTGGCTTCGAACAGGTGGTCGGGGGCACCACAAGCGGCCACTCGGACGACACTATGGGGCAGACTGGATCTCTGACAGAAGTCGAGAAGACCGGCCGCAGCCGGCTACCAGTGATCCCGAGCGGTTGTCTGACAAGGCCGGAGACAACGAACCTCGAGCGACTGGGCACTCGCGTCTGTTACCTGCTGATGGCGCTGTCAGGAACACACCAACCCAACAGACAAGACAGGGCGCTCGACGGCTTCGATGCCCGCCTCGGTTGGTGACTTCCGGAGGGAGTGGGGCAGACGCCACGCCGCATGGAGTACACTCTTGAGTAGCGCTCGGTTGAATCACGCAGGCCGCGCGTTGTTGCCGGTCACCTACAGGTTCTTCCCGCAGGTTCTCCCGCAAGTATCGAGCGTGGAGAAACGAGGCAACAAATATGACCGAAGGTATCGTCAAGTGGTTCAACGCCGCAAAGGGATACGGATTCATCACCCCGGACGACGGCACTTCTGACGTCTTTGCGCACTTTTCATCCGTGGAGGGCTCCGGCTACCGCGAGTTGATAGAGGGGCAGAAGGTGTCGTTCCAGTCTGAACAAGGGCCCAAGGGTCCGCAGGCCAAGAGCGTCCGAGTAGTCTGACGATGATCATCGCACTGTTGGGCCTAACGGCCCTACAGCGCGACGGTCACGCTTGCTCAAGCGTGGAGCGCCGACTTGTCATGAGTCCTGACGCTCAGGTGAACGCGGCTGCGCGACAGTTTCCACCAGTTTCTCTCTTTTTCCAGCAGGAGGATCACAGCAAGGAACTCCTCGACCTTCCGTTGTCGCGCGGGAGGGTCTTGAGCGTTGCTTCTAAGGTCCGAGCATGCTGGATACTGAATGCCGGATACTGAATTGGGAGAGAGGATGCGATGCCGACGGGCACTGTAAAGAAGTTTTTCACCGAGCGGGGTTTTGGCTTCATCACTCCTGATGGTGGAGGTGACGATGTGTTTGTCCACGTCAGCGCCATCGAGGGGACCGGCTCCCCAGAGCTGGTCGAGGGACAACACGTGGAGTTCGAAGTCGAGCAGGGCCCGAAGGGACCCCAGGCTAAGTCGGTGCGTTCTGCCTAGGCGCGCAGAACGCTCCGGGGAGAAACACCCGGCTAATGAAGGACGACGAAGGGAGAGTTCTTTCTCGCGCCGGGAGCCGAGGCGCAACACCGACGAGGAGGCGCTGGCGCTGCGTGAGGAGAACCGCTCTTATGCCTGGGTGGCTCGATCGTTGGGCTTCAAGCGGGCAAACGACGCTCGGCAAGGTTTTTTGCGGGCGTTGGCGAAGCGCGAGGGCGCCGAACGAGATGCCCTGCTTCGACGAGAGCTCAAGAGGCTGGACGAACTGGAGGCCCGGATCCGCAGCCGCGATGAGAGCGAACCCGACAAGCTGGCTGGCCGACTAGTCGCCTTGGAGAGGCTCCGCCAGGAACTTCCCGAGCAATGATACGGAAGATAGGCGTTCTACGGTTTACGGAAGTATCGGGATAGCACCAAGGGATGGCGCCAAGCCGGAGATGAGAGGTCAGTAGCAGCGTGGTAAAGGCACGAGTAGAGCGCGACGAAGAGTATCTGGTACGCCCTTATCTCTCCGACATCGGTTAGCACCCCGCGTAGGTCCGAAAACCCGATCGCGTCGCTACAAGGGGGTTTCCAGAATTCGGCACCTACACATCAGGCTGCAAGCCCATACTCGTGGATCATTCGACCAAGCCCGTCGCGTCGGCTTACTCGACGTGGATCAGGTGCTCGATGGGCAAGGTAGTCTGGTAGTGACTCCAGCCCCGAGGGCAGCGCGTCTATCTTAGGCGGCCGCGTCTGGGCTGATCTTGAGGTGGATCGACACCCATGGCGGACAACCGGTTTTTCCTGCTTGGTCGCGATATGGCGGTCGACCTCGGCACGGCGAACACACTCGTGTACGTGCGCGGTATTGGTATCGTCCTGAACGAGCCGTCGGTCGTGGCGGTGAACGTCAAGGACGGCCGCCCTTTGGCCGTGGGCGCCGAGGCCAAGCGCATGATCGGCCGCACTCCCAGCAACATCCAGGCCATTCGCCCCTTGAAGGACGGGGTCATCGCCGACTTCGAGATCTGCGAGAAGATGATCCGGTACTTCATCCAGCGCGTCCAGCAGCGCCGCTTCGCCAAGCCCCGAATGGTCATGTGCGTGCCCTCGGGCATCACAGGTGTGGAGCAGCGCGCCGTGATGGAGGCGGCTGAGTACGCGGGTGCCCGCCAGGCTTACATCATCGAAGAACCGATGGCAGCGGCAATCGGAGCGGGACTGCCGGTCCACGAGCCGACCGGCAATATGGTCGTGGACATAGGTGGCGGTACGACGGAGGTGGCGGTGGTTTCCCTCGGCGGCATCGTCACGAGCCAGTCGGTGCGCATCGGAGGTGACGAGCTCGACGAGGCAATCATCTCCTACATCAAAAAGGAGTACAGCCTCGCTCTGGGCGAGCGCACGGCCGAGGAGATCAAGATCGCGCTGGGCTCTGCCTTCCCACTCGAAGAGGAGCTCCACGCCGAGATACGCGGTCGTGACCTCGTAACGGGCCTTCCGAAGACCGTTGTGGTCTCAACCGAAGAGATCCGAAAGGCCATCGACGAGCCGGTGTCAGCGATCATCGACTCGGTCAAGACCACCTTGGACAAGACACCGCCCGAGCTCGCCGCCGACATCATGGAGCAGGGCATCGTGCTCACCGGCGGTGGCGCTCTCTTACACGGGCTCGACACCCGCTTGCAGGAGGAGACAGACGTGCGGATCGTCGTGGCCCGCGACCCGCTGAGCTGCGTCGTCATTGGCGCAGGACAGTGCCTCGAAGAGTTCGAAACCCTCAAGCAGGTCCTCGTCACCTCCTCCGCCAGGTGATGAGCCTCTGTGCTGCGCGCGACACTGAAGCCCGTGATGCCCAGATGTTCGATCGCGCCGTTGAATACGGTGTGGGTGCATCACCTAACCCTGCAGGTTGAGGGCATGCTTATCCACTAGCGGACATGAAGGCGGTAGACATGGGACCGATCATCAGGGTGCCCGACGACGTGGCTCAAAGGCTTGAGGAGACCGACCTCGTTGAAGCCGTGGTACAGCCGGATGCGGTAGATGAACCCGACGTGCAGCTGGGGACCACGCCTGGGGTCTTCCTGCTCCTCACAAAGACGCCGAAGGATGGATTTGGGCGTCTGGTGAGCCTGATCACGACCTCCGACTACGCGAAGAGCGCTCCAGAACCGTTCGAGCTGATAGTGCGCGACAAGGACAGCGTTCCGCACGCGTTTCCCGGCACTGCCGTGAATGGACAGTCGATCCCGGATCATCTGAAGCTGGCCTACTTCGGAGAGCCCGGAGATCGTCGACCGTTGGTTTCGTAGGAACCGGATCGCTTGTCCACCCTTTGGGCGTCTTCCGACAACCTGAAACGCCCGTGGATGTGAACCTCCACCCATGGCCTACAGCACGCCTTCCTTATGTTGTCCATCGACGTCGGAGCGAGCCTTTAGGGACCTGCAGGATGTCACCGTCATGCTAACCCACGGACTGCGCTACGGCGCGACCGTCAACCTCCCATGGGCGCTGGGGTCCGTTACACGTTCCAATCACGCCAACAGACCAGAGCTGATTGTCCGAGTCGACGAAGCGGCGATGCTCTAACTGGGTGTTATCACTAGCCTTGTTCGATATCTCAGCTGAAGGATGGGGATATGGCTGACGGCAGTGCCTACGACAAGACCCTCCTCCGACTTCAGGAGGAGCTCGTGAAGATGCAGCAGTGGGTCCGCGACGAGGGCAAGCGAGTGGTCATCGTCGTAGAGGGTCGTGACGCCGCGGGAAAGGGAGGTGTGATCAAGCGCATCACTGAGTACCTCAACCCCCGCTGGTGCCGGATCGCCGCCCTTCCCGCTCCTAGCGACCGGGAGAAGACCGAATGGTACTTCCAGCGCTACATCGCCCATCTTCCAGCCGGGGGGGAGATCGTCCTGTTCGACCGCAGCTGGTACAACCGGAGCGGAGTCGAGCGAGTGATGGGGCTCTGCACCGACGAGGAGTACCACCGCTTCCTCCGGCAGTGCCCGGCATTCGAAAGAATGCTCATCGACGACGGCATCGTATTGGTCAAGTACTGGTTCTCGGTGAGCGACGAGGAGCAGGAGCGTAGATTCAAGGAGCGCCTCAACGCGCCGCTCAAGCGGTGGAAGCTGAGCGAGATGGACATCGAGGGCCGCAACCGCTGGGTCGCGTACTCCAAAGCCAAGGACGAGATGTTCGCTCACTGCGACCTGCCGGACTCGCCCTGGTATGAGGTCGAGGCCGACGACAAGAAGCGAGCAAGGCTCAACTGCATCGCCCATCTCCTGTCGGTGATCCCGTACCAGGACCGCAAGCTGGCGAAGATCAAGCTGCCCCCGCGGCCCCCGGTAGGCAACTACCAGCGACCACCCCGCGACCGGTACCGCCACGTTCCCGACTACGCGCCGACAATCACCTGACCCTCTATCGAGTCAGCTGGTGTGCACGACCGCTTACCGGATGGGACGGCCAGGTGATAGCACCTTCCGGCCTACCCCGGATCCGGCGGGGATCAATATCAATCGGTCAGTCGTCCCGCGACTTCGACCCGTCGCGCGCTCGCGAATGTCAGCAGGGAGGGTCCGCCAGGACACGAGCGCGTCGCCGACGCGGTCGTCGGGGCGTTTCGGTGCTCGAACCAAGCTCCGCTTCTTCCCTCTCCACCAGCATGTATCAGCGCGCTCGGAGGCCTCTGGCACTCGGAGCTCTGCGCGCTCGGAGCTCTGCGCGCTCGGCATCTGCGCGCTCGGCGGGACTCGAACCCCCAACCTCTGATCCGTAGGGGTGCTGCTTCATCGCAGAGCGTCGCAGACCGGTGCAGTGCGGCTCATCGGGGCAGGTGGAAGCGGAAGCTTGGGCCGATCTTCCGCGCATGCTGCGACGCCGTGCGACGGGATGCGACGCCATTGTTGGGTGACTTGTTCGGTGGGTGGTCGAGCTGAGTAAGCAGGCTCGATCGCTATCGGCCGCCCACGCCTCGTAGCGGAGAACCGATTGCCTTGCCCGTCCGTTTGCCATCCGCCAGCGCCTCCCGCACCGTGGTCGGGACCCCGCTGCCATCTGCGCTCGAGCCCCGTTCTGCCTCGTCGTCCTCTGCAGCGCCGGCCTGGCGACCGGCCGACAACGCCCTCGCACGTCGTGGTGGCGACGCGGCCCCGGAGGTCACGGGGGCCGGCAGCTGACCGGATCAGGCCTTCTCCGCCAGCTCCCTTTGGCCTTCCTGCATCCGGGTCATTCCCGACCAGTGCGCGAACTCGATGCCCTCCTCGTGCGCCGCGGCGGTGAGGACGCTCATCGTCTCCTCGGAGACGAGTCCCTCGCCCGCCAACGCGAACGACAGACCCAGGCGCTGGTACTTGCCCTCGCAGGTGTTGTTGAACGCTAAAAGGTCGTATCTCTCTACGGTCGGCAGGGCGTCTCTTATGAAGCGCGCGATGGCACGGATGCTCTTCTCGTCGTCGGTGTAGCCGGGGATGATGGGGGTCCGGATCCACATGGGCTTGCCCATCTTGGCTATCTCGGCAGCGTTGTCGAGCACCAGGTCCAGGCGGATCCCCGTGTGCTGGCGGTGGGCGCGGTGATCGAGCACCTTCAGGTCGTAGAGGACCAGGTCTGCCAACTCCACCAGGGGCCCCAGTCGCTTCCAGGCGATCCCCCCGCAGGTGTCGAGTGCGACGTGGATTTTCTCATCGCGCAAGGACTGCATAAGAGCCCGGGCGAACCTCGGCTGCATAGATGGTTCGCCTCCCGACAACGTGGCGCCCCCACCGGACACCTCGTAGAACGCACGGTCCCGGAGCACCTGCTCGACGACTTCGGCCACGGTGGCACGCCTCCCCATCACCTCCAACGCTCCCGTCGGACAGGCTGCTACGCAGATCTGGCAGAGATCGCACGTGCTCCTGTCGATCACCATCCCTTCCCTGCTGAGAGAGAGGGCGACCCCGGGGCACTCCTCGACGCACGCCCTGGTGCCGATGCAGCGTGCCTTGTACCAGACAAGCTGACGCCCCTTGTCCATCCCCTCGGGGTTGTGACACCAGGGGCAGCGCATGGGACAGCCTTTGAGGAACACCGTCGTGCGGATCCCCGGCCCGTCCTCAGTCGAGTGACGCTGGATGTTGAAGATCAAGCCGGCCAGGTCCCTGTTAGACGATGGCATCGGGCACCCCTTCGGTCTGTGGTCAGTCCGTGGTCCGGCTCCGCCTACACGTCGGCAAACTCTGTCCTGGCGATGATGTCGTCCTGGAGCGGCTTGGATATGTCCACGAACAGGGTCGAGTAGCCCGAGACCTTCACCATGAGGTCCGGGTACTTCTCCGGATGGGCCTGGGCGTCCTTCAGGACGTCCAGGCCCATGGGGTTGAACTGCACGTGCCGCCCGCCCAGCCGGAAGTAGCCCTCGACCAGTGACGCCAGCTTCTCCACGCCTTCGTCCGACTTGATCGTCGCGGGGTTGAGGTTCATGTTGCAAGCGCTTCCGTTGCTGACCGGGGAGGCGCAGGCTTTGGCTACCGAGCAGAGTGCCGCGGTGGCGCCCGTCAGTTCGGTGCCGTTGGCCGGCGAGATGCCATTGGAGACGGCTGCCCCGGCAGGCCTTCCGTCCGCACTCGCCGCGCGGGAGCGACCCTCTCTCGTCTGTGACCCGGCGGAGATGATGCTCGCGCGGTACGTCCCGCCTAGCGCGTGCTCGTGCTGCCTCACGTTCCGGCAGAGCAAGTCGGTGACCCATGTCGCTATGTCATCGGCCTCGGGATTGTCGTTGCCGTACTTCGGAGCCTTGCGCCCGAGCCGCTGGCGGAGGTCCTCTGCGCCCTCGAAGTTGTTGCGCAGGTGGCCAACGAGCTCCTCCAGGGTCAGCAGCTTTTCCTCGAAGACCGCCCAGCGAATGGCCGCGAGGGAATTTGCCACGGTAGCGAGCCCCTGCAGGTTCACGGAGCTGTGGTTGTAGATGGCTCCGCCCTGGGTGATGTCACGGCCGGACTCCACGCATCCTTCGATCGTGGAGGAGAGGAGCGGAGTCGGAAAGGCTTCGGCAAATGCCTGGTCCTTCACCTCCGCGCGCCTGACGCCGAGGTCGATGACGAAGGCCGCCTGGTCGGCGAACGCCTTCTTCAGGTCCTCGAAGGTCGTGAGGTCCGCGACCGGGGGCGTGGCCACCCCCAGGCGACGGGCCCCGTCGGTGAGCGGGCGCCCCTCGTTGAGCGCCATCTCCAGGGCGATCACCAGGGTCGCCGAGGTGCTCGCCGTATAGCCGTTGTTGTTCCCTGTGCCGGTGAGCTCGGTACAGCCGACGACGGAGTAATCGCGCGCGTCCGGTAACGAGTACCCGTCCAGCTGGAGGTCCCGGATGACTACGTCGTCGTTGTAGAAGGCCACTCCGGCCGTTCGGCGGTGCGTCCTGCACGCGGCGATCAGGAACTCACGCGGGGTCTTGGGGGAGATCCTCACGGCAAGGCCGTTTCGGACACCGCGCAGTTTCTCGTGGGTCTCGAGGAACAGGTACGAGACCTCGTTGGTGGCGTCGTTCCCGTCCTTGTCGACTCCGCCTATGGTGACGTTGTTGGGCCCGAAGGCGATGTTGTAGGCGAGCTTCAGGTAGTACTCCTCTAGCGCCTCTGCCGCCGCTTGGCGCGTCAGAGTCCCTGCCTCCAGGTCCTTCGCGTAGCGCGGGTATACGAACTGGTCGGCACGTCCAGGGCAGAGGATCCCGTCCTCGCCAACGCTTACGACCGCGGTCACCTGGGTCATCAAGATGGATTGCAGCGCTTCGACGAAGTCCCGTGGGGGTAGGGCCGGCACTCGTTCACAACGGCGAGCGATCGCGAGCAGCTCGTCCTTCCTCTGCCCCTCGGTCTGCTCGGCCATCTCCCGTGCGAGCTTCGCGTAGCGCCCGGCATGCTCGCAGACGGCGTCGGCTGCCACCTGGACCGACTCCAGGAAGTCCTTGCGCCGCGGGTAATTGGGGCTGCTCTCGTCGAGATCGGCGAGCGTCGCGGCGGCTTGCTCGGCGATGCCTCTGTACCCGATGTCGAGGACCTTCTTGATGCCGATGGTCACATGGCCCTGCAGGTCTATGGTGCCCGGGAGTTCGTCGATGTGCTCGTCCCTGAAGGACCTGAGAGCCTTCAGCACCGTGACGACACCGGGTGGCAGCTTCTTGACGAGCTCTGCCTGCTCGGGGCTCAGCTCGCCGGCGCCCTCAGGGGGCTCCGGGTAAAGACCCTTTTGCTTCAACATGTCGAGCTTCAGGCTGCGGAGATCCTTGCCCTCCCAGTACGGAAGGATCTCCTCCTCCATCTCCCGGCATTCTTCATCGGAGATCAGATAGGGCCGGTCACCGTCGAAGACGATGCTGTTCCCGATCCCGTCTCCGGCGCCCTGCGCGCCCTCGGAGTCCTGACGGCGGCCGATACCGTGATGGCGAATCAAGTCGAAAAGAAGCGTCGGGATGGGCCACCTCTCGATCCCGATCGGACCGGCCAGCCTCTTGAAGGTCTTGGTTCCCACCAGCTGGTCGTCGTCGTCGATCCTGATCGACATGTTGCGGAGGGTCTCCTCCAGGGCAAGCGCAGCACGCATGGCGGGGGGAGTGCCCTCGGTGCGCTTCCAGGCCCGCGTGTAGTAGCGCGCACGCTCGATGTCCGCCTCGAAAGGGCTGGCAAGGAGGCGCTCCTTCAGCCTCGTTGCTCTCGTGGAGGGCCCGCTTTCGGTCATGACCACGTCCGCCTCTCCTCTCCCCTTGCAAAATGCAGGCTGGATCAGGCCAATTGGCTAAGTAACAGTATGTCACCAACGGCTCTCCACTGCAATGCCCGTCGCAGCCGGCACCGAAGTTGGTGCCTTTAGTGGACCCTTTCGCGCGAGGGCCGACGGGCCAGGCAGGGAGCTTCCTGCCGTGGTGGGGGCCCGGGATGCTTAGGGGCTCCTCAGGGGAAGCCTTAGGTGATCGTTAGGTAATCCTCAGGGAGCCGAGCCGGGCCGTTCCTTCACCGAGGCTGTGGCACCAGAGGCCGAATCGACGCGTACGCCCCCGCAACCATGCCCATGTAGATGTCCTCCAGCATGAGCGCGTTCTCGACGGTGGGACGAAGATGCCATTGAGCCAACACGGAATCGATGGCTCCGAGGAGAACGGACGTGATCGCGGTGGCACCCTGACGCCTGAGGCCGTAATCGCGGGCCGCCCGGGCCGAGAAGGCTCGCATCGTCGCGCGATCGCGGGACTCGTGCTCGGCTCGCACTTCGCGGTTCCAAACCCCGGCAGAGCGAAGGGCGGCGAAGACGTGACCCTTCTCGGCGGCGACGCGCAGCGATCCACGGATGAGCGTCCGGTACATCTCCTCGATGGTCCCTGCAGCGGTCACTTCGGCGGCGAGCTCCTCGTGGAGCAGGGCTACCTCACGCCGGTAGACCGCGACCAACAGCTCGTCGCGGTTGGCGAAGTGCTTGTACAAAAGGGGCCTGCTCACGCCGGCTTGCTCGGCGACGCTGTCCATGGAGACGTCTTGGACGTCACCTGCCTCGATAAGCGAGACCGCTCCATCGAGCAGGATGTCGCGCCTCACCGAGCGCCTCAGCCGCACGGGCTGGAGGGCTTCGGGCCCGATGCCACGCCTACCCCTTGACCCCGGCTTGCTCACTGTGTCATTGTCGCACGCCACAGGTGACGCAATGTCACCTCGCCAGGGTAGGGGGAACGGACAATGACCTACGCAGGTCACCTCAAGGTTCTGGACGCCGACAGCCACGTGATGGAACTTGCCGACTTCCTGGACGATTTCATCGATCCCGAGTACAGCGGCCGGCTGAAGCGCCAGCAGATGGAAGCGATGGCTCGCGTGATCGAAGAGGCCGTCACGAAGGCCGAGGCGCGCAGATCCCAGGCAGAAGAAAGAGCGTTGGCCGAACAGCGCCTGATGGAGGACAAAGGCTGGAAGGCCCTGGGAGCGTTCGACCCCAAGGAACGCAGCGACGTTCTCGGTCTGCTCGGCTTCGAAGGTCAGATGATCTTCGGAACCTTCGCGGCGTCGATGTTCACCGGAAAGGACGTGGATCTCCTCTATGCCGGCAGCTCGGCAAAGAACAGGGCCATGGCGAGGTTCTGCTCGGTCGACAAGCGGTTGCATGCCGTAGCCTTCGTCCCGCTCGTCGATCCCCCCCGTGCCGTCGAGCTGGCCACGGAGGCCATCGAAGCGGGCTGCTCGGCCGTCATGGTCCCGTCCACGGCGGCAGGCGAGCGTTCTCCGACCCACCCGGAGCTCGACGGGTTCTGGGGCGTGCTCAGCGAGGCGAACGCACCGTTCGTGCTCCACGTGGGCGGGGGCGGGCGACTGCTGGATCCGGCCTTCCACAACAACGGCATGCCGGTCACAGACCACCTCGGCGGTGAGAACAACGTCAGGTCCAAGGACTTCCTCGCCATCAACCACTCGCCCGCTCTGTTCCTCGGAGTCCTCATCTACGACGGGTTGTTCGACCGGTTCCCCAAGCTTCGTGGGGGGTGCATGGAGCAAGGTGCCGGTTGGCTGGTGTCGTGGATGCGTCTCCTCGATATGGGCGCCAATGACTTCCGCCGGACCGAGGAGCCGCTTCGCAAGCTTTCTCTCGCCCCGTCCGATTACGTTCGCCGCAACCTGAAGTTCACGCCGTTTGCCGGCGAGCCCGTGGCGTGGATGATCGAACAGTGCGGCTCGGAGCTCTTCATGTTCTCCACAGATTTCCCGCACCCCGAGGGAGGCAATGATCCTCTCGGGCGCTTCGAGGAGGGGCTTACGGGTGCGAGCGAGGAGGCTCGCAGGCGGTTCTTCCACGACAACATGTACGAGCTGCTACACGGCACGCAACCGGGCTGACACCTCCGGGCGCGCCGCCCGCCCCGTTCGGTGCCGGCGCTTGCCGCAGCAAGCAGGTGTACCCCGACCTCTCGACGAAGACGCCTCACCTGGGGATTCTGCTAAATGACAGTATGTCACCTACTGTGACATACTGTCATCAACGCTGTTCGTTTGTCACGCCTCGAGGCTCGCTGGACGGCTCCGAGGCGGCCTGACGACGAGGTGAGCGGCTGTCATGTGAAAGGGGGGGCGTATGTCGAGCCCGCAGTCCGCCTTGTCGGTAGAGCCAGGACCATCACCGCTGCGGCGCTTCTGGTACCGCTCGTTGGACCGATATCCCCACACCGGGCCCAGAGTCTTCTATCTGGCGATCGTGGTGATGACGACAGTCTTGGTCTATTACGAGCTCTTCGCCCCGGGTGCCGTGTCACCGACCATCATCTCGCACTACGGGATGACGTTCCGCTACTACGTGTACGCGACCGGTGTCATCTCGGCCATGGTGGGCGCGTTCTCCTCGATCATCGCGGGGTTCGCCGACCGCTTTGGCAGGGCCAACATGGTCACCTACGGCGTAGGGGCAAGTGTTCCCCTGGTCCTCTTCGGTTTGCCGAACGCTCCGAACGCGATCAGTTGGGTCGTCCTCTTCTGTGGAATCGGGTTCCTGGAGGGCTTCATCCTCGTGGCGACTCCCGCTCTGGTACGGGACTTCTCCCCGCAGTTCGGAAGGTCGAGCGCGATGGCATTCTGGCTCCTCGGCCCCGTCATCGGCAGCGAAGTGGTGACTCAGGTATCGAGCCACACCCTCTCGCACCTGCATCCCTGGCAAGATCAGTTCACAATCTGCGGCGTCGTCGGCCTCGTCGTCTTCCTGATCGCCTTGTTCGGCCTGCGTGAGCTGTCCCCGAACCTCAGGGACCAGTTGATGGTGAGCATGCGTGACAGGGTGCTCGTAGAGGCCAAAGCCAAGGGAATCGACGTCCGCTCCACGACGCGCAAGCCCTGGAGACAGATGATCCGCTTCGACATCGCCGGGCCGGCCTTCGGCGCCGGGACCCTCCTGTTCATGTACTCCACGTTCGTGGGCTTCCTCGTCATCTTCCTTGCGACGACCTTCGGCTACAGCGAACAGCGTGCCAATGCCCTCGGCAACTGGTTCTGGGCGTTCAATGCGGTGGGTCTCATCTTGTCCGGGCTCCTGTCGGACAGGTTGAAGGTGCGAAAACCCTTCATGGTATTCGGCGCCATGGGCGCGATGGTCATGAGCATCGTCTGGGCGTTGCGCACGATGAACCCAGCCACCAGCTACTACACGTTCGTGATCATCGTGAGCCTTCTGGGGTTCTTCCTCAGCAGCGCCTATGCACCCTGGTTCGCCAGTCTCACAGAGACGATAGAGGCACGTAACCCTGCCCTCACAGCAACCGGCCTGGCAGTGGCAGGGTGGGTCAACAAGATCACGATCGCGCTCATGGCGCTGATCCTCCCCTTCGTCGTGGTCGCGATGACCCCCATCGTGAACTTCGCAGCTCAGAGCGCGCCGACCGCCGCAAAGTACGCGTCCGAGATTTCAACCTCGAAGGCTATGGACGCGGCGACATCGCGCGCATTGACCGCCAACCCGGCCGACCCTGTCGCAGGGGCGAAAGCGGTTGCCGAGATCTCCGCGAAATTCCACACCAGCTCGGCCAGCGCTCTTCAGCGGCTCATCGCGCTGGGCAAAGCGACGCAGCAGAAGGATTTCAGGTCGTTCCTGTCGCGCGCTGCTGCCGTTGCGCCTTCCGTGAAGCACAACGCCAGGGACTGGCAGCACTGGTGGTGGGTGTGTCTCGGTGGTCAAGTCCTCTTCTTGCCGTTCATCTTCATGATGGTGGGGCGCTGGCGCCCACGTAACGCCAAGCGCGACGCCGAGGAGCACGACCGGACGATCGAGGAGGAGCTGGCGAAGCTGTCGCTACGGCGCGCCGGCTGACCGGGCGCGAAGATGTCAAGTAATTCGTCGGTTTCGACCCACACCGCCGCCGGAGCCACAGTGCAGTCAACAGACAGTCGACAACGATTCGAAAGTGACCCACCCCATGCTCAGTGAGTTGCGCATCAACCTCGAGTTCTTGCTAACCGATTGGCTGAAGATCGACGAGCTGCTCCAACGGCCTCGTTTCGCAGATCATTCTTGGGAGTCGATCACCGACCTCTTGCGCGCCGCCGAGCGCATTGCCGCGGATAAGTTCGAACCCTACAACCGGCTCATCGACACCGAGGTGCCGCGTTTAGACGGCGAACGCGTGATCTTGCCTAAGGCGACCCACGACGCCTGGGACAGCCTGGTCGAGTTCGGAATACTTCCGGCGTCTCAGGACCATGAGAACGGGGGGATGCAGCTGCCCCAGATCGCTGAGTTCGCCGTCCACACCCTCTTTGCTGCTTCGGCGGTCGCAATGTGCCCCGACGTCCTGACGGAGTCGAATGCCTCGCTGCTCGTGGCGTACGGAACCGACATGCAGAAGAAGATCTTCGCCATCAATGAGTTCGAAGGACGGTGGACAGGCACGATGGCCTTGTCTGAGCCACAGGCCGGCTCATCATTGGCCGACATCACGACGAAGGCGCTCCCTGACGGTGATGATTTCGAGCGAGATCCGTTCGGGCCGAGATACCGTCTCACCGGCACCAAGATGTGGATCAGCGCCGCCGAGCACGAACTCACCGAGAACATCATCCACCTCGTCCTGGCCAAGACACCAAACCCGGACGGCACAATTGATCCGGGTACGCATGGAATTTCGTTGTTCATCGTTCCGAAGGTCCTCGTTGACCTCGACGGCAAGTTGGCCGAGCACAACGATGTGGCACTGATCGGTCTGAACCACAAGATTGGTTTTCGAGGAATCCCGAACATCTCGCTCAGCTTCGGCGACGGCAGCTACCAGCCACTGGGCAAGAGCGGAGCCATCGGTTACCTCGTCGGACAAAGCGGAGATGGTTTGCGGCAAATGTTCCACATGATGAACGCCGCCCGGATAAGGGTCGGCCTAGGCGCTGCAGCTCTCGGATACGCCGGATACGCCGCGTCCCTCGACTACGCCCGTACCCGCACCCAGGGCCGTCCGATGACGCTCGAGGGCAGGGATCCGAGCAAACCGCAGGTGCCGATCATCGAACACGCGGATGTCAGACGGATGCTGCTCGCACAGAAGGCCTACAGCGAGGGGGCGATCGCGCTTTGCCTGTACTGCGCCCGGTTGCTCGA
Organism: Acidimicrobiales bacterium; assembly: GCA_050011255.1. Taxonomy (GTDB): domain Bacteria; phylum Actinomycetota; class Acidimicrobiia; order Acidimicrobiales; family UBA8190; genus Bog-564. The sequence goes on from JBEKJK010000009.1 coordinate 73,339, forward strand.
CGAGCAGAAGACCGGCGGAGCCGATGAAATGCGGAGGGCTTCCATCCTCCTGGACACGCTCACCCCGGTCGTCAAGAGCTGGCCGAGCGAATGGTGCCTGGAAGCCAACAATCTTGCGATCCAGGTACTCGGCGGGGTCGGTTACACCCCTGATTTCCCCGTTGAGCAGTTCTGGCGCGACAACCGGCTGAACATGATTCACGAGGGCACGCACGGGATTCAGGCACTTGACCTACTCGGGCGCAAGGTCGTCATGCATGAGGGTGAAGGCCTGACATTGCTCGAGGACGAGATCGCTGGAACGGTCGGGCGCGCCCGGGAACGCTCTGAGCTCGCAAGCTACTGCGACCAGTTGAGTGTCGCTGTGCAGAAGGTCCGGGAAGCGACCGCCGGGGCGTGGAGCACAGTTAACCGCGAAGAAGCGCTCGCCAACGCGACGCCGTATATGCAGGGTTTCGGGCATGTCGTTCTTGCGTGGATGTGGCTCGACATCGTCGCGGCGATAATGCCGCCCAACAATCCGATCGCCGAGGGCAAGCGGGCGGCGATGAAGTACTTCTTCGCCTATGAGCTCCCCAAGATCGATGCGTGGCTTGGCGTCGCCTGCGATCGGGTGCCGGTATGTACCGAGATGCAGGACAGCTGGTTCTAGCTCAACACGGCGCCTGCCGGCAGATGCAGGAACTGGCGCCAGGTGGGTGCGGTGCGCCGCGGAGCGGGGTTGATGCCGTGGGTCCTCAGCACTCTGGCGATCGTGCTTGCTGCCACCCGATTCCCGAGGTTCGGTAGCTGACGCTTGATGCGCTGGTAACCCCAGGTCGGGTTGTCGGTGGCCAGCTGCACGATCAGCGTGGTGAGCTGGTCGGCGATCGGGCGCCGGCCGAGGTGGCGGTGGGTATCCCTCCAGCGCCCGGGCAACGAGGCGCCGATGCCAGCGAAGCAGCGTCTCAGGTCGCACGCGAAACGCCGACCACCGCTCCCGCGACAGAAGTCGGCTCAGCGCGACGAGCCAGGCCCGATCGGCCGGCTCGAGGCGAGGCCGCGGCTGCTGGCGGCGCAGGATCTCGAGCTCGTGGCACAGCACCAAGATCTCGATCTCCTTGCGACAGGACCCAAGACAGCGGTGCCGAGAGCAGCGTCTATCTGAATGCTCGTTTGCTGGATCCCGGCGGCGATGGCCCCGTTCCGGACCGGGAGCAGCCCAGGATGACCCTGAGCGGCTCCCGTAGAGCACCCCTTGCAGCGGCGGCTGGTCGCTGTGGGATACCCGATGCGGCAAAGGGCTGGCCGCTCAACGAGGACCTAGTCCTCGACTAGATCGAGCTTCACCTTCGGTGGCTTCGGATTGCGGGTCGGTCCCCGCCAACTAATACGCCCCTGGGTTGCCGGGCTCCTGCGTTTGTTCTGCTCCTGCCGAGCATCTGATCGTCGCCGAGCTTCACGTCGTCGTCAGGTGTCGCAGGCCGTCGCATCATGTCGCCGTGTGTCTCGGGCCAACGGCCGCCACCGGCAAACCCAACACGGAACCCAACAATCTGGTCGTCGCGCGACCCGACGCGAATTCCACCCTGACCTGGACTTTTCAGCGCGCTCGGAGGGACTCGAACCCCCAACCTTCTGATCCGTAGTCAGATGCTCTATCCAATTGGGCTACGAGCGCGTTCGGCTGACCCTAGCGGACACCAACGGGATCCCGGGGTGTCCGTGGCCCACACCGACCTCTGATCCTACCCAGCCACGAAGCGCGCCGAGCCCGCACATTTGGCCGTACCGGCCCGCCGGATGCGGTTCTCCAGGACACCGTGAGGACTATATTTCCGAGCTCGACGTGCTCAGCTTGAGCGCCCGCGTCGTGAGCGCCAACGCAGACGAACGGCCCGTCTGATCGCCAGCTCGGCCAGCCCACCAAGAACGACGCACACGAGCGCCAACCAGAGAAGGCTGACGTGTTCGGTCACGAACCAGAGGCGAACACTGACGGCTTGGCGGTTCTGAACGACGAAGGCGATGGCCAGGGCAAGCACCACCAGCGCGATCAGAGCGCGAGCCGGACTCCCCTTGCGACGACTCGACTTGGGTTGGAGCTCCGCGTGCGATCCCCTGTTGGGCTCGCGTGGCACGAATGAGAGCCTATATGCCGCCCCTGCTCGCATCCGCTTACGCTCGGCTCAGAGCGCAAGTTGATGCCCCTCCCACAGCTTGATTCCCCCCAGGATCCCTGCCGAGTTGTCCACGATGCTCACGTCGGCACCCAGGTCGATGTCGATGCGTTTGCTGTTGCCTCCGCCTACGTAGCACCGGTCGAAGAAGGTCAGGGCACGAAAGACCCCTACGGCCTTGCGAACCCGTCGATTCCACCTCTGGTTGCCGATCGATTCGCGCGCCCTTTCGCCTATCTGCTCGTTGTACGTCTCGCCCCTTCGGAACGGCGTGTGCGCGAACTCGAAGTGGGGGAGGATTCGCCCTTCGTAGAAGAAGGCGGTGCCCACGCCCGTGCCGAGCGTGAGGACGAGCTCCAGCCCGATGCCTTTTACCACCGCAGCTCCCTGCATGTCCGCGTCGTTTGCCACCCTCGTGGGCTTGCCCAGACGCTTGCGAAGAGCGCCGGCGAGGTCGAACGCCGCCCACTGCTCGACCAGCGCGTCGTCGACGGCGGTCCCGGGGCCGGCGACGGTGACGAAGTGGGGCGCGGACAGGACATGGCCCTTGCGGACCATGCCGGGGAAGCCCGCGGACACCCGGGCCGCGTCGGGCAGCGGGGCCACGAGCGAGGCCAGGTCGTCCACAAGCTTCGCCGGGGGGCACGGATAGGTGGTGTCCACACGTACCCGGTCGGCCACCATCGCTCCCGAGGCATCGAGCACAGACGCCTTCAGGCCCGTCCCCCCGATGTCGATCGCCAGGGTGAGAGGCCTCACAGGTCCGGCTCGAGTGCCGGTCGCGGTGGTGGTGCTCAGGGTCGCCATGGCCCCGCCACCTTACTTACGCCTGGCTGAGAATCGCGAACGGGTCGCCGCCGGCGCGTAAGCCCTTTCGGCAGGCGCCCACCTCGGCGAGCTCGCGGTGACGCGCGCGCTCAGAACGGGATCGTCTTGCCATGGACGCAGCGACATCCGCACCGGAGGCAGGTGGCCCGAGACGAGCACCGCGCCGCCGGGCGGCACCCGGCGCAGGGCGTCGGCGGGGAGAAGGCGCTGGACGACCGACGTCTGGGTGGTCGACGCCGCGTTACGACCGTCGAAGGTGGTCGCGAACGTCGCGTGCTCGGTCTCGCCGATCAACTGGCTGGCATGCTCGAGCGTCTGGGGATCGGCGATCCCCGAAAGAAAGACCTTCGCACGGTGGTTGTTCACGACGCTGCCGGCTCGTGTCCCGTAGCGCGCCGCGATCTGTCCCAGGTCCTGCCACACCGTGACGAGCTGCACACCGTGACCCGCGGCGGTGGAGACGAGCACGTCGAGATCCGCGACGGGCGCGACGTTGGCCGCCTCGTCGAGCACCACCAGAAGGCGGGGATCGAGCGCCCCGCCTCGTCTGTCGGCGCGCTCGTAGGCCGCCTCGATCACCTGCGTGACCAAGGTGGCGAAAAGAGGGCGCAGCCGGCGCTGGTCGTGCGCGGGCGCGCACAGATAGAGGGTGCCGGCACCGTCGAGAAGACCGCTCGGGTCGATCGCTTCACCCGGGCTCACTTGCGTAGCGGCCGACGCAGCTACGACAGGGTCCGCGAAAGGCTCGATCACCGTCTCCGCCGTGGTGTACACCGAGCTTCTCTGGCGTTCGTCTCGTCCCCAGCATGCGTGCAGCGCCTGTAGGGCCCCGACGGCCCCCGCCGTCTCGAGCGCCTCGACCACCTCTGAGGTCTCCTGATCGTCCAGCCAACGCACCACGTCCGCCATCGTCCGCTCCGAGACTGCGGCCCCCATCAGGAGCGGGCCGAGCAACTTGGCTGCGTTGGCGTACCAGAAGTCACCGTCGCCCAAGTTGCCGGCCGAGGAGCGCGCGACCTCGGTGAGCGACCCCGCCACGCGCCGCGCACCTGCCCACGTCGCCGCCTGGCGAAGAGGCGACCACGCAGAAGCCTCCAACCCGGTCGCCCCCGCCGGGTCGTAGACCCACACCCTGCCCAGGCCCGAGCGCCAGGCGAGCGTGTGGCGCGCCAGGTCCGACTTCACCGACGCGGCCACCACCGGCCCTTCCCACTCGAGCACCGCCGGCACGGCGAACCCGCTCGTCTTTCGGCTCTGGGTGGGTCCGACCACGAGGACGGAGCTTCCTTCCTCCGCCGCCAGGAGCCGGCCGCCTGCGCGTCCGAGCGAGAGCCTCCCGGTCTGTGCTCCTCGCACCGACAGCACGCGCAGGTCGGCACGCGTCGCCCAGCGTGCCCCCGGGCTGCTGTTCGCGTGGCGGGCTCGCTCCCGTAGGGGCTCGAGCCTCAGGCGTTGATCGGCTGCCGCGGGCGCAGACGACCGAGGGCGAAGCGACAGCACGCGCCAGGCGACCCCCAGGATCGAGAGAGCCAAGAGGAGACGCAGGAGGTTCATCACGCCCACATCGCCGCTCGAGGTGGTGCATCCGCGCGAGTCGACGTCTCCGCGTGATGCGCTCGGGGCTCGCTGGCGGATCTTCCCTCCATCGGCGCGTCGGTGTCGACGAGATCTGTTTCGTACGCCGACAGCTGGTGCCGGACGAGAAACGACCTTCGTCCCACCTTCCACAAGGCGATGCCGCGCCCGAGGTGTGGGACGAGCTCGGCTTCGGTCGCAGAGAGCCCGAGCAGCGGCACCGCGCGCTCGACCTCTCCGGGCGGCTGCCCGTAGACGACGCGGGTCTCCGAGTCGGCGAGCAGGCCTTGCGCCAGCCCCACCTGCTCGGAGCCGGCCGACCCCGCCGCCGCCAGGTCGGACACCCGGTGGAGCACCGCCACGTTGGACACGCCCCATGCTCGGGACAACTTCCACGCGCTCTGGAGCCAGCGCGCCACCGCCAGGTTCGCGAGGATCGCCCATGCCTCGTCCACCACGAAGATCGTGCCCTCGCGCGCGTACGAAACGTCGGTGAAGGTGCCCTCGCTCTGTGAGCCGGGTGAGCCGGGCCCGAGAGGCCCGCCCGCCAACCCCGCCTGCAACCAGGCGACGGCGCAGGTCATGAGCACACCCAGCGCCGCCGAGTGGTACACCGCGGAGAGGTCGAGGACGACGAGCGGCCCGTCGAGGCCGACACCCGGCGTGGTGGGCCCGTCGAACATGCCGCGCAGGTCACCTGACACGAGTCTTCGTAGCTCGAGTGCGACGTTCCTGCCGTCGGCGGCGAGCCCAGCCACATCGGTGCGAAGTGAACGCGCCGCGCGGGCGCTTGGTCGCAGTAGCGCCTCGACCACCTCCGGAAGAGTGGGCGCCGTGCCGCCACCGTCGCCCACCTCGGCCACGGCGAGCTCGATCGCGGCACGCTCCGCGGGGAGCAGGGGGCGGCCGAGGCTGGCGGCAGCGAGCGATGCGAGCAGCTCGGCTCGTCGCCGCATCGTGTCCTGCGCCCCGGCGGCTGCCGTCACGGCCGGGGCGTCGAGGGGGTTGAGCCTGATCGAACCTCCCGGCCGCAGCGACAGGGGCTCTGTCCCCCACGCCCTCGCCAGGGGGGCGTACTCGCCCTTCGGGTCCACGACCCACGCTCGGCGGCCGAACACGGCCTCACGCCACAGGTACGTCTTCACGAAGGCGCTCTTGCCCCTACCTATCTGGCCGAAGACGACCACGTTCGGGTTCGTGATCACGCCACGGCGATAGAGGACGAAGGGGTCGAAGCAGAAGGAGCCTCCGAACAGGTCACGTCCCACGAACACGCCTGTGGCCCCGAGACCCGGTTCGGCTGCAAATGGATAGGCCGCTCCGAGGTGGCGCGTGGTGGTCTCGTGCGCCGGTACGCCCATGTGACGGAGCTTGAAGTGGCCACCTTGCAGGATTCTTCGCGCGCTTTCTCGCGCCGGCCTGCTCAGAGCCCGGCGTGAGGCCGTTCCACGTGTCCTTCGACACCTGGACCCGAACGCACGCTCCGACCATTGCCGCATCGGCCTGCGACTGGCAGTGCGTCGTCGTCGACCGCTGCCACCGGGCCCCGTGGGCGCGATCAGGAGCGTCTCGTTCCCGATACTGCGACCGTGGCAGGTGAAAAGCCCGTATACGTCACCGTCGCTGTCACGGGAGGAGCGGTACCGGATGCGAGGACCTCCGGACCTATCAGCCTCCCGTAGTAATGGCCGGCCTTCGGCCGCCATCCGTCCGAGTACAGCTCCCACAGGACGCCGGTGACCACTCCGGGACCGTAGAGGGAGTGGGTCACGATCATCACGCCCCCACGCGGAACGACTCGCTCGATCCTTGCCGATACCGAGGCGACCTGAGGGATCATCGGCCACCCCTCGGCCCTGACTTGGGTGTCGTCGAGGGAGTGACCGGCGATGACGGTGTCGCTTGCAACGGTCAGCGCGCCCATGACAGCGGTGAGCCCGAGCACGAACCACCGGAGGGCGCGGATGCTTGGAACGAGACCCTGTCTACGGGAGCGGTGCCGGGCCGCAACCCGCCGAGCCGCCCAGACCGACAGCTCGGCGAGGGCCCAGAGCCCGGCGAGCGTGACGATCATGCCGACTGGCCATGACGCAGGGTCGAGATACGAGATGTAGAGGAGCTGTGCGCGCGGGATCGACGAGAACGTCAAGACGAGGGTCCCCGAAAGCACCAGCGCAACAAAACAGAGGGCCGCGAGGTCGTGTCGACCGGTAGACGTCGATGCCACCCAGATGCAAAGGAGCCCGACGAGGATGGCGATCCCGAGCACCCAGGAGTTCGCACCGATGGTGGAGACGATTGCCAGGAAGCTGGCGTGGTCGGCCGCGCTCGCCCAGATTGGATGGAGGCCCACCACGGCCGAAAGCGACCTCAGGCCGAACATCGCTCCGGTGCCCGGCGCGGTCCGCTCGGCGCGAAGCAGATACGTGACGTTGCCGGTGCGGGAGGTGAGCTCTTGAACGAACGGCGCCAGCCAGCACCCGACACCGGCCAACAAGCCGACGGGCAGCCACCAGCCCGGGCGTCGTGCCTGTCGGAGACCGAGCACCGGAGCCAGCACTGCGCAGGCGACTGCGCCAGCGGCGAACACGAGGTTGCACTGGGCCGCGAAGGAGGCGGCAAGAACGAGCATGGGCCACCACCGGAGGCGACCGACCGTCACCGCGTAGGCGATCGCTGCCGTGCCGATGAACCAGATGAGCCCGATGTGGGCGTTCCAGACAGGATCCAGAGCGAGTGCAGGGTATTCGGCGAGTATGGCGAGGACGACGGCCACTACTGCTACCGCTGCCGGCCAGCCGCGTGCCGACCACGCAGCTTCCACTGCCAGGGAGACACCCGCAGTGCACAGGACCGCCGCGCCCCACAGGGCGCCCTGGGCGTGGTCGAGATGGACGGGGATTGTCAGGAACCAGAACAGCAGCGGACCCGGGTCGTATACCGCGTGACCCGAGGTGGCCGTGAGCCCGGCGTTGAACTGACCGACCAGGGTGGAGTGGGATGACGTGACCGCCCATGAGCGGAACACGATGAACGCGTCATCCCCATTTGGTCGCCAACCTCGCGCCATCTCGAGCCCGGCAGCCACGAGAAACGGTGATACGACCGCGAGATGACATGCGATCCGAATCGTCTGGAGGGAGAGCAGCGGCGCGAGCCAGCGCCTGCCACGCCCTTGCGGTGTTCTGCCAACGGCCTCGTCAGGCATCGGGGTCACCTGTGGCGCAAGAGCAACTTCCCGGAGAGGTCCCAGGTCCACCGGATCGAATCCTCTTGTCGGAGCGCGCCGTCAGTTCAGTCCATCATCGGTTGTCGAGTTGATCGCAACCACGCCGACGAATAGGAAGCACGGACAAGCGAAGGCTCACGGTTGACTCCGGGTACGAGCCACCTATGGGGCCGCAACGATGACCGTGACGTCCTGGTACGTCGGCCCAAGCGAAGTTCGCCCGTAGTAGCAGTCGACACTGAGGAAATACGGGCCTGGGTGAGTGCTCGCCGGTATCGCAAGCATCGTCGACCAACTCCCTGAGCGCTTGTCTGCATCGACGGTCAACGCGGCAGAGAACGATTCGCCCACGGTCTGGTTGTTGGAGAACACGAGGTAGACGGTGACGTCATAGTAGAGATCCTGCGGTGAACCAGCTTGCGACACCTGGCACGGGGCTGACGGCGAAATGTCGAGGACGGTCCCTGCGCGAACGGTGGTGCCTGGGCTGACCTGCAATGACGCCACCGGTGCAGTGCTCGCCACCGGAGACTGCGGGGTGGTGGTGGTGGTGGTGGTGGTGGTGGTGGTCGGGATGCGTCCGGTCGGTGTTCTCGCCGCAGCGCGTGGTGCGGTCTTGTCGGCGCAAGCCCCGACACCCGTCCCCAAGGCGGCGAGGATAAGCCACGCGAGCCCTTTGCGCATCGGCCTAACCGATCGTTGCCCGGCACCAGGTATCGGCGAAGCCTACTCGCCGAAGGTCGAGGCGTTCGGTCTCGTGTCGGGCGGTCAGCGGCGCAAGGCATCCAGGACCCGCTATCCAGGCGGATTGAGTGCCCCGATGGTGCGTTCGAACGCCTTGGCTATCGCGTCGCCACCAGCGGGATTCGGGTCGTCGCCGAACCCTTCTGCCTGGCCGGCTTGGCAAGTGATGTCGAGGAGCGTGCATGCCTGCTCTACGGCAACGGGGATCTGTCCCCACGACGACGCGACGGTTGTCGAGAGGTCGGTCGACCGGAAGGCGTCCTGTACGTCGGCCACCTGCGCGTCCGCCGCTTCATAGGCGTCGCTTAGGAGGCCGTTCAGCTGGGTGAGAAGGGGCACGCTCCCGACCGCGGCGGCACGATCAGCACCGCCCGCCAACCAATCGCCGAGGAAGGGATCGTAGTAGGTCATCCCGACGATCCGTACGGAGGGTCCCACCGCCTGTCGAAGGCCGCTCAGGATCGCGTCGAGGTTGGTGACCATCTTTGCCTCGACTTCCTGGATGCAGCTCGTGCTGAGACTCGTAGCGCTGGTGACGCACCCCAGGATGTCGTTTCCGCCGATGTCGATCGTGATGAGAGCGATCGAGCCTTGGTGTGCATGAAGAAAATCCACCGCTTGTTGCTGTTGTGAGCCGGCACTGCCCATCGGGGTATGCAACATCGAGGCCGACGTCGCTCCCGACTGGGCCAGGTTCACGAGCTCCAAACCGGGGATGCTTGCTACGTAATAGGAGGCGATGTGATTGGGATACGAGTCAATCCCGTTCCACATCGGCGCCGAGTCGCCCAGGGCCAGGTAGATCGGGCCCCTGGCGCTCGCCGGCGGCGTGGAGTCGAGCGTGGTGCCCGGCTGTGTGCTAGCCGATGTAGTCGTCGGCGAGCGGCCGCCCACCGTCGTGATCGTCCCACACGACACCAGCGCGGAGGCGGCAGCCACGATCAGCAACGCCGGAACTGGGCGCAACCAGCCAGGTCCCTCCATGTGCGCATATTGTCACGTCTACCTGCGGACCGGTCGAGGCGGATCACTGTGCTCGACACGAGGGCAGCCCGAGCTCACAACGACGAATCTCTGCCGACGAAAGGGGTGGGGGAAGGACGTAGCCTTGGGATGGTTCCTAAGGGGGTTCCCACGATGAAGGAAACGAGTGAGATCGAGTTGACCTTCGAGGAGGACGTCGACCACACCAACGCGCAAGCCTCGATTGTCATCCGAGGGGCCACGTTCACCGGCTCGGGGCGGGCGCGTCGCAACCCCGTCGATGCCAACCTGCCGATGATCGGGGAGGAGCTTGCGACTGCTCGAGCCCTCTCCGACCTCGCGCACAAGCTCGTCGAAGCAGCCACCGAGGCGATCAGCGAACGAGAGGGACGACCCGTTCAGTTGCAGGATTGACGCGAGGCCTCGTTACCGTGGCAACACGGTCGGCACCGACGCCGTGGAGTCGATGCGGTTCAGCCGTCGGCCGCCGCACCGATCGCGTGCCGGGCGATGATCACCTGTTGGATCTGGCTCGTTCCCTCGTAGATCCGGAACAGCCGAGCATCGCGGAAGAAGCGCTCCACGGCGATCCCCCGCATATAGCCGGTCCCTCCGTGGATCTGCACGGCTCGGTCGGCGACACGGCCCACCATCTCGCTGCAGAAGTACTTGGCCGTCGACGGTCCGATCTTGCGGTCCGAGCCTGCGTCGAACGCTCGAGCGGCCTCGAGCACCAGGCCACGTCCGGCATGGAAATCGGTCACCGAATCGGCGATGAGACCTTGGATTAGCTGGAAGGTGGCGATCGGATGGCCCGACTGCTTCCGGTCACGGGCGTAGTTCACCGACTCGTCGACCAGACGCTCGGCCATGCCGACGCACAAAGCGGCAATGTGGAGCCTTCCGTGAGCCAGGCACTTCATGGCGGTGGCCCAGCCGGTGTTCTCCCCCGCCTCTGTCCCCACCAGCGCGTCAACGGGCACTTTGACATCGTCGAGATACACGTCGGAGGTCCAGGCTCCGAACTGCCCCATCTTGTGGTCACGTGGCCCGACCGAGAGCCCATGCGTGTCCCGAGGAACCAGAAACGTCGAGATACCCCGAGTCGCCTTCACGTCAGGGTTGGTTCGTGCGAAGACCATGAAGACGTCGGCGACCGGCGCGTTGGTGATGTAGCGCTTGGCGCCGTTCAGCACCCATTTGTCACCGTCGCGCCGTCCACGGGTGGTAAGGCCGGAGGGATCCGACCCTGCCTCCGCTTCGCTGAGGGCGAAGCAAGCAACTACTTCGCCAGAAGCGAGCTTCGGCAACCACTCCTTCTTCTGGTTCTCCGTACCCCCCTCCATCAGCACGTGCCCGGCGATGCCGTTGTTGGTGCCGAACATGGACCGTAGCGCCGGCGTCGTGTAACCGAGCTCCATGACGAGCCGGCACTCTTCGTCCATCGACAGTCCCAAACCGCCGTAGGCCTCTGGAATTGCAAAGCCGAACAGGCCCATCTCCTTTGCGGCATCGCGGATCTCAGGTGGGATCAGGTCGTTCTCGTCGATGTCGTTCTCGGCCGGAACCACGGTGTTCCGCACAAAACCTCTCACCACGGACCGAATCTCTTCGAAAGCCTCGCTGTCCACGCTGCTCGCTCCTCTTTGTGGTCTTCGTGTACTCGTCGCCCGAGACTGATCACGACACCTGGGAAGCAGGGCGCGCCGCTCGGTGCGCCGAGAAACGATACTCCGAACAGGTCATGTTCCACGAAACGCGAACGCTCCGAAACCCGGTTCTGATGCAAAGGTCTAAGACCGCCCCGAGATGGATACGGTGGCCTGCTGAGCGGGCACGCCAATGCGAGGTTCACGAGAGCCCGCGACCGAGTGGAAGCGTGGTCAGAAATGCGCGCGCCTGGTCCCCGTAGCACAGGCGTAGCTCGAGCCCGCAACGAGCTGCTGCCTGTTCGGTCTGCGCGCACGCGTCCTCCAGTTCGCCCAGATCGGTTGCGCTCACCGTCACGTACCCGGAGAAACGAAAGGGGGCATGCCCGTCAGCGAGCTCGACCTCGCGCTGGACCAGGAGCTCCTCCTCGCGGCGGCGCCTGGCGGTAGCCAAGAAGCCCCCGCGGCGACGCAGCTCCGAGTCGGCGATGTCCGCTGTGCGCGCCTGCTCGATCCTTCGTGCGGCCTGTGCGGGGCCCAGTGGCTCCATGACGACAGAAGCCGCGCGCCGAACCTCGGGCAGGAGTAGGAGGGGTCCCAGGAAGTCAGGGCCTACATCGATCCGTGGCCATTCCGAGATCCAATAGGTGGCATGCCAGGTACTGTCCACGTGCACCCGGCCCCACTCGCAACGCACTCCCATCGGCCAGGGCCACTGGCACCCACCGTGGGGGAGCGCGCGCAGCGGCCTCGTGCCTTCGTCCCTCGATGCCGCGAGCAGCGCGCTGTCCCAGCTCTCCCCGCGCGCCGCGCCCATCGCGCTCCAGGTGTCCCCTCCCGGCGCGCGAACCACTTTGGATGTAGACGCGGGTTCGAAGGCGCGCCGAAACGTGCGCGCTAGAGCCTCGGGCCCGAGGACGTTCCCGGCATCGATCCCGGCATCGGCGAGGCGCCTCCGCAGCGTCGCGGTCTCGCGAAGCACGAGAGCGCACGCGCCCACCTGACCACCACCCGCAGCTTTGACGAGACGCGCGGCCTTTCCCACATGGACGCTGACGGCTATTAGGACCTCGTGGCGTTCGGAGGCGGCGGTCTGTGTGTGCACTAGCGCTGTGTACGAGCGATACGCCGCGGCGCGCCCGTCCACCGCGGACGCTGCCGTCTCGAGCTGATCGGCGATCGCCGAGTCAGCCTCGGGAACGTTGCGCTCCACCCACTGGACGCGGTGCACCGCGGATCCCTCACGCGCCAGGGATGACAAGACCCCGGCCCAGGCTCCGATTCGTTGCACCTTGTCCTGTTCCCCGAGAAGCACGAACCCCGCACCCGATGCAGCCAGCACGGCGGTGTAGGTACGAGATGCATCGTCAGCGACGACGCCCACCTGACCCAGAGCCGTCCCAGCTGCCGGGAGCGAAGCTGCCCGGGGAGCGCCCGGGGTCATGCGAGCGCCGCGGTGCGGCCCTCGCGATGATCCGATCGGGCCGGACGTCGCCAGGTCCACCGGCACTAGACGCAAGGTGGCGAACGGATCCGTGCGCATGTGACGACGGCGGTTGGTGCCGGTCGCGTGCCGCAGCGCGTCAGGTGCCCATTCCTCCACGGTGCGGCCGCCAACCGGCCACGTTGCTGCAGCCACCGCCGTGCCGACGAGCCCAAGCGCCACCAACGCCCCGCTCAAGGAGCTGTCGGCGCGCAAGACGAGAACGGCGGCCACGAGCCCTGTTCCGACCGTCGCGATCTGCCCTCCGCGCCATCCGGCCACCAGTCCTCGCCGCTCGAGGGGACCGAAGCGGTAACGCACCGGGGGGCTCTGTTCAGGGCCCACCGACACCTCGGTTCCCCGGCTTTCCGCTGCTGCGTCGGCTCGAACCGCCCGTCGACGCCGAACGAGCGTGCCCCTCGGATCGCGCTGAGCTCCGGTCGGTCTGATCGCGATCCTCGTCGGCGCTCGGGAACCAGTCGGAGACGGACGCCGGAGGCGGGCGACCGTCGTTCATCTCGGGGTCAGCCGCGTCCGAGCTCCCGGCGCCCTGGGATGCCCCGGTTCCCCCGGCCCGAGACACCTCGGCCCCGTCTGCGATCGCCCCTCCCGTTGCAGGTCCGGAGCCCGCCAGCGCGACCACGTCCATCGCGAAGCTCCTGGCGCTCGCCGGCGTCCGTGCCGCGCCCGCCAGCCGGTGGCGTACCGACTCGAGATGGGCCACTGCTCCTGCCTCCACCGCCGGAACCAGCTTCAACAAGGTGAACGGGCACAGCGTGGCGATCAGCAACAGTGCGATCCCGGTGACCACGGCGGCGAACCCGCCACCGTTCGCGCCCTCGGTACCGAGACCTCCGGCAATGGCACCCGCCGCCAGTGAGAGCACCGCGGCCACGACGAACTTCGAGAGAACCAGGGCGGCGAGCGTGTCGGCAAGCCGCCTGCACCAGTGCGAGACGGCGGGCCAGACGAGTGCCGCCAGCGTGAGCGGCAGGAACAGGGTGGCTGCTGCAACGGCGGCCGCGCGAACGACGAGCTCCAGCCACAACGTCAGAGCCGAGATGGCGACGATGAGCGCCCCGACGAATACGACGAACCCCGGAGCACCGGCTGTCGCAAGTCCGCTCGCCCCGAGGAACTCGGTCACGGGCGCAAGTAGTTGACGGGTGTCGACCCCGCCTGCTGAAAGCACCTGCGCAGAGAGCATGTCGGTGATCGCGAGCGCCAGACGAACCAGCTCGACGGCCACGCCCGTGAGCAGCATCGCAAGCGGGAGGTGCACCAGGAACGCGCGCGTGAGCACAGCAGCGTTCTGACGGTAGATCGCCTGGATCGCACCGACGAACACCATGGGAAGCACCACAGCGCCGGCCAGTGTCGCCATCACCGACTCGCGGACGGCGAACCACTTCGTCCCGAGTCCGACCGAGGTGCTCGACGACATCAGATGTCCGACCTGCCCGAGAAGCCATGCGGCCCCGCTGGCTACCCACTGACCCGCGGCATCGAAGACCGCACCGACGCTCACGCCCAGCACGGAACCCGCAGCGCCCGACACGGCACTCCCCACACCACCGCCCACCGCGTTGCAGACGGCTCCCACCACAGGCATACCGTTCGTCGGGCACGACAGGAAAGGTGCGGCGTCGAAGTTCACGGTCGGCGAAAGGCTCACAGCGCCCAGGCGTGGCACTCGGTCGAGGTCGCAGGCTTCACCGAGTCAGCGAACACCCGTGCCGGCGTGGAAGAAGAAGTTGACGAGCCCGGGGCCCGCGCCGATCAAGAGGGCCGCCAACCCCGAGACGAGCACGGTCCTTCGCCCCGCGAAGGCCTGGTGGTAGTTCTGCGAATGAGCGCCCAGCGCCCACGCCGCCGCTCCGATCACGAGGCCCACGAGTGCCGCCACGAGAGCCCAGCCGCCCAAGCCGTTCGTGAGCCTCTGAAGCACGTCCCCACCGGGGAGATTCCCCACCGAAGGGTTGAGGGTGACATCGGCCAATGCCGGAAACGCTCGCATCAGCATGGCTCCTCCTTTCTCTGGGTCACGGTTCGATGCCCCGCCGATGTCCCCGCCGTTGAGCCCGTTGAGCGCGCTCCCGAGAGACTATTGGGGCGTTCGAGTATTTTGCAAGCTGTTTCATGATTTTTCATGTCCACAAACCGGATGCCGAGACCGCAAAGGGGGCACTGACCAGGCAAACTGTCGCCCGCCAAAACGGGCCGGAGGAGGTCTGGACGGCCAACGGCCGTCCGCCGCAGTGACCGCGCGGCCTGCCATGCTGTTGGCGTGTTCGGCACGTCGGGGGTGTCGCAGAGCACCGTGGAAGTCGGCTTCGCCGCGCTCGGCGCGTTCGCGATCGTCGCGGTGGTGGTGGCCACGATCCTTGGTCGGCGGTCAGGGCGCCGCTCGTTGGAGCAACGGCTCTCGGCCCTGGCCTCTCGACTCGGCACCGACGCACCTACAGGCGCGCCCGAAGGAGTCGAGCCGGCCCTGCACCACCTGGAGGTAGTGACCGACCGCGCAGCCGAAGCGGTGGCCGAGTCGTCGGCGGACGCGATCCGCCTGAGACACGCTCTGGACACGCTGCCTCAGGGCGTGATCGTCTGCGACGAGAGCGGCGAGGTCGTGTTCCGCAACACGCGTGCGGTAGAGCTGATGGGGGGCCGCCACGGCGACGCGCTGGCGGCACAGACAGTCGTCGACCTGCTGGGAGAGTCCTGGGAACAGGGCTCCGCGTCGCGGGCCCTCGACCTCTACGGGCCCCCGCGCCGGACCCTCGCGATAAGCACCCAGCTGATCGACGACGGGCGACGGACGCTGGGCGCCATCGCTGTCATCGACGACGTGTCGGAGCGCAGGCGGCTCGAGGAGATACGCCGCGACTTCGTCGCCAACGTGAGTCACGAGTTGAAGACACCCATCGGTGCGCTCGGACTGCTCGCCGAGACCCTCGTGTCGGACACCGACGCCGCCGTCGGGCGGCGTCTGGCCAACCGCATCCACACCGAAGCCTTCCGGGTGAGCAGGATCATCGACGACCTCCTCGACCTGTCGCGCATAGAAGCCGAGAAGGCCCCTCCACGCGAACCGGTGCTGGTCAGCCTGCTGATGGCCCAGGCGGTCGAACACGTGCGCGCCGCCGCCGAGCACCGGGGCGTGAAGATCATGATGGAGGAGCCCGAACCACCCGTGTCCGTCCTCGGTGACCGCCGCCAGCTCGTGTCCGCCCTCTACAACCTGCTCGAGAACGCGGTGAAGTTCTCCTACGACGCAGGCACGGTCCGATTCGAGGGACGTCGCACGAACGGCGAGGTGGCGATCGAGGTGGCCGACCACGGGATCGGCATCCCGGCACGTGACCTCGAGCGCATCTTCGAGCGCTTCTATCGCGTGGACCAGGGCCGCAGCCACATCACGGGCGGCACCGGGCTCGGCTTGTCCATCGCCCGGCACGTCGCCACCAACCACCACGGGCATATCGAGGTGGATTCGCGCGAAGGTGAAGGCTCCACGTTCCGCTTGATCCTTCCCTCTCAGCAGGAAGCAGACTGACGATGGCCCGCGCCGCCCACCAGCCACAGCACCCACGCGCGGAGCCCGACGTCCACGAGGACCGGATCAAGGTGCTTCTGGCCGAAGACGAGGAGTCGTTCGTAGAGGCCCTGGCGGTAGGCCTCGATCGTGAGGGATTCGACGTGACTGCGGCGCGCGACGGTCCCGAGGCTCTGCGCTTGTTCGAGACCCTCGATCCGGACCTCGTGCTGCTCGACATCATGCTGCCCAGGCTCTCGGGCATCGACGTCTGCCGCACGATCCGCTCCCGCTCGTCGGTGCCCATCATCATGGTCACCGCCAAGGGAACCGAGATCGACACGGTGGTAGGGCTCGAGATGGGGGCCGATGACTACGTGGTCAAGCCCTACCGGCTGCGAGAGCTCGTCGCCCGGATGCGCGCCGTGCTTCGCCGCTCGCCGCGTGACGCAATAGCTCCCGGTGCGGGTGAACACGCGCATGAAGGCAACGTCGTCGAGGTCGGGGCTGTGCGTCTCGACACCGACCGCCACCGCGTCTTCGTGCGCGGCAGCGAGGTCCACCTGCGCCGCAAGGAGTTCGAGCTGCTGGAGCTGTTGATGGAGAACCCCGGGAGGGTCCTCACGCGCGACACGTTGATCGACCGTGTCTGGGGCACGGACTACGTGGGTGACACCAAGACGCTGGACGTGCACATAAAGCGGCTCCGCTCTCACATCGAGGAAGACTCGTCCTCGCCCACGGTCATCACCACGGTTCGTGGCGTCGGCTACCGCTTCGAGGTTGCCGGCGGCGGCTAGAGGGGTCAGCGCGGCTCGATGACCGTGTTACCGCCGAGATAGCCGGCTAGCGCTTCGGGCAGGCGCACCGACCCGTCGGGCTGGCGACCGGCCTCGATGAGCGCAGGCCATATACGTGACCAGGCGAGCGCAGAACCGTTCAAGGTGTGAACGAACACCGCCTGGCCCCCGCCGGTGGGCCGATACCGGATGTTCGCTCTTCGCGCCTGGTAGTCGCCGCACCAGCTGACAGAGGACACCTCGAGCCACATGTCACTTCCCGGCGCGAAGACCTCGAGGTCGAACGTGCGCGCCGCAGCATTGCCGAGGTCGCCGGTGCACAGGTCGACGACCCGGTACTCCAGGTCGAGCGACTGCAACAACGATTCGGCGCGCGCGACCATCTCCTCGAGCTCGACCGGCGACTGTTCGGCGGTGGCATAGGCGAAAAGCTCGACCTTGTCGAACTCGTGCGTCCGCAGCACACCTCGCGTGTCGCGCCCCGCAGCCCCTGCCTCACGGCGGAAGCACGCCGTCGACGCGCACAGACGCAAGGGGAGATCGACCTCCTCGAGGAGGTCCCCCCTGTGCATGGATGTGAGGGGCACCTCCGCAGTTGGGATCGCCCACAGGTCGTCGCGCTCGACGTGGTACGCCTCGTCGGCGAACTTCGGGAGATGGCCCGTCGACAACATCGTCTCGGTGCGCACCAGCGTGGGGGGGCGGATCTCCTCGTAGCTCTGCGCGTGGTGGTCGAGAGCAAAGGCGCCGAGCGCCCGGATGAGGCGCGCCCCGAGACCCCGGTAGAGGGGGAACATCGAACCCGACAGCTTCGCGGCACGCTCGAGGTCCAAGATGCCCAGCTGCGCGCCGACGTCCCAGTGGGGAACCCGCTGACACTCCGAGTATGAGCGCGCCTTCGCGGGCCAGCGCCTTACGACGACGTTGTCCTGCGGGCCCTCGCCGTCAGGTGCGTCGGGTGCGGGGAGGTTCGGGAGCCACAACAACAGCTCGCGCACCTCTCCCTGGGCGGAGGTCGCCTCTGAGTCGGCCTGGCGCTCCTCGTCGCCCAGAGCGCGGCTCTGCTCGGCGAGCGCGGCGGCTTCTGTCGTGTTGCCCGAACGTCTCGCCTCGCCGACCTGGCGCGACAGATCCTTCACCCGGGCGCGAATCTCGTCACGGTGGCCGACTGCGGCGCGGGCGCGCCTGTCCGCCTCGAGAAGGCGGTCGACCTCGGTCGGGTCGACCTGTCGTCGGGAGAACGCCTTGCGCACGGCATCTGGGTCGTCCCTGACCAGACGGATGTCGATCATGTTGCGCTCAAAGGTAGTACCCACAAGTAGCCTCGCCGTGAGTGGCCGTGCCTGCGATCGACTGCCGTGGACTCGT
Organism: Acidimicrobiales bacterium; assembly: GCA_050011255.1. GTDB lineage: Bacteria > Actinomycetota > Acidimicrobiia > Acidimicrobiales > UBA8190 > Bog-564. The sequence continues at coordinate 91,690 of JBEKJK010000009.1, forward strand.
CGTGCGCTACGGAGCGCTCGTGGCGGTGGACGGCCTCTCGCTCAGCGCCGAGCACGGCCAGGTGCTCGCGCTACTGGGCCCGAACGGAGCCGGGAAAACCTCGACCGTAGAGACCCTCGAAGGCTACCGACGCGCCGAGGCGGGATTCGTACGGGTGCTCGGATGCGATCCGATCTCGCAGCACAGAGCCCTCTCAGCGCGTATCGGGGTGATGCTCCAGCACGGAGGTGTCTATCCCACGATCGGCACTCGCAGGGTGCTGGAGCTCTTCGCCAGCTACTACGAGGACGCCGAGGATCCCGACGCGCTGCTCGAGCTGGTCGGGTTGAGCGGGTTGTCCGCCACACCGTGGCGCCATCTGTCGGGGGGAGAGCAACAGCGCCTCTCCATGGCCCTCGCGCTCGTCGGGCGGCCTGAGGTGGTGTTCTTAGACGAGCCCACGGCCGGCGTGGACCCCGAAGGGCGCCTGGCGATCCGGGCCGTCATAGCGTCACTTCGAGATCGAGAGACGTGCGTCCTTCTCACCACGCATGAATTGCCCGAGGCCGAACGTCTCGCAGACGAGGTCGTGATCATCACGCGTGGGCGGGCTGTCGCCAGCGGCTCGGTGGCGGAGCTGGCAGCTGCCGGAACCCGAGGCGGCATCTACTTCTCGGCCCCGCCCGGAGTCGAATTGGACGGGCTCGCCGCAGCGCTCGGGGTGGACGCAAGCTTCGTCGTAGAAGAAGAGGCGGGCCGCTACGTCATGAAGGAAGAGGCCACCCCCGCTCGGCTGGGGAAGCTCGCCGGGTGGCTGGCAGAGCACGATCTCCCGCTCGCGGACCTCCACGCCGGGCGACGGTCGCTCGAAGAGGTGTACCTGGAGGTGACTCGCGCGCGCTCTGTAGACGAAGGACCTGACGGTGAGAACGAACGCGCAGGCGAGGAATCAGCTGCCGGAGGAGCAGACGATCCGAAGAAGAATCGTCGCGCGCCGGACCTCGGTGAAGACCAGCTGGAGGTGCCAGACGGCGAGAACCCCACGTGCTCGTCGGTCGGGCCCACGGCCCGTGTGCCCGCGCACGCTCTTGGTCGGCTGGTGGCTCAGTGCGCGGCTGAGGTGGGCATGACCCTCGGACGCGGTGAGTCCCTGCTGCTCACCATCGGGATCCCGGTCGTGCTCCTCGTCTTCTTCTCGGAGGTCCATCTCCTCCCTGTAGGGACGGCTCACCCGGTCAGGTTCCTGGCGCCGGGGATCCTGGCCCTCGCGGTGATGGGGACCTCGATGGTGAACCTCTCGATCGGCACCGGTTTCGAGCGCTCTTACGGAGTGCTCAAGCGTCTCGGGTCGACCCCTCTCGGACGCCCGTCGCTGCTCGGGGCGAAGATAGCGGCGATAGTCGTCGTAGAGGTGCTCCAGGTGGTGGTGCTCGTGCCGGTCTCGCTCGCCCTCGGCTGGCACCCGAGCGCCGGGGGAGCCGGTGCGGCTGTGCTGGTCGTGTTGCTCGCCACCGCCGGTTTCGGCGGCATAGGCCTGTTGCTGGCAGGTGTGTTGCGAGCCGAGGTGAACCTGGCGGCCGCCAACGGTCTGTGGCTGCTTTTTCTCCTGGTGAGCGGGATGCTCGCGCCGCTGTCGAAGCTCCCCGGCTGGCTCGAGGGAGTGGCGAAGGCGCTGCCCTCGGCAGCTCTAGCCCAGGCGTTGCACGACTCGTTGGGGCTCAGGGTCGCGGTACCGGCGTGGTCGTGGGTGGTCCTCGCCTGCTGGGCCGTGGCGGCACCTGCTGCCGCCGCCCTCACCTTCCGCTGGCAGTAGTGCCCGCCTGGCGTGCAACCACCATGCGCGCAGGCTCTTGGGACAAGATCTGGAGGTGCCCAGGCCCCTCTACGTAGCGGTCGTGGGTGGCGGCAACGCACCTCCAGCCGAGCGCGAGCTGGCGAAGGCGGTGGGTCAGGGGCTCGCCGAGGCCGGCGCCGTTCTCGTGTGCGGCGGCCTCGGTGGCGCGATGGAAGCGGCGTGCGAAGGAGCACGCGAGGGCGGTGGGCTCACGGTGGGGATCCTGCCCGGGACGAAGCGCAGCGATGCGAACGCACACGTCGACATCGCCTTGCCGACCGGGATCGGCGAGGCCCGAAACGCTCTGGTCGTGCGCGCCGCGGACGCCGTGATTGCGGTAGGTGGCGAATTCGGCACGTTGTCGGAGATCGCGCTGGCGCTCGCGACCGGCGTAGCGGTCGTGGGGCTCGGCACCTGGGAGCTTGCGCGAGCTGGCAAGCAGACAAGTGCCGTAATGCGGGCGAGCACCCCCGAGGAGGCCGTCACCCTGGCAATCGGGCTGGCCGGGGAGCACCGCTCCGGAACGCCCTGAGCCGTGCTCAGTGAAAGCGGACGATGACGTCGGTGGCGAGAGCGACGAACAACAGCGTGAGATAGGTGATCGAATACCGGAACAGCGCCATGGCTGCTGCGGGTGTCTGGGCCCGGCGCAGGCGAAGCGCGTACCCCAGCAGCAACGCTCCCAGGATTGCAGCGGCGGCGGTGTAGAGCAATCCCATGTGCGCGACCGGGATGACCGCCAGCGTCACCGCGACGAGCGCGAGCGTGTAGAGGAGGATCTGCCGAGCGGTGCGCGCGAGGGGCGCGACGACCGGGAGCATCGGGATGTGAGCGGCCTCGTAGTCCTCACGACAGCGAACTGCAAGCGCCCAGAAATGCGGGGGTGTCCAGAGGAACACCACGGCGGACAGCACGACAGGTGTCCACCCGAGGCGGTTCGTGACCGCAGCCCACCCCACGAGAACGGGCACGGCTCCAGCCGCCCCTCCGATCACGATGTTCAGCGTCGAGGACCGCTTCAACCACATCGTGTAGACGAAGACGTAGAACGCGGTGGCCGCCAAGGCCAGGAGAGCCGACAGGAGGTTGACCGCGAACCACAGCTCGGCGAACGCGACGAGCTCGAGGGTGACGGCGAAGACGAGCGCTGAAACGGGCGTGAGCTCACCGGTGACGAGGGGACGATGCCTGGTGCGGCGCATCACACGGTCGATGTCGCGGTCGACGACCATGTTGACGGCGTTGGCACCTCCCGCGGCCAGTGCCCCACCCGCGAGCGTGGCCACCATCAGCACGACCGACGGAACGCCCCGTCGGGCCACGAACATCGTCGGCAAAGTCGTGACGAGCAAAAGCTCCACGATGCGTGGCTTCGTCAGCACCACGTAGCTGCGCAAATGCATCGCGCGGGAGCGAAGGCGCTCGACGGCCGGCGCCTCTTTCAGGACGGGGGACACGACAGACATTGAGTGCTGAGCATACGGCAGCGGCAGGTACGATTGTGCGCCGGTGCAGGCTTCCCGTGCCCTCATGCCCCCCACGGTCACCCCCAGGGTCTTCTTGCGCGTCGCCCAGGTGACGCTCGGGTTGACGGTCCTCAACATCGTCTCGGGCGGTGCCGTGCGGCTGACCGATTCAGGGCTCGGGTGCCCGGACTGGCCTGGTTGCTTCAAGCAGCACTTCACGCCTCCGCTGGCACTTCACCCGGCGTTGGAGTTCGGCAACCGGATCGTTGTGGTAGCGGTGTGCACGGCCGCCGTCGTGGCTCTCGCCTTCGCCGTGTTCCGGGTCCCACGTCGTGGCGACCTCGTCGCACTGTCAGCGGCACTGATAGGCGGCATCGTGGGCGAAGCGCTGCTCGGCGAGATCGTCGTGTACTCGAAGCTCAATCCCTACGCCGTCATGACCCACTTCGTGGTGGGCATCGCGCTGCTGACGGTGGCGTGCGCGCTCGCTCTGCGCTCCGGTCGGGCACCCGGGCGCGGCGTCGCCAAGGTGGACTCCCGGGAGATGTGGATGACCCGCCTCGCCTGGGGTCTGCTCCTGCTCGCCGTCGTGGCCGGTACCGCCACCACCGCGGCAGGTCCCCACGCGGGTGGCGTGGGGGCGAAGCGCCTTCCCGTGCCCTTGGCCGACATGGCGCGCACCCACTCGGGGATCGTCCTCACGCTGGGCGCCCTGGTCCTGGGACTGCTCTATCTCCTCGAACGAGGTGGGGCGCCGCAGTCGGTGCGCAGGAGAGGACGCGCGATGTTGGCGGCCATGGCGGCACAGGGGATCGTCGGGTACACCCAGTACTGGAGCCATCTGCCTGCGTTGCTCGTCGGCGTGCACGTGCTCGGCGCCACGGTCGTGTGGAGCGCCATGTACTGGTTCGCCGACGGGTTGTGGCATCACGACCCGGAGGCTGTCGCCGTCCGCGCAGGCCCGGCTCCCCGTCCCGCGGCTCATGAGCTGGGTGCGGAACCGGCCGAGGCAGTGATGCGAGGATGACCGGTTCACGCATGATCACGTCGGACGTCGGCACCTCCACGGTCACAGCTACGCTGGCCCGTTCGGCGGCTCCGGCCGGACCTCTGACGGCGCCGGTCGAGACCGAACGGCCCTCGGGCGGCGAGGACATCCGACCTGACCGGCCCTGGCTCGTGATCGTGTGGAACGACCCGATCAATCTGATGTCCTACGTCACGTACGTCTTCCAGAAGCTCTTCGGCTACAGCCGCGAGAAGGCGACGCGGCTCATGCTCGACGTCCACAACAAAGGCCGGGCCATCGTGTCCTCGGGGCCACGCGAGCGGGCCGAGCTGGACGTCATGCGCCTGCACGAGCACTGTCTGTGGGCAACCCTAGAACAGGCCCAGTGAGAAGAAGCGTGCGGTCGTGATCGGGCGGCGCCGTTTCAGGCGCGACCGTCACGGCCGTTTCCGCAACGGGCTCGGTGGCGACGAGCGGGAGTTGCTCAAAGCGCTTCCACTGCAGGCACGCGGGCTGCTCGAGGCACGCGATCCCAGCGCAGCGCGTGTCTTTCCTGTCGCATACCCGCAAGAGACCAAAGCCGAATCCGACTACCGGCAGATGATGGGCGCGCACCTCCTGCACCGGCACCGAGACGCTCTCGACACCCTGACGGCGACGGTGGACGAACCGAGCCTCGACGAGGAGGAGATCCACCAGTGGCTCGACGCCCTCGAAGTGCTCAGGCTCGTCCTGGGCACCCAGCTCGATGTCACCGAGAACGAAATCATCGTGGAGGAATCCGATCCACACGCCCCGCAGGTGGCTGTGTACCGCTACCTGAGCATGCTCCAGGGCGAGATCGTCGACTCGCTCGCCGAGACTCTCCCAAAAGGCGAAGTCACAGAGGGCGAAGGAGGTCCGGCGTGAGAAGCCGGAGTCTTCCGAGGTTGCTCACCATCATGGGGTCGGGCGAGACGGCACCGACGATGGTCAAGGTGCACCGGGGCGTGACCGAGCAGCTCCTTGCAGCGCAAACCGCGACAGAGACCTCGGCCGGACATGAACCCGGTTCGGCGTCGGTGCACGGGCTCCTTCTCGACACACCGTTCGGCTTTCAGACGAACGCTGCTGAGATAGCCGCACGCGCCGTGTCGTATTTCCGCGAGAGCGTAGGGACAACGCTCGAAGTGGCGGGCATGCGATCGGCCGCCGACCTGGAGGGTGATCGCGGACAAGAGATCGTGTCGCAGATGGCCGCTCTTCCGCTGGTCTTCTCCGGTCCGGGAAGTCCCTCGTACGCCCTGCGCCAGTGGAGGGACACTCTCGTCCCTTCCTTGCTCTCGGAGAAGCTGATGATCGGTGGGGCCGTCACGTTCGCGTCGGCCGCCGCGCTCACCCTCGGCGTCGCCACCGTCCCGGTGTACGAGGTGTACAAGGTGGGCGAAGAGCCCCACTGGCTCGAGGGCCTGGACCTGCTCAGCCCCTTGGGGCTGCCTGCAGCGGTGATCCCCCATTACGACAACGCCGAGGGCCAGACGCACGACACGCGCTACTGCTATCTGGGAGAAGACCGCCTCTCGCTCATCGAACCGAAGCTCCCTGACGGGACGTTCGTGCTCGGGGTCGACGAGCACACCGCCTTGTGCGTGGACTTCGACTCCGCGCTCGCGACGGTGGCAGGCCGTGGCGGGGTCACGGTGCGCGTACGCGGGCACTCGGCGCGCTTCGAGGCCGGCACGACCGTGCCGCTGGAACGCGTCCTCGAGCTCGCCTCCGATCTCGCCTCGGCACCTTCCTACGAGGGGGCGCGGGCGACGAGCCGCGTCACCGATGGCGCGCGGACCGGCGACATCGCGAGTGACGGTGTCGGTGCCCTTGCGGTGGGCGACGTAGCCGAAGGGCGCGAGCAGCCAGCTCCTCAAGGGTCCGAGGGCGCGGCGCAGACCGTGGCGCGCCCAGGCGGCTCACCGTTGCTTCAGGCCATCCGCGTCCATGAGTCCGCTTTCCGATCGGCGCGTGAGAGGTCTGACGCACCGGGGATGGTGGCCGCCGTGCTGGCGCTCGAGGAGGAGATGTGGGCATGGCGAGCGGACACGCTCCAATCCGACGAGATGGACCGGGGCCGAGCAAGCTTGCGCTCGATGATCCGCGACCTCGGCCTTCTGTCCGAGATGGGTGTACGCGATCCCGCAGAGTTGATCGGCCCATACGTCGACGTGCTACTGGATATCAGAGACTCCGCCCGGCGAGAGCGGCGCTTTGCCGAAGCTGATTCCGTTCGCGACCGGCTCGAGCTCCTCGGCGTCGCCGTCCACGACGCTCCTGAAGGCTCCACGTGGGAGATGAGACGCGGCAGCAAGGTGGGCGACTGAGCGCCAACAAGATCAGCAACGTAGAGGGGCTGCTAGCCTCCTTGTGCCCCGATCGGTCGAGCCCCCATCGTCTAGCGGCCGAGGACGCCGCCCTTTCAAGGCGGTAACACGGGTTCGAATCCCGTTGGGGGTGCGTTCTGGCCTAGACCCCATAGGCCGAGCCAGCGATATAAGAGTTTGGTCGTGAGCTACCAGGAGGTAGTCCATGCCCAAGCGTTATGCGAGGGAATTCCGCCGGGCGGTCTGTGAGCGCCTGGTTGCCGGC
>JBEKJK010000010.1:0-91302 GCA_050011255.1 Acidimicrobiales bacterium
TCTACAACCCGGAGAGGCTGCACAGCTCGCTCGGCTACCTCCCACCGATCGAGTTTGAGGTCCTACACTCAGCACAGACCCAGACCTGACTCTTGCAAGCCTGGTCCGGAAAACGGGGTCAAGGTCAAAGTGGAGTACCTGGTCAGCGGGCCTTGTTCACTTAACCTTTTTGTTTCCTCTCGATTTCATCCCGCGTGTATCCCGCGCGAGCGGGATGACCTCGGCCTTCGGGGACAGCTGCGTGAGCGCTTCAGCCAGTGCTCGGTCCCGGTCCTTGGTTGCGTGCTGACAGCGCACATCAGCGGCGGGGTTGTTGTGACGGCTACAGCTACGGCGCACAGACAGACGCGGAAGAAGATTCACGAGTACAGGCTGGTGGCGTAGGGTGGATCGGATTCTCGACACGCACAACGTTGGGGAAGTCCCTAGAGTACGCAAAACGTTCTTCTGACTACAAAGTCGGCGGGACGGCGGAGTTTTCGAGGAGGGTGCGATGAGGGGTGAGCACTCATGGTGCGACTTGCGCGCGATCTGGGCACAGGTTTTGGGAGTGGTATCCGTGGGGGAGAGTATGCAGAGACCACAAGTGACGAGATGGGGCCGGATCAGCGTGCGGGCGGTGCTCGTCGTGGCGTTGGTCGGCTTTGCCGGGCTGGTGGCTTCGCCTTCGGGGAGCTCGACGTCGGCGGCTGTGGCGGCGGGCTCACCTGACTTCGGTAGCGACCTGCCGATACCTTCCAACGCCCAGATCGGTACGGGTGACCTTACGATCAACTGCTCGGTCAGCATCGGCGGGGTCCCTGCGGGCACTGCCGCTGTGGATTCGCTCTCCGGCGGCATCCTGCCGACGATCGTGCGGCCGGGCCAGGCGCTGTGGGTGACGAGCATCCGAGCTCGCACCACGCTGCCCGTCTCCGTCACGAATCAGCTGTACGCGCTTGGGGCTCGCAAGGTGCAGGTGAAGCTGCTCAAGTCCCAGGAGATGCTGACCGGCGGTGCCAACTCGACCGCCGACCTCGTAGATGCCAACCACATATCCATCCCGACCATCACACTCGTCCCCGGCCAGCCGATAGTCACCTCGCTGGGAGACAAGACCCCGATGAAGCTCGGTCCGCTTCAGACGCAGGGCCCGGGAGTCGCGCATCTTGCCATAGGCGAGACCGAGACCCAGGCCACCGTCGAGAACGCGCAAGGAACGCCGTTGTTTACGACCCTGACCGACTGCCCTACGCCTAACCCTCCGCAACTGCTCGCCACGGTGAGAGTCGCCGGCAAGCCGGGCACCGGACAGGTGTCGATCCCTGGGACCTACCCGGCTCGCTATGTACCAGCGGACAGTCTCGTGGGCAGCACAGGCTTCAGGTACATGTGTCACTTCGCCGGGATCGGCACGTTCGCGGTCGACGGCTCGGGGACCCAGTTCGGGGACTTCGGGCCCCGAGGCCTGGTGTTCACCGCTGGGCAACGGATCTATTTCCAGGATACGCAGGGGCAGATCCTGCTCAGTCCCAAGCTGGCCAACCGTCTGCTCCATGCTGTCGGCGGGCAATCGGACCTGGTACGCCTCACGATGGACCATGTGCACGTCACGTCGACTGACTTCCTCCCGGCCAAGGCGAGCCTCGTCTCGTCTCCTGTGGTCGGCACGACCGGGCGTCTGCAGAAAGGAAAGTCGTTGCGGCTCAGCTACCCGCAGGCGGGCACTGTCCTGAAGCCCTTCTACCTCACCGCGGGTTCTCCGGGTATTGGCGACGAATGGCTGGGTGACGAGGCCTTCACACTGCAACCCGTGACGAGCGGAGGGAACGCGGTGGGCTCGCCTGTCCGCGCGAGCTGCCCGACACCACAGCCGCTCGTACCGGTCTTCCCGGCTGTGGTAGAGGCAGAAGCGCAGTGAGGAGATAGGGACGAGGTCGGCCCGGCTGGTTCTGTAACCCTCGCTGCGTCGCGCACGCTTCAGCGAAGGTCGCGGGGCGCCGAGATAGGGGGGCACCTTCTCTGTCACCACGCTTACCGCACCCTCTGTCCGCTCGAGGCGGCCGCGCACCAACAGGGCTACTTGACGTACTGCCACAACTTGTGGGGCTGACTGTCGTGGACTTCCGTGTTTCGTCGTGGTACTCCGCCGGGCTTATCTACAGGTAGCACCGCGAGACCACGCTGACGGGGACTTCGAAGTGGGCACGGGTGTCCGCGGTCGCGAAAGCTGTGGACGGCGGATGATCCTGCCGATGCCGCGCCAGCGGGTCGGGCCAACCGAAGGAGATCCGAGGGGTCGTCACGACCCTGCCGGCGGGGTGGTCGGGTTGTCGTAGGCAGTCCCTTCGGGCTTGACGTCCCCGTTGGGCTGCGCGCCAGATCAATTCCGCTCAAGTACAGAAAGTAGTCACCAATACTACTCACCGTAGCTGTTATCGAGCCTGAGGAGGCCCCGTTGACCGACGAACTGCACACTTTCCTTTCGCGAAGATGGCCCATGCGGGCAGCGGCCCGGATGGCGATGGCCCTGATTGGAACCTCCCTAGTCGTCGCCACGGTGGCGCTCACATCGGCCGCGGCCAACGCTGATGTGTCTCACAGTGGGTGCACGTCGGTGATCGTGGGCGGGAGCTCCGGATGGTGTGGCCTGTATCCCGGGAACGCCACGAGCAACGTGCAGGAGCTGGGCCAGGTGACGATAAGCGCCGACGGCACGTCCCTGGTGGCGCAGACTCAGAGCGCGTCCTCCGGAACCGTGCCGGCCACGTCTTTCGCCTGCCTGGTGTTCGTCCCCGCATCGCAGGTCACCCGGCGGCTCCAGGACACCCAGTGCGCGATGGCAGAAGGCGTGTGGTTCCCAGCCAACGGCGGCTCGGTCACCATCGACCTCACTCAGTACCCCCAGTTCCTGAACACGCAGTTCACGGTGCAGGTGGCGGCAAACCAGTCGGCCGACAGCTCGAACGGCGACGCCTTCTACAACAACTTCAGCGTGAGCACGGTGAGCGGCGGTCCCCCGGGCTGACGTGGCGTGTCCCGGGCGCGACACCGACAGCACCGGCCATGCTCTTGGTTCCGGACGGGGTCCTCTTTCCTGCTCATAGCGGAAGCCCTGATTCCAGATACGCCAGCGCGTCGTCGATGAGAGCCGCAAAGTTGCACTCCGGATGCTCTGCCTAATGCAGCTCGGCTGAGATCATCACCCCGAAGACGGCACCGGTCAACGTTCGCACGGCGAGGTCATGAGCGTCGCGCCCGGCTCGTTCGGCGATGAGCTCGGTGACCTGCCGGATCGCCTGGGAGAACTAGTCCGGCATAGCAGCGTGCAGCTCCGGGACCGCGAGCGCCAAACTCCAGGGCGGCGTGAGCCCGTAAGGACCGAATACCCGACACGCCCTCAAGCAGCGAGCTCGTACTCGTGGATCACCGCGAGTGAAGGTACTTGCGGGTGGAACTGACCGCGGACCGTGTCAACAATTGACGCGGTTGGTGAGATCTGGCTCGAAATCCAAGAAATGTTCGGCGTTGGTCTTCAGCTGCGGGTTTGTTCGTCCGAACCAGATAGGAGCCGGGATCCGGCAGATCGATTGATGATCCGCCCGCTGAGGAAGCTGCTCAGGCCACCGAGGCTCTGGCGGATATGAAAGAGGAGTCCTTCAATGAGTGCTACACACATCGACAGTGGGGGGGATCCAGCGGTCGGTGTCTCACGGCACGGTAATCCGCTGCGGCCCTCTTCCTGGTCACGCCGGGCCCGCGTTGTCTCAGCCATCGTCGGTGCTTTGCTTGCTGGCGGTGGGATCTTCGCGGCAACGAACTGGATTGTCGGGCTCAATGGTGGATCATCGGGTGAAGGTCAGTCCGGGACGATCTCCAACCTGACGATCACCGCCGTCGCGTCGCCTGCGGCAAGCAATCTGCTCTACCCAGGTGGGAACGGCGACGTCGTAGTGACCATCAGCAACCCCAACCCGTTCCCCGTCACGGTGACCGCCTTGCAGCTGCCAACCAACACGACCTATGCAACCGGCTACACGACGAGCGCCCTTAGCGTGACCCAAACGGGCTGCATCGCCTCGACGCCGAGTGACGTGATCTGGGACTTCTCGACGGCCACGAGCGGAAGTTCCCACACCCTCACGAGCGCCCTTACAGTCAACGCCAGCGGGCAGGCCAACAACCCGTTGACCGTCACCTTCACGAACGACGCCAGCATGACGGCAGCCGCCCCCGCAGCCTGTGTCAACACGTACTTCTCGATGCCGTCGCTGACCGGAGTGACCGCCACGGGTGGGGCCGCCACGGCCACCACGAGCCCGGCCACCGACAGTTGGACGAGCTGATCCGCCACCCCGCGGTAGTCGGTAGAGCTGGCAGAGAACGATGAGGACGCCGGCTCCCCTACGCCCGTAGCGGCTCCAGTGGCCGGGGTAGTCGGCCTGATCACCCTCGAGCAGCTCTCTGGACGACCAGCGCAGTGATGATGTCTTCATCGGCGCCACCCGTGCAGCTCGCGGTCGAGTTCCTCGCGGACGAGCACGGACGGGGATGGCCTCCCCATCGTTGGGACTGCGCTGTTGTTTGCTCTATGAGATGGTGACTCAGACCAACTGTGGTCAGCTAGACCCCACCACCTGCGAAAATCCGCAGTCTTACTGACGCGATGGCCGCTTATTGTGACTTGCCGTAACAGGAGGATCGTTTGGCCCTCGTGTGACGCTGCGTGGTTTGGGTAAGATCACTAAGCGTGGCCGACAAAATGACCGATACCTCTTCATGTGGGGGGCCTTCGGAGAGGCGCTGGAATCAGCCCGGTGGGCGGTGAGCCGACGCGTCGATTCGAGCGGGAGCGCTACGGGAGGGTTGTGGGCTTCCTGGCCGCCGTGGTGGGCGCTTTGCTTGTTTGTGGGGGGGTCTTCGCGACAACGAACTGGATGATCCAACTGGACACCGGCTCAAGCGCGGAAGGTCAGGCTGGGACGGTCTCGAACCTGACCATCAGTGCCGTCGCCACCCCCGCGGCCACCAACCGGTTGTACCCAGGTGGGAACGGCGACGTGGTATTCACGATCAGCAACCCGAACCCGTTCCCCGTCACCCTCACTGCCGTAGACCTGCCCACGAACACGACGTACGCCGCGGGTTTCACCACCCCCGCACTCACGACCGCCCAGACGGGATGCTCGTCTGCTACGAGTGACGTGATCTGGAACTACTCGACGTCCACGAGCGAAAGCTCCCACACCCTCAAGAGCGCCCTTACCGTCAACGCGAGCGGGCAGGCCAACAACCCCTTGACCGTCACCTTCACGAACGACGCCAGCATGACGGCAGCCGCCCCCGCAGCCTGCGTCAATACATACTTCTCGATGCCGTCGCTGACCGGACTGACCGCCACGGGTGGGGCCGCCACGGCCACCACGAGCCCGGCCACCGACAGTTGGACGAGCTGATCCGCCACGGCTTACGGCAGTTCAGCAACACCTGATCGGCTGGCTTATACGAAGGACGTTCGATCTGGTTGCGGACGGCCAGCTCGTGGCGCAGTGCGAGCAGCTCGGCTTCCGTGGCGCTCTCCGAACGTCCCATCAGGATGAGGAGCTCGAGCAGACGTCGACGCGAGGTAGACAACGCCGACGGTTGGGCTCCTCCGTCCGTGAGCACGCGGCGGTGTCCGCATCATGGCGCGCCTCTACAGGATCTCTTTCCAGACAGCATCCACTTTGCGGACTTCGGGCGTCGGTCACGGTTACGGCGTACGCGGCCGGTTTTCGTTCAGTTTGCAGTGCACATCGTGCCGGAGGTCTGGAACACCAGGAAGCCGGGAGTAGTGGATCCGACCTTGGCGTTGGCGGAGAGGGTACCCTGCCAGTTCGTACCGATGTAGGCGTAGAGTTTGTAGTAGTACGTCACGTTGGTCGTGTACGTAATGCTGTCGGTGAGCGCGGTGCCGCTCGGCTGAGTTCCGGCAGCGGAGTACGTTCCGCTACTGGTCGTGGCCTGTTCCACCTTGTACGACGTCGCGTTGGTGACGGCGCTCCAGGAGACAACCGCTACCTCGCTGGTCGAATTCTGGCACGCGGCGGTCAGGGATGATGTGGCGGGGGGTTTGGTCGTGCTGTGGGCTTCGCCCTGATGAGTGGACGCACTCATATTCGTCGTCCACGCCGTCGCTGCTGCCGCCGCCGTCGTCGGTAAGACAACGAGGGATAAGAAGAATGTCACCACGGCGGCGGTTCTGATCACCGGTCACACCTTCGTACGAGGATGGCCCCTTTCAGCGAGGCTCGTAGTACTAGCTAGTCCAGGCGTCGGTCGTCGGACTGGTGGTAGGGGTAGCTGCTCCGCCGGTGGCCGCCACGCCGGTAAAGGCCGGCAGTGAGAAGTAGGTGTTCTCACACGCAGCGGGGGCGCTCAACGTCATGCTGGCGTCGTTGGTCATGGTGGCGGTCAAAGTTGAGTTAGCTCCCACGGTGAGGGGGGTGGTGAAAGTGTGAGCACTTCCGCTCGTCGCTGTGGAGAAGTTCCAGATCACGTCACTGGTAGTAGACGAGCACCCCGTCTGGGCGGTGGTGAGTGCGGAGGTGGTGAAACCCGCGGCATACGTCGTGTTCGTGGGTAGGTCTACGCCAGTGAGAGTGACGGGGAACGGGTTCGGGTTAGTGATCGTCACTACGACATCACCGTTCCCACCTGGGTAGAGCAGGTTGGTGGCCGCGGGGGTGGCGACGGCACTGATGGTCAGGTTCGAGACCGTGGCGGACTGACCCTCACCCGACGATCCGCTGTTGAGCCCGACGATCCAGTTCGTTGCCCCGTAGACGGCACCCCCGACCAGGGCGACACCGAGGACGGCCGAGACAACGCGCGCGCGACGTGACCACGCAGAGGGCCGACGCCACTTCCCGTGTCGTGGGCGACTGTGCCGTGGAACACCGACCGCCGACTCCAGCCGACTGCCGCTGTACGTATCACTCATTGAAGGACTCCTCTTTCATGTCCGCCAGAGCCTCGGTAGCCCTTCAGCTTCCTCAGCGGGCGGATCATCAATCGGTGTGCCGGATTCCGGCCTCTACCTCCTTCGGACGAAGAAACCCGCAGCTGAAGACCAACGCCGAACATTTCTTGGATTCCGAGCCAGATCTCACCAACCGCGTTAATTGTCGACACAGTTCGCGGTCATTTTGCCGTGCGTGCTCGACCGACTTTGGTTGTGGGAGCAGGTCCATCGGCACCGCAGGAGGTTTCCAGCCAGCGGAGCAGGTCTCTGGCTGAACGAACAGGTTCCCAAGGAACCGACGATTAGGGAGACGGCTGAGCCCGGTGCAGCAGCGCTTCAAACACAAGCGACTTCTATTATCGCTCCAGCGCGGACACGAGGATGCCGAGTCCCTCCTCGAGCAGCTCGTCGGAGATGGTCAACGGAGGAAGCAGGCGCAGCACGTTGCCGTAGGTCCCCGCGCTCAGCACGAGCAGCCCCTGCTCGTGGCATGCCTTGGCCACACGCGCGGTCGACTCGGGGTCAGGCGTCCGGCCGTCGGGACCCACGAGCTCGAGCGCGACCATGGCGCCGCGTCCACGTACGTCCCCGACCGCTCCTCCGCTGCGCACGAGCTTCTTGAGCCTCGCCATGGCCACGTCGCCTATGTGGCGCGCCCTCTCGAGCAGCCCTTCGGACTCGATCATCTCGAAGACCGCCAGGGCCGCGGCGCACGCCAGAGGGTTCCCGCCGAAGGTCCCACCCAGGCCACCGGGGTGGACCGAGTCCATGAGCTCCGCCCGGCCGGTCACCCCGCCCAGAGGCAGGCCACCTCCCAGGCTCTTGGCCGTCGTCAGGAGATCGGGTACCACGCCTTCGTGCTCGCAGGCGAACCAGGCGCCGGTCCGCCCCATGCCGGACTGGATCTCGTCGGCGACGAGGAGGATCCCGTGCTCGGCGCACCACGTGGCCAGCCCGGGCAGCCAACAGGGCTCTGGGACCACGAATCCCCCTTCACCGGCGATCGGTTCGACGACCACGCAGGCGATCGCGTCGGCGCCGACCGTCGTCTCGAGGTTCTTCACGGTCTCGTCGAGCCGTCCCGTTGCGCGGAACGGGTACGAGTAGGGCGCTCGGTAGATCTCGGGCGCGAACGGCCCAAAGCCGTGCTTGTACGGCATGACCTTGCCGGTGAGGCTCATGGTCAGCAGCGTGCGCCCGTGGAACCCGTGGTCGAAGGAGACGACGGCACTGCGGCCCGTCGCGTAGCGTGCCACCTTCACCGCGTTCTCCACTGCCTCCGCGCCGGAGTTGACGAGGAAGGAACGCTTGTCGTGATCGCCTGGCGTATGAGCGTTCAACCGTTCGCAGACCGCGACGTAGCTCTCGTACGGGGTGACCTGGAAGCAGGTGTGGGTGAACCGCTTCACCTGCTCGGTGACCGCGGCGACTACTGCGGGCGCGCTGTTCCCGACATTCGTGACGGAGATCCCCGACCCGAAGTCGATCAGCCGGTTGCCGTCCACGTCCTCGACGATGCCTGCCGCGGCCCGCGTCACGAAGACACCCAGGGTGGTTCCCACCCCTCGTGGGACAGCGGCGGCGCGTCGGTTAGCGAGCACCTTCGAGGTCGGCCCCGGGATCTCGGTTGCGAGGTGGCGACTCGCTGTGCCGGTCTGGGAACTGTCGTCCGGCCTATCACGGTTCGGCATGGTCGGTCCTCGGGATTGATCGTGGTCTTTCACTACGGGGTGATCGCGCTCATGACATGCTTGACTCGCGTGTAGTCCTCAAGGCCGTAGATCGACAAGTCCTTCCCGTAGCCGGAGTGCTTGAAGCCACCGTGCGGCATCTCGGCCACGAGTGGGATGTGGGTGTTGATCCACACGCACCCGAAATCGAGACGCGCTGACACCCGCATGGCTCGGGCGTGGTCGCGCGTCCACACCGACGACGCTAGCCCGTACTCGACTCCGTTGGCCCAGGACACGGCTTCGTCCTCGTCGCTGAAGCGCTGCATCGTGATGACAGGTCCGAAGACCTCCTCCTGGACGATCTCGTCGTGCTGTTCGAGGCCGGTGACGACCGTGGGCTCGTAGAAGAATCCGCTGTCGCCGCTGCGTCGTCCACCTGTGTGGACCTCGGCGTGGTCCGGCAGACGCTCGAGGTAGCCGTTCACGCGTTCGAGCTGGACGGCGCTGTTGAGCGGGCCGACGTCGGCGTCGGCGTCGTGCGGCCCGCCGAGCTTTCGGCGGCGAGCGGCCTCGGTCAGCGCTCCGACCAGGTCGTCGTGGATACGAGGGCCTGCGAGGACTCGCGTCGCGGCCGTGCAGTCCTGGCCAGCGTTGAAGTAGCCGGCCATCGCGATGCCTTCTGCCGTGGCTTGCACGTCGGCGTCGTCGAAGACGACGACCGGTGCCTTGCCACCCAGCTCGAGATGCACTCGCTTGAGGTCGGAGGCCGCTGCCATCGCGATCTCGCGCCCGGCTCGGACGCTCCCGGTGATCGAGACCATGCGCGGGATCGGGTTCTCGAGCAGCGCTCGACCCATCTCGCGGTTGTTCCCGCACACGACGTTCAGCACGCCGGGCGGGAGGAAGTCGGCGGCGACCTGCGCCATGTACACGGTGCTCGCCGGTGTGGTGTGCGCAGGCTTCAGCACGACGGTGTTGCCGGCAGCTATCGCGGGCGCGAACTTCCAGACGGCCATCATCATGGGGTAGTTCCACGGCGTGATCTGGGCACACACGCCCACAGGCTCGCGGCGTACGAACGAGGTGAAACCCTCCATGTACTCCCCGGCGGACCGGCCCTCGAGGAGCCGGCACGCACCGGCGAAGAAACGGATCTGGTCGAGCGTCGGTGGGATCTCCTCGGACGTTGTGAGGCCTCGCGGCTTGCCGGTGTTGTGACATTCGATGTCGACCAGCTCGTCGGCTCGTTCCTCGAGCGCGTCTGCGAAACGGAGCAGGGCCAGGCTGCGCTGGGACGGCGTGGTGATGGACCAGGTCTCGAACGCGTTCTGAGCGGCTTGCAAGGCTTGCGCCACGTCATCGGGTTGAGAACGGGGCGCTGTGGCGTACGTCTCACCAGTCACCGGGTCGACCAGGTCATAGGTGCGCCCGTCTTTCGCGTCGACGGGCTCCCCGCCGACGAAATTCTGTAATTCACGTTCGTTGAAGGCCACGAGGGATCCTCCTGTTTCGGATTCTCGGGAAACGTGTGACGGTTCTGCAGGCGTGAGGTAGGCGTAGGTGAGGTCCTCAGTTCCCGCCGGGCGTTCGCTCTTCGCAGACCCACGGTGCGCCGTGACTGTTGAGCAGCTCGAGAAAGGGATCCGCCGGCAAGGCCTCGGGACCGAGCACGCCGGCACCGGACCAGGCGCCCGAGTCGAGCAGCTCGAGGGCCACGATCGGGTTGACTGCGGTCTGCCAAACTACCGCCTGCGAACCGAACTCGGCCATGGACCAGTCGTTGTCGACGACATGATGGAGGTAGACCTCCCGGGGGGAGCTGTCGGTCCCCGCTCCTTTGACCCACGTACCCGCACACGTAACCCCGGACATCGCCTCTCCGAGCGTGGCGGGGTCCGGGAGGCACGCTGCGACGAGGTCGCGGGGCGAGACCTCGGCGTCGCCGACCCTCACCGGTGTGGTCGAGTCGAGCCCGAGCATGTGCAGGTTCTTGAGCACGCCGATGAACTCGTCACCAAGTCCGTACTTGAAGGTGACCCGCCCGGCGTCGATCCAGCGGGGGATGAGCAGGACCTCCTCGTGCTCGACATTGACGCACTCGACCGGTCCGATCCCGGCGGGGAACGTGAAGGTCTCGGGCTCGCTGAAGGGCTCGGTCGTGTACCAGCGCGCGTCGCGCTCCCACACGATGGGCGGGTTCAAGCACTCCTCGATGGTGGTCCAGATGGAGAACGTCGGCGCGAACTCGTATCCCTCTACGACCAGGTTCGCGCCGTCGCGGACTCCTATCTCGTCGATGGACGAGAACAGGTGGTCGGCTGCGTAGCGGGCAAAGACGTCGGAGAGCCCCGGCTCCACGCCGATACCGCAGAGCGCGAGAAGACCTCGCTCCTTCCACTGCTCCTCCATGGCGAATTGCTCGTCTCCCAGCTTGACGCCGGGCTGCCGGTATGGATCTTCGGAGTGAGGATGCGACAGTGACATCGCCATGTCTAGGTACGTCACATCTGCGGTGAGCGCAGCCCGGAAGATCGGCATCACGAAACGCGGGTCGACGGCGTTCAAGACCGCGTCGATCCGCTCGCTTCGCATGAGGTCGACGATCGACTGCTCGTCGCCGGCGTCCAACCGAAAGGCGCCGAATCGATCACCGGCGCCTGCGACCGCCCTCCTTGCCCGATCCACGTCGTGGTCCACCACCACGACGCGCTCGAAGAGTCCCCACCGCGCCGCGGTCTTGGCGACCGCCGTGCCGACTCCGCCCGCTCCGATGACCATTACTCGCATCGTGACCTCCGTTGTCCTCGCATGGCAGCCGACTCCGGGTCGGCCACCACGGCTGGGAGCAGCTGGTCGGCCGACCCTTGCGGCACCGACCGTACCCCTTCGCTCACGTGTGTCAATCGGGCCGTTGAACCCTGCCATGCTCCGCGTCGTGCGCCAAGATGTGGGCATGGCGTCGGGGAAGGCACCACCCGGGCAACCGACCGCAAGCCGGCGAGGTGCCGAACGCCGGGTCCAAGAGCACCTGCGCACGTTGCTGGCGAAGGTCGAGGCGAAGAACCCGGGCGAGCCCGAATTCCACCAGGCCGTGAGTGAGATCGTCGGATCGCTTCGGCCGGTGCTCGTCCAGGACCCCAAGTACGTCGACAACAAGATCCTCGAGCGGCTCGTGGAGCCCGACCGGGTGATCAGCTTCGGTGTGAACTGGGTCGACGACCGCGGGGAGATCCACGTGAACCGGGGCCTTAGGGTCCAGATGAGCAGCTCCATCGGGCCGTACAAGGGCGGGCTGCGTTTCCACCCCTCGGTCAACCCGAGCCTGTGCAAATTCCTCGCGTTGGAGCAGACGCTCAAGAACTCGTTGACGACCCTGCCGATGGGGGGTGCAAAGGGCGGTTCTGACTTCGATCCGAAGGGGCGCAGCGAGTCGGAGATCCGGCGGTTCTGCCAGTCCTTCATGACCGAGCTCTTCCCCTACATTGGGGAGTTCACCGACGTACCGGCCGGTGACATCGGTGTGGGCGAGAGAGAGATCGGCTATCTCTTCGGCCAGTACAAGCGCATCGCCAAGCGTTTCGCCGGAGCGATCACCGGCAAGGGGATCAACTGGGGCGGCTCGCGTATCAGGCAAGAGGCCACCGGGTACGGAGCGGTGTACTTCGCCCGGGAGATGCTGGCCACACGGGGCGATGACCTCGTCGGTAAGACGTGTCTCGTGTCGGGGAGCGGGAACGTCGCGCAGTACACGGTCGAGAAGCTCCTCCACCTCGGCGCGCACGCCGTCACGCTCTCGGACTCAGATGGCTTCGTCCACGACCCCGATGGGATCGACCTCGACAAGCTCGAATGGGTGAAGCGCCTCAAGAACGATCGCCGCGGCCGGATCAGCGAGTACGCCGACCGGTTCCCCCGGGCGACGTACAAGGCTGCATCGGGCAGGGACGAGAGCGCCCTCTGGAAGATCCCGGCCGATTGCGCGTTCCCGAGCGCCACCCAGAACGAGATCACCGCCAAAGACGCGGCGAACCTGGTAGAAAACGATGTGAGCCTCGTCGTCGAGGGAGCCAACATGCCGACCGTGCCGGAGGGCGTGGACCGTTTCATCGCAGCGGGAGTCCTCTACGGCCCGAGCAAGGCGGCCAACGCCGGCGGGGTGGCGGTGTCCGGACTCGAGATGGCGCAGGACATGCAGCTCTCCCAGTGGACCTCCGAGGAGGTCGACGCTCGTCTGCAGACGATCATGAAACGCATCCACGACACCACGCGCCAGACGGCCGAGGACTTCGGCCACCCGGGCAACTACTTGGTCGGCGCCAACATCGCCGGCTTCGTGAAGGTCGCGGACGCCATGCTGGACGAGAGCCCGATCTGACATGACGAGCGTGGAGGCTGGGGCCGAGGCGCCGGTCGAGAAAGGGCTCAAGCCGGACGCGCTGAGCCTGGTCTCGAACATCGTGATCGGTGTCGCGTCCGTGGCACCTGCCTACAGCCTCGCGGCCACCCTCGGGTTGATCGCCGTCGCGGTGGGCGTCCTGTCGCCCACGATCGTCGTGCTCGCGTTCGTGCCCATGCTCTTCGTCTCCATCGGCTACAGCGAGCTCAACAAGGCGGACCCCGATTGCGGGACCACCTTCACCTGGGGCACCCGGACCTTCAAGTCTTGGGTCGGCTGGATGGGCGGCTGGGGCATCATCGCCTCGGACGTGCTCGTCATGGCGAGCTTGGCCCAGGTGACCGGCCAGTACGGGTTCTTGTTCTTCAACGCCAAAGGCATCGGGCACAACCCGACCAGCGACTGGGTGCTGCTCGTAGGCGTGATCTTCATCGTCGTGCTGACCTACGTCTGCTATCGCGGCATCGAGCTGTCGGCACGTATCCAGCGCCTCCTTCTCTCCGTCGAGGTACTCATGCTCCTCGTCTTCGCGGTCGTCGCCCTCGTACGCGTGGGCGTCGGAAGCGCACCCGCGAGCCACCTAGTACCGAGCTGGAGCTGGTTCAACCCCCTCCATGCTCCCTCGCTCACGAAGGTCGTCACCGGCCTGGTACTCATGCTGTTCATCTACTGGGGCTGGGACACCTCGGTGTCGATCAACGAGGAGACCGCCGACCGAACCCGCAACCCCGGTCTCGCAGCCATAGTCTCCACCGTCTTGCTGCTCGTCACCTACTTCATCGTGACCCTGGCGGCGCAGTCCGTTGCCGGCGTCTGTTCGAAGGGCATCTGTTTGGCGAACCCCGCCAATCAGAGCGACATCTTCTCGAGGTTGGGAACGGTCGTGTTCGGCCACTCATGGGTGGGGTCGGTCGGGTCACACCTGCTGATCCTGATGGTGCTCACGTCGGCTGCCGCCTCCACCCAGACGACCATCCTCCCGACGGCGCGCACGACGCTCTCGATGGCCGTCTACAAGGCGCTGCCCGACGCGTTCGGCAAGATGCACAAGCGCTACCTCACACCGACGGTCTCGACGGTCGCAATGGGCGCCGTGTCGGCCGTGTTGTACGTGGCGTTCAATCACCTCGCCGGGGGCAACCTCATCCCCGACGCCGTGACGGCCATCGGGGTGTGGATCGCCTTCTACTACGGCCTGACGGGCTTCACGTGCGGCTGGTACTACCGGAAGGTGCTCACGCGAAGCGCACGTGACCTGTGGATGAAGGGCATCCTGCCGGTGCTCGGGGGGGCGATGCTCTACTTCGCGATGGGATGGAGCCTCTGGGCGGACTGGAACTACAACAACGCATTCGCGCAGAGCTACACGTCGTGGAAGTTGCCGTTCCCGCCCCACTCAGAAGTCGGTGGGGTCTTCCTGATCGCTGTGGTCTCTGCCGTCATCGGTGTCGTGGTCATGGTGCTGTGGCGCTTTGCCGGTCCGGCGTTCTTCAAGGGCGAGACCCTGAACCGCTCCACCCCGACGCTCGTCCCCGAGTAGGCCGGCAGCCGCCCGGGTCAACCTCGGCTGATCGGCACCTTGGTCGTCGAGGGCTTCTCGATCTCCACCTTCGGCCACGGGATCCTGACCTCCAATATGCCGTCTTTGTACTGGGCCCTTACTTCTTCTTTGTCGATCCCGGATGGCAGCGGGATGTTCCGCGAGAACTCGCCGTAGCTGAACTCCGAACGGTACGAGCTCTTCCCCTTGTGCTCGGTGCGCTCCTCACGCTTGGCCGAGATGTGAAGCATCCCGTCGGTCACCTGCACCTCGACGTCCTTGTCGGGGTCGATGTCCGGGATCTCCACCCTGACGACGAGGGTGTTGTCCTCTTCGAGCTCCTCCACGCGAAGCCACTTCTCCCTCTCGGCTTCGAGGTCGAACCATCTCCTCCAGTGCTCGGGCCAGTGCCGCGGCCAAACCAGGCCGAAGGGGTCCCATCTGCTAAGCGCCATGCCTCCTCCTCTCGAGCGTCACAGTCGCAACCCATATTCGGACGCGGCTTATGCCGGCGCAAGAGGCCGGGTGTCATAGCCTGGGCGACGTGTCCCAGCCGTCAGGTCGTCGAGTGGATGCGGGGCACGAGCCTGACTCGCTTCGCCGCAGCGCTTAAGCCGGAGCTGTTCGAGGAGTACGTCCTTCGGTACAAGGCCCGGGTCCTCGAACGCCTCGGTGAGCGCTCACCGTTTTTTTACCCGTTCAAGAGGATTCTCCTCTGGGGCCGGCTGTAGGGGGTCGAGCTCTCCTCAGCCGGCTACCACGAAGCTCCCGGCCATGCCATCTTGCGCGTGGCCCGGGACCGGGCACAGGTACTGATAGGTGCCCGGCACGGAGGCGGTGAAGTTGAAGGTACCCGCGTGCATGCCCGCGGAGGTCGTCTCGCCGAGGAACCAGAGCGTTGAGCCGGAGAAGGCCGGCGCGGCGGTCATCATCGGCATGGGTGACGATGCCGCGCCGTCGGCGGTGACGACGAGCCCGTGGGCCATGTCCGAGTCGGCGTTGACGAGCTCGGCGGTGACCTTGGCGCCGGACGGGACGACGATGGTCGGGTTCACCATCCCGGCAATGCGGAAGTTCTCCGCCGGCATGGAGGGGCTGGCGAGCACGACGAGACGGACGCTCGTATCCGTGAAGGTGATGCGGTTCGCCGACGCGACGACCGTCGCTCCCGAAGGAGTCTCGTCGCCGAGCCTGGTCGCTTCGGCCGGGCTCACGCGCGGACCCGGGGCCTCGGCGAAAACAGCGCCCATTGCCCTGCCCGGGTCGGTGCCGTCCCCCATCACCGATCCGGGCAGCTCACCGTCACTCATCCAGCCTGGGGCGCTCGCGCCGCCCAGCATCCAGCGATAGCCCGCGGGACCCGTCATCGCGCCGTAGGACCCGTCCATCATCGACCCGCCGGCGAGGCTCCCCATCATCGACCGGTAGTACGCGTAGCTCGCGCTCGACCCGGCTGTCGTGCTCAAGTTCGGGGTCTTGCCCGACGAGCCCGTGGCAGCGACGGCCAGTGCGGCTCCGACCCCCCCGGCAACGAGCGTGACCAACGCGGTCGCGATGGTAAGACGTGTGCGGTCGATCATGTCCCTTTCACGGTGGTCCTTCGGTACCTTCTCGGGTAGTGCCGTACGTCCGATCGCTGTCGGGACGGAAGGCCCTGTCCGGAATCAGGTCTGGCCTCCCGGGGTTCCTGTGTTGCACTTACGGAGAGGAGGCCGATGACCGATCTCGCCGATGTCGTCGTCGTGGGGATGGGGCCCGGCGGCGAGGACGTGGCCGGGCGTCTGGCCGAGGAGGGACTGGACGTGGTCGGGATCGAGTCCACCCTGTTGGGCGGTGAGTGCCCGTACTGGGGCTGTGTCCCCTCGAAGATGATGATCCGGGCGTCGAACCTCCTGGCCGAGGCGCGACGGGTCCCGGGCATGTCGGGATCGGCCACCGTCGTGCCGGATTGGGGCCCCGTCGCCCGACGGATCCGAGACGAGGCGACCGACGACTGGAACGACCAGGTCGCGGTGGACCGTTTCGAGAAGAAGGGAGGGCGGTTCGTGCGGGGGGTCGGCCGCCTCGTCGGTCCCGGTGAGGTCGCGGTCGGAGATCGTCGCTTTACTGCTCGGCGGGGTGTGGTGCTGGCCACCGGGTCCCGGAGTTGGACGCCGCCCATCCCGGGCTTGGCCGACGTCCCGTACTGGACCAACCGGGACGCGATCGAGGTGACCGAGCTCCCTCGTTCGCTCGTCGTCATCGGTGGTGGCGCGATCGCGGTGGAGCTGGGCCAGGTCTTCTCCCGTTTCGGGGTAGAGGTGACGATCGTCGAGGTCGCCGACCGTCTCCTGCCGGTCGAGGAGCCCGAGGCGAGCAGCCTGATCGAGGGCATCTTCCGTTCGGAGGGCATCTCGGTCGTCACCCGAGCCAAGGTGGAGCGCGTCTCCCATGACGGCGGATCGTTCGAGGTCGACCTTGCCGACGGTGGCACGCGGCGGGCCGATCGACTGTTGGTGGCCGCAGGAAGACGCCCAGATCTGTCCTCCCTCGGTGTGGACACGGTTGGTCTCGACCCCGGGGCGCGCTTCGCGCCGACCGACGACCATTTGCGCGTGGCGCCCGGGATCTGGGCGGTGGGCGACGTGACCGGGGTCGGGGCGTTCACCCACGTCGCCGTGTACCAGGCGGCGATCGCCGCAGCCGACATCCTCGGGCAGGAGGCTCCGGCTGCCGACTACCGGGCGGTTCCCCGGGTCACCTTCACCGATCCGGAGATCGGCTCGGTCGGACTGAGCGAGGAGGCCGCTCGTTCGCGCGGGATCTCCGTCCGGGTCGGCACGACCCAGATCCCCAGCTCTACCCGGGGCTGGATCCACAAGGCCGGCAATGCCGGGCTGATCAAGCTCGTCGAGGACGGCGACCGTGGCGTCTTGGTGGGTGCTCTGTCCGCCGGGCCGGTCGGCGGAGAGGTCCTAGGTCTTCTCACCCTCGCCGTGCACGCGCAGGTACCGACGGGGGTGCTGAGGACGATGATCCATGCCTACCCGACCTTCCACCGAGCCGTCGAGGCGGCGCTCGCGGACCTCGGCTGACCCGCGGAGCTTCGGTGAGGTCGGCTCTCCGGCCGCTCGAAAGACGACCGGCAAGAGCCCGGGTTGACGAGCCGTTCGGAGACCCACCACCGATGCGTCGCACAAGGACCGGCAGGTTCCGTTCGAGGACCGGGTCTTTCCGTCCCAGCCACTCGAGGATCCTCGCCGCGCGTTCCTCGTCGCGGATCGATTGGCTCGAGCTCCTCTTGAAACGAGACCAGCGCACGGTGAAGGCCGACGCCCACCTCGTCGGGGAGCTCCCTGCTTCGTGAAGACCCTCGCTCGCCAATGTCGAGCCCTCCTAGCGGGACGTCTCGGCCGGCGTACGCGCGGCCCGGTCAGCCGACGACCGAACTCAGAGCCCGACGAAGACCCGAGAAGAAAGAGAAAGCGGCGCGGACACCCAGGTCGGGAATCATTTGTCGGGGCGACGGGCCGGGTGCCGGGCAGATCGGGCAGAATCGGTTCGTGGTTGTGGGTGTGGACGGTGCCGGAGGGCGGTGGATCATCGCCGCCAACCGGGGTCCGGTCGAGTTCACAATCGGGCCAGACGGTGAACGCGCCCAGCAACGTGGATCGGGTGGCCTCGTCACCGCGCTGAGCGCTCTCTCCCCTCATCTCTCCGACAGCATCTGGATCTGTGCTCCGCGCACCAAAGAGGACAGGGCGGTCGCCATCGAGGCCCCCGGGGGGTTTCTCACCGAAGGCGGCTCGGCCGACGCCGGCAAGCAACGAGTGAAGCTGCTGGTGCTGGATCCGGACAGCTTCGACCAGTACTACTCGGTGATCTCGAACCCGATCATCTGGTTCGTGCAGCACAACCTATGGGACCTCTCCAATGCGCCGAACATCACCGTCGCGGAGCGAACCGCGTTCGAGCATGGGTACAGGGCCGTGAACCAGGCGTTCGCCAACTCCATCGTCGAGGCGATGCACGACCATGCGGGCCCGAGCACCGTGATGATCCATGACTACCACCTGTACCTGGTGGGCGGCATGGTGCGTCGGGCTCGTCCCGACGCGACCCTCTTGCACTTCGTCCACATCCCGTGGCCTCAGCCCGACGCATGGCGAGTGCTACCCGGGTGGATGAGACAGGAGCTCATGCTGGGCCTGGTCGGCAACGACCTCGTCGCGTTCCAGACCGAGCGCCATGCCCACAACTTCCTGCTCACCTGCGAAGAGCTTCTCCAATTACCTGTTGACTACACGGAGAGCTCCGTGTGGGTGAACGGGAGGACTGTGGCGGTTCGTTGGTACCCGATCTCCATCGACGCCGCGCAGCTGGAGTCCTTTGCGAGGTCCGAGGCCGTGTCGCAGTACGAGCAGGCCCTCGAGAACGTCAAGCGTGAGCATCTCATCGTGCGCGTCGATCGCACCGACCTCTCGAAGAACATCCTGCGCGGGTTCCTCGCCTACGGCAGAATGCTCGAGAAGCACCCGGACCTCGCAGGGAGGGTGACCTTCCTGGCGATCCTCCAGCCGAGCCGCCAAGACGTCGCGGAGTACGCCGAGTACACCGAGAGGATCTTACGGCTGGTCGCCGACATCAACCTGAAGCACGGCAACGTCGAGTGGCAACCGATCGACCTGCGCATGGAGGAGAACCTCGCCCAAGCCGTCGCGGCCTTCCGCCTCTTCGACGTGCTGATGGTGAACCCCGTGAACGACGGGCTGAACCTGGTGGCGAAGGAAGGGATGCTCCTCAACGAGCGCGGTGGAGTGCTCGTGCTCTCCGAGCACGCCGGCGTTCACGACGAGATCGGGGCCTACGCGCTGAGCGTCCACCCCCTGGACATCGAGCAGCAGGCCGACGCGCTCTACGAGGCGCTCTTCATGCCCGTAGGCGAGCGCCGCCGTCGCCACGACGCGTGCGTACGGGTCATCCGCAGCAACGGCCTGGCTGAGTGGTTCACCACCCAGGTCCAGGACATCAGGGCGCTCGAGGCTTCCGAGGGCGGAGACCTCCCCGGCTGACCACTGCCCGGCGCCCCGGTCGCTGGGCGCGGGCGATGACCAATGACCCTCGAAGGCTATGGTCTGGGGCGGAGTGCCGGGAAGCCTGGTCGGCGTGTCGTTCGTTCGCGAAGGAGCCGACTTGGGCACAGCGTTCTGTCTCGATCAGCCTCGGCAACCGAGCTTGTGCGTCGTCGTCTTCGGGCTGAGCCCCGCCGGGCCGGGAATCTGACGCGCGATGGGTGTCGATCTCGCCGAGCTCGTGCTCGGCGCGATAGTGAGCTTGTCCGCGAGCTTCCTCCTCATCTCGCGTCTCGAGCGTCTCGGCGAGCGCTTCGGGCTCTCAGAGGCGCTCTTGGGTGTCGTAGCGGCGCTGGCTGCTGACGCACCGGAGATCTCCTCCGCGGTCACCGCCCTCGTGCACCGGCAGCGTGCGGTGGGCGCAGGCGTCGTGCTCGGCTCGAACGTGTTCAACCTCGCCGCCCTGCTCGGTCTCGGCGCGGTCGTGGCGGGGTGGGTGGTCCTGCACCGAAGGGTCGTCGTCCTCGCAGGGTCCGTCGCCATGTTCATAGCGGTGCTCACCCTCGCGACCATCACAGGTGCGGTGTCCGGCGTTCTCGGGCTCGTCATCGTCGCTGTGGTCCTGGTGCCGTACATCGTCCTCCTCGGCACCCAGGGGCGGTTGCCGAGGTGGCCCGGTTTGCCGCGGCGCTGGTCGCTGTGGGCGCGTGCAGCCGTCGTCGAGGAGGAACAGGAGCTCTACCCGGCCATCCACCCTCGAAGAGGACAGCCGCGCGACGCAGCCTTCGCTGTGGGGGCGCTATGTCTCGTCGTAGGGGCGAGCGTGGTGATGGAGAGAGCGGGCTCCGCGGTGGGGCGTCACTACTTGGTGCCCGACATCGTGGTGGGCGGGATCCTCCTGGCGGTCGTCACGAGTCTTCCGAACGCCGTCGCCGCTGTCTATCTGGCGTCGAGGGGCAGGGGAGCTGCGGCTCTCAGCACCGCTCTGAACAGCAACACGTTCAACGTGGTGGCAGGGCTTCTCGTGCCTGCGGTGACACTCGGACTCGGACGGCCCCAGGCTCAGGGGACACTGGTGGCGGCATGGTATGTCGGGCTCACCGCGTGCACGCTCGCCTTGGCCTACGCCGGACGGGGGCTCAGCCGCGTGTCCGGCTCGATCGTGATCGCAGGCTACCTGGCGTTCGTCGTCGTGCTTCTCGCGACCTGAACGAATGCAGGAGGAGGACCAAGGCAGGAGGAGTCGCCGGGCGTCTCCCCGTGATGCTCGAGCCGACTGACGAGGTAGATGGGTCCCGAGAGCGTCCTCACCGGGCTCGAGATCAGTGGTTGCTATCCAGCGGTACGTCGAGTGGGGGTGGCTCGGGGTAGCGCGGGTCCATCGCTTCGAGCGTCTCTATGAGGACACGGCTCACCGCCCAGTTCCGGTACCACTTGTGGTCGGCGGGTACCACGTACCAGGGGGCGACATCGGTGGAGGTGCGCTCGAGCGCCTCGGTGTACGCGGCGCGATAGTCGTCCCAGCGCGCCCGTTCGGTGAAGTCCGACCTGCTGGACTTCCAACGCTTGTCGGGGCGCTCGAGGCGCTCGGTGAGACGCCGCCCCTGCTCCTCGTGCGAGATGTGCAGAAAGAGCTTGATGGTGGTGGTCCCGCCGTGAGCCAGCACACGCTCGAAGGCGTTGATGAGCTCGTAGCGTTCGCTCCATACGTGCTTCTCGACGAGACGGTCGACGCGTGCGATGAGAACGTCTTCGTAGTGCGAGCGGTTGAAGATCCCGATCTCGCCGGCTCGCGGGGCGCGTTGGTGCACGCGCCAGAGAAAGTCGTGCGAGAGCTCTTCCGGCGTGGGCTCCTTGAAGATGGCCACACGGGTACCTTGGGGGTTCACGCCTTTGAACACGTGCTTGATGGTGCCGTCCTTGCCGGCGGCGTCCATACCCTGGAGCACCACGAGCAGAGAGCGGCGCGCCTCGGCCCACAGGCGGTCCTGTAGGACGAAGAGGCGTTCGTTCAGCTCCGGGATGGCGGCTTGGGTGGCCGCGCGGTTGCCCGAGGCTCCGGGGGTCGAGGCGGGGTCGATCTCGCCGAGCGAGATCCGCCCTCCGGGATCGACACGCCATCGCTCTCCTGCGTGTTTCACGTGTCGGGTCTGCTCCGCATCACGAGGACGGGGCAGTGCGCGTGCGTGACGCAGTGCTCGCTCACGGAACCGAGGAGCATCCCCGTGAAACCCCCGTAACCGCGGCTTCCCACCACGAGCAGGTCCGCTCCTTTCGACGTCTCTACGAGCACCAGCGCCGGATGTCCTTCTACGACCTCTGTGCGCACCTCCACGGAGGGGGATGGGCCCAGCACCTCTTCGATGTTCGCGTCGAGGGCGTGGCGGGCATCGGCCTCGGGGTCGAAATCGGCCGGGTACGGTGCAACCCAGCCGAGTGAGGTGTGATAGCGCCATGTGGTGACGACCACGAGCCAGGCACCGGTGAGCTCGGCTTGGCGCGCCGCCCACTTGAGCGCCTCCTTGGACGAAGCGGAGCCGTCCACGCCCACCACTATCCGCCACCCCTTTCCGTGCTTCATCGCCCGCAAGACTCGCAGTGCCCGAGGATTGCGAAATGGTGCGGATCGATCGTGAAGCCCAACTTGTTGCGCGCCGCTCGGGCGAGCGGGCGAAACAGCTCGTCGGGTGCTTCGATCGTCGCTCCACATTCCTCGCAGATGAGATGTGCGTGGGCGAGCGCGGCTAGCTGGTAAGTGGCGGGGCCATGCCCCAGGTGGGAGTGGACGACCACGCCCAAGCGCTGAAGCTCCTCGAGGTTGCGGTAGATCGTGGAGATGTGCACGTCCGGGGCTCGCGCGCACACTGCCTCCGCGAGCTCCTCTGCGCTCAGATGACCGTCGGCATCGAACAGGACCTCGAGCAGTATCCGACGTGACGCCGTCGCCCGCCCCCCGCGGGCGCGAACCAGCGCCAGCACCTCGTCGACCGAGGAGATGGCCAGGCTTCGGCTCGGGGGCAAGGCGAGTGGCTTGCTCACGGTCGCACGTCTCAGGTCCCCTGGGTTAGCAGCGCGCGCACCTCCGCCAAGCTCGACCCTTCGTGGGGCACGGCTAGATCCGAGGTCCGCAGGTCTTCGGGCGAGAGCAGGGTTCCGGTGCGGTGGACCGCGTCGATCAGGCCGGCAAGGGTCACCGAGAACGTCGCCTCGTCGCCGTGTTCCAGGGCGTCGACCAGCCGGGCGTCGAGCTGCTCGATGCCGGGGAGATCCGCGTCGGGGACCTCGTAACGCCCCTCACCGAGGATGCGGACGATCATGAGGGGCCGTCCGTCGCGGAGCCGGCCGGCCCGTCCGGGGCGGGGGACTGGCCCGGTGGCGCGCCCGGCGTCTCGCCGCCGTCAGGGGTGCCGTTACCTTCGGTGAGCTCGCCGGTGCCGGCCGCGCCGGCTCCGAGCTGAGCCTTGAGGGCGGCGAGCTCGGTGTCCACCTGGTTCTGCTGGGACGTCGCCTCGAGCTCGCGCTGGATGTCGTCGCCGCCGCCGAGAGCATCCGGGAGCGCGCCGGTGTCGAGCAGCTCGTCGATCGCTCCTGAACGCGCCTGCATCTGGGCGATCTTGTCCTGGGCCCGGTCGAGCGTCATGCCGGCGCTCGCCATCGACTCGGAGATGCCCGACACCGCCTCGCCGATCCCGGCCTCGGCCTTCGACGCCGTGTAGCTGGCCTTCAGCGTCTCCTTCTTGGTCCTGAAAGCCTCGACCTGTGTCTGGAGGCGTTTGGATGTGGTCTCGAGCTGCTGTTGCTGCGTCTCCACCTGCTGATGTTGGGTCCCGAGGTTCTGGAGCTGGTCGGCGAGCGCCGCGCGCCTGGAGAGCGCCTCTCGCGCCAGGTCCTCGTTTCCCTGGCTCAGAGCCTGCTTGGCCTGGTCCTGGAGCTTCTGCGCCTGTCCCTGCAGCTCGGTCGCCTGCAGCTCGAGGCGCTTCTTTGCCGTGGCCACGTCCGCCAGCGCCCGGCGGACCTTGGTCAAGTTCTCCATCTGCTTCTCGTAGGAGAGGTCGAGCATGTCCGCGGGGTTCTCTGCTTTGTCCAACGCCTTGTTGGCTTTCGCCTGGACGATCCCCCCCAACCGCTTCATCACGCTCATCGTCGTAGAGCCTTTCTCGTCGGTATCCGCCGAAATCAGAGCACGCCGGAGTCCTCGCGTCGAGACAGCCCCTCAGAGTTGCGTGGAGAGGATCCCTCCGCTTCACCCGAGGTGGCCCGGGTTCGGCCGAGGGGCCTCATGGGTGTTCGGGACTTCCGGCACTATGGGGCGCCACCGGCGTGGCGCAGGATCGAAGCAGCGGAGAGGAGCGGTGCACATGTCAGCGGACTGCCGGGCGCAAGCGCCATGACCCCCGTGGCGACTGGCGCCATGAGCGACGCCGACTCGTTGCTTTGGACCATCGGGCGGGACCCGGTGCTGCGAATGACGGTCGTGGCAGTCGCGGTGCTTGACCGCGCTCCGCGATGGAAGAGGTTGCGGACCCGGGTTGATGATCTCACGAGGATGCTCCCTCGCCTGCGCTCGCGTGCAATCCCCCGCACGTTCGGCTGGTGGAGGCCCAGGTGGGAGGAGGACGGGCGCTTCGACCTGGACCTCCACCTCCGACGGGTGCGTGCGGCACCGCCGGCGCGCCTTCGCACGGTTCTCGACATGGCGCAGGCCATGGCCACCACCGGGTTCGACCCGCAGCTTCCGCTTTGGGAGGCGGTCGTGGTCGAGGAGCTCGAGGACGGCAGAGCCGCGGTGGTCTTGAAGTTCCACCGCGCCCTGGCGGACGAGGTGGGCGGGATCGCGGTGTTGGTGCACCTGCTCGAAGGGGAGCGCACTCCTCGTCACCAGGGGCGGGCACCGGTGCGCGACGTACGGCGTGCTACGAGGGTGCCGGCGAACCTCCCACCCGACTCGCGCCCGGACGATCTGCGTTCGCCTGGGCCCACGTGGAGGGCGCACGAGCTCTTGTCGAGGGACCGGACGCCGGAGATGAGCGCGCGGCCTCCCGGTTTCCTCGAGTCCGCCATCGAAGCCGTCGCACGATCGGCGAGGTATCCCTCTGAGCGAGTGGCAGGTGCGCTTGTCGGCGCGAGCTCTATTGCGAAGCTGCTTGCTCCTGCTAGGCGACCTCAGTCTGCGCTCATGTCGGGCCGGAGCATCGGCCGGCAGTTCGAGGTCATCGACCTGCCGCCCGGGGCACTGCACCGAGCGGCAGGTGCGGTCGGGGGAGCTCTCAACGACGTCTTCGTGGCAGGGATCGTGACGGGGCTTCGGAGGTACCACGAGTTGCACGGTGCCAAGGTGGACCGCCTGCGCGTGCTCATGCCTGTGAGCGTGCGTCGCGAGGGGCACCCCCTCGCGCCCGCCCATTTCGCACTTGTTCGCTACGTGCTGCCAGTGCCCGGCGACGCCGCGGCTTGCGTGGAGGAGGTGCGCAAGATCACGAGCAGGTACGAGCACGACCGTGCTCTGGCGCTGAGTGATGCCGTCGCAACCGGACTGGACCTGTTGCCGCCTCCGCTTGCCACCGCCGTGTGGGGGGCGATCCTCAAGGGAGACGATTTCTGTGTCACGCGCGTACCCGGTCCTCCCTCGGAGACCTATCTCGCCGGTGCACGAGTCGAGGGTCTCTACGCCTTCGCCCCGCCTTCGGGGGCTGCGATGAACGTGTCGCTCCTCACACCCACCAGGCGTGAGAGCGTGGATGTGAACTTCGAGTTCGTGGGGTTGAACATCGACAGCGCGGCGGTGCCGGACGGTTCGAAGCTGGTTGCTTGCCTGGAGGCGGGTTTCGGGGACGTGCTCTGTCTGGCCTCATGAGATCTGTGTCGTCTCGTGAGTGAGCGCCCTGCACCTGCGCGTCAATCCAGGTACGCGTGCAGCACGACGTGTCCCGTCGAGTCCCGCACCCATAGCGACCGGATGTTCGCGAGACCTAGGGCACATGCGAGGTCGACTTGCACGGCGCGGCCGGACACCGTCCGGTAGGAGCCCGCATTCCACCAGGTGCCAGATGTCGTCCGCATCGACACCCAAAAAACCTGTCCGCCGCGCTCTCCGGACTCCTCGATGTGCAGGGAGGTCCCCCATGCCTCGGAGGTCAAGCGCAGTGATGCGTGCACCCCCCGCCCGCCGGTCAGTGCCACGGTACGGCCGGCGGGGACCGTGCCGCCGAGCGAGAGCGCCAGTCCGAGCGCCACGGCGGCCGCAGCTGCCGTTCCTCCGAGCACGTAGCGCAGGTTCCGTGTGCGTCGCTCCCTACGAGCCTCTGCGCGAAGGCGACCAAGCACCGCGCCGAACAAAGAGCCGGGCATCTGCTCCTCGTAGAGGTTGGAGAAGTCGGCGGAAGCGAGAGATGCGGACAGCTCCTCGAGCTCGTGCTCGTCCGCGCGACAGGCGCGGCAACCGTCGAGGTGCGCGACGAGCCCGAGGTGCTCGGGTCCGGGCAGGCGGCCTATGGCGTCGAGGGCCAACAGTCCCTTGAAGTGGTCGCAACCCAGCGAGGTCACGGTTCCCACCCCATCTCCTCGAGCGTCACGCGTAGCGAACGCAGGGCGTAGAACAACCGACTGCGTACCGTCCCCTCCGGGATCCCGAGCTCGACGGCGACGTCGCGGCTCGAGCGTCCGCGGTAGTAGGTCTCCAAGAGGACCTGGCGGTGCTCGGTACGCAGGCGCCGTACTGCCTCTTCGACCTGCCACCCGACCATCGCCCGTTCCACTTCGTCTCCGCTCGATGCGATCTCTGCGGTCAGGGGCTCGGTCATGCGGATCGCCCGGGCACGGACGTGGTCGACCACGACGTTTCGCTCTATCGCGAAGAGCCACGTTCGCAGGCTGCCGAGGCTCGAGTCGAAGCGATGTCGTGCGCGCCAAGCTCGGACGAAGGTCTCCTGTACCACCTCCTCGGCGGCTCCGGAGTCGTCTAGAGCCTTCCGGGCGAATCCGAACAGCTCGCTCCCATGAGCGATGAAGGCGTCTCGCAGTCCGCCCTCGTCGGCTGTCTCCAGGCGGTGCTCGCTCGCAGACATCGAGGAAGTGCCGGCTCGGGTGCGCGCGACACGCGATGCACGCGTCTTGGCACTGCGATCGAGTCCGCCCACTTCCGCTGCTCGGGGATGGTCGCGCGTCGACCTGGCCGGCGTAGTGCTCAATACCCGTTGCCGCCCGAGCCGGCCGACGTTGTCGGGGTGGACGATGCCGCAGAAGACGATCCGTAGCTCGCCGGCTTTGCCACCGAGAACCCCGTCACGTTGTTCCCCGTCACCTGGTCGGGAGCGCTGTCCTGGACGAAGGTGTACAGAGGCAATCCGTCGTAGGTGACCTGGTACGCCCCGTTCACTTGCTTCACCGCGGACAACGTTCCGGTCACCCCGGTGCCCCGGGTGGGAGTGGTCCCGGCGGGGACCGTCAGTGGCGGCCATGCCTGCGCGCAGCTGCCGGAGCAATTGCTAACGCCGTTGCGGCCCTTGTCGGGGCCGTAGGTGTAGAGGGCCATGCCGGCGCTGTCGACGAGAACGTTCCCGAAACCAGGGGTGCTCGCCACCTTCACAGTGCCCGCTGCGGCCGATGCCGGACTCGCGGAGCCCGAGGTGCCCGGATGGTTGTTCGTCGTTGCCTTGCTGGGCGAGGAGCTGCAGGCGGCGGCGCCCAGAGCCAGCGCCGCTAGGACGGCGATGCCGAGCAGTGGGCCGGATCGTCCGAGTTCCATCGTGTTCGCTCCTTCGGTGGGGTCTCGTCTCAGGCCGCAGTCGGCGGCCGGGGCGGCGGTCGTTTACGAGGATACGGGCGAGAGGTGCGCGCCGTTCACGGGATCGGTGCCCACCCGCCGGTGCCGGCACGCTCTCGGACCAGCGTCGTCAGGCGCCTCTGTCGACCTCTTCCGTGGGCTTCTCGCCGAGCCGACGACGGATCTCGCTCTCGTACTCGGGGAAGTAGTCGGAGATTTGGTTCAGGCTGAAGCGCTGCAGGATCGAGGTGGCAGGCTCGCGCTCCAACAGGAATCCGAACGACGCCCGCACGAGATCGTCGAGCGCCACATGCCCGCAGCCGAGCGCAGCGGGAAGCTCCACGGGCACGGTCACGGAATACCTGGTCGCGCCTGGACCACTTCCCACGGCGACACTGAAACTGCCGTCGGGCTGACGTTCTACGGAGACCTGGTCCACGCCGGCCACGCTAATGGCGATGGCGATACGGGGGTCGTCCACCTTCCCGCCGTCCTGGCAGGACACCGCGGTTGCCCGGCCGGCAGGCGGAGTGGTTGCCTTGGTGCATAGGCGGGCGGGGGTGAGGCGCATGGAAACGACGGAGATCCAACTCGATACGTCTCGGCGGAACGTGGTCGACCTGACCGGTGAGGTGGAGCAGTTCTGCGCCGGGCGACGCGACGGTCTCTGCTCGGTGTTCGCGCCGCACGCCACCGCGGGCGTCGCGCTGATGGAGACGGGGTCGGGGTCCGAGGAGGACTTGGTGGCCGCGCTCGGACGGCTCTTGCCCCGTGACGAGCACTATCTCCACCGGCATGGTGCGAGGGGTCACGGAGCGGACCACCTTCTTCCCGTCCTGGTGTCACCCTCCGTCGTGCTTCCCGTGATCGACGGCCGAGTCGTCCTCGGGATGTGGCAACGCATCGTGCTCGTCGACCTGAACACCGACCACGTCCACAGGCGCGTCCGGCTGAGCTTCGTAGCCGGCTGAGCTTCGGTCACGAGTTGATCGTGAACCCCTTGTGCTCGCGCGGCTCGCCGTCGAGGATGGCGCGATGACACCCCGTTCCCCGACGCCCGATAATCCTTCGGAGTGGAGGGACCTCGTCGACGCCCTGTTGGGCGCATTGCATCTCGCGACCACCCCGATCGCCATCTCCTTCGACGACGTGGCACCTCCCGGGGTCCCGGCGTTCGACGAGCCCATGTTCGATCCCACCGCCGACGGGCGGACCGGGCGGGTGTCTGCCGGTTGTGTCTTCTGGGTCCATGCCGTGCAGCGGAGCTTCACCACCGTGCCCGAGGACCACGGGAACTGTTCGGTAGGTCGTTACACCCACGGGCTGGCCACCTTCGACGAAGTGGGAGCCAACGCCGACGTGACAGCCCTCGTCGAGTCGGGCTGGGCGGACCCGGCGGCGCTCGGAAGTGTCCCGGCGGTGTCCCAGCGTGCGAACGTCATCACGTACGGGCCCCTCGTTGACGCGAGCCGCGAGCCCGACGTGGTGCTCCTGCGTGTGAACGGTCGCCAGCTCATGGTGCTGTCCGACGCGTTGCCGGGCTTGCGCATAGAGGGAAAGCCTCAGTGTCACATCGTGGCTCTCGCGAAGGAGCACGGGGAGGCGGTTGCCAGTGTGGGCTGCGCGCTCAGCCGCGCGCGTACAGGCATGCGCGCCGAGGAGATGACCTTCGCCTTTCCCGGTTCCCGGCTGGCCGAGGTGGTGGCGGCCGTAGAGCGCACGGCGACGACCGACAACGTGGTCGCCAAGTACGCGGCAGAGGACGCGCGGCGCTTCGGTCGTCGTTAGGTCGGGCCCCTGCTCCGAAGCACTTCTGATACGGAAGCGACCGAGGACACGACGAGCGTTCCTGCACCTGTCACGCGACGTCAAGGCGTCCGCGACGTCCGCCACTGGCGAATCAGAGGGTGCCAGACTACGGCCCATGGAGACGCGTCCGCTCTCCGCCGTGGTACTCGCGGCCGGCGAGGGCACGAGGATGCACTCGGAGCAGCCGAAGGTTCTCCACCGGCTCTGCGGCCGTCCGATGATCCTGCACGTGCTCGACGCTCTCTCCAAGCTCGCGATGAGCGACGCAGTGGTGGTCGTCGGGCAGCGCGCCGAGTGGGTCAGGAAATCGCTCGTCGACCATGCACCGTCTTCGCTCTCGATCGAGCTCGTGGAGCAACCCGAGCATCTCGGAACCGCGGACGCGTTGGCGGTGGGGCTCACCGCGCTGCCCGAGACCTTGGCCGATCAGGACGGTGACGTCGTCGTGGTGCCCGGCGACACTCCTCTCATGAGGCCTAGGACGCTCGCGGCGCTCGTCCGTCGCCACCGGTCGGCAGACGCGGCGGCAACGCTGCTCACCGCGGTCCTGAGTGACGCGACCGGCTACGACCGTGTCCTACGCGGCAAGGACCAGGCGGTGCTAGGGGTCGCAGAGGACACCGACCTCACCGAGGAAGAGCGTTACGTCGACGAGGTGGCCACGACGATCCACTGCTTCAGGTATTCGATGCTGGCGCCGGCCTTGAGGCGCCTGCGTTCGATCGCGCCCGCTGTCGAACAGTCGCTCACCGGTGTCTACGCGGTGCTCCACGACGCGGGTCACAGGATCGAATCGCTCGTGCTGACGGACCCGATGGAGGCCGCTGGCGTGAACGACCGGGCGCAGCTCGCCGTTGCCGAGGCGGAGCTGCGCGACCGGATCAACGAGAGGTGGATGCGCCGCGGGGTCACGATGTGGGATCCAGAACGCGCCTACGTGGACGTCTCGGTGAATCTTGCCCCCGACGTCGTCCTGCTTCCCGATGTCGTCCTGCAGGGGCGCTGCACGGTCGGCGCGGGCGCCGCGATCGGACCTGCCAGCCGGCTGGTCGACACAGAGGTCGGCGAGGGCGCCGTCGTGACGACCAGCAGCGCACAACACGCGGTGATCGGGGCGTACGCGCGCGTCGGTCCCTTCGCCTCGCTGGGCCCGGGAGCGCGTGTCAGACCCGCCGAGGTGGTCGGCCCGTTCACCCACATAGGGTCACCATGGCACGACGTCGAGGAGGCGCCCGACTGAGGCTCCACCCGGACCGGTGTGAGGTGCCTGATAGCGTCATTTCGATGCAGCTCGCACCGCACCGACGTCTCGAGCTCGTCTCGGGGCGGTCGCACCCCGACCTGGCCCATGAGATCGCCACCCACCTGGGGGTCGAGCTCGGAGAGGCCAACCTACGCGAATTCGCCAACGGCGAGGTGCACTGCCGCTACGACGCGTCGTTGCGCGGCAGCGACGTGTTCATCGTCCAGACACACTGCGGTCCGGTGAGCGAGACGCTTATGGAGCAGCTGATCATGATCGACGCCGCCAAGCGCGCGTCGGCCAAACGGATCACGGCGGTGTGCCCCTACTACGGGTACTCGCGCCAGGACCGCAAGGTCACCGGGCGCGAGCCCATCACCGCGAAGTTGGTGGCGGACATGCTCAGCGTGGCCGGGGCCGATCGCGTGGTCAGCGTCGACCTGCACTCGGGACAGATCCAGGGCTTCTTCGACGTCCCCTTCGATCACTTGACGGCCATGCCCGTCCTCGTCGACGAGCTCAGGCGGCACGGCACGGCGGACCTCGTGGTGGTGTCTCCCGACGCCGGGCGGGTGAGGGTGGCCGAGCGCTTCAGCCAGCACCTGGGTGCCGACCTCGCCTTCGTCCACAAGCGTCGCCCACGTCACGCGAGCGGCCTCGTGGAGGCCCTGGACGTGGTGGGCGAGGTGGAGGGGCGTCGTTGCGTCATAGTCGACGACATGATCGATACCGCGAGCACCATCTGCGCCGCCGCCGAGCTGCTGGCCGACCGTGGCGCCTCCGAGGTTTGGGCGATGGCGACCCACGGGGTGCTGTCCGACCCGGCCCTGGAGCGTCTCGAGAAGTCACGGCTGTCGCGTGTGGTGGTGACCAACACGCTGCCGGTGCCCGAGGAGCGCAGGATCGCGAAGCTCGAGGTGGTCTCGGTGGCCAAGCTCATAGCCGACGCCATCGACGCCGTGTTCGAGCACACGTCGGTATCGGAGATCTTCGGAGGCGACAACCTGGTCTGACGTGGCCGCGTGACGGGCCCACGCTCCTCACCGGGTGAGCTGATCAGGGAGGATATGCTGGGTGTGCGCCAAGTCCGTCCGTTCGGCGCGATCTGGCACGTAATCCCTGCGAGGAGCACGTTCGTGGCCGAGTTCATACTGTCAGCCGAGCCCGGTCGTCCCATCGGCAGCCGTTCCGCCAGGCGTCTGCGGGCAGAGGGCCGAATTCCCGCCGTCGTCTACGGCGAGGGAGTGGACCCGGTTCCCGTCACGGTGCAGGCGCGTGACCTGCGTGCCGCTCTGAGCACCGACGCAGGGCTGAACGCGGTCCTGTCGCTTCGTGTCGACGGCAAGCGCTACCTCACGATGGCTCGCGAGCTCCAGCGCAACCCCGTGCGCGGAACTGTGATCCACGTCGACTTCCAGGTCGTCGACCCCGAACGCGAGATCTCGGCGGAGGTCCCGATCTCCCTCGTGGGCGAGACGGTCGAGCTTCATCGTGCCGAGGGGGTGCTCGACCA
Organism: Acidimicrobiales bacterium; assembly: GCA_050011255.1. Taxonomy (GTDB): domain Bacteria; phylum Actinomycetota; class Acidimicrobiia; order Acidimicrobiales; family UBA8190; genus Bog-564. Next base: position 31,970 of record JBEKJK010000010.1, read on the forward strand.
GCAGCTGTTCGGCTTGCCGGTGCGGGCCCGACCGGCCGACATTCCCGCCCACCTGGAGGTGGACGTCTCGTGGGTGGTGATCGGATCGGTGATCCGCGTCTCGGAGATCGCCCTCCCCGAAGGTGTGACCAGCGACCTCGACCCCGAGTCCATCATCGTGGCCGGCCAGCCCCCGAGGGTGCAGGAGGAGGCCGCCGAAGCGGAGGCCGCCGAAGCAGAGGCCGCCGAGGGGGAGGCTGCCCCCGCAGAGGGTGGGGTCCGAGAGAGCGAGGCTGTTCAGGCAGGTGGCGCAGGCGGCGCAGGCGGCGCCGGCGGCACCGGTGGCACCGAAGAGGCCTAGACGCTGCGACGTGTCTTTTGCACTCCCCGCCCCGGGGCTCGTTCCGACCTGCTCGTGGTGGGGTTGGGCAACCCGGGGAGCGAGTTCGGGCGGAGCCGCCACAACCTGGGGGCAGAGGTGGTCGCGCTGCTCGCGGGCCGTCACGACGAGCGCCTGCGGACCGAGAAGGGTACCCACAGCGCAGTCGCCAGGACGCGGATGGGGGAGAAGGTGGTCGTACTGGCGGTCCCCGACACGTACATGAACGAGTCGGGTCTTGCTGTCCGCTCTCTCGCTCGCCGGTTCGGGATCGACGAGACGTCACGCATCGTGATCGTCCACGACGAGCTCGACCTGCCGACCGGGAGGGTCAAGATCAAGTCGGGCGGCGGCACCGCAGGCCACAACGGGCTGGAGTCGGTTCACGCCCACCTGCACGACGACTCCTACGTGCGCGTCCGCATCGGGATCGGCAAGCCTCCCGGGCGTCAGGCGGGAGCCGACTACGTGCTGCACCGGCCCGGCCGGGCAGAGCGCGAGGAGCTTGACGCCGCCGAGGAGGTGGCCGCGGACGCGGTCGAGGCGATCGGCGTCTCGGGGGTCTCGGTTGCGATGCAGCTGTTCAACTCCGAACCCGTAGCGTGAAACGGTGAGCCTGCGCTCGCTGCCGTCCCTCTTGCGACGCGACCCCGTAGTGCTCGACGCGCTTCGCGCCGCGACGGGGGCCCTGGCGGTGCCCGAAGCCGCCACCGCGTTCGTGCTCGCCGGGCTCTGCACCCTCTCGCGGCGTCGTCCGATGCTCGTGGTGACCCCCACACTGTCGGACGCAGAGCGCATCACTCACGACTTGGCGACGTTCGTCGGAGACGGGGCGGTGGAGCTCTTTCCCCCTTGGGACACGCTTCCCTTCGAGCGAGTGAGCCCCGAGATCGCAACTATGGGCCAGCGGCTGCGGTTGTTGTGGCGGCTCGGTGCCACCGCCTCCGGCGCGCCCGAGGTCCTCGCGCCGGATCCACCCTCGGTGATCGTGGCTCCGGTGCGGGCGTTGCTCCAGCGGCTCGGACCGCTGGAGGAGGCGACCGCCCCCGTGCGCGTCACTTCGGGGGGCCACCTCGACCAGAGCCAGCTCGTCGCCAGGCTGGTGTCGCTCGGCTACCGCCGCGAGTACCAGGTGGAGCACAGAGGCGAGCTCGCGGTCCGCGGCGGCATCGTCGACGTCTTCGCGTCGACCTCGGACGTGCCGGTGCGCATCGACTTCCTCGGAGACGAGGTGGAGCGCCTGACCCTCTTCGACCCGGGCGACCAGCGCTCGGTGTCGGACATAGGCGAGGTGGATCTTCACGGATGTCGCGAGCTTCTTCCGTCGGACGAGGTGCGCGACCGTGCCCGCGAGCTCGTCGCGACCGAGCCGTGGGGCCGATCGCAGTGGGAGCGGATCTCCGATGGCCAGCTCTTCGACGGCATGGAGTCCTGGACGGCTTGGCTCGTCGGCACCGAGCAGGTGCTCCCCGATCTGGTAGGACCGGCGGGCAGGGTCGTGCTGGTCGATCCCAGGCGCATGCGAGACCGCGCGCGCGAGCTCAACGACGACGAGGAAGCCCTCGCCGATGCCCTCGCCGTCACGTGGGGCGTCGTAGGAGGTGCCCACGACGGCGAGCACGCCCGGTTCCCCCGCCTGCACGTCGCGTACGACCGGCTGCTGGCGCGTTGTCGTGCCCCCGTGCTGAGCGTGTCGCCGGTGGCCGAGGGCCCGCAGACCCTCACGGTGGGCGCAACGGCATGGGAACCGTTCCTTTCCGACCGCTCCGCCTGGGCGCGCAAGTTGGGCGCTTTGGTCTCAGAGGGTTGGTCCGTGACGGTGTGCGCGGACAGCGGCGCCTCGGCGACTCGGCTGTCCTCGGTGCTCGCGGAGGAAGGGCTGTCGGTCCCCGTGCTCGAAGCAGACGGCGTACCTCCGCCGGACCTGGCGGCGAGAGGCATCCGGGTCGTCGCGGCGGCCTTGGAACGCGGGTTCCTCCTTCCCTGCGCGAAGGTGGGGGTTCTCGCCGAGCCGGACATCACGGGACGAAGACGCGCACATCGCCCGGCGCGAGCGCGCGCCCGCCCGACGGAAGGTTTCTTCGACGACCTGGCTCCCGGCGACTACGTCGTGCATCGCCAGCACGGCGTGGCGCGCTATGCGGGCATGGTCACGCGCACGGTCAACGGGGCTTCGCGCGACTACCTGTTGCTCTGCTACCGCGGGGATGACCGGCTGTATCTCCCCTCGGACCAGATCGAGGCGCTCACGCCTTACAGCGGCGGCGAGGCCCCGTCGCTGAACCGCCTGGGTGGCTCGGAGTGGCAGCGCACGCGGGCGAAGGCGCGCGCCGCGGTGCACGAGGTGGCCGTCGAGCTCGTAGAGCTGTACCGGCGCCGCCTCCAGGTACGCGGGTACAGCTTCTCGCCCGACACCCCTTGGCAGCGCGAGCTCGAAGACGGCTTCGGGTTCGTCGAGACCACCGACCAGCTTCGTGCGATCGAGGACGTGAAGGCCGACATGGAGACGGACGCCCCGATGGACCGCCTGGTGTGCGGAGACGTCGGTTTCGGAAAGACCGAGGTCGCTGTGCGCGCCGCGTTCAAGGCCGTCCAGAACGGCAAGCAGGCGGCGATCCTGGTCCCCACCACGTTGCTGGCCCAGCAGCACGCTCAGACCTTCATGGACCGCTATTCGGGGTTCCCTGTGAAGGTCGAGATGCTCTCGCGCTTTCTCACGTCTGGCGAGGCGCGCTCGGTGGTCGCTGGGCTCGCCGTCGGCTCGGTCGACGTGGTCGTCGGGACCCACCGCATGCTCGCTGCTGACGTGAGGTTCAAGAACCTGGGACTTCTCGTGGTCGACGAGGAGCAGCGTTTCGGCGTGAGTCACAAGGAGGCGATCAAGGCGATCTCCGACGGGATCGACGTGCTCACGCTCACGGCCAACCCGATCCCGCGAACCCTGGAGATGGCGCTAACGGGGATCCGCGACCTGTCTCTCATGAACACGCCTCCCGCGGCGCGCCAGCCCATCCTCACCTACGTGGGCGAGTTCGAGGAGCCGGCGGTGGTCGAGGCGATACGGCGTGAGCTGTTGCGCGAGGGCCAGGTGTTCTTCGTGCACAACTGGGTGCAGAACATCGAAGCCGTCGCGGCGCGCCTGCGCGTGCTGGTACCCGAGGCCCGCGTGGCGGTGGCCCACGGGCAGATGGACGAAGGCTCCCTCGAGCAAGTCGTGCTCGACTTCTGGGACAAGCGCTACGACGTGCTCGTGTGCACCACCATCATCGAGTCAGGCATCGACATGCCCACCGTCAACACCCTCGTGGTCGATCGTGCCGACCGTCTCGGCCTGGGCCAGCTGCACCAGCTGCGTGGCCGCGTGGGAAGAGCGGGCCAGCGCGCCTACGCCTATCTGTTGCACCCGCGTGACCGTGTTCTCACCGAGGCGGCCTACGAGCGCCTGAGGACGATCGGTGAGCAGACCGAGCTGGGGAGCGGCTTCAAGATCGCCATGCGTGACCTCGAGATCCGAGGCGCAGGCAACCTGCTCGGGCGCGACCAGTCGGGGCACATCGCGGCGGTCGGCTACGACCTCTACGTGCAGATGGTCGCCGAGGCGGTGGCCCAGATGAAAGGGGAGCCGCGCCGCCCGCCCGCCCAGGTGACCATCGACGTTCCCTCCGACGCGCACCTGCCGGCGGAGTACGTGGCCCGTGAGGACCTGCGCCTCGAGGCCTACCGGCGCCTGGCGTCGGTCTCGGAGGAGGCGGAGGTCTCCGATGTCCGCGCGGAGTGGCTCGACCGCTTCGGCGCGCTGCCCGCGCCGGCCGAGGGGCTTCTCGCCGTCGCCCGGCTGCGCGTCGAGTGCCTTCGCAGTGGCGTTCGCGAAGTCTCTGTGACCCCTCTGAGACCAGGACAGGCACCTGCCGCCAACACCGTCCCGGGGACAGCACGCCGAGGCTTCGTCGCTCGCCTGTCCCCCCTCGAGCTCCCGGCCAGCGCTCAGGTCAGGCTGCGCCGCCTGCGACCCGAGGCCGTGGTGAAGACCCGGGCGCGCCAGCTGGTGGTCCCGCTGGGCCGGGGCGAGGAGCCCGTGGAGGCCGTCACCGAGCTGTTGCGCCAGCTCGTGCCCGCCTCTGGTCCCGGGTCGAAGGCCGGACGCCGCGGTCGTGGCGCAAGAGGCCCGGACGCCGAGACGACGGTGGACGAGGAGATGCCCGGACCCGAGTCGTCGGCAGCAGGGGCACGCCGGTAGCATGCCGGGACTCGTGAAACGTCTGGCCGGGGCGACCTCGGACAACAAAGCGCTGCCCCTGGGTGTTCTCGTCGGCATCCTCGGACTGTTCGTTCTCGGCGTCGCCGCGACGGGCTGTGACGTCTCGCCCCCTGCGGCGACGGTGGACGGCGCGACGATCACACAGAGCAAGCTCGACGCGCAGCTGTCGGACGTGGCGCAGAACCAGTACGCGCGTTGCGCCATAGAGCTCCAAGGGGCGAGCCTTCCGAGCTCGGTCACCGGCGCGGGGGACTCGACGGTACCCTCCGCGCTCGCCTCCTACGAGCTTTCCACCTTGGTCCTCGACGAGCTCGTAGCCGCTGATCTCGCCCGCCGCCACCACTCGGTCGGCGCGTCCGAGGTGTCCGCGGCAACTGAAGACCTCGTGGCCCAGTTCGAGTCCTCGACCTCCTCGAGCGGCTCGCCCTGTCCGGCCCAGGTGACGGGCAGGCAATTGCTCGCGCTCCTGCCCAAGGGGTTCTCGTCCGAGCAGGTCCGCTACCTCGCCGACGAGGAGCAGCTGGCGGTGGCGGTGGCGCACGTGGACCTGAGCGCCGCCGCGCTCGAGCGCTACTACTCGACCAACTCCTCTCAGTTCGCAGAGGTGTGCCTGAGCGACATAGCGCTGCCCTCCCAGGCCCAGGCCCAGTCCGTACTCGGGGCCGTCTCCTCGGGCGCCGCGACGTTCGCGGACGAGGCACGGCGGAATTCGACCGACACCCAGACCGCACAGAACGGCGGTGCGATCCCGTGTGTCTTGAGCTCGGACGTGCAGAGCCCCACGATCCTCTCTGCCATCGCCTCGCTCGCTCCGGGCCAGGTCAGCCAACCGGTGCAGGCGACCACGTCCTCGGGTGGCACGGTGTGGCTCCTGCTCCAAGTGAACGCCAGGCCCGAGTTACCCCTCGCCCAGGTGAGGTCCCAGATCCGCCTGACCCTGCTCTCGGAGCACAGTGCCGAGCTCACTCGGGAGATCGACCTGCTCACCTCCCGGGCGCGCGTCACCGTGGACCCGCGATACGGCAGCTGGAGCCGTCTTCGCGGAGTGACGCCGCCGGTTGCGCCTGCCGCCAAGTACCTGCTCTCCCCGGGGGCCGACCAGCCGGTGGGTTCCTCGTTGTCCCTCGGTGGCTGACTCCGCCGCCGCCGAGCTCGCCCGGCTCGAAGAGCTGGTGAGGACCCTTCGGGTCCGTTGCCCTTGGGACCGGCGCCAGACTCACGTCTCGCTCGCGCCCCACCTGATGGAGGAGGCCTACGAGGCGCTCGAGGCCATAGAGGATCTCGGCTCGGCGGAGCCCGTCGTGCCCTCCGAGGTCGTGGCCCATCTCGAGGAGGAGCTAGGAGACGTGCTCTTCCAGGTGTTCTTCCATTCCGTGCTGGCGGAGGAAGAGGGTCGCTTCACGCTGAGCGACGTGAGCAGGGCGGTGCACGACAAGCTCGTGCGTCGCCATCCTCATGTCTTCGGCGACGCGCGCGCCGAGACCGCCGAGGACGTGGCAGCGCGCTGGGAGGTGCTCAAGAGATCCGAGAGAGCAAACCGGGGAGTGACGGGTGGGATCCCCGACGCGATGCCGGCCCTGGCGCTTGCCGCCAAGCTTCTTCGCAGGGCCGAGTCGCTCGACATGACGCGCCCCACGGCCGCCGAGCGGCGCGCCACGGTCCTTGCGAACCTGGACCGTCTAGAGCGCCTCGGCGACCAGCGAAGCTCCGGCGAGGAGGCGGATCCCGATGACCCCGGGGCCCCGCCGTCGAAAGGAGTCGAGGTCGGCTCCTCGGAGGAGGCGAGGATGGTGGGCGAGCTGCTGCTGGCCGTCGTCGACCTGGCGCGCAGGATCGGAGTGGATCCGGAGACCGCGCTGAGAGGCGAAGCACGCAGGATTCGTCACTCTCTCGAAACAGGCTGAGGCTTTCTCGGAGGAGGAGGGTTGCCCCATGACGCTCTTGGCCGCGATATTGCAGCCCGTGACCCGGCGCTTCTTGGTTGCCGCCGACCGCCTGGTGCCTCCCTCGGATGACCAGACCGGCACACCTCACGCGCTCTATGTCGACAAATGGACGACGGTCAGCCGTGCCCCGAGGCTCATGTGGGGATGGTCCGGCTCGCGACTCGTCGGTGAGCGGTTGCAGGCGTGGCTCGACGACGAAGCGGATTGCTCTGGCTGGACCACTCTGAAGAGCGGGGTTTCATACGAGCTGCGACGCCTCAATCTGGATCGGGCGGGCGAACGTGATCTGCGGAACCTGACGGAGTGTCTGATCGCGGGGTTCGTGGATGGGGAACCAGGAATCCTCCACGTCGGCTCTCGCGGTGAGCTCAGTTGGCGGGCCGATGTCCCTCAGAACGACCCATGGTTCATGGGTCGTTCACACCTGAAGGCTGACTTCGCGTGGGAGTACGCGAGGAGGTTCCCTCCGGCCAAGGGAACTGTCACCAGACACTTCTTCGACCTCATGCACCTCGTCATCTCCGACGACGATCTGCTCGGCGGTTTCGCGGCATGGGACATCCCTCCGGACAGAGACCCGACGCGGATCGTGTGCGAGGAACCCCAACAGGCCCGTGGCTGACGAACGCCAATGAGGCTCGATGCCAGCTTGCCCACGACAGTGCGGACCGCACGGAGCGTCCACGCCGCCGATGAGGTCCACACAGGTACGGTGAACGTATGCTTCGCAACTAGCGCCACCCCACCCCAGAGGCGCGCGACGAACGGCTGAAGCTCGACTTACCTCCGGACAAGGCGATCAAGGCGGCCATGGAGACCGGGGCGCCCCCGGAGGACGAAACCTAAGAGGACTTGTCTACGGAGTAGGGGGCGGCCTGGATGGCCGACAAGTGGGAGTACCGCACGATCTCCTCCTGGGAGAAGGGCTACACCCTGGTTGAGGGCGGCAACATCCGAGGGCCGGACGCGTTGAACGCCATGCTCAACGACCTAGGCGGACTGGGCTGGGAATTGGTCGCGATAGTCGACACCGGGGCGGGGCCGACGGCGGTCTTCAAGCGTCCCTCAACGAGAGTGCTGGGGGATTTCGAGGGTTCGTGGCCCGTCGAATAGATGGCCTCTCGGGCTAAAGGTCGGTACCCGACGTGCCGATAAAGGGGAGAGAAAGGTGTAATCCCCTCCACCCAAAGCGATGGCCCCCGTTCCGCCGCGGGGGTCGTTGCGCGTCTGAAGCCCTGACGACCCTTGGTTTGTCACGCCGCACGTCCCCCTAGCTAGTAACTTCTACAACACCAACCACAGGGGCATCACAGGCCATGAACGATCGGTCATGAGCGAGATCGAAGAGGTACACGCGCGCGAAGTCCTCGACTCGCGCGGCAATCCCACCGTGGAGGTCGAGGTGCTCCTGTCCTCGGACGCCGCCGGGCGGGCGATGGTCCCCTCGGGTGCTTCCACGGGGACCCACGAGGCGACCGAATGGCGTGACGGCGGCGAGCGCTACGGCGGCAAGGGCGTGCTCGGTGCCGTGGAACACGTGAACGGTGAGATGGCCGAGATCCTCGTCGGCTTCGATCCCTACGACCAGCGAGGAGTGGACATGGCGCTCGTCGACGCCGACGGCACCCCGACGAAGGGCCGCCTCGGCGCAAACGCCGTGCTGGGGGTGTCCATGGCCGTGGCGCGAGCGGCGGCCGCAGATGCGGGACTGCCGCTCTACCGCTACATCGGGGGTGCCAACGCCCACGTTCTGCCGGTTCCGATGCTGAACGTATTGAACGGCGGGGTCCACGCCTCGAACAACGTCGACCTCCAGGAGTTCATGGCCATGCCCGTCGGCGCGGTGTCGTTCTCCGAGGCGCTTCGCTGGGCCGCAGAGACCTATCACGCGCTCGCCCGCGTGTTGAAGGAGCGACAGCTCTCCACGGGCGTGGGCGACGAGGGCGGCTTCGCTCCTGACCTGGCGACGAACGAGGCGGCCGTGGCGCTCTTGGTGGAGGCGATCGAAGCGGCGGGCCTGGTGCCCGGTGAGGAGGTCGCCATCGCCCTCGACCCTGCCGCGAGCGAGCTCTTCTCCGACGGCACGTACCACCTCGCAGGTGAGGGCCGCAGGCTCTCCTCTGCGGAGCTGGTCGAGTACTACGTGGACCTCTGCTCGCGCTACCCGATCGTGTCGCTCGAAGACGGCATGGCCGAGGACGACTGGGACGGGTGGACGTCTTTGACCGAGGCGCTCGCCGACACGGTGCAGATCGTGGGCGACGACTTGTTCGTCACGAACCAGGCTCGGCTCGAGCAGGGCATCGAGACGGGCGCTGCAAACTCGATCCTGATCAAGCTCAACCAGGTCGGGACCCTCACCGAGACGCTCGACACCATGGACCTGGCCAGGCGAGCTGCGTACGGGTGTGTGGTCTCGCACCGCTCGGGTGAGACAGAAGACACCTTCATATCGGACCTGGCGGTCGCCACCAATTGCGCCCAGCTCAAGACCGGGGCACCTGCACGCTCCGAGCGCGTGGCCAAGTACAACCAGCTGCTTCGGATAGAAGAGGAGCTTGGGGAGTCTGCCGCCTTCCTCGGGCGTGACGCTTTGCGACTGTCGCGCTCGCACCATCGGAGCCTGCGATGATCCTGCGAAGAGGGGCGCGCGCACGGCGGAACGGCGCGAGACGTTCGGCGCGGCGTGCGCACGGCGCGTCCGACGAACGCGACTCGAAGAGCCGTCCCTCGCTGCAGCGCCGAAGGGCGCGCGCTCTGCTGTTCGGTTCCGGCGTGTTCGCGATCATCGTGTTGGCAACTTCGATGCCTGTCTCAGCGTTGCTCTCTCAACGCGACCAGCTGTCTTCGACTGCACAGCAGGTCGGCAGGCTCCAGGCACAGAACAAGACGCTCGAGCAAGAGGCTCGACAGTTGTCGAACCCCTCGACCGTGGCCGGTATCGCCCGGCGCGACTACGGGCTCGTGGCTCCGGGGAGCCAGGTCTACGAGATTCTTCCCCCTTCTGGAGCGTCGACGCTCTCGGCCCAGGGCTCGGGCCACGTCCCCCTCGAGGGACCACCCGTGGTACCGGGCTCCGCGCGCTCACAGGAGCTGCTGAGCGCCGGGAACGGACAAGGCACCGGGGCGAGCGGGGGCCCGGTGTGGGCGGCGAAGTCCTCCTCTGCTTCGGCGAGGTCCGGTGGCTCGGCGAACTCCGGCCGTCTGAGCGCTACGGGTCGTTCGGCCCGCAGCGGCCTGGCGAGCGGGGGGTTCTGGAGCCGCGTGGCGAGCACCTTAGAGTTCTGGCGATAGGGCCAACATCATCGGACCGTGAAGAGGTCGCGCGTCTGCTCGGGCGCGTGCCCTCAGGACGCTTCTCGGTGAGAGTGCGACGCGGGGACGGCGCGATCGCCGTCATCGTGAACGCGCCGTTCCTCGACGACGGCAGGCCGATGCCCACTCGTTACTGGCTCGTCGACCCCAAGGTGCGCGAGGCGTTGAGCCGGCTGGAGGCTTCGGGAGGGGTAAGGAGGGCCGAGGCGGAGACAGACCCCGCGGAGCTTTCCGCCGCGCACGAACGTTATGCGGCCGAGCGCGACGCCGAGGTGCCCGCGGACCACGAGGGACCGCGGCCGACCGGTGGCGTGGGCGGGACGCGCAGGGGTGTCAAGTGCCTGCACGCGCACGTCGCATGGTTCTTGGCCGGAGGAGACGACCCGGTCGGCCGTTGGGCCGCGAGCCAGCTCGGGATCGATCGCGGGGCCTATGTGCTAGAGCAGGGCGATGCTCCCTGAGCTGTCGGGTCCGGTCGCAGCGATCGATTGCGGCACGAACTCCACCCGCCTGCTGATAGTCGGTGCCGACGGCACGGTCCTCGAGCGCCAGATGCGCATCACGAGGCTCGGGGAAGGGGTCGACGCCACCCACGAGCTCTTGCCGGGGGCCATCACCAGGACGCTCGGCGTGCTCGGCGGCTACCGCCGGCTGATGGACCGCCATCACGTGGTGCGCGCCCGGCTCGTGGCCACCTCTGCGACGCGCGACGCCGTCAACGCCGAGGGCTTCTTCTCCGCCGTCCGGCGTGTCGTCGGGCAGTCCCCGGAGCTGTTGAGCGGGGAGGAGGAGGGCCGGTTGTCGTTCCTCGGCGCCACCTCTTGTCTTCCGTCGGAGTGCCGCGCCGGCGGGCCGCTGCTCGTGGTGGACATCGGAGGCGGCTCCACGGAGCTGGCGGCGGGAGAGGTCGGTGCCGCGGGGGACGGCGTGGCTGCGGTCTCCCTCGACATCGGGTGCGTGCGGGTGAGCGAGCGGTTCCTGGCGCACGACCCGCCTCTTCGCGACGAGCTCGTGGACGCGCGCGACTTCGTCGACGACGCTGTGACAAGGGCACGGGGGGTTCTCGTGCCCCTGCCCCCGGGTGGGGTCGTCGGCCTGGCCGGGACGGTCTCCACTCTGGTGGCTCTCGAAAGGCGCCTGGATCACTACGACCGGGAGGCCGTGCATCACGCCGTGCTCACGCGCTCCCGGGTCGAAGGTTGGTTGAGCCGGCTCTCGTCAGAGGACCGCAGGGCGCGCCTGGCGCGTCCGGGAATGGTGAAGGGTCGCGAGGACGTCATCGTCGGCGGCGTGTTGATCCTCGTCGCGGTGATGGAAGGCTTCGACAGGAGCTTCTGTCTGGCGTCGGAGGACGACATCCTCGACGGCCTCGCCGCCAGCATGAGAGTCACGCAACGCTCGTGAATCCCCCCGTCCATGTGACCGATGCCGATTGACCGGTGGCTGGTACGCGGCCTGATCGACTACTTGCCGCTCAGTCCGGTGGCGCTGAGAACGCGGTCGATGAAGTCGTCGGTCGATCCGTACCGGGACTCGGCGTAGCGACGGCCTTGCTCGCCGAAGCTGGCTCGCACACCCGAATCGAGCATGGATTCGACGCACCAGACGATCTCGCCCGGCGACTCGAACCACAGCCCGCCGTGCTCGGCGTGCTCCTGGGCCCGGGACCCCGCAGGAACCACAACGGGGACTCCGTATAGCAGCGCTTCGATCGAACGCCGGGCGTAGAGGGAACCGGGACGCAGGTCCACCACCGTCTTGGCCCACGCGATGAGGCGGACCAGGTCGCTGCCGCGCTCGACGGGAAGATGGTGTTCACGACGACCCCGGCGCGAGATCTCGAGCCCGTCGTCTGCCAGCACGGCCACGGTGACTGTCGGGAAGCAGAGCCGGACGAGGCGAGCCAACTGGGTTTCGGCGTTCTCGCTGTCAGTCGGCCAACCGGTGGTGACGAGCACGAAGCCGCCGCCGGCGTCTCGGCAATCGTCGCAGAGATGCGCCGGCGGTTCTCGCAAGACGCTCGGAGTGGTGCTCATCGGTAGGCCGACCACCTGGACCCAGTCGTGGCCGGACCGACCGTGTATCTGCCCGCCCCCTTCGTTCTCGGTGGCGACGGCTCGCTTTTCGGTCTCAGTGAAGGCGAGCACTCGGTCAGCCCTCTCGAAGACCGGCTCGAACAACGGGAAGGCGGCGCTTTGCGGATCGGTCACCCTCGGAACGAGCACTACTGGGACTTCGAGGCGCGCATTGTCGAAGGCCGACAGTGCGCCGATGTCGCGATGATCGGTCAGCACCACGAGATCTGGATCGAGCGCGTGGAAGACATCGGGCGCGGGCTCCCACGCGTCCACCAAGCCACCGGCGAGCAGGCCGTGCAGCGTCCCGAGCTCTTTGTGGTCGGACTGCCATTGGTCGGAATCGATGGCAGGGAGAAGATCGCCCGCGACGGAGATAAGCGCGGTTATCAGAAGGTTTCGGCAAAGCTCTGTCCTCGGGTCGAGCGCGCTGGCCAGCTCGTGCACGGTGAAGACACCGTCGGTGCGTTGTCCCGGCCGACTTCCCTCAAGGGTGATGACGTGGACGTCCGCCGTACAGGCCAGGGCCCCGGCCACCTGCCGAACCGCCCAGTGGTCCTCGCCTCTTCTCGCCCATGAAGCGGCGAGCACGACGACGACCGGCGACGACTTGCTCTTCGAGTGGTCGGCCCCCCTGTCAGCGACCTGCTCAGAGGAAGGCGCGGCCACGTGAGCGATCAGCGGGCGGTAGGCCGGGGACCTGCGGGGGGTTCGGCATGGAGCCAGGCGGCCAGGCGGGCCTGGTTGGCAGCCTCTTCAACTTGCCGAGTTGCCATGGCGTCGGTCAGCTCGTCGCAGCGCCGGGCCAGGGCCTGCATTGTCTGCACCATGTTGGCGATCAGGTCCTGCTCCTTTGCCTGACGGCGCCCGAGCACCCGAAACGTGAGCCTTGCGAAGAGCCGTAGAGCAATTCCCCGGATACCGCCGCCGGGCTCGCTCGGGTCGAGATTGGTCGGCAGCACCCAGTGACGATGGAGGTAATGGAGCGAGCTCTCTTCCTGGACGGGTTCTCGCCGCCAGCGATCGAGAGTAGGCGCGGGCGAGACCGGTTCCCAGCGAAGGGCGCGATTCTCGCTTCGGAGCTGGTCGAGGAACTGCTCGGGGTCCAGCTCTCCTCGGGTCATCGGCGAGCCAGCTTAGAGGCAGGGCGGAGTGACAGACGAGCCGTCCGGTCATCTCGCGGGAGGGACGTCACGGGGGTGTCGGTGTACCGACTCGGGCGAGCAGGGCGAGTAGATGATCTCCCACGAAATCGTCGTCATAGGTGAGCAGCTCGTCGGGCGACCACAGGAACGGGGAGTCGAGGTCGAACTCCCGGAGGTGGGCGTGCCAGCCGATCTTCGTCTCCTCGAGAGAGAGCCGGGGGAGGCGGTCGCGTTGCAGCTTGGTTACCGCATGAGCGGGGGACCGGAAGGAATAGTGACGGGTGATGAAGTTGAGTGGGAAGACCCGGCGTCCTTCGAATAGCGGCTCATGACCGGCAGAAGGGGCGAGCAGAGTACGCTGCCCGGCCTGCTGGCGCCATGCTCGCACCTGGTGGGTGTAGCCCTGCTGGTTGGCCAGTTCGCACGAACGGAAGAAGGTACGCGGGTCTACTCCACGGGCGAAGCCGTCTTGCGTGGGCCGAAAGTCGAGAAGGGAGAAGTCGACCGCGCTGTAGCCGGCCGCGTCGACAGCCGCTAGTGCTTCGGCCACGGTCACCCCTGGCCAGGGAGTCTCCCGTAGCTCATCGGCATCGTTGTGGAGCACCCAATCGCATGTCGCGTCCGCCGCCACCTCTTCGATCCGCTCGAGAAGGCGACGAAGTTCGAACGTGGGGAGCGGGCCCGACTCCGGCCACCGCTCGAGGACGATCTTCGACTCGGTTCGGGCCAGTTGTGTGAGCAGCTCCCACGAGCCGTCGTATGACCAATTGTCGATCACATGGACCACTGCACCTTGATCGATCAGGTGGTGGATGGTCGCTTCGATGATGTCGGCCTCGTTGAAGCAGGTGACCACGGCAAGCAGCGATGCAGGCGGACCGGCAGGCCTGCGGGCGAGCGTGCCGCCCACGACGAGGGTGTGTGGGTCGCCGGGGGCGAGACGGCCCCTGAGGTACGGCTGCCATCTCCGGCCGGCGAGCAGCCGGGACCGCCGGGTCGCGACGGCCACCAACGCGGCCTTGTCGCACAGGGCGGCCAAGTCCCGACGTAGCCGTGCCGGCCACCGACGGCGATCCAAAGCGTCGGCAACCACCACCACGGCACCGGTGGCGAGGGCCATGACCTCCGGCGGTATGCCCGAAGCGGGATCATGGGCGACGGTCGTAGGTCCCGGTCGGAGGTCGGCCCACCGCCCCATACGGTCGACGGTGTCTACCAGGACCAGCGGGTGACGGCCCGCCAGCGACGCAAGCCGTTCGAGGTCCTCTGCGGGGGCGTCGATCTCCCGAGAGCCGAGGCCCAAAGAGACGATCGGGACCGGTGGACCCTCATGCCCTGCATCGATTCGGGTGGCGACCGCCGACGCCAGCTCGTAAAGCTCTGAAATCACGTCGGTAGTATCGCCCCGTCGTGAGGATCGCTGTCGTATCGGCTCACTATCCGCCCAACTTCACCAGTGGGGGAACCCTCGTACCTCAGCGGCTCGCCCGAGGGTTGCTCGAGCGGGGACATGAGGTCGCCGTCTTCGCCGGGCATTTCGACCCGACACGGCCCGCGCTCGTCACCTGGCAGGAAACCGATGACGTCGGCCTCGACGTTCGATGGGTCACGACCACCCCATGGACGAGGTGGTCGGACCGACGCAACTACTGCAATCCCAAGGTCACCGAGCTGTTCGGAGCCTGGATCGGACGGTTCGAACCGGACGTCGTCCACTTCCACTCACTTCAGGGCCTGGGTGCCGGACTGGTCGAAGCGGCAGCTGACCGTTCGGTCCCGACGGTGGTCACCCTCCATGACTTCTGGTGGTGGTGCGCCCGGCAGTTCCTCGTGACGCGGAATTGGCGTCCCTGCTCGCTCGTGGTGGAGGCAGGGGTGTGTTCTTGTGAGGTCGACCGACCCTGGCTCGACCACCGTGACGGCTATTTGCGAAGTGTCCTCGGCCGAGTCGATCGGGTGCTGGCGGTCTCCGAGAGCATGGCCAAGGTCGCGGTGGCCAACGGGGTGGATCCCAGGCGCCTCGTGGTTGACGAGAACGGCGAGCCGGACGTCGACGGCGAGGTGGGTGGTGCGAACGGCGCAGCGCGTCGCATGGACGACGAAGACGGGAACGACCAAGACGGGGTCGTGCGATTCGCGTACGTAGGAGGTCCCCAGGAGATGAAAGGGATCCACGTACTGGCCGACGCAGTCCGGCACCTCGGGGACCTGACCGGCTGGGCGTCCGACTGGTACGGCTGCCGCGAGTGGCTCACGGACCATGCGTCGGATCTCATGCCCCCTACCGTGGAGGCCCCACCGGCCTACGCTCCCGACGACCTCGACGCCGTCTACGGCCGGGCCGACGTGCTGGTCGTCCCCTCGGTGATGCGGGAGAGCTATTCGCTGGTCACCCGGGAGGCGCTCACCCGGGGTGTGCCCGTGGTGACCACCGACTGCCTCGGGCCCGAAGAGGTGGTGAACCATGAGGCAAACGGCCTTGTAGTACCAGCTGCCGACGCCGATGCGCTGGCCCACGCGATGAGACGGTTTGTCACCGACGGCGAGCTGCTTTCGAAGCTTCGTCAGGGATGCGACTCGCTGCAGCTGCGCTCGCTGAACGAGCAGCTGGACTCGTTGGAGACCCAATACGAGAGCATCGTTGCGGGGCGGAGATCGGGTGATCGGGGTGTCGCCTCGGCAGGGGCTGCGGGGGTTCGTCGACCAGGTCGTCGGATGGAACGAGTGCTCTTCGTCGCCGGCATGGATGGTGCCCCCCTTCGTTATCGCTGTTGGTTGGCGGCCGAGGCACTGGGCGAGCTCGGGGTCAGCGGAGAGGTCCGCCATTACCGGCATCCGGACGTGCTCGATCTCAGCGAGACGGCAGACGCCGTCGTCGTCTACCGGGTGCCTGCCACCGTGCAGATGGTAGAGCTGATCGATCGGGTCCGGGCACGAGGCACCCCCGTCCTCTTCGACGTGGACGATCTGATCTTCGATCCCGACATTCGAGACGAGATCCCCGCGGTCTCCATCCTTCCCCCGCAAGAGGCCGCTCTGTGGCTCGAGGGGGTACACCGCTATCGCACGACCATGGAGCGGTGTGACGCCTTCGTTGGTGGCACCCCCATGCTCTGTCGCCACGCGCACGAGACGACCGGTCTGCCTGCCTACCTGTGGGAGAACGGCGTCGGGCTCGTCATGGCCCGGCTGTCCGACCGGGCGCTGTCCGTGCAACGTCGTCCGGGCCCCGTGCGGCTCGGCTACTTGAGCGGCAGCATCACCCACGCCAACGACTGGGCGTATGTGGAACCGGCGGTCGATCGGGTGCTCGACACCCACCCAGACGTCGAGCTGTGGTTGGTCGGCGAGGTGGAGCCTTCGCCGCGGCTCGAGCGGTTCGGCGAGCGGATCCGTCGCATCGGCTTCAGACGCTGGAAGTACCTTCCCTCGTTGCTCAGAGGTCTCGATGTCAACCTGGCCCCTTTGGAGCCGGCCGGCCGGTTCAACGAGGCGAAGAGCGCGGTGAAATGGCTCGAGGCCGCGTTGGTGGCCACGCCCACGGTTGCAAGTCCCACCGAGCCGTTCGCCCGGTGGATCGAGGACGGGACGAACGGGCTGCTCGCCGCCGACGAAGACGAGTGGGTCGCGAAGCTGTCTGCGCTGATCGAGGACCCAGCACCAAGAGCTCGACTGGGCGGCCGAGCCAGAAGGGGTGCGTTGCTGGAACTGGCCCCCGCGGTGCAAGGTCGTCGGTACTTGGAGATCCTGCAACATGTCGCTTCGCGCGAGGCCGATCACGCTCACCCGGATCATCGCCGACCGTCTCTGTCGGGACGGGCACGAGAAGGCGTCGTTCAAGACGAACCGTTCACGCCCGTGGGCCTCGAGGAGTACTGGGCGCGCTACGCCGACCTCTCGCCGCGCAAGGCGACGGTCCTCCCGACAAGAGAGATCCCGACAAGAGAGGGAGGTGAGGGGACCGATGTCGACGCGGCCGCGCAAATCGCGTTGTTCCAAGCGCTGCGTTGGTCGATCGATCGGCTCCTCGACGTGGTGCCGATGCCGTCGATGGCCCGGGGGCCCGAGCTCCCTTGGGGGGCCGACGCCATGGCCGACATCGTGGCTTACCGCCATTGGCTGGACGAGACCGAACAAGGGGGGGAAAGGACGAGGGAGGTTCGAGAGCTCCTCGTCGTGGGACCGATCATCAGCGTGGTGGTTCCCGTGTACCGCCCGGAGCTGTGGTTCCTCCGGCGATGCGTCGAATCGGTGCAGACCCAGATCTATCCGAACTGGGAGCTTTGTCTGTGCGATGACGCTTCGGGCGATCCGGAACTCTCGTCCTATCTGACGAATCTGGCCGCTGGTGACGCACGGATCAGGGTCGTCGTCCACGAGCAGAACGGGGGCATCTCACGGGCGACCAATACTGCGTTGGCCTCTGCGCGCGGCGAGTGGATCGCCTTGCTCGACCACGACGACCTTCTCCATCCTGAGGCACTGGCCGAGGTGGCGGCGGTGGTGCGCGACCATCCCGACGTCGGGGTGATCTACAGCGACGACGACAAGATCGACGAGAGTGATCGGCGCTTCGAGCCTCATTTCAAGCCCGACTGGAGCCCCGATCTGCTCTTGTCGTACCCATATCTCGGCCACTTGCTCGTGGTTCGCCACGACATGGTGCGTGAGGTCGGCGGACTTCGGCCGCAGTTCGACGGCAGCCAAGACTACGACCTCATGTTGCGGACGACCGAGCGTGCCGAGCAACTCGGGGCGTCCGTCGTGCACATCCCTCGCGTCCTCTATCACTGGCGAGCAGTGGCCGGATCCGCCGCCGGTGATGCGAACGCGAAGCCGTGGGCTCACGTGGCCAGCCGACGGGCGCTCGAGGACGCCGTTCGTCGAAGGGGTATCGCCGGCAGGGTGGAAGACGGCCCGTTCCCCGGCTTCTACCACGTGCGCCGACGGGTGCACGGTGAGCCCTCCGTGAGCATCGTCATGCCGTTCCGAGACCACGCGGCGATGACGAATCTCTGCCTGGACTCGATGATGACCGCGCCGGGCTATGACAATTTCGAGGTGGTGCTCATGGACAACGGAAGTACCGAGCCCGAGACGCGGGCGTTGCGCCGCCGGCTGGCGTCTCGTCCCGGAGTGCGGATCATGGACTACTCCGGCTCGTTCAACTGGTCCGCCATCAACAACGCCGCCGCGGTCACCTGCGCCTCGGATCTCCTGTTGTTCGCCAACAACGATATCGAGGCCAAGAAGGAGGGCTGGTTGTATGCGTTGATAGAGCTGGCCCAGCGCCCTGACGTCGGTGCGGTGGGCGCGCGCCTGGTTCATCCCGACGGCCGGCTCCAGCACGCAGGAGCAGTACTAGGACATGGTGGCATCGCCAATCATCTGCTCGGCGGACTGCCTGCCGAGCAGGTCGGTTACTTCCTGTGGGACCAGGTGGTGAGGCCGTACTCGGCGGTGACCGGCGCCTGCATGATGAGCCGCCGTTCGGCTTTCGAGGAAGTCTGCGGATTCGACGAGGAGCTCGAGGTGGCGTTCAACGACATCGACTACTGCATGCGCCTGAGGGACGCTGGCTATACCGTCTTGTTCACTCCGCATGCGGAGATGGTCCATCACGAGTCGGTGAGCCGAGGACTCACCGGGTGGACACGCGACGCCCGAACGTTCCTGGGCAAGTGGGGACGGGCCCGGCTCCGCGATGACCCGTACTACAACCCAAATCTGAGCATCTTCGACGTGTGGTGCTCGGTTCGTCAGCCGAGCGAGGCCGGGTTGTGGGAGCGGGTGGTCGACGAACTCTCGGGTCGTGACGAGTCTCGCGTGCCGAGCTCGGAGTCGTACCCGAGGTAGATGCTCGGTCGTCGTCCGGTGGTGCTTGCACCGTTGGGGACCCGGGTGCCTTCCCCTTCCTCTGGGGTCCGGGAGCCCGCAGGGTGGCGCCGGCTCGAACCCGGACCGTTTGGCGGTGACACCCGGGGGCGTGCCTAGCATCCGGCATGCCGTACGCCGCGCTGGATCTTGCGGGCGCTGGGCCCTCGCAGGCCGTCTTCATGGAGCTCCTGACGCGGATCGAAGAGGTGCTCTGGCGATGACACGTGCCGCCCGGGTGGCACCTCTCGAGCTTCGGGGCTGGAGGGTGACCCTCCGGACGCTGTCCGAGGGCGACTACGAGGCTTGGCACGAGGTGCGCGCTCGGTGCCGTGACTGGCTCGTGCCGTGGGAGCCGCGCCCTGCGGGGGCACCTGCCACGCCGGAGGATCGTTCCAGCTTCTCGGCGCGATGTGCTGCCAGAGAGCGCGAACGACAGATCGGCAGCGGTTACGGGTTCGGGATATTCGTCGAGGGACGCCTCGCGGGTGAGGTCACGCTCTCGTCGATCCAGCGAGGACCCTTCCAGAACGCCTTCATCGGGTACTGGGTCGATCGCGCCCTCGCCGGGAACTCGCTCGCGCCCGAGTCGGTGTTGCTACTGCTGCGTTTTGCCTTCGAGGAGCTTGTTCTTCATCGGGTGGAGATCGCCATCGTCCCGCGAAACCGACCGAGCAGGCGAGTCGTAGAGAAGCTAGGCCTGCGCGAGGAGGGCGTGGCCCTGCGCTACTTGGAGATCGACGGCCGGTGGGAGGACCACGTTCGTTACGCGATCACCGCCGAGGAATGGGCGACGCGTCGCGAAGAACTGAGCATCGCGTGGTTAAAACGGTGCTGAGGCGACCACGCCTGTTACCGGCTGTCACGCGCTAGGACGCGTCGCTGCAGGGGAGTGGCGGAAGAATTGCTCGACGTCACTCTCGTAGGCGTACGAGGGCGGTGCCTTGCGCACGCTTCGGCGAAGACGGAGGGAGCGGACGAAGCTGTCCACCGTCTCGGCGGTCGAGCGGCGGCAGCTGAAGCCGCTCTCGGAGATGCGCGAGGTGTCCACGCCACGGCCGAAACGCAGCAGACTCTCGAGTTCGGGAGGGAGCTCGATCAGCCCCAGGCGAACGAGCGGCGCGGCCACGGCACGTGTCGCAACCGGAGGCAGGTGCAGGCGGCGGGTTCCGCAGATCGCCGTGACCTCGCTCCAGGGCAGCTTGACCTCTCCTGCGACGTTGTAGAGGCCGCCGATGCGGTTGTGCGTAACGTGCTCCAGGCAGCGAACGACGTCGCCCTCCTCCACGAACTGGAGCAAAGGGTCGTATCCGTCCACCGAGGGGCACCACGGCCGCGAAAGGTTCGAGCTGATGGGAGTGACGATGTTCGTGCCCAGGACGTTCGCAAAGCGCAGGAGGGTGACCACCGTGGACGGATTGTCCTCTGCGAAGTCACGGACGTAGCCCTCGACCTCGATCAAGGAGCGCTCGACCCTCGTGCGCGCGGGCGAGGTGCGCGACGTCTCCTCGCGGAACCACATCGGGTCGGTGGGGGCAGAGCCGTATACGAGGGTGGAGGACTTGACGACCACCTGGCGGACCGGCGAGCCCGGCTGACCTGCCGCGGCGAGCAGGTTCATCGTGCCTATCACGTTGATCTCGTGCATCTCGCGTCCCGAGACCCGGGTGGAGTCCACGACCAAGAAGGTGTGGACGATGGTGTCCACCTGGGTGGCGCGCACGATGCGTGAGAGGATCGAGTACGTCTCGTCGGCACGCACGAACTCGGCACGCTCGAGGGCGACCGATGGCTCGCGCGTTCCCATTCCCAGGATCATCTCTACGTCGGGGTCGGACTCGAGGGCCTGCGCCATGCGCCCGCCCCAGAACGAGTCGAGCCCGGTGATGAGGACGCGACGGGCCACTGTGCGGCTCGCTCAGCCGAAGAAGACGCTGCGCCGCTCGCGCAACATCTCGTAGAGGCACTCCTGCAGACGGAGCCGGATGCTCTCGGCTTCCTCCATGACCCGGCTCTTCGAGTAGCGCTCCTGACCTCGAGGAACGTCGAAGGTGACCGGGTCCAGGACCCGCAGCTTGAGCTTGACCGGGAAGTGAAGCAGCAGTCCCACGGGTCCGAAGACCAGCAGGTTCGCCGTGACCGGCACGTAAGGTAGACCCAGGACACGAGCGAGCGTCGGCAGTCGGAAGATGACGGGCATGGACTCCTCGGCTCCCACCACCGCGATGGGTATGACCGGTACGCCTGCGCGCATTGCGATCTCGACGAAGCCGCCGCGCCCGAACCGCCTCAGGCGATAGCGGTCGGCGTAGGTCTTCGAGGGGCCCTTCGTGCCCTCGGGGAAGACCAAGGCGAGCTGGCCCTGGTCTCGCAGGAGTCGCAGGGCGTTGTCCGGGTGCGCGGGAAGTCCGCCGACGCGCGCCCACATCGTGCCCACCCACGGCGCCCGGCGAAACGCGTAGTCGGCCATCCCGTAGACGGGCCGTCCGATCTCCACCTCGATCCCGTGCATGATCGTCGGCGCGTCCGGGGGGATGGCGCCCGCGTGGTTGGCCACGAGCAGTGCACCGCCGGTCTTCGGGATCTTCTCCAGGCACTCCCACTCGGCGCGGAACCAGTGGTTGTACACAGGTGCATAGACCCGGCGGGCGATCGAGCGCATCCGCTCGGAGCGGCCCCACTCGTCCACGTCGGAGAGCCTTCCTGCGTCAGAAGGCCTCGGCGTCTGGGTCGCCGCCCCTTCGCGTCGGGGGAGCGCGACGAGCGCGGAGCGCCCGGCGTGTTCGACTCGTTGCGCCACCTGCCTGTTCGCAGACACGCGATCATGGTACTGGGCGGGTCCCTGGTGCCCCGAAGGGCGTTGCTCGGCGCTCAGGGACGGCCGGCGCCCACGAGGCCTCCGGTGGAGAGGGGGTCGAAGGACACGACGGTCCCCGTGTGCGCCGCCTGGATGATCGTGTTCGCTCCGTAGGGGCCTGATCCCACGTACATCACGACATGGTCGATGGCGTTGTCGCCGTCGAGGCCGTAATAGAAGAGGAGATCTCCGGGTTCCACCTGGGAGAGAGGGATATGGGTGGTCTCGCCGTACTGGATGGCAGCCGAGTGCAGCAGCGTCACACCGGCTGCCCGCCAGGCGAGCATCGTCAGGCCCGAGCAGTCCACGCCGTTTCTGCTTGCTCCGCCCCACTGGTACGGGACGCCCAGGTACTGCTCGGCCGCGTGCAGCGCGACGGCACCGGAACCGGCGGGGGACTGCGTCGTGCCGGTCCCGACCGCGCCCGCGCCCCGGGTTCCGCCCGCTGCCTGGTTCGCCGCGTTGGTGGCTGCCACCGCGGAGCTACCTCCTCCGAGTGTCTGGGCCACCTGGGCCGCCTGGGCCGCCTGGGCCGCCGCCTGCTGCTTCTGTTGCGGGCTCGTGGCGCTCGCCGCGTTGGCGGCCTGAGTGGCTGCCACCTGCGCGGCCTGCTCGACCACCAACTGGGCGAGATGTCCCTTCACGCTCGTGAGCGTGGCCTGGGCCGTGGCGCTCGCCGACTCCGCCTGCTGCTCGGAACGCTGCACCTCCGCTGCCTGTGAGGCCGCCTGTTGCTCCTGGGCGTGCAGGGCGACTTCGGTGGCCGACAGGCGTCGCTGGGTGGCGTCGAGCGTCGCGATGTCCTGGTCGACGTCGCCGACGGCGGCGGCCTGGTACTCGTCATGGAGCGCCGAGCGGTCAGAGGTGGAATGGAAGAGCGAGCTCAGGCCGTTTGCCGGCGCGTCGTAGATGTAGTCGTTGACGGCGTCGACCTGCAGCTGATGACGCGCCGCCGCGAGACGTCGCCGGCTTGCCGTGAGCGCGGCGTCGCTCTCGACGATCTTCGCCTGCACCTGCGCGAGGTACACGGTCGCTTGGTCGTATCGCTCCGAGAGCGCGCTCACCTGTTGCTCCTGGGAGGCGATCTGGGCTTCCAGAGCGGACACCTGTGTCTGGGCGGCGCCCAGGGCCGAGGAGGCACCCGCCGGCGACCGGGGTGAGGAGCCCGGTGCGGCCTCGGCCGTGCCGGCGAGGACCGCAGCCGAGAGGGTCGCCGCAACCAGCACGATCCCGACTCTTGAGGTCACAGCAGCCCCGATTGCCACTTTTGCAACAGTAGTTGACATGGTCCTCTCCGGGAAGACGACGCCGGCACGAAACGGATGCTTGACGACCCAACGAGAGGCCTCTACCGTGCGCCGGAGCTTGTATTGATCGGTGTCGGCTTGGTACCGGGCCTGCTTGAGGCCCCGAGCACGAGATTCTCGGGGGGTCGGCTTCCACTCGTGCCGCGCCTAGCACTGGTGAGCGATACCTGCCTCCGTGGGAGGCGCCGGATGAGCCGGAACGAAGATGTGGTGGCGGTCGGGGCGGGGCTGCTGAGGGGCGTCTCGGAGGGCGGCCTGTGGGTGTTTCGCGGCGTCCCGTACGCGAACTCACCAGCAGGCGCCGGCCGCTGGCGACGGACGCGCCCACCGGCCTCGTGGACCGGGGTACGCGACGCGCAGTCGTGGGGCCCCATCGCCCCCCAGCCGCCGCCGACCTCGGGGCTGAGCATTCCCAACGACCCGACCGCCTCGGACGAGGACTGCCTCAGCCTCAATATCTGGACACCGGGCCTCGACGACCGCAGACGGCCCGTCCTCGTGTGGGTCCACGGGGGAGGGTTCACGACAGGGTCGGGATCCAGCGCCGTCTACAGGGGTGATCGGTTGGCGCGCAGGGGTGGCGTCGTCGTCGTCACGCTCAATTACCGTCTCGGGGCGCTGGGATTTCTCGCTCATCCGGCGCTCGGCGACGAGAACGGCACGGGATGCGGGAACTGGGGCCTGTACGACCAGATCGCCGCGCTCGAGTGGGTGCACGAGCACATAGCAGCCTTCGGCGGGGACCCACGGAACGTGACCGTGTTCGGCGAGTCGGCCGGAGCGATGAGCATCACGCTGCTCATGTCTTCTTCGGCTTGCGGCAGGCTCTTTCACCGTGCCGTCGTCCAGAGCGGGCCACCGGCGACGGCCAGCGTCGAGTGGGGGAAGCGACGTGCCGAACGGCTTGCCGAGCTCGCCGGGGTCGAACCTGGACGCGGGTTCGACCGGGAGTCGCTCGAACGGCTCGAACCGCAGGCGTTGGTTCGCGCCGCCCAGGGTCTAGCCGACGAGGTTTCGGGCGACGCCGGGCTCCCGCTGCCTCTCTTGCCGGTGCTGGACGGCGAGCTGATCACCCGGCCGCCCGCCGAGGCGATATCCGAGGGTGCCGCCGCGAGCGTTCCGTTCCTGGTAGGTACCACGCGTGACGAAGCTGCTCTTTTCATGGAGCTCAACCGTGCCGCGCAGACCCTCGACATGAACGACGTGGTTCGTGGCGTCCGGAAGATCGCCGCGGAGGACTCAGCGCAGTCATTGGTCGAGGCGTACCGCGACGCTCGCGAGGCGCGCGGCGAGCCCACGACCCCGCGCGCCCTTCTGAGCGCCGTCACCACCGACTACGTGTTCAGGCTTCCTTCGCTCACGCTTGCCGCGGCGTCCTACAAGTACCAGCCCATGACGTTCGCGTACCTCTTCACCTGGGAGTCGCCTTTCCTAGGCGGGATCTTGGGCTCGTCGCACGGCCTGGAGATACCTTTCGTGTTCGGAACCGTGGAGAACGAGGTGATCGGCAGGTTCAGTGGTTCGGGGCTCCGAGCCCTCGAGCTCTCCGAGGCGATGCAGCAGGCATGGTTGGCCTTCGCCCGCACCGGCGACCCGTCCTGCGACGCCCTCGGCGAGTGGCCGGCCTACGATCTCCTGCGCCGCCCCACGATGGTGCTGGGTCCTGGGCGAGGGGTCGAGGACGATCCGCGTGGCCCGGAGCGCCTGGCTTGGGACGAGGCAGGGATCGAGATCGTCGGCGGTTTCCATCACGAGGTGCCGCACGCCTGAGGCGTGTGCTCACAGCGTGCTCGCGGGGGCGTAGCCCAACGGCAGAGGCAGGGCGCTTAAAACGCCCACAGTGAGGGTTCGATTCCCTCCGCCCCCACTTTCGCTCTGCGCTGACGCCGCACCGGTCGGCCTACCCGGAAGTCCCAAGAGACCGGATGTCCCAAGAGAAAGGAAGCCCGCGATGAAGGTCCTCGTCGTCTTGAACGACCCGCCCTATGGCACCGAGCGTTCGTGGAACGGGTTGCGGCTCGCCGGCGCGCTCTCGCGACGAGAGGGTGTCGAGGTGCGCGTCTTCCTCTTCGGCGACTCTGTCGGCTGTGCGCTCGCCAACCAGAAGGTGCCCGACGGCTACTACCACCTCGACCGGATGCTCGGCGCTTTGATCCGCCACGGAGGGGAGGTCGGCTGCTGTGGCACGTGCATGGACGCCCGGGCCTTCACCGAGGATGCCCTCGTCGACGGCGCCCGGCGCTCGAGCCTCGAGGAGGTGGCCGATTGGACGGTCTGGGCCGACAACGTCGTGAGCTTCTGAGTATCCGATGGCCACACCGCTCCTGAAGGCTCGGAGCGGCCCTCCAGGCTGCTGGCGTCGCTCGCGGAAGGTCGGTGGAAGAAGGCCTCCACCTTGAACGGGTCCGCCGACGCGTTGCCCCCGGCGGAGGACGTGCTGGCCGTGTGCGCGCATCCCGACGACGAGTCCTTCGGGCTCGGCGCCGTCCTCGCGGCGCTCTCGGACCGAGGTGCCCGGGTCCGGGTGCTGTGTCTAACTCACGGGGAGGCTTCCACCCTCGGGGACGGCAGCCGTCCTCTCGGTGAGGTCCGCGCGGAGGAGCTCGACGCGGCCGCCGCCGTTCTCGGTGTGGAGGACGTCGAGCTCCTCTCTTATCTCGACGGGCAACTCGACGAGGTGCCCGTCGAAGAGCTCGCCCGTCTTGTCGACGTAGCCGCCGAGAACGCACAGTTGCTGCTGGTCTTCGACGAGGGCGGCGTCAGCGGCCACCCGGACCACCGTCGCGCGACCGAAGCGGCGCTCCTGGCCGCGAGGAGGCGACGTCTGCCCGTCCTCGCCTGGGCACTACCCGAACCGATCGCGGCCCAACTCAACGCCGAGTACGGGACCACCTTCGTGGGGCGTCCCGACGGTGAGCTGGACATCGTCATAGCCGTCGACCGCGAAGTTCAAAGTGACGCCATCGCCTGTCACGTCAGCCAGTTCGAAGACAACCCTGTGCTGTGGCGACGGCTCGAGCTGTTGGGGGACCGGGAGCACTTGCACTGGCTAACTCGTGGGTGAACGTCTCTCGGGTGGTCGCCGGGGTGACGAACCGAGATTCTCTTCGCTTGGTCATCAACACGACCCGGGAGTCACGCGGACGTCGACGTGCGAGGTGTCTTCGTTCGCGACCTCGAGGGTGCGCGATCCCGCCTTCGAGACGATCGCCCCCCCCGACACGGCTGCACAGTATCCATGCAAGTAGTGCCCTGTCTTGGGCACGACGACCAGCGTGGCCGCTCTTACGGCCGGGTCGGGCGTGTAGGAGAGGTCGAAGGCTCCGGTCGACGAGTCGAACGACATCGAGGTCGGTGACCCGGCGACGGCTTCGGCGAAGACCTGGGACAGCGCCAGCGCGGTCGGCCTGAGCTTGCCGGAGCCCCCGACGAGCGCTTCGTGAGAGCTGCCGGTGGGATCCCCGTAGAACTTCCACTGCCAGTAGACCCAGCCGACCAGGTGCTGGTTCGCGGTCGCGGTCACGGCCGCTACGAGGGAGGGGTTGGACGTCGCTCCGAATTCCCCCATCAACCACGCAGGCCCTGCGGGTTGTCGATTCGATCCCAGAAGGACTCGTTCGCCTGCTCGTCGCGACAGAGTGGCGGCCTCGTGGGAGATGCACGCGGTCAGGTCCGTCGGGTCGCCGGTCACTCCGTTTCGGTTCGGGCAGTACGTGTGGAAGTTGAGCACGAGGTTGGGGAGGTCCATCGGTCCCACGTAGTTCGGACCGTCCCGGCTCGAGAAGATGTCGGGCTCGTAGAAGACGAGGTGCCGGGGGTCCGCCGACAGGATCGTGGGTATGAGACCGATCTTGGGGTCATCGCGCGGGCAGCTCACGAGCAGGTCCTGGTCCTCGTTGCGACCCGGTCGGGCGCTGCCGGTGTAGAGGCACTCGATCTGGGCGTCGAGGTCGTGCTGCTGGACGTCTTGGGTCACGGTCGAGAACGGCTCGTTGATCGGGTCGTAGCCGATGACCCAGGGGTCCGAGCGGAAGAACGACGCGACCGCTGCCCAGACGCGGTCGTACTCGCCTTGGAGGTTCCCGACGACGTCGTTCCTCCAGAAGTGCCCGAACGCGACCCTGAGCGCCGGACTCGCATAGGTCCGGGACCACCGTCCGGGCATCGGACCGGCGGGAAGGCCGTCGGTGCAGACGGCCCAGGCCGGTGCCCCTTCACCCCCGAACAGCTCGCTGTAGACGTCCTGGTGCATGTCGAGCAGCGTGTAGATGTGCCGGCGACCCAGCAGGTCCACGGTGCGTTTCAGTTTCGAGAGGTAGGAATCGAGGACCGTCTGGTCGAATTGCCCGGGGTCGCCCGGCGGTCCGGGCCGGCAGATCGCCGGATCGTTGGGGCCGGCGGTGCCGGGCTCCAACCCCTGCCAGAGCATCCCGAGGCGGACCACGTTGAACCCGAGGGCGGCGATGCGGTTGGCGTCTTGACCCGAGAAGTTGAAGGGCTTGCCCGGTGCCGGGTACAGCTCGAAGGGTGCGCGCTTGTAGACGGCGTTGACTCCGTGCAGCACGACGACGCGTCCGAACCTGTCCCGTAGGAACGCGCCACCTGGGGCGGAGATGACGCCGGAGACGAATCCCCGCACCGGCACCGAGAATGCGCCGGGTGGCTCGTTGTCGCCGGAGACGAGCAGCGGTACCAGCAATGCGGCGAGTACGAGCACCCCGATGACGACCATCGCCGTCCGCCGTTTGCCCTGGAGGTGGAGCAGCCTCCGCTGTGCCACCTCCGTACCATAGGGGCGAGGTCAGTATCGATTGGAGCCGGGCAACCTGATCGATGCCGAGCCGACCCAGCGGTCAGGCGTCGTCGAGACGCCGGTGTGAGAACGCGTCGGGCTGGAGGCCTCTCTCGGCGAGGACGAGCGCCCTTCCCTCGACAGGTCCTGTTCTGTCCAGAACCCCGTCAAAGGGAGCTTTCTCTGCCCACCTCGAGCGTACGCCTCCAAACGAGAGCGTCCTTCGTCCGACAGCATCTCGATGGCGTCGAAGAAGGCGTCGATACCAGCCGCGCGAAGGGCAACGTCACATTCACTACCACGCTTTGGTAGATGTGACGTCAGGAAGACGACGGGTGCCTTGCCCTTGTTGGCCAAGACGTGCGCACGCCCCAAGCACTTCCACATGGTGTCGGTGCGAAGCAGTCCCCCCCTCGTTGTTGTGAACGCCCCCGACACGTCGAAGTACCAAAGAGCGCGATCGCGATCGTTTGCGATGAAGTTCACGGTCAGCCCCAACCCCCGAAGGCGGGTGTTTCGACCAACGATCTCGAAGCCAGCCTCTTCGAGGACACGCCCGGCGATATCCTGTGCTGCCCTACCTTCACGCGTGGCTCTCACCTGGAAATCTTCGTCGCCGGGGGTACTTGCCGCCGGAATCTCGACCGTGGCACGTTGTGTCTTGCGTTCTTGCGATGACACGGTCCGCAACGGGGCGCGGGCAAGTGCTCGAACACGCGACCTAGCGATGTCAACGTAGGCGGGATCGAGGTCGTAGCCCACATGCCGTCGTCCAACCTTTGCCGCTGCCACCAACGTCGATCCTGATCCCATGAATGGATCGAGCACCAAGTCGTTGGTGTAGGTGTACAAGCGGATAAGGCGTTCGGGCAGTTCGACAGGGAAGGGGGCCGGGTGTCGTACCCGTTTCGCGCTTTCCGGGGGAATTTCCCATATGTCGAGCGTCGCTGCCATGAACTCGTCGCTGGAGAGAGAGTTCTCGAAGGGGTAACCCTTCCTCTCACGCTCCTTCACCGACAGAGCACGGTCGAAGCGGCCTTTGCTGGCGATGATCACTCGCTCGGTTATGTCGCGTAACACCGGGTTCGCCGCGCTTCGGAACGATCCCCAGGCACACGATCCGCTGGCGCCTTCGCCTTTCTGCCAGATCACCTCGCCTCGAAGAAGGAGGCGGAGGTCGTCCTGGAGGATCTTTATGACGTCCGCTGACAAACTCCGATACGGTTTGCGGCCCAAGTTGGCGACATTGACGGCGATGCGCCCTCCAGGTTCAAGCTTGCGCTTGCACTCGGCGAAAACGTCTCGCAAGAGATCCAGGTACTCGAGGTAAGAGCTGGGGACGCCCACGCGGTCGAGCTCCTCCTCGTATTGCTTGCCGGCGAAGTACGGAGGCGACGTCACGACCAGCGCCACGCAACCGTCATCGACAGCGTTCATCTTTCGCGCATCGCCACAGATGAACGGATCGTCCAACGGACGAGGGGAAAGGACCTCGGTTTCGGTGGTCAGCTCCGGCGGCTCGAACCGGGCGTAGAAGACCGCGGAGTCGTGGCCTTCCCGTCGGCCTACGCCGAAATTCGACGTCGACGTACGCCTCGGCTCGGTCATCGGCCCATCCCCAGGTGACGCTACTTAGGCTTCGGGGATTGGAGGGGAACCACCTCGTCGGCGATCTTCTCCAGGGCATCGACCAAAGAGGCGAGCTGCCTGCGGCTCAGCCGGTCGACGAAGTGCTTGCGCACCTGGTCGATGTGATCCGGTACCGCGCTCTGGAGGCGTCTGAGCCCAGCGGGGGTGAGCCTCGCATAGCTGCCGCGCCCGTCGGTGGGGCAGCGCGCGCGCGCGACGAGTCCGGCGCCGACCAGGCGGTCGAGGCGGCGGGTCAGCCCGCTGGGCGAGAGCAAGAGGCGCTCGGCCAGATCGCTCATGCGCAACATGCCGCCTTGTGCCTCCGAGAGGTTCACGAGCACCCCGTAGTCCGCGAGCGACATCTGCTGGGCGGATTGGAGCTCGGCGTCGAGGCGCGCCATGAGCCGCGAGTGCGCACCGAGCAGGGCGCGCCAAGACCGCTGCTCGAGCTCGTCCAGCCAGCGGGCTTCTTGCATACCCACAGGGTACCGGTTCTTGTGCCTGCAAACGATGTTGCCGGGAGGTGTTGCGTCGCTGCTACGCGGTACGCGGGTTCGCGGCGGTGTCGGGACGCACCGGGCCGAGAGATGCAGCCGCGGGCGGGGTCGCACGCCCCGTCTCGTTCGCTGGAGAGACGGCCGTCGCGGTCGCGCCGTCCGCTTCGCGCCGTTGGCGACGCCACAGCAGCACCATCGCCGTCACACCCGCGCCGAAGAGGACGAGCCCCGCGACCTCGACGGGCAAAGAGCCCTGCGGAGAGCTCTGCCGCAGGAAGACGAACTCCTCGAAGAACCGCGCGAGGCCCCACAGGGCGGCAGTGGCGGCCAGCACGAAGCCTCCCGGTCGCTCGCGGTAGCGTCGCTCGATCAACAGCAGGATGCCGAAGATCACGAAGCTGTCGACGGACTGGATGATGGGGACCGGAACACGCCGGCCCTGCTCGCCGGCGTAGTACATGCCGTACCAGGCGGCGGTCCTCGCCCCACCGCCGGCGAACATGAGCTGGGGGCCGAGCAGGCGACCGATCCCCCATGCCGCCATGAGTACCGGTGCCACCAGGTCCAGGCCCTTCGTCACGCCGAGCTCCGGGCAGCGGTGCCGGGCGATCAGGACGCCGGTGGGCACTCCGAGCAGCAGGCCACCGAACGAAGAGAGCCCGCCGTGCCAGACGGAGAAGATCTCTCGGGGGTTGGAGCTGTAGTAGGAGAGGTCCGAGAGTACGTGCACCAGGCGGGCGCCCACGATCGCCGCCACCACGACCCAAAGGAACATCCCCGTGAGCCAGCGGGTCTCGTACCCGTTGGCGCGCAGACGGCGGTCGAAATAGCGATAAGCGAACCAGAACGTGATCGCCAGCCCGATGCCGTAGGTGTGCACGAGCAGCGGCCCGATGTGGAACGAAACGGGGATCGGCTTCACGAGGTTCCCAGGCTAACGCCCGGTTTGGTGGTTCGGTCCGTGTTGGCCCTAGGGTCCTTCGCCATGGGTGCGCTCGAGGAGAGGGTGGCGGTGGTGACGGGGGGTGCCTCGGGCATCGGCCTGGCGAGCGCCATGCTCATGGCGCAAGAAGGTGCGAAGGTCGTCGTCGTCGACGCCGACGGTCAGGGTGCTGAGCGCGCCGCGTCCGAGATCGGTGGCGTACCTGTGCGCGCGGACGTGAGCCGCCATTCGCAATGGGATGCCGTCGTGGAGGTCGTGCGCTCCTTGGGTGGTGTGGACGTCGTCCACCTGAACGCCGGCGTCGAGACGGGCGAAGCGGAGCTGGCGTTGCTCGATGACGAGCAGTACCGCCGGATAATGGGGGTGAACGTCGACGGTGTGGTCTTCGGCGTACGCGCCCTGCTGCCCGAGCTCGAGGCGCGCGGATCCGGAGCGATCGTGGTCACCGCTTCACTCGCGGGGATCATCGCCTTCCCACCGGACCCCGTGTACGGCATGACGAAGCACGCCGTCGTGGGCCTTGTGCGCTCGCTCGCGCCGTACCTCGAAGGAAAGGGCGTGACCATAAACGCGATCTGTCCCGGCATGGTCGACACCCCCCTGATCGACGGGAGGATGCGAGAAGCGCTCACCGGTTCGGGTTACCCGCTCATCACCCCGTCATCGGTGGCCGAGGCTGTGCTCGCTGCTATCGCCGGTCCGGCGACCGGCCAGGCCATCGTGGTACAACCCGGTAGGCCTCCGCTGCCCTATCGCTTCCACGGCGTTCCGGGGCCCCGTGTCGCCGGTGCCGAGGGGAAGGTCCCCCTGGACTGGATGACCGAGCAAGGCCAACGCCAGGCGCCCCCGAAGTGACCTGAGCCTCGGGACCACCGAGGGTCCTGCGGCGCGCCGAAACCTGTCGTCGCACGGATAGCGTCGACATGTGCACCCCATCGAGCGGCTGCGGCACGTGGCCAGAGCCGGCCGGGCAGACCCCTCGGAACTCGCGGCAGAGGCGGCATGGGCCCTCGCCGATCTCGTCGAGCGCGAAGCACCCGCGCTGGTCCCCGCATGTCGGCGGCTGCTCGATCGCCAACCCGGTTGCGGACCCCTGTGGTGGCTCGCGGCACGAGTGCTGAGCGCGGGCGACCCCGCCCGTGAAGCGCAGCGGTGCGCCCAGGACCTCGAGGACGACCCGACCCGAATCGTGATGCTCGACGCTCTGCCTCGTGGCGCGCGCGCCGTCCGAAAGGGAGCCGTGAGCGAGGTGTCGAACGCCGATCTCGTGCTCGTGACGTCCGAGGCTCTCGGCCCGGGCGGGATGGTGGCGGACTCTTCGTGCGGCGCCCTGCTCGACGCGGCGCGCACGGCCGAGGTGCCGGTGTGGGTCGAGTCGGGCGTCGGGCGCGTGTTGCCGCAACGAATCTGGGAGGCCATGTGCAGACGCCTGGGTGCCTCTGCCACGCACGGCCGCAACGCGGTCTCTTCGGGTTCCTCCGGCGTTGACGCGCACGGTGTGCGTTTCGCGCCCGCCAGGGGACACAGCGGCGTGTTCGACCACTTCGTCGTGGAGAAGGTCGTGGGGCCCACCGGAGTGCAGCCTCTTGCGGTCGCCCTCGCCGGTTGTGACTGCCCTGAGCCGCCGGAGCTCTTGGTAGTGCCGTAGAAGGCCGCCCCCGAGGTCCGCCGGTTGGGCCCGAGGCGCCGGCGTCGCCACCTCAGCGCGATCTCGGCACCGGCTTGCAGACCGTGACGCCTGATAGCCTCCGCGAAATGGGCGAGATGATCGAGTTCCCGAGCAACGGCTCGGTGGGCCGAGGGTATCTGGCGACCGCATCGGGCGCTGCCGCCGGAGTCGTCGTGATCCAGGAGTGGTGGGGCCTCGTGCCGCACATAAGAGACGTGTGCGATCGTTTCGCCTCCGCGGGGTTCACCGCTCTGGCTCCGGACCTCTACGGGGGCAAACAGGTGTCCGAACCTGACGAGGCGGGCAAGGCGGCGATGGCGATGAAGGCGGACGTAGCGGTGCGAGACATGTCGGGGGCGGTGGACGAGCTGCTCAAGCGCTCGAGGCGGGACAAGGTGGCCGTGGTGGGCTTCTGCATGGGCGGAGGGCTCGCCCTCGCCCTTGCCTCTCGCCGGCCGGATGCGGTGTCGGTATGTGTCCCGTTCTACGGCATCTCCATGCGGCCGGACCTGCAACCCGACTACTCGAAGTGTGACGCGGCCGTCCTCGGGCACTACGCGGAGCTCGACGAGTACTGCCCCCCCGACGCGGCGCGCGACCTGGAGGCCAAGTTGCGGGGCTTCGGCAAGGAGGCGCAGATCCACATCTACCCCGGTACCGACCACGCCTTCTTCAACGACACGCGACCCGAGGTCCACGACGCGCAGGCCTCGGCCCTGGCCTGGCAACGGACCCTCGACTTCTTGCGCTCACATCTCGGCTGAATCGCGAACCAGAGCCATCTAAGTGCGCAAATAGGATTGGTCCATGTCCGAACGCAGCCGCAACCTGCCCCGCCGGTCTTGTTTCTCGACGCCGGGCTCGAACGCGCGGTTCCTGGAGAAGGCGCCGAGTATCACGGCCGACATGTCTTTCCTCGACCTCGAGGACTCGGTCGCGCCGCTGGAGAAGGAGCCAGCTCGTGCCAAGGTCGTCTCGGCCATCCGCAAGCAGAGCTGGGACGACCGTGTGCTGTGCGTGCGGGTGAACGCGTGGGACACCAAGTGGACCTACGGCGACGTGATCGAGGTGGTTTCCAACGCCGGAGAGCGCCTAGACGAGATCATGTTGCCGAAGGTGCAGTCCGCCTCGGAGATCGTGGCTCTCGACATGTTGCTCAGCCAGGTGGAGAAGACGAGCGGGCTTCCTCCACGTCACATCGGCATCGAGGCGCAGATTGAGACGACACGCGGTCTGATCGCCGTTGACGACATTTGCGCCGCGTCCGACAGGCTCGAAGCCATCATCTTCGGCCCGGCGGACTTCGCCGCCTCCATGGAGATGCCGGTGCTGACAGGAGGTGTGCAGATCCCCGAGTACCCCGGCGACCATTTCAATTACGTGTTCTCGCGGATCCTGATGGCGGGCAGGGCGAACGGCTTGCAGGTGATCGATGGCCCGTACCTGAAGGTGAAGGACATCGAGGGCTTGCGCGACTTCTCGCGGCGCACGCGAATCCTTGGCTACGACGGCAAATGGGCACTCACTCCGGACCAGGTGACCGCCCTGAACGACGTGTACTCGCCCACCCAGGAGCAGTTCGACCACGCGTGGGACATCCTCGATGCCTACGAGAAGGCCACCGGGACCGAGCGTAAGGGTGCCGTGATGTTCGGGGAAGAGATGATCGACGAGGCGAGCCGCAAGATGGCGATGAAATTCGTCATGCGGGGCGAGCGCGCGGGGCTACGCCACTCGAAGGGGTGATCCTGCTACGCGCCAGCGCGTTCGAGGAGGCGGCGGGTCACCACCTTCAGGGCCAGGACCTCGTCGGCGCCCTCGAAGATCGACAGCACACGGGCGTCCACGAAGTAGCGGCTCACCCCATACTCCTCTGCGTACCCCATGCCCCCGTGGACCTGCATGGCCTCGCGCGTGACCCATTCGGCCGCCCTGCAGACGTAGGCCTTTAGCATCGAGGCCTCGAGCGACCCTTCGCCTTCGGCCATGAGCCGAGCGACCTGGTACGAGAACTGCCGCGTGGCCTGGACGAGCACCGCCATCCTGGCGAGCTTCGCGCGAGTGAGCTGGTACTCGATGATCGGTTTGCCGAACACCACCCGGCTGGCCGCGTAGTCGAGCGCCGCCTCGTACGCGGCCTGCATGAGGCCGAGGGCGCGCGCGGCAGTCTGCAGTCGCCCGTTCTCGAACCCCGCCATCTGCAGGTAGAAACCGCGGCCCACTCCGGTTTCCCCGCCGATGAGGTTCTCGGTCGGCACGAACCAGTTCTCGAAAGCGATCTCGTAGGAGTGCATGCCGCGGTACCCGATCGTGTCGATCGGCCGTCCCTCCATGCGTCCGGGCGGGTCGCCGCGCGAGCCGGCGGCAGGGTCCTGGACGAGCACGAACCCCCTCCCGTCGCTCTGCCCCTTCTCCACGACGAACAGCGAGAGGCCACGATGCGCCTTGGAGCGGTCTGGGTCGGTGCGCGCGAGCAGCATTAGGACCTCTGCGCGCGCGGCGAAGGTGCACCAGGTCTTCACTCCGTTTATCAGCCACCCGCCCTCGGTGGGGGTGGCCGAGGTGATCACCGCCGCCACGTCCGAGCCGAAGTCCGGCTCGGTGACCGCCACCGCGTTCATGACCTCGCCGGTGGCCAGCTTGGGCAGCCACTTCTGCTTCTGGGCGTCGGTGCCGCCCGCCAGCAGCGCGCGCGCCAGGATCTCCGGGCGCGTGATGAGCGAGCCACCCGCACCGAGCGAGCCCCACGACAGCTCCTCCGTGGCGACCACCATCCCCAGGTAGTCGCTCTCGCCGCCGGTGGCGAAGCCGCCGTACTCCTCGGGGATCGACAGTCCGAGCGCCCCCATCTCGGCGAGTCCGGAGATTATCTGCTCGGGGATGTCGTCGTTGGCGCGGTGGACGTGCTCCGCGCACGGGCGCAGCTGGTCCTCGGCGAACCGGTGGAAGGTCTCCCGGACGAGGGCGAAGTCCGGGTCCAGGTGCCGCTCACCCTCGGTTCCGCACAGCGAGGCCAGGAAGCTCGGGTCGCGGTATTCCGAGACGAATTCGGCGACCGGCGCCATCCATCCCGACGTCGCGCCCCATGAGGCCTCTCGCCCCAGCACTCGTGCCGCAAGGTCGGCCAGCACGTCGGCGACGAACGCACAGGCGATTCGCGCCTCTGTGTCACCGTGGCGCGCGTACTCGAGAGCTGCTTCGGCAGTGCGCACGCCTGCGGCGGCATGCGCAAGGTCGTAGGCCACGACCTGCTCGGAATCGGGGTCGGCGCAACCGGTGAGTACACGCGCAGCTCCTGTCACGAGCGAGCTCGCCAGCGCGACGACCTTCGCCGCCCCTTCGAGGTCGGGCGCGCCGCGCTCGGATGCTGCAGGACCGGCCACGCCGGAAGGCTATTACAGGCCTGTTTATCCGGTTCGTCCGGCGCGGCCGACGACGGTGACCAACGGTGGGAGAACCACCGGATCGTCGCCCGGGTCGACACCGGTGAGCGATCTCAGGTACTCGGTGACAGGTCCGGGCCCGGCACCTGCCGGGGCTTCGGCCCAGGCGTCGAGGATCTCCAGGCCTGCCTGCCTCACCAGGGCGGGCAGGAGCGCACCCACGTCGGGATGGGGCGCGTCGGGCATCGACATGGCTCCTCCACCCACGCGCCCTGCCGAGGTGATGGGCTCTTGTGCTACGAGGAACCCCCCCGGCTCCACCGCTCGGCGCATTCGCCCCAGTACCACCGAGGGCTCGGCCACATGCATGAGAAGGAACCTGCAGAACGCCAGGTTCACAGGTTCCGGCAGCAGTAGGTCCTCTCCGGCCTGGGTGATGGCCAGGACCTGGCTGTGCGCGGCGGCAGCGGCAGCGGTCTCGTCGCGCGCGCGCGGGTCGCTGTCGACGGCGTAGACCCGCCCGGAGATGCCGACAATCTCGGCCAGTGCCACCGAAACGTCGCCGCCGCCCGCTCCGACATCCACGCAGCGCCAACCGGGCCCGACACCAAGGCGTTCCAAGGCGGTGGCGAGCGGGCGCCGATAGACGTCATCTCGCAGAGCGTTCGGCACGCCTGAACGCTACCCGGCTTGATCATGCTCGCGGCTTGGAACACCCACCTGGCGCGTGAACCGGCTATAACCTCGCCCCGATGAAGGTGACCATGCTGCTGTGTGACGCTGCCCAGGTGGCCGACGGGAAGCTCTTCGTTCTCGGGGGAGGTTGGTCGCTCACAGGGCCCGATCCGACCCCGTCGGCCATCGCCATGAAGATCGACGTCGGTTGGCACGAGGTGGAGCACCCCCACCATTGGGAGCTGTACCTGGAAGATGCGGACGGGCGCCCGGTCATGGTGGACACTCCCGACGGGGCCCATCCCGTGGAGGTGCGCGGCGAGTTCAACGTGTCGCGGCCGAGCACCGTGCCGGAGGGCACGCCCATCGACGTGGCTCTGGCGGT
Organism: Acidimicrobiales bacterium; assembly: GCA_050011255.1. Lineage (GTDB taxonomy): Bacteria > Actinomycetota > Acidimicrobiia > Acidimicrobiales > UBA8190 > Bog-564. The sequence continues at coordinate 69,078 of JBEKJK010000010.1, forward strand.
GAACCTGGGCCCTCTACCCCTGGAGCCGGGCAATCGCTTCACGTGGCGTCTGACCATCGACGGGAACGTCGAGGAGGACTGGGCGCTCGGCTTCACCACGCGTCCGCGCCCGGCCGCCCAAACCTGAGCACCCCGACGGCCGTCTCACGTCGAGCCGGGAGTCGCTGGCAGGAAAGGGCCCAGGATCCGACGCCCAGGACCGCGGCTCGGAACCGTCAGTAGAGTCGACTGCCATGACCGTCTACGAGCGCCCCTTCGGCCGCTTCTTCGAGGACTTCGAGATCGGCGACATCTACCGGCACTGGCCGGGAAAGACCATCACCGAGTACGACGACCACCTCTTCTGCATGATCACGATGAACCACCATCCGTTGCACACGAACGAATGGTTCGCCGAGCACGAGACGGTACAAGGACGCAACGTCGTCGTCGGCAACCTCGTGTACTCGCTCGTGCTCGGCATGAGCGTGCCGGACGTGAGCGGCGCGGCCATCGCGAACCTCGAAGTCGAGTCGCTTGTGCATCGTCACCCCACGTTCCACGGCGACACCATCTACGCGGAGAGCCGCGTCGTGGAGAAGGTCCCGTCATCCTCGAAGCCCGACAGGGGCGTCGTGACCGTGGAGACAAAGGGGTTCAACAATCGCGGCGAGGAGGTCTGCTACTTCCGCCGAAAGGTCATGGTGTGGAAACGCGCCTCTGCACCTGCGCGGGAGCGTCCCTATCCTGACGACGTCTGGTCGTGACACCCGGGGGCATCTTGGTCGATCGGCATGCTAGCTCCACTGCGAGTCTGTGAGTAGCGTTTCGACCCGTGCCCGCCATCGTCCCCTCGGAGGTGATCGGCGACGTCGTCACGGTCGAGCCGGACGTCCACGGCGACGAACGCGGGCGTTTCGTCGAGACCTACCGCCGGTCGTGGTTCGGACTCGGCCGGGAGATGATCCAGGCAAACCGCTCGGAGAAGCAGGCGGGTGCAGTCGTCGGGTTGCACTACCACCTCCACCAAGCCGACTACTGGTTCGTTCTCAGGGGTAGGGCTCGGGTCGTTCTCCACGACCTGCGAACGGGATCGCCAACCGACGGCGCGACGCAGGTTCTCGAGCTCCAAGGTGCTGTCGACCGCGGCCTCTTCATCCCTCCCGGGGTGGCCCACGGGTTCGCCTCTCTCACAGACGTCTTGCTGTGGTACCTGGTCGACGCGTACTACAACCCCGCTGACGAGCTCGGGTTGGCATGGGACGATCCGGACGTAGGCGCCGATTGGGGCATCTCGGACCCGGTGCTTTCCGATCGCGACCGCGTGAACCCTCCTCGATCCGCCATCGAGCCCGCTCTGAGGCCTCGTTTCGGACTTCGCACGTGACCGAGCGCACGACACTCGCTCCGCAGAGCGCGACGCGAAGGGCGGAGCCGAAGCAATGACCGGAGCGGCCGACGATACAGGTCGGCTGGACGTGAGGGACGTGAACCGGCAGTCTGGCTCCGTGGACGAATCGCGGCAATGGGTCGAGTTCGGTCGTTGGCTGACCGAACAGCGCGAGGAGCGCGGTCTTCGCCGGCGTGACGCCGCGCGCCGGGCCAAGGTCTCCGAGGCGCTCTGGCGGGACCTCGAGACCGGCCGCAAGGAGGCGATCGGCGGGATCCGGTTGCTCCCGAACCCGAGCCACGACGTGCTCGAGCGTGTGGCGAAAGCGCTCGAGCTGCCGGTCGAGGACCTTCTCGCTCGCATCGGGCGCCCGACCGTGGGGCAGGCCGGAGGCGCCGGCGCTCTCTCACACGGCGATCACCGTCTCGAAGAAGACGGATCGGTGCTGGCGCTGAAGATGCGGCGCCTCTCCGAACGCGATCGTCTCATCGTCGAACGCGTGGTGGACGCAATGATCGAGAACCAGGGCAGTTAGCGGTCCAGCAACCCGGGGAGTGGCCGAGGCCTCACGGCGGGGGCCGATTCGGTCGCCTCTAGGCAGGCTCTCGGCCGCTGCGGGGAAATCCTTCGCGTTTCGTGTGCCCGCGATACCCATCGGCTCGTGGATTGGCTTGAATGGTGGCGATGACCGTCGTGCTCGTGGTAGGTGCGATCGCCGCTCTAGGAGCAGTGGTCGTAGGGGCCACCTGGCGCCGCTCCGCCGACGAGAGGCAGTCGGTCCGTGACTACCACCAGACCCTCGAGACGCTCCGGCATCTTTCGGACCGCAACCTCGGCAACGGTGTTCGTGAGGCGCCCGGTCAGGCCCCCTCGGGTCCCCAGAGACAGCCCGGTCCGGCGCGGCGCGACCACGAACCCGCGCAGGGCAGATCGCAAGGTGGGTCGACGACGACAGGCGGCGCTGAACCGACGAGCGATCCCCTGGCGCCGGTGGGCCCCCCGACCGACAGCGCTTCTGGCGTCCAGGCCTCTTCGCGGTCGGGGACCCTGGTCGGAAGATCGGGACCGGTTCGAAGCGGCAACGCCGCCTACATAGCGGCGCGAACGCGCGACGCCGGTACCGACAAGACGATGCTGTTTGACGACGACATCGCCGAGCCCTCGCCGATCGCACCCTCGACCACCGTCTCCGTGCTTGCATCGGGTCGCGCCTTGTACCGCCAGAGACGACCGGCCCACAGTGGCAGTCCCCTCCAGCCGAGGAGAAGGAGCCTTCTCACCGTCGTCGTCGTGGTCGTGTTGGCCGCGGTGGTGGCAGTGGCGCTGGTCCTGGCTCCCTCGAAGCCGTCGCACAGACACGGCGCCACCTCCACTCATACGACCTCGGCGCATTCCTCTTCGCGATCGACGGGGTCGAGCTCGTCCTCGCAGAAGCACAAGAGCCCGACCACCGCGTCCCAGACGCTCCAACCCACCACTTCGAGCGCCACGTCCGCCGCGTACCTGGCACCTGCCAGCGCGTACACGGTAGGGCTCTCGACATCGGGCCCCTGCTGGGTCCTCGCCACCGCGGCGAGCACGGGCAAGGTCCTTTGGACGGGGACGATGCAGGCAGGTGAGAGCCGGCAAATCCCGGCGACGGGCAGTCTCCTGGTGAGGCTCGGCGCCGACGACGTCACCATGTCGCTCAACGGGGAGCCCGTGACCCTCCCGGCGGGACATCAGTCCCCGTTCGACGTGACGTTCCAGTCGGCCTGATTCGCCCGCGACCCGGCTCAGGACCTGGACGTATGTCCCGGTTGGTCCAGCGCGCCGCCGGTACGAGCAGTTGTTACTATGTAAGTAGGAGAAATTCCCACTGAACGGGTCACGATTGCCGGGGAGCGCACTCCCCCGGGGCGGTCGTGACCAGGGGTGAGCCATGACTAGCACTGACATCGACCTGGGTCGCTACAAGCTCGGCTGGAGCGACGTCGAGGACTACGTCTTCAAGCCGAAGAAGGGCCTCTCCGAGGACATCGTGCGCGAGATGTCCGAGATGAAGGGCGAACCCAAGTGGATGCGCGACTTCCGTCTGCGGGCCTTGAAGAAGTTCTTCGCCAAGCCGATGGCGCCGTGGTTCGCCGTCAACATGCCGGACCTGGACTTCGACGACATCTACTACTACGTGAAGCCGATACAGGGACAGGTGGAGGACTGGGAGGCCCTGCCGGAAGCCATCAAGAACACCTACGAGAAGCTCGGCATCCCCGAGGCGGAACGCAAGTACCTCGCCGGGGTCACCTCGCAATACGAATCCGAGGTCGTCTACCACCGCAACCGTGAGGACCTCGCGGCCCGGGGCGTCCTCTTCTGCGACATGGACACCGCTGTGCGCGAGTACCCAGACATCGTTCGCAGGTGGTTCGCCACCATCATCCCGCCGAACGACAACAAGTTCGCCGCGCTGAACTCGGCCGTGTGGTCGGGAGGGTCGTTCATCTATGTGCCGCCCGGTGTCTCGGTCGACATGCCTCTGCAGGCGTACTTCCGGATCAACGCCGAGAACATGGGTCAGTTCGAGCGGACGCTGATCATCGCCGACGAGGGCGCACAGGTCCACTACGTCGAAGGATGCTCCGCTCCCATCTACTCCACGGACTCGCTGCACTCGGCGGTGGTGGAGCTCGTGGCGTTGCCTGGCAGCCGGATCACGTACACCACCATCCAGAACTGGTCGAACAACGTCTACAACCTCGTCACCAAGCGCGCCCGCGCCGAGGCCGAGTCACGCGTCGAATGGATCGACGGCAACATCGGCTGCCTGGCGGAGGGCTCGAGGGTGACCACGCCGAACGGTGTGAAGCCGATCGAATTGGTGAGCCCGGGGGAGCGGGTGCTCTCCTTCGACGAGACGCTCGGGGAGCTGTGCTTCCGCACCGTGACCGCCAAACGCTTCTCCGGTCATCAGCCGGTGCGCGAGGTGAGCGTTGGCGAGCGCAGACTTCGGGTCACCGACAACCATCCGTTCTACTCCTACGTCTACGACCCGACTCGGCCCGAGAAGCTCGGTCGCTACGACCTCGGGTACGTGCGCGCCGACCAGCTCGAGAAGGCCATCGTTCCTACCACGTCCATCGACTACGGCCATCCCCGCAAGCTCGAGCGTGGCGACACCATGACGTCGTTCACCGGGGCCAACCAGTATGCCGAGGAGTTCGTGAGCGTGCGGTCCCGGCGACCCCGGCTGGCGCCGGTCGAGGAGACGACGAACGACCTCATGTGGCTGTTCGGCCTGTTCGTCGGAGACGGGTCCATCGAGCGCGAGCCGGCAGGCAACGGTGGTTCGCGCTGGGCGAGGGTGACGTTCTCGACGCCCAGGAAGGACCGTGCCCGCTCGCGCCTCCTGAGGATCATGGCCGCGCTCTTGCCGGGTGCCACGCCGGGTGAGCGCGCCGACGGGGTGGCCCTGCGCTGGTCCAGTGTCGAGCTGGCCGACCTGCTCGAGCTGAACGGCTTCTCGTCCGGCGCGCACGTCAAGCGGCTCCCGCGTTGGGTCCTCGACCTGCCCGAGAGCCAGCGCCTCTCGCTCGTGGCCGGGTACCTCGACTCCGACGGCTGCGCGCCTGTGGGGCGACGAGGCTTCAGCCTCAAGTCGGTGAACCTGCCTCTGCTGGAAGACGTCGCGGGCGTGCTCACCTCGCTCGGGATCGCCTCGCGCGTCCACACCGAGCACGACGAGGACCGTGAGGTCCGGATCCTGGGTTACTTCTCGAGGAGCAGGGGGAGCCACCGGCTCGACTTCCCGGCCGACGCGCGGATCTGTGACCTGGTCAGCGAGCAGTTGCGCGAGGCGGCTCGCTCGACGGCACCTGCCGCGCTGCGTCGGTTCAGGAAGGTCGGACGCTCAAAGATCGAATTGCCCGACACCTTGGAAATCTGCAAGGTGAGGGTGGGAGAGCCTTCAGGGGCAGTTCCGACTTGGGACATCGAGGTCGAAGGGACCGGCAACTTCGTCTCCGAAGGCTTCATCGTGCACAACAGCAGGCTGACGATGAAGTACCCCTCGGTCTACCTGGTGGGCCCGAAGGCGTCGGGCGAGGTCCTGTCGGTGGCCTACGCGGGCCCCAACCAGCATCAAGACGCAGGGGCGAAGATGATCCACGTGGCGCCGGAGACCTCCTCGACGATCGTGTCGAAGTCGATCTCCAAGGACGGGGGCCTGTCTACGTACCGGGGCCTGGTACGGGTGGACGAAGGGGCGAAGCACTCGAAGAGCTTCGTGCGCTGCGACGCGCTGATCCTCGACGAGAACTCCACCTCGGAGACCAAGCCGTACATGGAGGTCGCGGAGCGCGACGCGCAGATCGGCCACGAGGCGACCGTGTCGAAGATCGGCGAGGACCAACTCTTCTACCTGATGAGCCGCGGCCTGTCGGAGAGCCAGGCCATGGGCATGATCGTGAACGGCTTCATCGAACCGATCACCCGCACGCTGCCCATGGAGTACGCGGTGGAATGGAGCCGACTCATCGAGCTCCAGATGGAAGGCGCCGTCGGCTGATCCGTCGGCACCCGGGCAGGGCGCGTGGCGAGGATCCAGCCTGGGCATGAGAGGATGGCGCCGTGCCGATGCGCGAGGAGTGCAAACACTTCCAGAGCCGGACCTACGACACCGGTGAGGTCGTTCGGTTCTGCGAGCTGGACCTGGCGCCCGAGGCACCTTGGCGATGCCCCGAGGATTGCGCTGCCTACGAGCGGCGCCTCTCGGGCTCCGGTTGGGTGACCGGCAGCCTCGTGGAACCGGCCCTCGAGGAGGAGCCGAGCCCCGGCGGCCCCGACGTGGTCAACCTGCTCGAGCAGGCTGAGGACATCGTGGACTCCGTCGTGCCCGAGACGTTGTCCGAGGTGGAGCACGACGACGAGCGCGTCGAGCGTCGCCAGGGAACAGGCCGCCGCCGCTGGCCCTGGAGCCGGCGCAGCTGAGGACCTTCAGCGCCCCTCGAATTGAGGCGAGCGCTTCTCCATGAACGCGGCCATCGCCTCCACCAGGTCGTCGGACTGCAGGAATCCGGCGTTCCAGGTGGCCACGTAGTCGAGCCCGTCGGTCACCGAGCGGTCCTCGCAGGCCCGGAGCACGGCTTTGGTCCCCTGGACGACCAGGGGGGAGTTGGTCGCGATCTCCGAGGCGAGGACCCGGGCGGCTTGCTGGACGTCGGCCGCGTCGCGCAGCACTTCGTTCACGAGCCCGATCTCCTTGGCCCGCTCCGCCGTGATGTCCTTCCCGGTGAACGCGAGCTCGGCCACATGGCCCCTGCCGACGATGCGCGGGAGGCGCTGAAGGCTCCCGAGGTCGGCGACGATCGCCACCCGGGTCTCGCGCACCGAGAAGACTGCGTCGGCGCTCGCCAAGCGGATGTCGCAGGCGCTCACGAGGTCGACGCCTCCTCCGATGCAATAGCCGTGCACCGCGGCGACCACCGGCTTCGGGCAGTCCGCCACGGAGGTGATGGACCGTTGGAGGCGCTTGATGTTCGACCGGGTGCGAGCCGCGCGAGCCGCCATCGAGGATGGCCGGCGAGTCCCGTCTCCTTCCGCAGGGGTTGTGCCTGCCTCGGGGTTCGACAGCTCAGCACCCATCGCCTTGAGATCGAGGCCGATGCTGAAGTCCGTGCCGCTGGCGGCCACCACGACGGCGCGCACGCCGTCCTCGCAGGAAAGCGCATCCATCGCGACGGGCAGCTCCTCGAAGAACGACGCTCCCATCGCGTTGCGGGCCCTGGGACGGTCGAGCCATACCGTGGCGACGGGTCCATCTCGTTCGATACGGATGACCGGGTCGCAGGACATGTCGCCCACACTAACCTCGGTAGGCACGACCCTCACCCACTTCACTGCCGACGCGTCTGCCGCTCTGGGCGGCCCGCGTTGGCTGGCGCGCCGCCGGGCCGAGGCGTTCGGGCGATTCGCCGGCACGGCTTTGCCGACCGAGTCGGAGGAGATCTGGCGCTACAGCGGCATAGACAGCTTCGACTTCGACGCCTTCGCACCGATGCCTGCAGAGATGCTCGGGCACGTGGAGACCGGAGCTGTCTCCTCGGACCTGGCTGCGGGTGAGGCACTTGCGCGGGTGCTCGGACCGCGCTCCGCGCTGGTGGTCACACGAGACGGGGCAGTCCGTGCTGTGCGGAAAGAGCCCGATCTCCCCGAAGGCGCCATCGAGGTCGGCTCCGCGCGCATGGGTGAGGACGATGGCGAGGAGCCGCTCGGGCTCGGCGAGCTGGGATACCCGCGCGACGCTTTCGGGGAGCTGCACGAGGCGTTTCTGACGGACGTCGTTCTCGTCACCGTGATGCCCAAGGCCCTGATCGCCGGTCCGGTGGTCGTGGTCCATCTGGTCGGCCCCGCGGGCGCCGCCGGCAGTTCGGCCTCCGGAGAAGCTCTGTCGTGTTTTCCACGCACGCTCGTGCGGATCGGGCGGTCTGCCACCGCGGGGGTGATCGAGCTGCTCGTCAGCGCGGGGTCGAGCGCGCTCGTCGTGCCTGTGACAGAGCTCGATGTCGCTGAGGACGCGCGCCTCGACTACGCGAACCTGCAGGTGCTCGACCAGAGATCCACGCAGCTCGCGTTGCAGGCGAGCCGGGTGGACCGCGACGGCACCCTGCGGTCCTTTACCGGCGCGCTCGGCGGTCGCTATGCGCGGGTTCGCACCGACTCCGACGTGGCCGGCCAAGGGGCACGGTCGTCCCTGCTGGCCGGCTACCTCGGCACCGACGACCAGGTGCACGACTTCCGCACATTGCAGGACCATCACGGGCCTCGCACACGCAGCGAGTTGTTGTTCACGGGAGCGGTCGCGGACCGAGCCCGTTCGGTCTACAGCGGACTCATACGAATCGAGCGCGGCGCGCACGGAGCCGATGCCTTTCAGACCAACCACAACCTTGTCCTCTCGGAGGGGGCACACGCCGACTCGGTTCCCAACCTCGACATAGACGAGAACGACGTGCGGTGCAGCCACGCGTCCACTGTCGGCCCCATCGACGAGGAACAGCGCTACTACCTCGAGTCGCGGGGGATCGAGCCATCAGTGGCGGAGCGGTTGATCGTGCTCGGGTTCTTCTCGGACCTCGCGGCCCGTGCTCCCTTCGACGGCGTGGGGAGGTTCTTGGAGGACGCCGTGCGCCAGCGGCTGGCGGGACGGCTACCCGCGGATCGACCCTCAGATGCCACACCGGGGAGCGCGGATGGGTGAGGTCGTTCGCGTCTGCGGGCGCGAGGAGATTGAAGAGGGCTCTGTCCGCCGGTTCGACGTCGGTGAAAGCCGGGTCGCGCTCGTTCGCATCGGTGACGAGTTCTACGCGATCGGAGACACCTGCAGCCACGAGAACTACTCGCTCTCCGAAGGAGAGCTGATGGTAGAAGAGCGCGAGCTCGAATGCCCGAAGCACGGCTCGACGTTCGACCTGCTCACCGGGGAGGCCTGCTCGCTCCCCGCCACGAAGGCGGTACCGGTCTATGCCGTGCGCGTGGAGGGAGACGACGTGCTGTTGGAGCTGCCGTGACCGGGCCGTCTGCCCCCCGCAACAGCGACCGTAGCGGCCTCGACGTGCCGCACGAGCTCGCGGTGGACGGGTTGCGCGCCGGGGTTCCAGGGCGCGAGGTCCTCTTTGGAGTGGACCTCGTCGTGAGAAGCGGCGAGGTCCACGCCGTGATGGGTCCGAACGGTTCGGGCAAGAGCACGCTCGCACACGTCCTCATGGGCAAGCCCGGCTACCAGGTGCTCAGCGGGAGGGTCACCTTCGACGGTGAAGACGTCCTGGCGATGGCTCCCTGGGAGAGGGCGCGGCTGGGTCTTTTCCTCGCGCCACAGAACCCGATCGAGGTGCCCGGCGTCCGCCTCACCGACGTGCTCGCCGCGGCCCTTTCCTCGCGCGCGGTCGGTGCCGGCGACGCGGTCGGTGCCGAGCCGGCGGAGAGTGCCGAAGCCGGTCCGGTGGCCGAGCGCGCCTCGGCCGAGTCCGTCCGCCTCGGGTTCGAGACGCGTCTTCTCGACCGGGCGCTCAACGTCGACCTGTCCGGGGGAGAGCGCAAGCGGAGCGAGACGCTTCAGCTTGCGGTGATCAAGCCCCACATCGCGGTCCTCGACGAGCTCGACTCGGGACTCGACATCGACGGCCTTCGCGTCGTCGCCCGGCGCGTTCTGGCAGCAGTCGACGAGTGGGGGCTCGGCGTGCTGGCGATCACCCATTACCGCCGCTTGCTCAGCATCCTGGTCCCCGACGTGGTGCACGTCTTGGTCGACGGCCGCGTCGTGGCGGAGGGAGGTCCCGAGCTGGCAGAAGAGGTCGATCGCACCGGGTACGCGTCCTATTAGAGCTTGCGCGTATGCGCGTGGATATCAGGGCCGGGTGACACCAAACTCCGTGTCGCACGCTGTACGGTTTCGCGACATGGCGAGCGATCTCGGACGGAAAGCCGCCGCGGGCGTAATTGGACGAAGCTCTTCTCGAGAAACGCGCATTGAGGGCCCCGCCTCCACTACGGCACCTCCGGTCGTCGCGCCTTCGCGTCGTCGCGTGTCATCACCTGCCCCGTCCAGGCGACGCCCTCGCAGGCGCCGAAGCGCCGGCGAGCGCGTCCTCAAGAGCGCGGCGATCTTCGTTGCCGTGGTCCTGGTGTTGGCGGGAGGGATATACGGCTACTTGCGCTATCGCCTCGGCCAGGTCAAGTCGATCAACTGCGCGACGTGCGCGGCGGTTGCCGACGGTGCACCGTACAACGTGCTGCTCGTCGGCTCCGACTCCCGGACGGGGAACACAGGCGCGGCCGCGCGCGCGTTCGGTAGTACGTCGCAGGTGGGGGGACAGCGCAGCGACACCATCAAGATCCTCCACGTCGATCCGGCTTCGGGCACCGCCAGGCTCCTGTCGATCCCGCGCGACACCTACGTGGAGCTGTCGGACGTGCCGTCGAGCAGCGGCCTCGCCACGGACAACAAGATCAATACCGCGTTCAACGACGGCCCCGGCCCTCTGGTCCAGACGATCGAGAGCACCTTCGGGATTCCCATCGCCCACTTCGTGATCGTCGACTTCAACGGGGTGATCGACCTCGTCAATTCGGTCGGGGGCATCAAGCTCGACTTCAACTACCCCGTGCGTGACAACGACAACGGCAACAACAACTCCGGCCTCAACATCCCCCGGGCGGGCTGCCAGACGCTGAACGGGAACATGGCGTTGGCACTCGCCCGCTCGCGCTACTACCAATACGAGGAGCGCGCCGGCTACTGGGTATACGACCCGACGAGCGACCTGGGACGCATCCAGCGCCAGAACACGATCATCGAGGCCGTTATCAACAAGGCGAAGTCGAGCTACAACCCGCTCACGATCAACGCCTTCCTCGGTTCGATCGTCCAGGACATCACGAAGGACAACGGCATGTCGAGTGGCACGATGCTCGCGCTCGCCCAGCGGTACCACGCGTTCTCCGGATCATCCCTGCAGACGTTCACCTTGCCGACCACGGGCGGGTATTCGAGCGTCGCAGGCGACGTGGAGGTCGTCGAGGAGCCCGCCGCCCAACAGGTGATCACCCAGTTCCTTGGTTCACAGCCGACCGCCGTGGTGACGGCGCCTCTCGATGCCTACGGCTCGCCGATCTCCGTGCCGTCAGCGGAGACGAGCTCGCCGTCGGGGTCGTCGGCAGGCTCGGGAAGCTCAGGTGCCTCGGGCTCGTCGGCTCCCGCAACCGTGCCGGGAACAGGACCTTTCAACCCGACTCTTTGCTGAGGTCAACCGGAGGCTGTGGCGTCTGGTCCGGCAGCCCGAGGGCAAGCTCGTCCACCGTGGCCCTCGCGCTCAGTCGGCTCCGATCTCGTCGAGGCCCTGGGTGAGCGCGTTCCACGACAGGGTGGCGCACTTGATACGTACCGGGAACTTGACCACCCCTTGGAGAGCGGCAAGCTCTCCGAGGGCCTCGGGGTCCACGGCGGTTTCCTCCGAAGCGGAGCCGTTCGAGCCCGGGCCCTCGGAGCCGTCTCCGAGACGGGATTCGTGGATCGACATCATTGTCTTGAACGTCCGGATCAGACCACGTACCTCGGCGATCGACTTGCCTTTCACAGCGGCGGACATGAGCGACGCGGAGGACTGGCTGATCGAGCACCCTTGGCCCGTGACGCGGATGTCCGAGAGCGTGTCGTCGTCGAGTTCCATGTAGAGCACCACCTCGTCACCGCACAAGGGGTTGAACCCCTCGACGCGGTGAGCCGGTGGTACGGGCAGCTCACCGCGGTTACGCGGGCTTCGGTAATGGTCGAGGATGATCTCTCGGTACAGGTCTTCGAGACCGGTCATGGGCTTCTCGCGGTGCTCCTTCTCTACCTGAACAGGGTATCGGCCTTGGTCATGGCTTCGGCGAGAGCTTCCACGTCCGACTCGTCGTTGTACAGGTACAGCGAGGCCCGGGCTGTGGCCGATACGCCGAGGCGACGCATGAGGGGCTTGGTGCAGTGGTGCCCCGCCCTGACGCACACGCCCGACTGGTCGAGCACCTGGGCCATGTCGTGGGGGTGGACGTCGCGATAGGCGAAGGAGATCACGCCGCCGCGCTCCTCGGCGTCGGGGGGACCGAAGATCCGGAGGTCCTGGCCGAAACGCTCGGACAGCGTGTCGAGCGCGTACGAGGTGAGGTTCGTCTCGTGCTTCCGGACCGCCTCCATTCCCGTGGCCTGCAGGTAACCGACCGCGGCTCCCAGGCCCACGGCCTCTGCGATCGGCGGGGTGCCGGCCTCGAACTTCCAGGGCAGCACGTTTGGTCTGAACCCGTCGCGGCGGACGTCACGGATCATCCCGCCGCCGCCGAGGAACGGCGGCATCTCCTCGAGCAACGCGCGCCTGGCCCATAGAACGCCGATCCCGGTGGGACCCAGCATCTTGTGCGCGCTGAACGCGAGGAAGTCGCATCCCAGTGAGCGGACGTCGGTGGGCAGGTGTGGGACGAACTGGGCAGCGTCGGCGAGCACGAGCGCTCCCGCGCTGTGGGCACGCTCTGCTATCTGGGCGAAGGGTGGGATCGTTCCGAGCACGTTCGACATCGCCGTGCACGCCACGAGCTTCACGCCGTCGAGTTGACGGTCGAGTTCGGAGAGGTCGAGACGGTACTGCTCGTCGACGTCGAGCCAGCGAAGCTCGACCGAGCGTTCCTCGGCGAGGATGAGCCACGGCACGATGTTCGAATGGTGGTCCATGTCGGTGAGGAGCACCGCGTCGCCGGCATGCAGGTTGCACCGCCCCCAGCTCGAGGCGACCAGGTTGATCGCCTCGGTGGCGTTCTTGGTGAAGACGACCTCGTGCTCGGGGTCCGGAGCGCCGATGAAGCCGCCCACGGCCATGCGCGCTGCTTCGTAACGTCGGTCGGCCTCCTCGGCGATCGTGTAGATGCCCCGGTGCACGTTGGCGTGCGTGGTCCGGTAGTAGTCGTCCATCTCGTCGAGAACCATCTGCGGACGCTGAGAGGAAGATGCCGAATCGAGGTACACGATCCGTCGCCCGTGTACCTGTTGCGAGAGCAGAGGGAAGTCGGCTTTGGGAGCGAGTGAGCTCATCGTCACCTCCGCCACGGCTCGTAGCCCTCGGCTTCGAGGCGGTCGGCCAGCTCGTGCCCACCGGTGTCTGCGATCTTGCCGTCGACGAGCACGTGGACGACGTCGGGGCGCAGGAGGTCGAGGATCCTCGTGTAGTGCGTCACCAGCAGGATCCCGAGGGTCGGACGCTCGTCGCGCACCGTCTGCACGCCGTGGGCGACCATCCGCAGGGCGTCGACGTCGAGACCGGAGTCGGTCTCGTCGAGCACCGCGATCTCAGGTTCGAGCATCGCCATCTGCAGGATCTCGTTGCGCTTCTTCTCTCCGCCGGAGTAGCCCTCGTTCAGCCGGCGTTCCGCGAACGACTCGTCCATGCCCAGCCGCCGCATCCACTCGGTCATCGACATGCGGACCTCGAGCACCGAGCGGTTCTCGCCCGCGCGTGCAGAAACCGCCTGGCGCAAGAACTGGACCACCGGGACCCCGGAGATCTCCTCGGGGTACTGGAAGGCCAGGAACATCCCGGCCTTGGCCCGCACGTCGGTCGGCCAGTCGGTGACATCCTCGCCCCGGAAGAGGATCCTGCCGGACGTCACCTGATAAGCGGGGCTCCCGAGCAGGGTGTTGGCGAACGTCGACTTGCCCGAGCCGTTCGGCCCCATCAGCGCGTGCAGCTCGCCCTCGTCGACCACCACGTCGACACCGTGCAGGATCTGGGTGTCGTCGGCGGTGACGTGCAGGTCCTCCACCTCCAGGAGCCGGGCCACGACGCGAGTCTAGCGCCGGGTGGGATATTTGCACTACCACGGTAGTGCAAATATCGCCGTCGGCGACCAGGGCGTCGAGCATCGCCGACCCGGGCGTCAGATAGCGTCCTCGTCGGTGACCGACCCCTGGACCATCTCCGGCAGGGTGACGGCGATCGACCGGCCCGGCGGAGTGGTCACGCTCGTCGACGAGTCGACCTTCGCGATCAGCGCCGAGGTCGGCGACATAGTGGCGACCTCGGCACAGGGGCTGTTCGTGCGCGACACCCGGATCCTCTCGCGTTTCGAGCTGCGGGTGAACGCGAGCCGCCCCGAGGCCCTGGCCGCGGTGACAGAGGATCCTTTCTCGGCCACGTTCGTCTCGCAGCTCCACCCCGGCCCCGGTCGGGCGGACTCCACCCTCATGGTCTTCAGGCACCGTTTCGTCGGGCAAGGCATGCGAGAGGACCTGGTGATCAGGAACTTCGGGGACGAGTCGACGGTCTGCTCGGTCGAGCTGTTCGTCGACGCCGACTTCGCGGACCTGTTCGCCGTGAAAGAGGGGCGGGCTGCCGACCTTGACGGCGAGATCTCACGTGTCTGGCGCGACGAGAGCCTGGAGCTGTCGTACCGCCGTGGAACCGTGAACCGTGGAACGGTGATCCAGTTCTCGCCCATCCCCTCAACCCTGGGGGAGGACCTGGTGGGCTTCGAAGCCATCGTGCCGGCGCGCGGCGAGTGGAAGGCGTGCGTCCAGGTGCACCCCGTGATCGAGGGCAAGGTCATAGACCCGAGGTACCTCTGTGGACAGCCGGTCGAACGAGCCGCCCCCGCAGAGCGCCTGGCCAGGTGGCGTAGCCAGGTGCCTCAGGTCGAGACCGATCACGAGGGACTGCGCGCGGTGCTGGCGCGCGGAGCGGAGGATCTCGGGGCTCTTCGTATATTCGATCCCGACTTTCCCGAGCGCGTCGTGCTTGCAGCAGGTGCGCCCTGGTTCATGACCGTCTTCGGCCGCGACTCGTTGCTCACGTCCTGGATGGCTCTGCTGATCGATCCCGATCTCGCCCTGGGTGTGCTGCAGACGCTCGCACGCTTCCAAGGCGAGGACATCGATCCTCGGAGCGAGGAACAGCCGGGCAGGATCTTGCACGAGATGCGCTTCGGGGAAGCCCCCTCGCTCTCGCTCGGCGGGGGAAGCATCTACTACGGAACCGCCGATGCGACCCCGCTGTTCGTGATGCTTCTAGGGGAACTGCGGCGATGGGGGCTGGCGCGCGAGACGGTGGACGAGCTGCTCCCCAATGCCGAACGCGCGCTCGAGTGGATCGAGCGGTACGGGGACATGGACGGAGACGGCTATGTCGAGTACCAGCGCGCCACGGACCGAGGATTGGCGAACCAGGGATGGAAGGACTCGGGCGACGGCATCAGGTACGCCGACGGTCGCGTGGCGCAAGCGCCAATAGCGCTGTGCGAGGTGCAAGCCTACGTGTACGGCGCCTATCTGGCTCGTGCCCACTTCGCGCGCGAGGAGGGTGACGAGGCCACCTTCGAGCGCTTCCGGGCAAAGGCCACCCGTCTCAAGGAGGATTTCAACCGGGATTTCTGGTTGGAGGACAAGGGTTGGTACGCCGTGGGCCTCGACCCCGACAAGAAGCCGATCGACTCTCTCGCGTCCAACATGGGCCACTGCTTGTGGGCTGGAATCATCGACGAGGAGAAGGCTCCTATCGTCGCGGCGAAGCTCATGTCCCCAGAGATGTTCAGCGGGTGGGGGGTTCGCACGCTCGCCACCACGATGGGGGGGTACAACCCGATCAGCTACCACTGCGGGTCCGTATGGCCGCACGACACAGCCATCGTGGCCGCCGGGTTGTCCCGCTACGGGATGACCGAGGACGCCCAGAGGTTGGTGTGCGCGCTGCTCGATGCAGCCGTCCATCTTGGCGGGCGTCTGCCCGAGCTCTTCAGCGGGCTCGACCGTGGCGAGCTCGTGTCCCCGGTTGGGTACCCGACCTCTTGCTCACCCCAGGCGTGGGCCGCCGCCTCTCCGCTGTTGTGCCTGCGGACCATACTGCGCCTGGACCCGTGGGTTCCGTACGGCAGGACGTGGCTGGCCCCTTCGCTCCCAGACGGCATTCATCATCTGAAGGTCGAACGGATCCCGCTCGCCGGGTCGCGCGTGACCGTCGAGGTCGAAGGTGACGACGTAGAGGTGACCGGTCTTCCTCCCGACGTGGAGCTCGTTTCGGCGCCGCGTCACGCGTCCACCGAAGTTTGAGCTCCACCGTGGCATCGCCCTACGGTCACCTTCCGATGTCTTGTGACCGGCAGGCCCTAGCCGGCGGCCAGGCGGCCCCCTTTCGCCCCGCCCGGTAACACGCGCAGTTCGTCTACGGGGCCCAGCGCGGCGTGCTGTACCTGCTGCTGCGCTGAGCCCAGCGGGACGACGTCGTCGACGTCCTCCACCCGCGCGGAGGAGACAGCGCACAGCGGATCGAACGGGACGCTCGCCAATACCTCGACGGCGAGCCGATCTCCCGGGTCCACCACCTGCGTCCAGCCGTCGTAACGCCCGCACGGGGGCACGGTCACGTGCACCGCCGTGCTCGCTTGACCGATCGGCTCCCAGGGAACCGACACCACCTCGTTCGGCCGGACCACCGTGGGTGCGCTTGCCGACCCCGTGCACGAAGCGTCGGCTCCGCTCGTATAGGCGATCACGTCGTGGCCGGTGGTCGCGTCGATGAGCACCGCCACCTCGGTGGTGTTGGTCTGCAGCTTCGCTTCCGGTGCGGCAGTTCCGGTACATGCCCGTTCACCTCCCCAGGTGATCCCCACCCATGCCAGGCGGCGGTCGTAGCTCGGCAGCGGAGGTGTCGTGGGCGAGGTCGTGGTGGTGGGCGAGGCCACGGTGGTGGGAGCGCTCGTGGTGGGGGCGCTCGTCGGCGGCACTGTCTTCGTCGTCGAAGGAGTGCTGAGAGGAGCTACCGGCGCCTGGGAAGACATGGTCGGGATCACCGTTGCCACTGCGAGCCCGAGGATGGCGAAGGCGCGATCGCCCTCCGCTGAGTCTGAAGACTCGAACACGGACCACGCAGCGGTCTCCGGGAACCTCGCCCGGGCTCCGTCCGGAGGTGGCGTCACCAGTAGCTCGCCACGGCCGAGGAGGACGGTACTGACGAATCGTCCGTGGGACACAGACGCGATGGAAGGTGCGCCCGAGGAGATCGCGACACTCCGTGTCGGTCGCCCGCAGGCCGTGAGGGCCAGCGCGAAAACGAGCGTCGTGCCGATGCCCGGCACGAGCGTTCGAGCGCGTGGCGGCATCTTGAGGACCCGGCGCACGGGCCACAGTCTGGTCCACGACGGCTCGGAATGTGCTCCCGACGGGCACGATGAAGCCCCGGACGAGGAGCCCGACGAGGCTGGTAGCGTGCAGGCCGTGGGCGGCAGCCGCAAGCTACTCAAGCGTCTGGTGGCGGCGGCAGGTGTTGCGGGCACGATCGCCAGCATCTGGTGGTTCGCTCTGCGGCCGCGGAGGAAGAGAACCTGATCTCACAGAGTCACTGAGCCGACGATCGCGGGTAACACCTCGTCGATCGGGCCGTGGATCACGACATCGGCGATCGAGTCGTACTGGGTCGGCTCTCCGTTCACGATCACGACACGAGCCCCGGACAGGTGGGCGGCGGGGACGAGCCCGGCTACGGGGTAGACGGACAAGCTCGACCCCACGGCCAGCAACAGGTCGCAGGCCGAGGCGGCGCGCTCTGCACGCTCGAGGTCCTCGGGCACGAGGTTCTGACCGAAACTGATGGTGGCGGACTTCAGGATCCCGCCGCACATCGTGTCGGGACCGGCGCGCTCGAGGCACGCCGGATCCTTCTCGCCGGCTTTGACGCGTTCGAGCACCTCGGGCATGGGCCTGCGAGCGCCGCAGCTCATGCAGACCACCTCGTGCACCGTCCCGTGGATCTCCACGACCCGTTCAGGGTCCGTTCCGGCCGTCTGGTGGAGGCCGTCGATGTTCTGCGTGACGAGGGTGTCGAGCACACCCAGGTGCTCGAGCGCCACCAGGGCGTAGTGGCCCGCGTTCGGTGTCGCATTCCACGCCGGAGACTCCAGGCGTTCCTGCCAGGCACGGCGTCGCACCTCGGGATCCGACATGTAGACATGCAGGGTCGAGAGCTTCTCGGCCTCCGGGTTCTTGGTCCATACGCCCGACGGCCCGCGAAAGTCGGGGATGCCCGAAGCCGTGGAGATCCCTGCCCCGGTCAGCACCACCACGCGCCCCGCAGCGGCGATCAGCTCCTTGGCCATTTCGACATCCGAGAGGCCGTTCACCGGACGATTCTCGCACGCCGGTTCGGACCACCTCTCTGGACCTGCGTTCGGCCTCTCCCTCGGCGAGGGATGATGTGGCATGCCCATAGCGACGGTAAATCCCGCAACCGAAGAGACCGAGAAACAGTTCGCGCCGCACACGGACGACGAGGTCGAGGCGAAGTTGGCGGCGGCAGCCGAGGGGTTCGCCGCGCTTCGCGACACGTCGTTCGAAGAGCGCGGGCGCTGGGCGCTCTCTGCAGCGCAGCTTCTCGAAGCGGAGCTTCCCGACGTGGCACGCGTGATCACGACCGAGATGGGAAAGACCTACGCCGCCGCTAAGGGAGAGGTGGCCAAGTGCGCGTCGGCGCTGCGATGGTTCGCCAAGAACGCCGAGCGGTACCTCGCCGACGAGCCGGTGAGGACTGCAGCCAGTGAGAGTCGGGTGATCTACCGACCGATGGGACCCGTGCTGGCGGTGATGCCCTGGAACTTCCCCATGTGGCAGGTCATGCGCTTCGCCGCCCCGGCGTTGATGGCGGGCAACGTCGGGCTTTTGAAGCACTCTTCGAACGTTCCCCAGACCGCGCTTCTCATAGAGGACCTGTTCCATCGTGCAGGGTTCCCGCACGGGGCGTTCCAGAGCCTGCTTATCGGCTCCGAGCGAGTGGAGCGCATCATCGCGGACCCGCGCGTCCGAGCCGTCACCCTCACGGGATCTGAAGCCGCCGGGCGGTCGGTGGCCGGGGCGGCTGGACGCGCCCTCAAGAAGTCCGTTCTCGAGCTGGGCGGGAGCGACCCGTTCGTGGTGACGCCGTCTGCGGATCTCGACCGGGCGACGACCGTCGCGGTTCAGGCTCGAGTCCAGAACAACGGGCAGAGTTGCATAGCTGCGAAGCGTTTCATCGTGCACCGCGACGTCTATGACGCCTTCGAGGAGCGGTTCGTCGCGAAGATGCGGGAGCTGACCGTCGGCGATCCCATGGACCCCTCCACCGAGCTGGGTCCTCTGGCACAGCGCCAGGGTCGCGACGAAGTCCGAAGCCAGGTGGAAGATGCCCGGACGAAGGGAGCGACTGTGCTTAGTGGGGATGCCGCGTTACCGGAACGCGGCTGGTTCTATCCCCCTACCGTGATCACGGGCGTCAAAGCGGGCATGCGTGTGCACAGCGAAGAGGTGTTCGGGCCGGTTGCAATGCTGTACCGGGTCGATTCCACCGACGAGGCCGTCGAACTGGCGAACGCCACCACGTTCGGTCTCGGAGCGAGCGTGTGGGGCAGCGACGAGCGCGAGCAGCTCGTCTTCATCGAACGCATCGAGGCGGGCATGGTGTTCGTGAACTCCATGGTGGTGTCCACTCCCGAGCTGCCCTTCGGCGGCACGAAGCGTTCCGGCTACGGGCGCGAGCTGTCAGCTCTCGGGATCAGGGAGTTCTGCGAGGCCAAGAGCGTCTTCGTCGCCTAGCGGGTGGCACGAAGCGGTGTTCGGCCCGGACTACTCGTGCCAGCCGGGCGACCAGTGGACTTCGGGGACCTTGTTCGTCGCGTTGGCCAAGACGTTGAGCGACTTGACGAGCTGGCTCCTCGTCCCCTCCGGGAGTCGCTTGAGCAGCTCGCGTACATCCGCGCGTCGCCGTTCGATCACGCCTTCCACGATCTTGTGACCGCTCGGGGTCACTTCGAGGTTCACCTCGCGACGGTCGATCTCGTCTCGCGTTCGACTGATGAGGCCCTTGCGCACCAGGCGGTCGCACATACGGGTAGCCGTGGAAGGGCTTACTCCGAGCGACGAGGCAAGATCGGCCAGCCGGCGACCTCCGCCGTAGGCGAGGGTGACCAACGCACGATACTGGGGGAGGGTCACTTCTTCCTCGCTGGCGGTGAGCGACCGCACGGCGATACCGAACAAGGTGCGACTCGCGTGGATGATCGCGTCCGTCACCTCGTCGTCGTCGGCTGCAGCCGCCGTTGACACTCCTCCTGTGATCGGCTCACCCCTAGGCATGTCCGATGCCGCGGGCCGTTCACCGTCCTTGGCTTGTTGCCCCAAACCGGGCTCATTCAACCGGTCGACGGCATCCACGTCCCAAGTATGCCGTATCTAGGGCAATTGTTGTCCAGTCGTTTTGTAAGAAGCCACAGATCGTGCCTGGGGAGCCACCCTTTTCGGGCGCAGCCGTCTGGAAGAGGTCGGGGCGTCGAGAGGGCGGTAACTCTTGAAGCTCACGCAATGGTGCCGGGCGAGCACATCGCGTGCGAGGCCCACTCAGGACATCGCGAGTGATCTGGCGGACCAGACCCGCCAGTTCATCCAGTTGTCGTAAAGGGATGCTCATCGGTTGTTGTTTCTCCGCCCGCCCTACCGGTGAGCGCGGGTGAGAACCCGAGAGGGGGGTCGCCGGGCGGGAACCCCCAAGACCGAGTGTGGCTTGCACCTTCGAGGATCGCTGCTGCGACCGTCCCGTCGTGGAGATCCGCTAGGTCGGACCTGTTCTTGATGCTTCGTTCGCACACGTTTGCGCCGATGGTCCGTATCGACTAAAGAGTCAGTGAACCCAGGGAACTGCGGGGACGCGGGCGGTTCCCGACCATCCACCAGTCGCGCGGGGCTCTTGAGTAGGGTCCTCAGGATCGGAAGGTAGGTCGAGGGGTCTTTGACGGTCGTGGTCCTACTTCTTCTCGTGTTGGTGTGGGCGGTGGTGCTGGGGCCCAGCCTCTTGCGCCGCAGCGTGCAGCGCCACTCGACAGATTCGATCGGGGCCTTTCATCGCCAGCTTCGCGTGCTGCGGCCCATCGGGCCGTCATTGGTGGACCCGGTTCACCGGCTCGACGCCTCCTTGCCCGCGACGCACATCGGCGCGGACCTGCGTGGCGGAAGTCGACCCGGTCTGATCGTGGTCCGTCCGGACGGGGCACTGTCGGTCCCGGGTTCCCATGTCGGCACCTCGTCGGTGCGGCGGCCAGACCCCTATTTCCGGCCTGAGGCGTGCCAACGTCGCCGCGATGTGTTGGTGGCGCTGTTGTTCATAGTGGTTTCCACCGGGCTGGCAGGAGCGATCCCAAGTGCGCGCCCGCTTCTCGCGGTGACCGGTGCGGCAGCGCTTGCTCTTGTCGCCTACGTGGCCCTCCTCGTGCGCTTGCGCAACCGCGCGCGCGAGCGTGAAGCAAAGCTGCGTTATCTGCCACAGCCGGTTGACCGCGAGCCTTCGGTCGTGGTCCACCGAGTGGTTGCCCGCTGACGCGGCTGACCACGTACGTGCCCGATCGTTCTCTCAGCGCCGAGCTCGCAGAGCTGGGCCAACAGGCCCTGGAACGCCTCGAGGCCACGCATCGTGCTCGCGAAGAGGCTCTCGCTCGTTGCCGCGAAACCATAAGAGCATGCGGGTTGGCGATTCGAGCCGTTCACCGCCTCGAACCCGCAGTCGTGTCGGAGCGTTTGACACAGGCGGAAGTTGCGCTGCGCTGCGCGCAAGATGCGCTCGGACAATTTCCCACCTTGGCGGCAATGGGTTTCCTGCACGACGCAGAGAAGGAGTACGCCGAGGGGCGTCTCACGGTCGCTCTCGTCGGCGGTGATCGGCTCCCGAGCTTCGAGGACCTGAAAGTGGGGCTCGCCGCCTGGCTTAACGGTCTGGCCGAGGCCGCCTCAGAACTCCGTCGGCACCTGCTCGACCGCCTTCGTGCCGGGGAGGCCGCGCGCGGCGAGGAGCTGCTCCTGGCGATGGAGGATACGTACGACTTGCTCGTCAGCGTGGAGTACCCCGACGCCATCACCGGCGGACTGCGCCGTGCCACTGATTCCTTGCGTGCCGTGGTGGAGCGCAGCCGTTCCGACGTGACATCTGCGGTTCTCCAGACTGCCCTGCAGCAGACGATCGAGAGGTCGCTTCGCAAGACCTGAGGCGGCCGAGACGCCACCCTTGGCAGACGCGGCACCGACACGAGGACGCGTTCGGGTGACTGGTGGGCAGAGGGTCGGCGCTATCCTGAGCAACGCCATGGGGGTGTAGCTCAGTCGGTAGAGCGCTACGTTCGCAACGTAGAAGTCGGCGGTTCGAGTCCGCTCACCTCCACCATGAGTCTCTTACTCGAATGTGAAGTCTCGGTAGGTCTGCGACACCCTGGCCTCGGTTCCCCTGCGACACTTTTCGGACGCGGCCTCGGTAGGTGTGCGACACTGGCTTCGGTAGGTCTGCGACACCCCATCCGCGC
>JBEKJK010000011.1:0-84922 GCA_050011255.1 Acidimicrobiales bacterium
GAGGTCGCGGCAGAGGCATCGGGGATCAACGTCCTCAAGTACAAGGTGATGGCCTTCTCGATCGGTGCTTCGACATCGGGCTTCGCGGGGATCCTGACGGCCAGCAAGATCGGATTCATCGAACCCGGGGACTTCACCGTGCAGCTGTCGATCTTGATCCTCGTGCTGGTCGTGTTCGGTGGCATGGGCTCGCTCCTCGGGGCGGTGCTGGGCGCCGCCGTGTTGCAATGGTTGCCCCAGTTACTTCGGGTCCATCCGCTGTTCGGCTTCCAGCCTCCGGACCTCTTCATCTACCTGGGCGCGCTGTTGGTGGTGATGATGATCTTCAGGC
This sequence comes from Acidimicrobiales bacterium, assembly GCA_050011255.1. Lineage (GTDB taxonomy): Bacteria > Actinomycetota > Acidimicrobiia > Acidimicrobiales > UBA8190 > Bog-564. The sequence goes on from JBEKJK010000011.1 coordinate 332, forward strand.
CGGCGGGCATCGTTCCGTCGCGAAGGCGACGAAGCGAGATCGGCCTCGCCGAGCACGGAGTCGGAACCGCGGACGCGATGAGCGCAGCCGGAGGACCGGTCGCATGAGCCTCCCCGCGCTGTCCGCGACCGTCACGACCCGAGCCGACGCGATCATCGAGGTCGATCACGTCACGCTCCGCTTCGGAGGTGTGACGAGCCTGCTCGACGTGTCCCTCGTCCAGCGGCGCCACGAGATCCTCTCGGTGATCGGTCCGAACGGCGCGGGCAAGACCTCGTTGTTCAATTGTGTGACCGGTGTCTACGTGCCACAGGTCGGATCGATCACCTTTCGCCCCGAGAAGGCGCATCCTGTCGCTGTCGTGGGGCGCAAACCGCACCGGGTCAACCGTCTCGGAATCGCCCGCACGTTCCAGTCGAGCCGGTTGTTCAACGCACTGACTGCCTTCGAGAACGTGAAGGTCGGAGTGGAGTCCCGCTTCCACACCGGGCCGCTCGGTGCAATGTTGCACGTACCCCGGGCGCGCCATGAGGAACGTCGAGGTGACGATCGCACGAAGGAGCTCCTCGAGTTCGTGGGTCTGCGGGACCGAGCCGACGAGGTCGCGAGCGGACTTCCTTACGGAGACCGAAGACGGCTCGAGATCGCCCGTGCGCTCGGCACCTCACCCGAGCTGTTGCTCCTCGACGAGCCCGCGGCAGGTGCGAACCCTGCTGAGAAGGCCGAGCTTTCGAGCCTGATCGAGCGCGTGCGAAGCGAGATCGGCATCAGCGTCCTGTTGATCGAGCACGACATGGGTGTCGTGATGTCGCTCGCGGACCGGATAGTCGTGCTCAATTTCGGCGAGGTGATCGCCGAGGGCACTCCGTCACAGGTCCAACGAGACCCGGCGGTCGTCGAGGCCTACCTGGGCGCTGTGAACGAGAACGGGAACGAACCCCAAGGTGGCGCCGGTGACGCGGGAGCGGTGACGCCGACACCACCGGAAGCCTCAGCTCGAAGCGGTGAAGACCGGCCCAGCTCCGAGGAGCGCTGAGGATGCTCCTCGAGCTGTCCGACGTCGAGGTCCGTTACGGCTCGATCCGCGCGCTGAAAGGCATCAGCGTGAGCGTCGAAGAGGGTGAGATCGTGGCGCTCCTGGGTGCCAACGGCGCAGGCAAGACGACCACGTTGCACACTATCTCCGGTCTCGTGAGAGCGAGCAGCGGGTCGGTCCGCTTCGACGGAAGGGACATCGGAACGCTCTTACCCCACCAGGTCGTGGCGCTCGGGATCGGGCACGCCCCAGAAGGCCGGCGGATCTTCCCGCGTATGAGCGTGGTCGAGAACCTCGAGATGGGTGCCTATCAGCACCGAGGCGGCTCGCGCGAGGACCTGGAGCGGGTCTTCGAGCTCTTTCCCGTGCTGGCCGAACGTGTCCGGCAGGAGGGTGGGACGCTCTCCGGCGGGGAGCAGCAGATGCTCTCGATAGGCCGAGCGCTCATGAGCCACCCGAGGCTGATGCTGCTCGACGAACCGTCGATGGGGCTGGCTCCCATGTTCGTGGCGAAGATCTTCCAGGTGTTGCGGGACATCAGTGAGCGCGGGGTGACGATCCTCGTAGTAGAGCAAAACGCCGCGCAGGCGCTCGCTCTGGCACAGAGGGGCTACGTCTTGGAGACGGGATCCATCGCGATGTCGGATCGGGCCGACGCGCTGTTGCGCAACCCCAGGGTTCGAGCCGCATACCTAGGAGAGGGGGCGGCATAACCCGTCGCGGCTGGTTGCTGTTCGCGGCCTTGAGCGTCATCTGGGGCATTCCCTACCTCTTGATCCGGGTGGCGGTGCGCGAGTTGTCCCCGGCCACCTTGGTGTTCGCACGCACGGCTCCCGCTGCACTCGTCCTCGTGCCGCTGGCCTGGCACCGCGGACAGGTGAGGGCGGTGCTCGTGCGATGGAGGTGGCTCGTGGCGTACAGCGTCGTCGAGATAGCCGCCCCGTGGTTGCTGTTGTCGACGGCCGAGGAACGTCTGACCAGCTCGTTCTCGGCCTTGCTCGTCGCGTCGGTTCCGCTCGTCGGGGTCGTTCTGTCGGGTGTGTTCAGCGGTGGGGCCGACAGGCTCTCTCAGCACGCGCGACGAGGCGTCACCGAGCACATGGACGTCAAACGCCTGGCCGGCCTCGCCATCGGCCTGGGTGGCGTGGCCGTCCTGGCAGGCGTCGACGTTCGCGGCTCGGATCTCCCGTCGCTCCTCGAGGTGGCGGTCGTGGCTGTCGGTTACGCGGGAGGTCCGTTGATCCTGAGCCGGCGGTTCGCAGATCTGCCCGGGCTCGGCGTCGTCGCGATCTCGCTCGCGTTCACCGCCGTGGTGTACGCGCCATGGGCGCTCACGCACGTTCCGCACCATGTCAGCGCGGAGGTCGGGTTGTCCGTCGCCGGGCTCGCCGTCTTCTGCACGGCGGTTGCGTTCCTCGCGTTCTTCGCCCTCGTGACCGAGGTCGGCCCGGTACGAGCAACGGTGGTCACCTATATCAATCCGGCGGTCGCGCTCCTGCTCGGCGTGTCCGTCCTGGGCGAGCCGTTCACGCTCGGCCTGGGGCTGGGGTTCCCGCTCGTGCTGGCGGGGTCCGTCGTAGCCACCGGCGGGCGAAGAGCCGAGCTCGAGGGGACCGCCGCCTCCTAGGAGGTTCGGCCGGACGGTGCAGGAGGTCGGGCGAAACCACCGGTGGCAATCCGCAGGCCGCAGCGGCGTCCGTGGCATGCGTTACGTGCGGGCAGCGGCCGTGGCCCCGCTGGAATACCCGCCCGGCCGGTTCTGTTAATATACCCTGAGGGGTATCCTAGGAACGAGGTCGGAAATGGCAACTGTGCCGCTCGGAAGAGACAACTTCGAAAGCATCGTGACCAGGGACGGGATCACGCTCGTGGACTGGTGGGCTTCGTGGTGCGGGCCGTGTCGGATGTTCGCGCCGGTGTTCGAGGCGGCCAGCGAAGCGCACAGCGACGTCGTCTTCGGCAAGGTGGACACCGAAGCCGACCCGGAACTGTCGGCCGCGGCCCAGATCATGTCGATCCCGACGCTCATGGCCTTTCGTGACGGCGTCTTGGTGTTCTCCCAGCCGGGCGCGCTGCCCGCGGCCTCTTTGGAGCAGGTGATCCAAGCGGTCCGCGACCTGGACATGGACGATGTTCGCCGCCAGGTCGCGACCGCCGCATCGGCTGCGTCTTCGGACGCCGCGGCGGTCGTAGGGCGATGAACGGAGGTATCGAGGTAACGCACGACGGTGGTGACCGGTTCGGGATCGCCATACGTCGACATGTGCTGAGCGTCGACCAGCCGGTAGGCGACGGCGGAGATGACACCGCCCCCACTCCGACCGAATTGTTCATTGCCAGCCTGGCATCGTGCGTGGCCTTCTACGTCCGGCGTTTCCTCGTCCGACACGGCCTTCCCACCGACGAGCTTTCTGTCACAGCCGAGTTCAACATGGCGGGCCGGCCGTCCCGGGTGGGTGAGATCGACCTCCGAGTCCACGTCGCCGACGAGGTGCCGTCCGAGCGGCGCGACGCACTGCTGGCGGTCGCCTCGCACTGCACGGTGCAAAACACCCTCGAGCAGCCCCCGCAGGTGAACATCCACGTCGCCACATCACCGAGCTTGGCCTAGGCACAGTGACCGTCATGGACCCACAGCAGTGGGACGAGCGCTACACGACCCACGAGCTGATCTGGCGCGCGGAGCCGAACCGCTTCCTCGTCGAGGAGGTCGCGAGCATGAAGCCGGGTCGGGCGCTCGACCTTGCGTGCGGCGAGGGGCGTAACGCGCTGTGGTTGGCCGAGAAAGGTTGGCAGGTCACCGGCGTCGACTTCTCGTCTGTGGGGCTGGCGAAAGCTCGGCGCCTCGCGGTCGAGCGTCGGGTGGAGGTGAGGTGGCTCAAAGCCGACGTGCTCGAGTGGAACCCGCCGGAGGCCACCTTCGACCTGGTGATCGTCATGTACCTCCAGCTGCCCGCCGACGCCCGTCACCGAGTGCTGTCACGGGCGGCAAGCGCGTTGGCGTCCGGCGGGACCCTTCTCGTGGTCGGCCACGACTCTACGAACCTCACCGGGGGTACGGGAGGCCCTCAAGACCCTGCCCTTTTGTTCAGCCCTGAGGAGGTGGCGAGCGATCTACCAGGACTGGACGTCGAACGCGCCGAGCGTGTGCGTCGTCCCGTAACCACCGAGCACGGCGAGGTGGATGCGATCGACGCACTGGTCCGAGCGGTTCGGGCGAGCGGGACAGCGCGTTCGCACCCGGTTCGGACCGTGTAGAGCTACGCGAGCTTCATGAACATCCGCTGGACGGCTTCAAGCGGATAACCGTCAGCCTCGGCCTCCTCGGGATGCTCGACACAGTAGGTCATCCCTGCCGCGACCAATCGAAACCCCGCTTGTTCCAAGGCTTTGGTGGCCGCGGAGATCTGCGATATCACGTCGCGGCACTCGCGGCCCTGGTCCAGCATTCGTTCGACTCCCTCGATCTGTCCTGTGACACGATGGAGGCGCTTGCGGACATCCTCGACGACGTCTTCTGAGAGTTGCACGGTCTTCCTCGGATCCATAAGTCAGAACCCAACCACGGCTCCAATTGATACTAATATACCCTCCCCCGTATGTATCGGCTGAGCGGTCCTGCGGCGCTTCGCGTAGATCCTCTGCTCACGCGAGGCCGGCCAGGCGGGACAGTGGCGCGTGACCCGAGGGCGATGAGCGGTCTTCTCGAGCTGGACGCGCTGACGCGTCGTTACGGGGCGGTCACCGCCCTCGATGCTCTGTCCTTCTCCGTCCCCGCCGGTCAGGTGGTGGGCTTTCTCGGCCCGAACGGAGCGGGCAAGACGACCACGATGCGCGCCATCTTCGGCTTGACCGACCTGGATGCCGGAACGGTCCGGTGGAACGGGGCTCCGGTCCGACAAGCCGAGCGCCGCCGCTTCGGCTACATGCCAGAGGAGCGGGGGCTGTACCCGGGCATGCTCGTCGGCGAGCAGCTTCGGTACCTCGGGAGACTGCACGGGTTGAGCGGGCCCGACGCCGAGGCCACGACGTCGACATGGCTGGAGCGGCTCGGGGTCGCGGACAGATCCGACAGCAAAGTCGACTCGCTCTCCCATGGGAACCAGCAGAGAGTGCAGCTTGCCGCCGCCTTGGTCCACGAACCCGAACTGCTCGTGCTCGACGAGCCGCTGTCCGGATTGGACCCCACGGGGATCGACGACATCGGCGCCGTACTGGTCGAGCGAGCCCGGGCCGGCTGCTGCGTGCTCTTCTCCAGCCATCAACTCGACCTGGTCGAGGAGCTCTGTGAGGCTGTCACGATCATCGACCACGGCCGTCTCGTCGTGACCGGAAGCGTCGACGACCTGGCCACCAGCGGCCCGCGCCGGCTGGTGATGCGCGTCGAGGGGGACCGAGACGCGTCGTGGGCCCGCCGCATCGAAGGGGTCACCGTGTCCGAGATCGACGGGGGTGCGGTGCGGCTCGTACTCGATGAGTCGGTCGACACCCAGGCGGTGTTGCGGGCGGCGATGGGAGCCGGCCGCGTAAGCGAGTTCACCTTCGAGCGTCGCCGCTTGTCGGAAGTGTTCCGGGAGGCACTGGGGTGACGTTGTCAGTCATCCTCGCGATCGGGGCCGTGGTGCTGGCGCTCAGACTGTGGTTCCGTCGGCGAGGTCGGCTGACCCGCGGGCCGTCACAGGCTCGAGTCACGTTGGAGCCGCTGACGGGTGACGTCGGCCTGGTGGCGGCGCGGGAGGTGCGAGAACGCTTCCGCGGGAGGATCTTTCGAGTGGGGACTCTGATCCTCCTGGCAGCGGTGGCGGCGGCCATCGTCATCCCGGTGCTGAGCCGAGGGCACCGGCACCCCCAGCCGGTGGGTGTCGTCGGCTCACTCTCTGCTCCTCTAAGAGCAGCCGTCGTCGCTACCGGAAAGAGCATCGGATCCACCGTGCGACTCGTCGACGAAGCGAACGTGGCGGTCGCCGACGACGACCTGCGCGCGGGTCGGGTCGCCCTGCTGATCGTCGACGGCAGCCGGCTCGTCGTGAATCGGGCCATCGAGCCCACCGACACTTCGACGACGGCCCGGCTCGTGACCGCCGTCTCCGACGCCCTCGGCGTGCAGCGCGCGTTCGAGGCGGCTGGTCTCACGGTTGCCCAGGCGGTCGGGCTGGCCCACGCGAAGCCGGTCCCGGTGACCAGTCTCCAGCCGGCCCCCGCCAAGGGGGCTGCTCGGACGACCTCGGTGATCGGCTTGATTCTCGTGTTCGTGATGCTCACCCAGTACGACACGTGGATCCTCGTGGGGGTGATGGAGGAGAAGTCCAGCCGGGTGATCGAAGTGCTCCTGGCGGCTGTGCGTCCGGTTCGGCTGTTGGCGGGCAAGGTCCTCGGGATCGGGCTCGTGGCCTTCGCACAGGCGGGGCTCATCGTCGCCTTCGCCCTTGTCCTCGCGAAGGCGGTGGGTTCCGACCTCCTGCAAGGCACCGCACCCCTGGCGCTTGTAAGCCTGCTGGTGTGGCTGGTGCTCGGCTACGGCTTCTACTGCTGGGTCTACGCCGCCGCCGGCTCGATGGCCGAACGTCAGGAGCAGGTGCAGAGCCTGGCCTTCCCGTTGAGCCTCCCGATCCTCCTCGGGTACGTCGTGTCCCTCACGGTTGCCAGCTCCGGGAGCCCCTCCACGTTCTTCGACGTCCTCTGTTACCTGCCGCCGACGGCGCCGTTCGCCATGCCGGTTCTCGTGGGCCTGGGTAGGGCCACCTGGTGGGAGTTCGCTGCTTCAGCGGCACTGAGCGTCGTGTGCACGGTCGTCGTGGCGAAGCTCGCCGCCGGTATCTACCGCAGAGCCATCCTTCGCACGGGTCGGCGGGTCGGGCTCCGTGAGGTGGTATCTCGCGTGGTCGGATAGCTGCCGCGAAGCGAGCGATATGGGGGAGCGCCGGTGACAACTCCGATAGGCGGCCCACCGTTGCAGGCCCGGGACAGTTGCTCGAGCCTGGGCCTGGCGAGCGAAGAGACACCATGAGCGGAAGATACGTGCACGGCTATCACCCTCGGGAGAACGATCGCCTGCAAGATCAAGCCGGAACGTTGGTCGAGCTACTGCCGGGATCACGAACGTGGAGTGCCGGCAGGCGGACATCTTCGCCCTGCCCTTTGAGAGCGGGTCCTTCGACCACGTCTTCGTCTGTTTCGTCCTAGAGCACCTGTCACACCCCGTTGAGGCCTTGGCGATCCTCGGGAACGTGCTCAGACCCGGTGGCAGCATCACGGTCGTCGAGGGCGATCACGGATCGGCCTAGCTCAGGAATGAAATGGAGTGAAGGCCACCCCGGACTTCTTGGTGGTAGGACCGAAAGCACGCACACGGCTCCGGTAGCCGCTCTCGGGACCGGGTGGCGCAGCTTGAACGGCAGGGCGCTGCTAGCAGTCAGACCGGTGAGGGCCGTCGAGAGCTTTCGCGTCTTGTCCGGCCGGGTCTGACCGTTACTCCGGCTCGACTCGGGAGCCTGCCGGATTCAGCCAGCGCGCGGCGCAACAAGAACTCGATCTGAGCGTTGGTGCTGCGTAACTCGTCGGCGGCCCAGCGGGCCAGTGCGTCGTGGACGGCCGGATCAAGCCGTAACAGTACACTCTTGCGCTCACTCATCGCGTTGCGATACTGCTTCTATTGGTAGAGGGAGCCGGTATTGACCACCTGCTGGGTCGCCTGTTCGCTGCACAGGACGACAAGCAGATTGGACACCATCGCGGCCTTCTTCTCCTCGTCCAGTTCGACGACACCCCTTTCCTCGAGGTGCTGCAAAGCAAGCTCGACCATACCGACTGCTCCTTCGACGATGCGCTGGCGAGCGGCCACCACGGCGCTCGCCTGCTGCTGTCGTAGCATCGCCTGAGCGATCTCCGGGGCATAGGACAATCGGGTAAGCCGTGACTCGATGATCGTTACTCCAGCAGGACGTACGCGGTCCGTGATCTCGGCCGACAGGCGCTGCGTTATCTCCTCCGCGTTGTCGCGCAGGGAGAGTGCGCCGCTGCCGCGATTGTCATAGGGGTAGCTCGAAGCGGTGTGACGTACGGCGGTTTCGGTCTGGATCGCGACGAAGTTAGCGAAGTCATCGACGGCGTAGATGGCCATTGCGGTGTCCTGGACCTGCCAGACGACCACGGCGGCGATCTCGATCGGGTTGCCGTCGGCGTCGTTCACTTTTGCGATCGAGGTCTCGTGGTTCCGGACACGAGTAGACACCTTCCGCCTCTCGGCAAAGGGGTTCACCCAGTGCAATCCGGACGCGCGGATGGTTCCGTGGTACCTGCCGAAAAGCTGGACGGCACGCGCTTCTCCCGGGACTACAGGCGTCAGGCCCTTGAATGTCAGTTCGGCTGCGATGAGCAGCACGATGCTGAGCGCGAGACGAGTTATCGGGCCTGACGTCGTCCATCCGCCCTCGGCGGCGCCGAATCCCATCAGCGTGCCGGCTGCCATCACCATCCCGATGCCGAGAAACAGCACGAAGACGCCTGGCGCCGACCACGCCTCGCGCTCGATCACCTTTCCCGGGTCTCGGGTGGGGTTGGTTGGAAGCTGCGCAGTCATGTTGGCGGACCTCCGGTCGACTCGGCTGATACCATATGCTTATCATAACGATATCACGTTAGCCGAGCAAGCCGGCCCCTAACTGGCTGGAAAAGCGAAGTGACCGGTGACCAGGTGCGGGTGCTCGGCGTGGACGGATCGCCCATCAGACGGCTCAGGATCGACCCCGCAAAGATCTACCAGCCGATGCCCTGAGCAGACCGTTCGCCAGATGTCTCCGATGTCTCGACACATCGTTTCCGATGTCTCGACACATGACATGGCGCCCCCGGTAATGGCGCCCCCGGCAATGGCGCCCCCGGCAGGACTCGAACCTGCGCACCCGGCTCCGGAGGCCGGCGCTCTATCCGCTGAGCTACGAGGGCATGGCAGATCACACCTGGTGCCAGATGTGTCCGGCGATAACGACGATAACGAACTGCATTTCACACTGTAATACCGCGAACCTGATCCTGAGCAGCGGAGCAGCACCTCTGGGCCGAGCGGACTGCTCATGCGAGTTGAACTTCGAGTGGTGACCTCACAGCCGCATCGGCAGTTGTCGGGATGGGCCAGCACCCGCAGTGGCATTAGCCTTTCGTCGGTGCACTACCCCTCAGGTGACGCCTTGGCGGCCACCACAGACGCATCGTTCAAGGGCGCGTGCGAGCGTCCAGATCTCCCCGACGAAGGCCCGATCGACGCCGCCTTGTTGCCCATGACCGCACGAATCGAAACGGGCGGCCGGGTGTCTGTGGGGGGGGTCGACCTGGTCGACCTCGCCGACGAGTTGGGGACACCGCTGTTTGTGTACGACGAGGCCCACTTGCGTGACCGCTGCCGCCAGGCGGTGGGGGCCTGGGGGGAAGGCGTCGCTTACGCGACCAAGGCCTTCTTGTGCAAGGCGATGGCGTCTCTCGCCTACGAGGAGGGAATGTGGCTGGACGTTTCTACCGCCGGCGAGTTGCACGTGGCTCTCGCGGCCGGTGTGCCGCCAGCGCGGCTCGTGTTCCACGGCAACAACAAGTCTGACGCGGAGCTTTCCCAGGCACTTGAAGCAGGCGTGGGCCGTCTGGTCGTCGACTCCTTCGACGAGATCGACCGCCTCTCCCGTCTTGTCGATCCGGCAGTGAGCACCGCGGGCGACGAAGGAGAGCCGGCTGTTCTGGTGCGAGTCACCCCGGGGGTGGAAGCCCACACGCATGAGTTCGTGCGCACCGGCCAGGAGGACTCGAAGTTCGGGTTCGGCCTCTCCTCGGGCGCTGCCGCCGAGGCGGTCGAGCGCCTCGGCTCGCTTCGGGGCGTGCGTGTCGTGGGGATCCACGCCCACATAGGCAGCCAGGTCTTCCGTGTCAGTTCTTTCGCCGAGGAGGTGGAGGTGCTGGCCAATTTCTTCACGCCCCTGGATCTCCCCGAACTCTGTGTCGGAGGAGGGCTCGGCGTGCCGTACGTGGGGGGAGAGTCGGCCCCGACGATCGCACAATGGGCGAGCACCGTCCGTGAAGCTTGCCGGTCGGTGGGGATCCCCGCGTCGACGCGGGTCACCACCGAGCCCGGTCGGGCGATCGTGGCAACGGCAGGTCTCACCCTCTACCGAGTGGGCACGGTGAAGGAGTTGCCCGGCATCCGCACCTACGTGGCCGTCGACGGCGGCATGAGTGACAACCCCCGTCCCGTTCTGTACGGCAGCGGGTACGAGGCCTTCCTGCCCCGGGCGGGCGATGCCCCTCGACCCCGGGCGGTACGGGTCGTGGGCAAGCACTGCGAGGCGGGCGACGTCGTCGTGGCGGACGGTCGCGTCCCCGAGGTGCTGTCGGTTGGCGACGTCCTGGCCACGCCCGTCACAGGTGCATACGGCTACTCGATGGCGTCCAATTACAACAAGGTGCCCCGACCGGCTGTGGTGTTCGTAGCCGACGGGGGTTACCGGGTCGTCGTACGAAGAGAGGACGACGACGACCTCCTGCGCCTAGACGGTTGAGCGCCTTCATGCCGCGCGCCGACGGTTAAGCCGGACGCCTCACCAGGTACGAAACTGCCGCTTGGGCGAGTCCGTCGTCCCCCGCAAGCGAACGGCACTTCTCGGTGGATTGGGTCAGTTGGCCGGGACCGGCGACTTCATCGAGTCACTGTCGCATATTCATGACCGTGCGCACGTCGAAGTTATGGAAGATTGGCGGACCGGTCAGCAACGCGCTCATCTGTTCGGCGTATTTACCCGTGACGGGGTCGTTGGAGTTCCTCATCGCTTCCTCGTAGGAGTCGAACTCGACAATGACGAAGTAGTGGCCGGGCCGGTCCCGGTCCTCCGTGATCGTGGCCTTGGAAGCAAGGAGGGCATCACCGCGTTCCAGTTGCATCTTCTTGGAGAGGGCCTCCACCTCGTCGATTCGCAATGTCTCAAATTCCATGATCTGAACAAAGCCAGGCATTCCACTCCTCCAATCACTCTCCGTTTCCAGGCAACGCAACCAGCATCACGCGGACTCGCAGGCCCGTCGCCGTTTGCGTCCGTCGCCCCGGTTGCCGAGGCAAGCGGGGCGCTGATCGTCCGTTCCCGATCAGTACGTGCCTGAGTTCCTGTGCGGGGGACAGCGGACTCCGTGGGGCCGGACGCTTCGTGGGAGTCGCGCGCAACTACCGGATCCCAGACCCTCGCCGGATATGGCCAGCTGGCTCCCCGCTATGACTCAAAAGTTCCCCATCCCGGCTAGAAGCTCACCGTGCCTGTCCCGGCGATCGAGCCGTACTGAGCGATCGGGTTCGCGTTCGTGTTCGTGTTGCACGTCCCTTTCGTCAACGGCAGGACGACCGCAAACGTGACCGTGATGTTCGCCGTGCCGCTGATCCCGGCATAGGCCTTTGTGCCACTCACGATTGGTACCGGGGCTGTGGCCGTAAACGATCCCGAGCAGGTCGTCGAGTTGAACTCCGTCGGGCTGGCGTTGTTCAGCGCCGCATTCAGCTGCGTGCCGTTTATGAGGATCGTGCCCTTCTTCAACTTGAGCAGCTTGTAGTTGCCGTTCTTGGTCGGCTCGCCAGACGCGTTGACACTGGCCGACTTGCCGGAGTCAGCGATCGCACCCGTGAACAGGACCGACCCACCTCCGTTGTTGGCAGGCGTGCCCCACACCTGGACCGCACCACCCGAAGGCGTCTGCCCAAGAGCAGAGCCACCGCCGAACAGCAAACCACCAAAAAGAACCGTCACACCGAGACCACTCAGAAGACCCACAGCGCACAGCGATCGAATGAATCTCGACGTATTCATTAGGTGACCTTTCTCCTTGACGTAAACGGTTCGGGTTACCTAAGAACACTTGAAATCAAAAGTCAATAGATTCTTCCGGCCGTGTCTCAGAACTCACACGTCTGGTGGCCACAACGCCACAGCCTGTCAACAGCTGAGGCCCTAACGCGGCCGCACGACCACGGACCGAGAGACCGCGCCCGGCCGCCTGCGGGACCGGACGCTTCGTGGAAGTCCCGCGCAACTGCCGTTCCCGATCTCAGGCCCCACTCCCGCACCCCTCAAGTGACATTCCCGCACCCTCGCATGGGCGATTCACCGTCCCCCACCGCATGACGGACCTTACGGACGGGCCGGTGGCGGTTCCGGCGGCCAGGTCCTCCGCTCGTCCTCGATGGGGCTCGTGATTCCAACCGGGTTGCCGCCAGGGTCGTCGACGATGGCGCAGAGCGCACCCCAGATGGCGTCGTACGGCGCTTGATGACCCCTGTACCCGCAGCCGTCAGTCGCCACCCTTCGCGAGCGGACGAACGGGACGCTCGAGCGCTTGTTGACCATGCCGCTGGCCAAGGCGGAATTCGTCATGGGCTATGCCCCTGCCTTCGGTTTCACCGCCGTGGCCCATGCCGTCGTCGTATCGGGGCTCTCGTTCGGACTCTACGGGCTCCACGTGAACGGTTCGGCGTGGCTCGTCGTCGTGGTGGCGGTGGTGGACGCCCTCTTGGGCACCGCGCTCGGGCTCTCGATCAGCGCCCTGGCATCGACCGAATTCCAGGCCGTGCAATTCATGCCTGGGTTCATCCTGCCGCAGCTGCTGCTCTGCGGCATCATCGTGACCGTTCCCAGGTGCCGACGGCCCTGCACTGGCTGTCGGACATACTTCCGATGTCCTATGCGGTCGGGGCTACGCAGCAGCTGAGCTTGTCCACCACGGTGACGTCCGAGTTCTTGGTCGACGTCGGCGTCGTGGCCGTGTTCGTCGTCGCGGCTTTGCTGCTCGGCGTCACGACCCTGCGCCGCCAGACCCACTAGCAGTGCTCGAGGACGCTCCAGCACGGTGGCGTGCCGGCTCAGCGATAGCGTGAGCTGATGGCGCGCAGTGCGAACGCGGGCGACAAAGACGATAAAGCGGGCAGGCCCGAGGGCGCGCCGGCGGTGGTGCGCGTCGGGGTGCTCGGCGCCGGGAACGTCGGGAAGGCCCTCGTGTCGTTTCTCCTCGAGGAGGCGCAGTCCATCGAAGCGCGCTCGGGGGTACGGCTCGAGCTCGCAGGTGTGGCCGTGGCGCACCCTTCGCGCCCTCGGCCTCGGATACCCGCCGAGCTCCTCACGGGCGACGCGAAGGGTCTCGTCACCGACCCTTCGGTCGACGTGGTGGTCGAGCTGATCGGTGGGCTGGATCCCGCCCGGAGCCTCCTGGAGGCGGCGATAGGGGCGGGAAAGCCCGTGGTCACCGCCAACAAGGAGTTGATCGCCGCGCACGGCGCCGCGCTCAGCGCCTCGGCCGCCTCCGCGGGTGTCGACCTCTTGTACGAGGCCGCGGTGGCCGGTGCGATCCCGATCATCCGCCCGCTTCGCGAGTCCCTGGCCGGTGAGAAGGTGCGGCGCGTCATGGGGATCGTGAACGGTACGACGAACTTCATCCTGACCACGATGTCCGAAGGGGGGCTCTCCTACACGCAGGCCCTCGCCGAGGCTCAGCGGCTCGGGCTGGCAGAGCGCGATCCCACCGCGGACGTGGACGGCTACGACGCGGCGGCAAAAGCGGCGATCCTCGCCAGTCTGGCCTTTGGCTGCGAGGTGGTCTCCTCCGACGTGGCGCGCGAGGGGATCTCATCGGTGGACCCCGTCGACGTCGATTTCGCCACTCGCCTTGGTTACGTCGTGAAGCTGCTGGCCGTCGCCGAGCGGATCGACTGCGAGACCGACGCAGGCAGTGCCTCGGGCGTGGAGGTGCCGGAGATCTCCGTGCGGGTGCACCCGGCGATGCTGCCGCGGACGCATCCGCTCGCCTCGGTGCGCGGGGCATTCAACGCCGTTTTCATCGAAGGAGAGGCGGCGGGCCAGCTCATGCTCTACGGCCGCGGGGCGGGAGGGCGGCCCACTGCCTCTGCGGTGCTCGGCGACCTCATCGACGCGGCCCATCACCTGCGGGCGGGCTTCTCGGCGCGCCCGGTACCCCGGACCCGGGTGCGTATGCACCCCGCCGACGATCTGCGAAGCGCCTGGTACCTGAACATCGACGTCGCAGATCGCCCGGGCGTGCTCGCCTCCGTCGCGTCGGTGTTCGGGAAGCACGCGGTCTCCATCCGTTCCATGGAGCAGGTCGGTATGGGCGACGAGGCGCGTCTCATCTTCGTCACCCACGTCGCGCGCCAGGGGGATCTGATGACGACCCTCGACGGGCTCGGCCGTCTCGAGGTCGTAGACCGAATCGGAGGGGTCCTTCGCATCGTGGGGGACGAGGAGGCTTGAGAATGGCCGGCTGGCCGGGAGTGCTCGAGGCCTATCGCGACTTCTTCCCGGTGAGCGCGGCCACGCCGGTGGTCACACTGCTCGAGGGGGCCACCCCTCTCCTCGAGGCTCCGCGCCTCTCGGCGCGTGTCGGTGCCCGAGTGATGCTGAAGCTCGAGGGGTTGAACCCGACCGGGTCCTTCAAAGACCGAGGCATGACCCTCGCTATCTCCAAGGCGGTCGAGGAGGGGGCGAAGGCGGTCGTCTGCGCCTCGACCGGTAACACCTCAGCTTCGGCGGCCGCGTACGCATCGCGCGCCGGGCTCACCTGTGCCGTGTTGATACCCGAAGGACACATCGCCCTGGGCAAGCTCGCCCAGGCCCTCGTGCACGGGGCGAAGGTGCTGCAGGTGCGCGGGAACTTCGACGAAGCACTCGCGATCGTGCGGCTACTGGGCGACCGGGCGCCCGTGACGGTGGTCAACTCGATCAACCCCTACCGCATCGACGGTCAGAAGTCTGGAGCTTTCGAGGTCGTCGACGTCCTCGGCGATGCTCCCGACGTCCACTGCATGCCGGTGGGCAATGCGGGGAACATCACCGCCTACTGGCGCGGCTACTGCGAGTATCGCAACGCCGGGCGTTCCACCAAGTTGCCGAAGATGTACGGGTTCCAGGCGGCGGGCGCGGCACCGATCGTCGAGGGCCACCCCATCGAGCATCCCGAGACGGTCGCGACCGCCATCCGGATCGGTAACCCGGCCTCTTGGTACGGGGCGACTGCTGCGGCAAGTGAGTCCGGCGGGACCATCACAGCGGTGACGGACGAGGAGATACTTTCCGCTTACCGGTTCCTGGCCTCCGAGGAGTCGGCGTTCTGCGAGCCGGCCTCGGCGGCCTCGGTGGCGGGGTTGCTGAAGACCGGGGTGCCTGCGTCGTCGACGGTGGTGTGCGTGCTCACCGGCCACGGGTTGAAGGACCCGGATCTCGCCATCAGTCAGATCTCGGTGCCTGCCACCGTGGAGGCTGACTACGCGGCTGTCGTAGAGGCCCTGGGTCTGTAGAGGCGCCCCGGGGTATGTAGAGGAGGGAAGAAAAGCCCCGACCGGGGTGTTCTTGCTACCGAGCGTCGATGTCCGGTAGAGTAATGGGCACCGCCGCCCTCCTACGACCGTAGGAGTTTCGTGGGCCACAGCACTGTAAGTGACTGGCCCCGAGGCGGTTCTCCAATGGCGGTTCGGGGGATAGCGGCGGAGCCGGGGCCGATGACCGTCCGGCGTATCGCCCTCCGTCCAGTGTTCTCTGGCGCCTGGGCTCTCCGCCCGTCGAAGGGAACGCAAACCTAGCGAGGTGTCACATGGCTGCAGAGCAACAGCTCGAGCGGTCCGTACTCGAACGCAAGGAGCGCGACGAACTGCGCGCCATCGCCGAGGCGATGTCGTTGGAGATGAGCTCGCGCACGAAGAAGTCCGACATCATCGACCAGATCCTGCGCGCCGCAGGTGTCGGGGTCGCCCGGAGCGGCTCCGGCTCCGGCAACGGTGAAGGGGAGCTGAGCGCCCCCGGCGGTGTGGTCGAGGCCTCCTCCGCTTCAGGTGACGGGGAGAGCGAGCCGGCCACGAAGGCCGCCTCGGACCTCGGCGATCAGACCGCAGATGACTCTCCCGAGGCCGACGGGAAGGGTTCGCAGACGGCGACCGAGAGCTGGCCCGAAGCGTCGGCCCCGAACGGTCAGCGTGAGCAGATCTCCACAGGTCCGCGCCCGGGAGCCCCCCAGGGACCTGGGCGTCAGCACCCCCAGCCCGCAGGTGGCGAGCCCGGCAACCGGCGAAGCCGGCGCCGGCGAGGACGCCAGACCGGGGGCCACGGTGAGCGCGAGCTCCAAGGCGGGGGGTCAGAGACCCAGTACTCCGGCGAGCTGGTGCCTGTCCGGGGACTCCTGGATCTGCGCGACGAGGGTTATGGCTTTCTTCGCGCCGAGGGGTACCTCCCGAGCTCGCACGACATATACGTGTCGATCAGCCAGGCCCGCCGCTTCGCCCTCCGCAAGGGGGACTTTGTGGAAGGAGCGAGCCGCCCGGCCGCTTCGAACGAGAAATTCCCCGCCCTCATCCGGATCGACTCCGTCAGTGGGCTCACGCCGGACGAGGCGCGCAACCGGGTTCGCTTCGAGGATCTCACGCCCCTCTTCCCCGACGAGAGGCTGCGGCTCGAGACCTCGGGAGCCGCTGAGACGACGACGCGGATCATCGACCTGCTTTCTCCGATCGGCAAGGGCCAGCGCGGCATGATCGTTTCGCCGCCCAAGGCCGGCAAGACGACGGTACTGAAGCAGATCGCCCACTCGATCGAGGCGAACAACCCAGAGGTCCACCTCATCGTCCTGCTCGTCGACGAGCGGCCCGAAGAGGTCACCGACATGCGCCGTTCCGTGAAGGGAGAGGTCGTGGCCTCGACTTTCGACCGCCCCTCCGACGAGCACACCGCGATCTCCGAGCTCACGATCGACAGGGCGAAACGTCTGGTCGAGCTCGGCCAGGACGTCGTGATCGTCCTCGACGGGATCACACGCCTGGCCCGGGCGTACAACCTCGCCCAGCCGGCCACCGGCCGGATCATGTCAGGGGGCGTCGACTCGGGAGCGCTCTACCCGCCGAAGAGGTTCTTCGGCGCCGCCCGCAACATCGAGGAGGGCGGCTCCCTCACGATTCTCGCCACGGCCCTGGTGGAGACGGGGTCGAAGATGGACGAGGTCATCTTCGAGGAGTTCAAGGGGACGGGCAACATGGAGCTGCGCCTCGACCGCCGTCTGTCTGAGCGGCGTCTGTACCCTGCGATCGACGTGAACGCCAGTCAGACCCGTCACGAGGAGCTGCTCTTCGAACGGGGCCAGTTGCAGCAGGTGTGGAAGCTGCGAAGGGTGCTGAACGCTCTCGCCGCGGATGGGAGCGCCGCCGCGGGCCTGGAGCTGCTCATCGACAAGATCCGCACCACCAAGAGCAACGACGAGTTCTTGGCCGAGATAGCAAAGGGCCCGGCCCCGCCTGTCTGAGAGGTGCTGGGCTTTACACTGGAGGAACGATGAAGCCCGAGATCCATCCCGCATATGTCGAGGCGAAGGTCCGTTGCTCGTGCGGCAACACCTTCACGACGCGCTCGACGAAAGCCGAGCTCCACGTGGAGCTGTGCAACGAGTGCCATCCGTTCTTCACCGGCAAGCAGAAGCTCGTCGACTCCGGCGGTCGGGTGGAGCGCTTTGAGCGCCGCTACGGCCAGCGCGCGTCACGTGGCCGCAAGAGCGCTTCGGCAGCGGCACCCGCGGTGCAGCACCGCTGAACGTCGCGGATCCGTTGATCGGCCGATCTGCCGGCCGGCACCGCGGTGAGAGGTCGGTCGGAGGGCCATGAGCATGGACCCGGAGCGCCTCGACGCCTGGGAGCGTGAGCACGCCTCTGTTCTTCGCGCTCTCTCGGATCCCGATGTCGTCTCCGATCGGGCGCGCTTGGAAGAGGTCTCTCGACGCGAGAAGGACCTCGACGCCCTGATCTCGGTGGCGCGCCGGCTACGCGAGGCGCAAGAGGACCTCGACACGGCGCGCCAGATGCTCTCCGAAGCGTCAGCCGACGACCGTGAGCTGGTGCACGCCGAGCTCGAGAGCGCGCAGACAGACGTGACGAGGCTCGAGGGGCAGCTTCGTTCGCTGCTCGTGCCCCGTGACCCGAACGATGGTCGCAACGTGATCGTGGAGATCCGCGGCGCGGAGGGAGGCGAGGAGGCCAACCTCTTCGCCCGCGATCTGTTCGAGATGTACCGCCGCTACGCCGAGCGTCGCGGTTGGCGCATGGAGCTGCTGTCGTCCAACCCCTCCGAACGTGACGGGTTCAACGAGGTCACCTTCCTGATGAAAGGCCCCGACACCTGGCAGCGGATGAAGCACGAAGGTGGCACGCACCGCGTGCAACGTGTGCCGGTCACCGAGTCCCAGGGACGCATCCACACCTCCGCGGCCACCGTCACCGTCCTTCCCGAGGCAGAGGCCCTCGACGTTCAGATCGACCCGGCCGACCTCCGCGTCGACGTGTTTCGCTCGACGGGTCCCGGGGGGCAGTCTGTCAACACCACCGACTCGGCCGTGCGCGTCACGCACGTCCCGAGCGGGATCGTCGTCTCCATGCAGGACGAGAAGAGCCAGATCCAGAACAGGGCCAAGGCGATGGTGGTCTTGAGGGCACGCCTGCTCAAGCTCGAGACCGACCGCCAGGCCGCCGAGCAGTCCGAGCAGAAGCGCACCCAGATAGGCGGTGGCGGAAGGTCGGAGAAGATCCGGACGTACAACTTCAAGGAGAACCGGGTCACCGACCACCGTGTGCGACTCACCTTGCACAAGCTCGACCGTGTCCTCGAAGGTGACCTCGACGAGGTGGTCGACGCGCTCTTGGAGGACGAACGAGAGCACCAATTCGAATCAGGCGCGCTGGTCGAGCCCCGCGCGTGAAAGCGTCGGGGCCACGAAGCTGCACGGGCACGAGCCTCGTTCGGTGAGGAGCATCGGGGTGTCGCACGCGAGGAGCATCGGGGTGTCGCACGCGAGGAGCATCGGGGAACTCCTCCGAGAGCTCTCCCTCAGGCTCGGGTCTGCCTCTGAGGCGCGCTGGGTCCTCGGACACGCCACGGGCCTGAGCGGTGCGCAGCTCCTCTCTCGTTCTCGTATGCATCGGCGGTTGCCGGATCATCTGGTGGCCGAGGTCGAGGGAATGGTGGAACGCAGACTTTCCGGAGAGCCGCTTCAGTACGTCCTCGGCACGTGGGCGTTTCGGGGTCTCGAGGTGTCCGTCGACCGTCGCGTCCTCGTCCCTCGCCCCGAAACCGAACAGGTGGTGGGGTACGCGCTCGAGGAGCTGCGGGTCGCGGCGACAGCCGTGTTGCCCGGGCGACCGGTCGTGGCGGTCGATCTGGGGACCGGCTCGGGCGTGATCGCGTTGTCGCTCGCCGCAGAAGCCGAAGTGGCGCTCTCGACCCCACTCGAGGTGTGGGCGACCGACGACCATGCTGACGCTCTGGACGTAGCCCGGACGAACCTGAGCCTTCTCGCCGCACTCGACCCACCCGCGGCCGCGCGGGTACGGCTGTCGGAGGGTTCGTGGTTCGATGCGCTACCTCCTGGTCTGGCCGGCCACGTGCAGCTGCTCGTGTCCAACCCCCCCTACGTCTCGGTCTCGGAGTGGGAGAGCCTCGAGCCGGTCGTGCACGATCACGAGCCCCGGCGCGCCCTCGTCGCCGGTGAAACAGGGCTCGAGGTGCTCGAGCTGCTCGTGTGCGGTGCTCGGAGATGGCTCGCTCGCAACGGCGTCCTCGTGCTGGAGCTGTCGCCCGCTCAAGCAGGCGCCGTCGCCGTGAAGGCCGAGTCCGCAGGGTTCGACCGGGTGGAAGTCCGCCCGGACCTGGCCGGGCACCCCCGCGCACTCGTCGCCCGAATATCCGATGCCTGATCCGGGCCGGGCCCTCGAGCGAGCTGCCTCGGCACTGATCGCAGGTCAGGTGGTCGCGATCCCCACCGACACCGTCTACGGGCTGGCCGTTGACCCCGAGCTCCCTCGTGCCACCGAGGCACTGTTCGCCTTGAAGGGGCGTTCCCACTCGCTCGGGCTGCCCGTGCTCGTCTCGGGGATCGAGCAGGCGGAAGGGCTCTGCTCGGGAGGCCTTCACGAGATGGCCCGGCGTGTCGCCGAGAGGTTCTGGCCCGGCGCGGTCACGCTCGTGGTGCGCCGCCGAGACGGCATCGACTGGCTGCTCGGTGGTGACGCGACGACGATCGGGATTCGTTGCCCCGACGACCCGGTGGCGCGCGCCCTGTGCGAGCGCGTCGGTCCGCTCGCCACGACGAGTGCCAACGTCCACGGGGAAGCCTCGCTGACGACCGCCGAAGAGATCCGCGCGAGGTTCGGTGACCGGGTGGCCTTTGTGATAGACGGAGGACGCCTGGTGGGTCCGCCCTCCACCGTTGTCGACATGACCGGGAAGTGGCTGCGATGTCTACGCGAAGGGACTGTGCCCTTGGCCGAGCTCGAGGCGGTCTCGAGGTAGACGACGGCGGTTCCCAGAGGTGGAGAACCGTCCTCTGCACAGGTGAGAAGCGGCGTTCCCGAGGGGTATTGAGACGGCTGCCCGTGAAGTGGGGGAGTCCTATGACCTCGATAAGCTGAAGCGATGCGCGAGATCGGCTCCGGTCCGTTCGACCCGTGGCTTGCCGGCGACCCAGAGGTGGCGACGCTGCTTCGCGAAGAGGTCGAGCGCCAGTCGACGACCCTGCAGCTGATCGCCTCCGAGAACTTCACGTCGACGGCGGTGCTGGCGGCGACGGGTTCGGTGCTCACCAACAAGTACTCGGAGGGCTATCCGGGCCGTCGCTACTACGGCGGGAACCGGGTCATAGACGAGGTCGAGAACCTGGCGCGCGAGCGAGCCAAGGCGCTCTTCGGTGCCGAGCACGCGAACGTGCAGCCGCACGCGGGGGCTTCGGCCAACCTCGCCGTGTACCGGGCGCTGTTAGAGCCGGGAGACACGGTGCTGGCGATGCGCCTGGACCAAGGTGGGCATCTCACCCACGGCTCGCCGGCAAGCATCACGAGCAAGTTCTGGCGCTTCGTGTCGTACGGGCTGACCCCGGCTTCTTCAGATCCCGAGAAGCCCGGCGAGGTGATCGACTTCGACCAGGTCGCCGACGTCGCCAAACGCGAGCGGCCGCGCCTGATCGTCGCGGGCGCCACCGCCTATCCCCGCCTCATCCACGCCGAGCCGTTCAGGGAGATAGCGGACTCGGTCGGGGCCCGCCTCATGTTCGACGTCGCCCATCCGGCCGGGCTCATCGCCGGGGGGGTGCACCCGAGCCCGGTCGGGGTGGCCGACGTGGTCACGTTCACCACGCACAAGACCTTGCGAGGTCCGCGCGGGGCGACGATCCTGTGCCAGGCGGAGCTTGCCAAGGTGATCGACTCGGCGGTGTTCCCCGGCCTGCAAGGCGGGCCCCTGGAGCACGTGATCGCGGCGAAGGCCGTCGCGTTCGCCGAAGCCTCGCTTCCCAAATTCGCCGACTACGCGCGCCGCGTGGTGCGAAACGCGCGCGCTCTCGCCGACGCTCTCGCCGTCGAAGGTTTTCGCCTGGTGTCGGGCGGCACCGACAACCACCTTCTCCTCGTCGACCTGCGACCGTTCGACGCAGAGCTGACGGGCAAGGAGGCCCAGGAGGTGCTCGACCGTTCCGGGATCACCTTGAACCGCAACACCATCCCGGACGATCCTCGATCGCCGTTCGTCACCTCGGGGCTTCGGCTCGGAAGCGCAGCGGAGACGACAGCGGGGATGGAAGGCGATGACATGAAGCAGGTTGCCGAGCTGATCGGCAGGGCCCTGCGTCATCGGCACGACGAGCACGTTCTCTCCCAGGTGCACGGCGAGGTGGGCGAGCTGTGCGACCGGTTCCCGCCCTATCCGCAGCTCGTCGGCCTGAGAGCGGCCTCCGGGTCGCGTGGGCGCACCGACGTCGGCTCCGGTATCGGCATCGGGGGTGGCTGAGACCGTGCCCCCCCTGGGGGCTTACGCGGTGGTGGCGCTGATCGCCGCCGTCGGCACGTATCTCATGATGTTCCCGTTGCGACGACTCGCCCTCGGGGTGGGGTTCGTGTCCAAGCCGGACGAGAGGCGTATCCACGATCGCGTCACCCCTTATGGCGGCGGAGTGGCGATGTTCCTGGCCTTCTTGCTGGCGATGTTGGTGGCCTCCCAGCTGCACCAACTGCAGGGGCTGTTCCAGGGCTCCTCCGAACCGCTCGGCCTGGTGCTCGGCGCAGCGGTCATCTTCACGGTGGGGACGATCGACGACTTCCGCGACATGTCCGCCCCCGCCAAGATGGCCGGTGAGGTGCTCGCCGCCATGGTCTTCGTGTTCATGGGCGTGACGATGTTCCAGTTCAAGATCCCCACGATTGGTTTCCTCGTCCTCTCCCCGGGCGTGACACCATTGCTTACCGCGGCGTGGGTGATCGTGATCACCAACGCGGTCAACCTGATCGACGGCCTGGACGGGTTGGCGGCGGGCATCGTAGCGATAGCCGCTGGCGCGCTCGCCGTGTATGGACTGCGCCTGATCTACATGGGCTTCTTGCCGTCGGACAACCTGGGGCCGTTGATCGCTGTGATCGCGTTCGGCGTGTGCGTCGGGTTCCTTCCCCACAACTTCCACCCGGCGCGTGCGTTCATGGGCGACGCCGGGGCGCTGTTCATCGGGCTGCTCATGGCCGCGGCCACCATGGTGATAGGCGGGCGCACCCCGGACGTGAGCGGCCAGACGTTCTTCTTCTTCGCCCCGCTGTTCATCCCCGTGTTCATCCTGGGAGTGCCCATCGCCGACCTTGCGTTCGCCTTCGTGCGCAGAACTGCGCGCGGCACCGGGTTCCACACCCCCGACAAGGACCACGTGCACCACAGGCTCCTGCGTCTGGGTCACGGTCCTAGACGCACGGTGCTGATCCTGTGGGCCTGGACGGCGGTGCTGTCGGGATTCGTCCTCTATCCGTTGTTCAGGCCGAGGGCAAACGCGATCATCCCCTTCGGTGTGATCGCCCTCGGGCTGGCGCTGTACACGCTGTTCCGTCCCGGCCTGGGCAAGTACCCGCTCGAGATGGAGGAAGCTGTAGCGGAGTCGCTCGACGCGCTCGCTGCAGAGGCGAGCCCCGACCCCGAAGATCCAAGCGCATCGGCTCCGGAGACGAAGCACGGAGTCAGCGCCCACCTTCCCACCGTTGTCACCTCTTCGTCCTCTGTCACCGGCGGGCGGCGGGCCTGACCAGGGCCTCGGCGGGCTGCGGGCCTGACCAGGGCCTGGCGGGCGGCGGACCTGAGCAGGGCGGTCGGGTGTCCCTCCGTGCACGGGAGGGTACAGGCCAGGCTCGTTTTGCTGCGCACAAGCGGTGGATGAGAACATGGCGGCGTGCGTCTCCCCCTTTCTGCTGGTGCTCGCGTGCCGGATCCGAGGGTCTCGCTCCGCACGGGTGCCTCGCCCGTCGCGTGAACTCGGGACAGCACGAGCGATGCACGACTTGCATCCTCTGAGCGAAGCGCGCCCGAGCGGAGGACGTGGAGCCTCAGGACGTGGAGAAGAAGCCCTCACCGCGATTGTTCGATCTGATGGCGATGGGTATCTCGTCGGCGTTGATGGTCGGCGGAGGCCTGGGCATAGGGATCGGGATCGACGACTGGTTGCACTCGAGCCCGGTGGCCACCTTCCTCGGGCTCGCTCTCGGGGTGGTGGCAGCGATCGGTGCCACCGTCAGGCAGGCACGCAGGTACCTCTGAGCGCTCGCACCGCTGGAGCGTCACAGACGGTCGGGGCCGCAATACCGACAGCGGGGACGACATGCAGGACTACGAGGAGGAGCACGAGACAATCATGATGAGCGCCTTTTCGCGATTCTCGCTTCCCCAGATCTCCACCGTGGCACGGCGGACCGCGCTCGGGGCTCTGGGGGTCGGCGTACTGGCCTTTCTCGGGCTGGCTCTCGGCGGCTACGCGATCTTCGGGCTCGGGATGTGCATCGGTCTCGCAATGGCGCTCGCCAATTTCCGGCTGATCCAAGCCGCCACCGTCAAGGCGGCCTCCTCTCAGAGAGAGGACAAGCGCAGGCCTCTGGCCATGAACACCCTGGGGCGCATGGGCGCCATCACCGTGGTGGCGCTGGGGCTCGTGTTCGTGTCGCACCAGCTCGGTTTCGGTGTCCTGCTCGGGCTGGCGGTGTTCCAATTCATGTTGCTCGCGAACGTGACCGTCGCCATGCTCCGTGACACAGGGGCCGTTCCGCCCCTCGGCAGCGTCGGGCACGGCCGTACGGGGGGTGACGCATGAACCGGATCGCCCCCCTGGCGCACGTTCGGCACCTCCTGGCCGCGGACATCTCCGTCGGCGACCATGTCCAGCACAAGCTGTTCGGCTTGACGGTGAACGTCGACACGCTGTGGGCCACGTTGGCGGCAATCGTGATCATCGTCGCCCTCGGCCTCGTGCTGCGGGCACGCGCCACCGCCGGTGTTCCCGGCAAGCTTCAGCTGGTGTGGGAGATGGGCGTCTCCGCGGTGCGCAAGCAGATCGAAGGGTCGATCGGCGAGCGCGGCATGGCCGTCGTGCCGCTGGCGGTCGCCCTCTTCGTGTTCATCTTGATCGCCAACTGGTTCGAGGCACTGGGTATCGGCTCGACGATAGAGTGGCTTCCCGCGCCCACGAGCGACATAAACGTGCCTCTCGCTATGGCACTGATCGTCATCATCCCGGTCCACATCGCTTCGATCCGGGCGCGAGGACCGATCGGCTACGTGAGGCACTACGTGGCCCAGCCGTTCCCGAAGGTCCTATTCCCCTTGAACGCGTTCATCAACGGGGTCGAGGAGATCGCTAAGCCACTCACGCTGACTCTCCGTCTCTTCGGCAACCTGCTTTCGGGCGGCCTGATGCTCGCCCTGATCGCGGCGCTGGGCATATGGCACATCATGGGGTTGCCGCTGGGATACGTGGCCACGCCCCTGTTCGACCTCATCTGGAAGCCCTTCGACCTCTTCATCGGGGCCATTCAGGCGTTCATATTCGCCCTGCTCGCCATCCTCTACTTCGACGCGGCCATGAGCGAGGCGCGCTGACATGGGACTCCTACGGCGTGCCCCGGGTGTTCCTCCCCTGTCGCTCGTCCGCGGTCCCGTGCCGCTCGTCCGTGGTCTCGTGCCGCTCGTCTACGGCTCACCGTCTCTTTTCACCACAACCGATACCGAAAGGGAGAACATCTGATGGCAGATACCAACAACCAGGCCATCCAGCTGGCCGGAGCCATGATCGGCGGCGGGTTGCTCATGGGCGGCGGCGCGATTGGCGCCGCGGTCGGTGACGGTCTGGCGGGCAGCCAGACCATTGCCGGCGTGGCGCGGCAACCCGAGGCCCAGGGTCGGCTCTTCACCATCATGTTCCTGACGGTGGGTCTGGTGGAGGCCATGTACTTCATCAACCTGGCGTTCACCGCGCTGTTCGTGTTCTCCCTCTACAAGAAGTGAGCGCAGCAGCGGTGCCTGTGCGGGAGATAGCCAGCAGCAACTTCCTCGTCCCGAACGGGACCCTGATCGTCGAGGTCATCGCCTTTCTGTTGGTCCTCGTGGTTATAGGCAAGTACGTGCTGCCCCCGTTGAACCGGATGCTCACGGAGCGTCAGGAGCAGATCCGCACCTCGCTCGAGGCGGCAGACGCGGCGCGCGCCGAGGCGGAAGCGACGCACGTGCAACGTCAGGGCGTCCTCGACGAGGCCCGCGCCCAGGCGCGCGAGATCGTCACTCAGGCCAACCGGACGGCGGATCGCCTGAAGAGCGAGGGGGAAGAGCGCGGGCGCCAGGAATACGAACGCATAGTGTCGAGTGCCACTCCCGAGATCGCTCTTGCCCGCCAGCGCGCCGTGGACGAGGTGAGCGCACGGGTGGCCGTGTTGGTGCTGGCCGCCGCCCGTCAGGTGGTGGGCAGGGAGATGGACACCCAGAGCCACCGGGACCTCATCGACGAGGCCGTAGCCGCGCTCAGGTCCGCCGAATCCTCCGCATCCAGGTCACGGACCTGAGGCGCGGACGGCGGAGCAGGAGGCCCGAGCGTGCACATCTCGTTGCGTGGGTACGCCACCGCGGTCATCGGTGAGCTGACTGGTGACCAGATCGGTGGCCGGGTCGCCGACGACCTCACCGCGGTCGCGCACCTCGTCTCGCGCACGAACGCGCTCGCTGTCGTGATGACCGACTTCACGGTGCCCGTCCCGGCGCGAAAGGCGGTGCTGGAGGACCTGCTTCGCTCCCGTGTACACCCCGCAGCCCTGCGGCTCGCGCTCCGGAGTGTCGAGAGCGAGCGTGCGGAAGAGCTGACCACTTCGTTGCACGAGCTCTACGAGCTGGCTCTTCATCTGCACGTGCTGGGTCCGGCCGAGTTGCTGGCCGAAGAGCCCATCGCGACCCGTGGTGGGTGGAGGAACTTCGCGTCCGGCTACGCGTCGGCTGTGTTCGAGGAGGTAGCCGAAACCTCGGAGCTCGAGGAGATCGAAGACGAGATCTTCCACTTCGCGCGCATCGTGGAGTCGCAGCCCTCGCTGCGAAGCGCCGTGTCTGATCACACCCGCCCGATCGAGGACCGTGAGAGGCTCGTGAACGGGTTGCTCGAGGGCAAGGTACGGCCTGCCACGTTGCGGATCGTGAAGATTCCCCTCCAGGGTCGCGTGCGCGACGTCGTCGGCGCGCTCGATTGGCTCGCAGAACAGGCGGCGTCTGCGCGCGGGTGGCGCGTGGCGCGAGTACGCACGGCCCGTCCCGTCGACGACACCGAGCACGCGGACCTCGCCGATGCCATGCGGTGGATCACCGGTCACCCCGTGGAGCTCCATATATCTGAGGACCCCGACCTCCTCGGCGGCGCGGTGATCCAGGTTGGCGACCTGCTCGTCGACGCGAGCGCCAGCCATCGTCTCGAAATACTGGAAGAGCACCTCCTCGGTCACGAGGGGGCAACGACAGGAGCAGCACACTGAAATGGCAGAGCTGACCATCGACGCCGGCGAGATCGCTGCCGCGCTCGAAAGGCACGTTAGCGAGTACACCCCCAAGGTCTCGACCGAGCAGGTCGGGCACATCACCGAGGTGGGCGACGGGATCGCACGCATTTCGGGATTACCGGGTGCGGCGGTGAACGAGCTCCTCGAGTTCGAAGACGGGACCCAGGGTCTGGCCTTGAACCTCGACGAGGACACGATCGGTGCCGTCGTCCTAGGCACCGACGCGCACGTCGAGGAGGAGCAGCTCGTGCGGGCGACCGGTCGCATCCTCTCCGTCCCCGTCGGAGACGCCCTCCTGGGTCGGGTGGTTAACCCTCTTGGCCAGCCACTGGACGGCAAGGGCCCCATCGCCGCCCAGACCACCAGGCGCTTGGAGGTCCAGGCTCCCGGAATCGTCGCACGCCAACCCGTGAAGGACCCGCTTCAGACAGGGATAAAGGCGATCGACGCGATGACCCCGATCGGCCGCGGCCAGCGCGAGCTCATTATCGGCGACCGCAAGACCGGCAAGACAACTGTCGCCGTCGACACGATCATCAACCAGAAGGGCCAGGGGGTGAAGTGCATCTACGTGGCCATCGGGCAGAAGGGGTCCTCGGTTGCCCAGACGGTGGCCACCCTCGACAGCCGCGGCGCCCTCGAGTACACGGTCGTGGTCTCTGCCGCCGCCTCGGAGCCGGCGCCTTTCAAGTACCTGGCTCCCTACGCGGGGTGCGCGATGGGCCAGCACTGGATGGAGAACGGCGAGGATGCGTTGATCATCTACGACGACCTGTCGAAGCAGGCCGAGGCCTATCGCCAGTTGTCGTTGCTGCTGCGCAGGCCCCCGGGGCGCGAGGCGTACCCGGGCGACGTCTTCTACCTCCACAGCCGCTTGCTCGAGCGGGCAGCGAAGCTCTCCGACGAGCGCGGGGGTGGCTCGCTCACCGCCCTCCCGATCATCGAGACCAAGGGTGGCGACGTCTCTGCCTACATCCCCACGAACGTGATCTCGATCACCGACGGACAGATCTACCTGGAGTCAGAGCTGTTCTACGCGGGGGTGCGGCCCGCGATGAACGTCGGCATCTCGGTGTCCAGGGTCGGTGGTGCCGCCCAGGTGAAGGCCATGCGCTCTGTGGCGGGGACGCTCAAGATCGACCTGGCACAGTTCCGTGAGCTCGAGGCTTTCGCCACCTTCGGGTCGGAGCTCGACAAGGTCTCTCAGGCCCAGCTGGACCGTGGCTACCGGCTGACCGAGATCTTGAAGCAGCCGCAGAACGCGCCTTTCGCCGTAGAGGACCAAGTGCTGGCCATCTACGCGGGATCGAACGGTTGGGTCGACGACGTGCCGGTGGGCGAGGTGCGCCGCTTCGAGTCCGAGATGCTCAAGTTCCTCCACGCGAACCACCCGCAGCTTCTCGAGCACATCCGCAGTACGGGGGCGCTGCCTGAAGAGCAGGACCTGCAAAAGGCCCTCCAGGAGTTCAAGGACGGCTTCGTGAAGATGGAGGGGGACTGACAGGTGCCCGGTGGTGTCGAGCGTGTCCTGCGGCGGCGGATCCGAACCGTACGGGCGACTCAGAAGATCACGCGAGCGTTCGAGCTCATCGCAACCTCCCAGATCGTGCGAGCCCAGTCCCGCATAGCCGGTGCCGCCCCGTATTTGGACGGGATCGCCCGGGTGTTGGACGAGGCAGCGCAGGATTCCGTGGGCACCGCCGGCCGGGTGCTGGGCGTTGTCGACTCACCCAGGCGCGTGCTCGTTCTCCCGATCGTGTCCGACCGGGGTCTGTGCGGCGCCTACAACGCGAACGTGCTGCGCCCTACCGAGCGCATGCTGCGCTCAGGTGGGAGCTCTGGGACCGAGTACCGCCTCGTGACGGTCGGTCGCAAGGCGCAGTCGTACTTCCGCTTCCGCCGCTTCGACACGGAGGAATCGTTCACGGGTTTTTCGGACCGTCCATCCTTCTCCGACGCACTGCGGGTGGCTGAGGCGATCACCCCCCCGTTCCTGGAGGAGGAGGTTGACCAGGTTCTCGTGGTCTCCACACGCTTTCGCTCTGCTGGGAGACAGATCATCGAGACTCGCCAGCTCCTTCCGCTCCCTGAACCTGTGGCCCGGGCGGATGCAGAGGGAGCCACCGGTGCCGAAGGCGCGATCGCCGTCGCGCAGGCGCCGCGCGAGGGGTACACGGAGTTCGAGCCCGAGTCGACGTTCCTGCTGGTCGAGCTGGTGCCTCGCTACGTGGAGGCGGCCGTGTTCGGCGCACTGCTCGAAGCTGCCGCGAGCGAGCACGCCGCCAGACAAAGGGCCATGGCCGCTGCGACCGACAATGCCGACGAGCTCGTGAAGACGCTCACCCGCGCCATGAACCGGGCCCGTCAAGACTCCATCACCACCGAGATCATGGAGATCGTCGGTGGGGCGGAGGCGCTGCGGCATGCAGCGAAGGAATGACAGGTCCCCGATAGGACGAACGGGCCCAGGCCCCAGCAGAACCACAGACCCATAGAAGAACACCGAACACGAACCGGAACAGGAAGAAGAGGAATGACAACCACAGCCACCGAGCTCGCCACTCGCGTCACAGGGCGCCCCGACGGACGCGTCGTCGCCATCGCCGGCCCGGTCGTCGACGTCGAGTTCCCTTCCCAAGAGCTGCCCGAGATCAACATGGCCGTCGAGATGGACCTCGAGCTCGAGGGAGACCGCATCACGGTGACCGCCGAGGTCGCTCAGCAGATCGGGGAGGGCCGTGTCCGCTGCGTCTGCCTCAAGCCCACCGACGGGCTCACCCGTGGCACGCCCGTGCGCAACATGGGACGGGGCTTGGTGGTGCCCGTGGGCGATGCCACCCTCGGGCACGTCTTCAATGTCCTCGGCGAGTCTCTCGACACTGCCGACATCGGAGCGGTCGAGGACCGGTGGGAGATCCACCGTCCAGCTCCCGACTTCGACACGCTCGAACCCAGCGCGCGGATGTTCGAGACGGGCATCAAAGTTGTCGACCTTCTCGAGCCGTACGTGCAGGGCGGGAAGATCGGGCTGTTCGGAGGAGCTGGTGTTGGCAAGACGGTCATAATCCTCGAGATGATCAACCGGGTGGCCACCCAGCACGGAGGCGTGTCGGTGTTCGCCGGGGTGGGGGAGCGCACCCGCGAGGGCAACGACCTGTGGCTGGAGATGAAGGAGTCCGGCGTCATCGAGAAGGCGGCTCTCGTCTTCGGCCAGATGGACGAGCCTCCGGGCGTGCGGCTTCGTGTCGGGCTGGCCGCGCTGACCATGGCCGAGTACTTCCGCGACGTGAAGAACCAGGATGTGCTGCTGTTCGTGGACAACATCTTCCGGTTCGTCCAGGCCGGCTCTGAGGTTTCGACCCTGCTCGGCCGGATGCCCTCCGCTGTCGGCTACCAGCCGACGCTCGCGGACGAGATGGGAGAGCTCCAAGAGCGGATCACGTCGACGAGAGGCCGGTCGATCACCTCGGTCCAGGCCGTGTACGTGCCGGCGGACGACTACACGGACCCGGCTCCGTTCACGACGTTCACCCACCTCGACGCCACCACCGAGCTCAGCCGGCAGATCGCATCGCTCGGGATCTACCCGGCTGTCGATCCTCTCGCGTCGACCTCGAACATCTTGGCTCCGGAGGTCGTGGGCCAGCGTCACTACGACGTGGCCAGGAGGGTGCAGAGCGTGCTGCAGCGTTTCCGGGAGCTTCAGGACATCATCGCCATCCTCGGGCTCGACGAGCTCTCCGAAGAAGACCGCTTGACGGTGAACCGGGCCCGCAAGATCCAGCGCTTCCTGTCTCAGCCGTTCAACGTCGGCGAGGTGTTCACGGGCATGAAGGGCGTCACCGTGCCGATCGAAGAGACCGTGGAGTCCTTCGAGGCTCTGTTGAACGGTGAGCTCGACGACGTTCCCGAGCAGGCGTTCTTGAACGTCGGGGGGGCGGAGTCGGTGCTCGAGAAGGCCAAGAAGATCGAGGCCGGGGCGGCGTAGAGATGGCATCGTTCCCGGCCAGTCTCGTCACGCCCGAGCAGGTGCTCTTCGAGGAGCAGGTGCAAGCGGTCATGCTGCGCACCGACTACGGCGACGCGGCCTTCCTGCCAGGGCACACCGCGCTCATAGGCGTCGTTGTGCCGGGCACGGTGCGCTTCGGTCGCGAGGACGGTAGCGAGGAGCGCTTCGAGGCCCATGGCGGCCTGGTGCAGGTGGAGCCGGACCGGGTGGTGGTGCTCGTGCCCGAGGCAGAGCCCGCGAGCTGACGCTTCGGCGCGTCAGTCGCGTCAGTCGAATTCGATCTGGCTGTACTGGCGTAGCCTGTCGAGCGGGTGGCGGCAGCTGATGAAGCGCACGGTGCCCGAGCGCGAGCGCATGACGAGCGACTGCGTCGTGGCGCCGAAGTCGTGGTAGCGCACCCCTTGCAACAGCTCCCCGTCGGTTATGCCGGTGGCGGCGAAGAAGCAGTTGTTCCGCCGTACCAGGTCCTCGGTGGTGAGCACTTCGTCCAGGTCGTACCCGGCAGCTCGCGCCTCCTTGCGCTCGGTCTCGTCGCGCGGCCAGAGCTGGCCCTGGATCTCGCCGCGCATACACTTCAACGCGGCGGCCGAGAGCACACCTTCGGGGGTTCCGCCGATCCCGTAGAGGACGTCCACACCTGAGTCCGGCCAGGCCGTGGAGATGGCCCCCGCCACGTCGCCGTCGGTGATCAACTTGATGCGCGCGCCGCTCGCACGCACCTCGGCTATGAGATCGGCGTGTCGCTCCCGGTCCAGGATCACCACGGTCACGTCGCGTACCGACTTCCCCAAGGCCTTGGCCACGGCCTCGAGGTTCTCGGTCGGGGAGAGGCGTATGTCCACCGCTCCCGCCGCCTTCGGCCCGACTGCCAACTTCTTCATGTACACGCAAGGGCCGGGGTCGAACATCGTCCCCCGCTCGGACACTGCGATGACGGCGAGCGCGCCGCCGCGTCCCAAGGAGGTGGGGGTCGTGCCGTCAATGGGGTCGACTGCGATGTCGGCCGGCGGGGGTGAGCCGTCCCCGATCCGCTCGCCGTTGTAGAGCATCGGCGCCTGGTCCTTCTCGCCCTCGCCGATGACCACCACCCCGTCCATGGGCACCGTCTGCAGGACTATGCGCATCGCGGAAACGGCGGCGCCGTCTGCACCTTCCTTGTCGCCGCGGCCCATCCACCGTCCGGCGGCGATGGCCGCGGCCTCGGTGACGCGGACGAGCTCCAGGGCGAGGTTGCGGTCGGGCGCCTGGGGGTTAGCCGCCACGGTCCTGACCCTAGCGCGCCTGTTGAGGGGCGTCTCGGGCGCCGCGGGGATCGCCGCGGTCAGCCCTGCGGCCCGTAGTCTGTGGAACGTGCAGGACGCGCCTCACAGGGACTTCGAGCAGGGACGCTCGATCTGGCGCGAGGCCCTCGAGTCCTCCGAGCTGCTCGACGAGGACTTCGAGACGATGTCGGGGATCCCCCTCCAAGCCGTTTACGGCCCCGGCGATTGGCCGTTGATCTCTGATACGGGTGAGGGCGCCACCTATGGTGATGTCCTCGACCAGGTGGCGAAGAAGCTCGGATGGCCGGGGGGCCCTCCGTACACGCGTGGGCCGTATGCCTCGATGTACCGCTCGAAGCTGTGGACGATGCGGCTTTTCGCGGGCTTCGGTACCGCCGAGGACACGAACGTCAGGTTCCGGAAGCTGCTCGAAAGTGGCACCGGCGGGCTGTCGGTGGCCTTCGATCTGCCGACCCTCATGGGTCGCGACTCGGACGACCCGCGCTGCGAGGGCGAGGTCGGACGCTGCGGGGTGGCGGTCGACACGTTGGCCGACGTGGAGGACCTGTTCGCCGGGATCGACCTGGGTTCGGTCACCACCTCGATGACCATCAACTCGCCTGCGGCGATCCTCCTGGCCATGTACGTGGCGGCCGCCGAGGCCGCGGGGACGCCGCGCCGGGCACTCGGAGGCACTCTCCAGAACGACATCTTGAAGGAGTACCAGGCTCAGAAGGAGTACATCTTCCCGCCCCGACCTTCCATGCGGCTGGTGGTGGACGCGATCCGCTTCTGCACCGCGGAGATGCCGTATTTTCATCCGGTCTCGGTCTCGGGTTACCACATTCGCGAGGCGGGATCGACGGCCGTGCAGGAGCTCGCCTTCACCCTGGCGAACGGCTTCGCCTACGTCGAGGCGGCGCGCGCCGCAGGTCTGGAGGTGGACGAGTTCGTACCGAGGCTGAGCTTCTTCTTCAACGCTCATATCGACTTCTTCGAGGAGATCGCGAAATACCGGGCGGCGAGGCGGATCTGGGCCAGGTGGGTTGCCGACCGCTACGGGGCGAAGTCCGCCCGCTCGATGCAGCTGCAGTTCCACACGCAGACCGCGGGAGTCTCGCTCACCGCTCAGCAACCCGAGGTGAACATCGTCCGCACCGCCGTCGAGGCGCTTGCGGGCGTACTGGGCGGCACCCAGAGCCTCCATACGAACTCCTTGGACGAGGTGCTGGCCCTCCCGTCGGAGAAGGCGGCGCGCATCGCTTTGCGCACCCAGCAAGTGCTCGCACACGAGACCGGCGTGGCCAGCGTCGCGGATCCACTGGGCGGGTCGTGGTTCGTCGAGTCGCTGACGGACGAGATCGAACGCCAAGTCGAGGAGGTCTTCTCGGCGCTGGAGAGCAGCGGGGAGGGGTCGATGCTCGAGGGCGTGCTCCGGGGGATCGAAGGGCGTTGGTTCCAGACCGAGATCGCGGAGTCCGCGTATGCGTTCGAGCGCAAGGTGAGCTCGAGGCGGCGCCTGGTCGTGGGCGTGAACGCCTTCTGCGAGGGGAACGAGGAGCCTGCCCCGCCGACTTTGCAGATCGGGCTGGAGGTCGACGAGGCCCAGCGCAAGCGTCTGGACTCGGTGCGACGCAAGCGCTCGTCCCAGGCGGTGGACGCCGCCCTAGGGAAGGTGGCGGCCGACGCCGCCGATCCTCAGGTCAACCTGGTGCCCTCGATCCTGGCGGCTACGCGCGCGTACGCCACAGTGGGAGAGGTCGTGGAGGCCTTGGCCTCGGTCTTCGGGCGTTGGTCCGAGGACCCCGTCCTCTGAGTCCCCCGAAAGTGCACCACCTAGACCCACAGCCCGGTGACAGCTTCCTCGTGCATCCGAGCGGTCCTCTCCACGGCACGATCTGCGCGGGAGGTGCCAAGAACTCCGCGCTCAAGCTCATGGCGGCGTGTCTGCTGGCCGAGGGAAGGCACGTGCTGTCGGGAGTGCCTCGCATCGTCGACGTCGAGATCATGGCCGACCTCCTCTCGGCGATCGGCGTGCGCGTCGAGCGTCTCGAAGGCCCCCGTGACGGTGGACCGGGTGACCTGGTGATCGACACCCCGGCGAAACTGGTGCCCGAGGCTCCCTACGAGCTCGTAGAGAAGCTGCGCGCGTCGATCGTCGTGCTCGGCCCGATGCTCGCCCGAAGCGGTTTCGCCCGGGTCTCGCTGCCTGGGGGTGACGACTTCGGCAACCGCCCGGTGGACATCCACTTGAACGCCCTGTCGGCCATGGGCGCGTTTTTCGAGACCGTGCACGGGTACATCGAGGGCACCGTGACCCGCAGCGCCGTGGCGCACGGCCGGCT
The DNA here is from genome assembly GCA_050011255.1 of Acidimicrobiales bacterium. Classification (GTDB taxonomy): domain Bacteria; phylum Actinomycetota; class Acidimicrobiia; order Acidimicrobiales; family UBA8190; genus Bog-564. The sequence continues at coordinate 34,857 of JBEKJK010000011.1, forward strand.
CGTGGGCAGCCGCGTGGTCTTCGAGTACCCCAGCCACACCGCGACGGACAACATCCTCATGGCCGCGGTGCTGGCAGAGGGCACGACGATCATCGAGAACGCAGCACGAGAGCCCGAGGTCGTAGACCTGGCCGCGTTCCTGACCGAGATGGGTGCCCGCATCAAGGGCGCGGGCACCTCACACGTGGAGATCGAAGGGGTGGAGGGGCTCGTCCCCGCCACACATCGCGTCGTCGCCGACAGGGTGGTGGCAGCCACCTTGCTGGCGGCGGTCGGCCTTGCAGGAGGCGACGTGGTCGTGGCCGACGCGCGTGCGCAGCACATGGACATGCTCCTGCGCAAGTTGTCCACCATGGGGTTGCAGGTCGCCCAGACCCCCGAAGGGTTGCGCGCGCTCGCCGACCGGCGGCTGCACAGCGTCGACGTGGCCACGTTGCCCTATCCGGGGGTCGCCACCGACTACAAGCCCTTTCTGGTGACCATGCTGAGCGTGGCCGACGGCGTGGGCATCGTGACGGAGAACCTCTTTCAAGGACGGTTCCGCTACGTGGACGAGCTGAGACGCATGGGAGCGGACATCCGCACGGAGGGGCACCACGCGGTGGTGCGCGGTGTGGAGCGTCTGTCGGGTGCACCCGTGCGCGCCTCGGACCTGCGCGCCGGTGCCGCGCTGGTGCTGGCCGGATTGGTGGCCGATGGCGAGACCGTGGTGAGCGAGGCTCGTCACGTCGACCGGGGGTACGAGGACCTCGCTGGCAAGCTCCGCTCGCTGGGCGCGGACGTGGCGCGGATCTGATGGATCCCCGAGCTTTGTTTGCGGAGGCCGCGGCGGGCGGGAGGCGGGCTCTGGCCCAGCTGCTCTCGGCGGTGGAACAGGGAGGCGAGGACGGTCGCGCCGTCGCCGCCCTCGCCTACCTCAACAGTTGCGACGCCCACAGCGTCGGGATCACCGGCGCGCCGGGCGCGGGCAAGTCGACGCTGGTCGACCGGTTGATCGGCTCCGCGAGGGCCGGAGGGGTGCAACAGCTCGCCGTGCTGGCGGTCGACCCGTCCTCGCCCTTCACGGGCGGGGCCATCCTCGGGGACCGGGTGCGCATGCAGGGACATGCCCTGGACGAAGGGGTGTACATACGGTCGATGGCTTCGCGCGGGCACCTCGGCGGCCTGGCGTTGGCCGTTCCCGAGGCGATCCGGGTCGCCGCCGCAGCGGGAATCACGCTCGTGGTGGTGGAGACCGTCGGAGTCGGCCAGGTGGAGGTGGACGTCGCCTCTGCCACCGACACCACCGTCGTGGTGGTGAACCCCAGGTGGGGCGACGCTGTGCAGGCGAACAAGGCCGGGCTCCTCGAGGCGGCCGACATATTCGTGGTCAACAAGGCCGACATGCCCGGCGCGCGCGGGACTCGCCGTGACCTCGAGCAGATGCTCGACCTCTCCCGGCCCGGTGCCTGGCGCCCGCCGGTGCTCGAGGCGGTCGCGATCAAGGGCGAGGGAGTCGCCCTTCTCTGGGAGGAGCTCGAGCGGCACCACGACTACCTCGAGAGCTCGGGCGAGCTCGCCCGCCGGCATCGTGAGCGCCTCGAGCGCGAGTTCCGCGCGGTGCTCGTCGCGAGGATCGAGCGCGAGGTCGACGCATTTTGCTCCGACAGCAGGTTCCACACCCTTGCGGAGGCAGTGGCGCAGCACAGGATCGATCCCTACGAGGCGGCCGAGCAGCTCGTCCATAAGGTGGGCGCGAGCCGAACCGACTGATCAACCCGGCCCGCAGGCCTGCGAAGGGGCCTGGCCCGGAGAAAGGAGAGGAATGCGAATCGGGATCCTGACCGGCGGGGGCGACTGCCCCGGGCTCAACGCGGCGATTCGCGCCGTGGTGCTCACTGCCAGGCTCACCCACGGCGACGACGTCGTCGGTTTTCTCGACGGCTGGAAGGGTGTCCTCGAAGGCGACGTATGCCCCCTGGAGGTCGAGCAATGCCGGGACCTGCTTCCCGTGGGCGGCACCATCCTCGGCACTTCGCGTACGAACCCGTTCACCGAAGAGGGCGGCGCGGAAAAGGTCGTCGCCAGCCTCGCCGAGCACGAGGTCGACGCCCTGGTGACGATCGGCGGGGACGACACGCTCGGGGTGGCCGACCGGCTCGGCGCCTATGGCGTTCGCATCGTGGGCCTGCCGAAGACGATCGACAACGACCTGTCGAGCACCGAGTTCACCTTCGGCTTCGACACGGCGGTCCAGACCGCCACCGAGGCGATTGACCGCCTGCGTACGACGGCCGAATCGCACCACCGCGTCATCGTGTGCGAGGTGATGGGGCGCGAAGCGGGCTGGATAGCCACGTACGCGGGGATGGCCGGGGGGGTGGCGGAGATCCTCGTGCCCGAGGTGCCCTTCGACCTCGGCGCGGTGTGTGAGCGGCTGCGCCGACGCCACGAAGGCGGTCAGTTCTCTTCGATCGTCGTCGTGTCCGAAGGCGCGCTGCCCCACGAGGGCGAGGACCTCGAGTCCGCGCGGCGCGCGGCGACCGGCGGGGTCACCGATCAGTTCGGGCACGTGCGCCTCGGTGGGATCGGCACGTGGCTTGCCGACAAGATCGAGACGAACACCGGATTCGAGGCGCGGGTTACGACGCTCGGGCACATCCAGCGTGGCGGAACGCCCACGGCCTTCGACCGCGTGCTCGCGACTCGTTTCGGCATGGAGGCGGTGGGTGCCGTGCACGACGGGGACTTCGGCAAGATGGTCGCCCTGCGCGCAGAGCGCATCGTGAGGGTGCCCCTGTCAGAGGCGGTTGCCGAGAACAAGACCGTCGACCTCGACCTCTACGGCCGGGTGGCTGGGGTGTTCCTCGGCTGACACTGCCTCTTCGTGGTCTCGCGATGTTCGCGCCGGCACTGGCCTCGGGATCGAGCCATCGGGTCCCCGCGGGGGCGGGATACAGCCTTCTGCTTCTCGTCCACGTCGCCTCGGCGGTGGTGGGTTTCGGCGCCCTCTGCGTCACCGGCATACAGGCGGTCAGGGCCCGTCGGGGACCGACCGGCTCTCACGCCGACGCCGCGCGCCGGTACTTCCGTCCCGGCACCAACTGGGTCACCCGGGCTCTGTACCTGGTTCCTCTCTCCGGCTTCGGGCTTCTCGTGGCAAGCGGCGGGGCCTTCGACGTCTCCGACGCGTTCGTGCTGAGCGGCCTGGGGATGTGGCTTGCCGCGACTGCGACGGCCGAGGCGCTCGTGTGGCCGGCGGAGCGCACGATCCAGCGCGTCGTCGCCCGGGATTGGCGAGTTGGTGAGGCCTTCGCACGCGACTGCGCAAGGGTCATAGGCGCCACCTGGTTCTTGGCGTCCGTCTTCGTGGCCGCGGTCGTCGTCATGGTATCGAAGCCGTGATCGGGCGCGCCGGTAGCGTGGTTCGGGTGAGGGCGTACCTGGATCACGCGGCCACCACGCCGATGCGGCCGCAGGCCGTCGCGGCGATGCTCCCGTTTCTCACCGAAGCCGGGTGCTTCGGCAACCCCTCGGGGGGCCATTCGGTCGCGCGTGAAGCGAGGCGCGCGCTCGACGAGGCGCGCGACTCGGTGGCGCGTGATCTCGGTTGTGAGCCGGGGGAGGTCGTCTTCACGTCGGGAGGGACCGAGTCCGACAACCTCGCCGTCTTGGGCTCGCATGTCGCCACGGGTGGTGAGGTCGCGTGCTCCGCCGTCGAGCACCATGCGGTGCTTCGTGCCTGTGAGTCCGCCCGAGGGACAACCGTGGCGGTCGACGACTCGGGCAAGCTCCGGATCGACGCCTTGGCCGACGCGTTGCACCCCGGGGTGGGCGTGGTCTCGGTGATGCTTGCGAACAACGAGGTCGGCACCATCCAGCCGATAGCCGAAGTGGCGGCCGTGGTGCGTGACAGGGCCCCAGGTGCGATCCTCCACACCGACGCGGTGGCGGGCGTGGGATGGCTGGACGTGGCCTTCGCCGTCGGAGCGGCCGATCTCGTCTCGGTGAGCGCCCACAAGTTCGGGGGCCCCAAGGGCGTGGGCGCACTGGTCGTCCGCGACAACGTGCGGATCGAACCGCGGATGCTCGGCGGGGAACAAGAACGCGGCAGGCGCGCGGGAACCCACGACGTGGCCGGCATCGTCGGGATGGCAGCAGCGCTGTCTGCCGCGACGACCGGGCACGGCGAGCAGGTGACACGGACGAAGCTCCTTCGTGACCGGCTGGCCGAAGGAGTCCTCGCGTCGGTCGAAGGCGCCTTCGAGAGCGCGGTGCCCGCCGGTGCGTGCCCTGCGCATGACAGGGAGGGCAAGCTCGTCTCGAGCTTCCACGTTCGCTTCGACGGCATCGTCGCCGAGGAGCTGCTCTACCTGCTCGACGAGGCCGGGATATGCGCGTCCGCGGGCGCGGCTTGCGCAAGTGGTGCCCTCGAGCCCAGTCATGTGCTCCTCGCGATGGGCCTCACCCCCGCAGAGGCGCGTTCTGCGGTCCGGTTCTCTCTCGGTGTCGCGACCACAGAAGCGGAGATCGACCACGTCCTCGACGTGCTTCCCGAGCTCGTCGGGCGGCTGCGCTCTTAGGATGCCTCTGTGAGAGTCCTGGTCGCGATGTCGGGAGGGGTCGACTCCTCCGTGGCCGCCGCCCTCTTGAGAGAGCAGGGCCACGAAGTGGTGGGTGCCACCTTGAAGCTCTGGGGCGGGGACTCCGACAGCGGCTGCTGCTCGGTGGCCGACGTGGAGGACGCCCGGCGCGTGGCAGAGCAAGTGGGCATAGTCCATCACGTCTTCAACTTCACCGACGCGTTCGAAGAAGCAGTCGTAAGGCCCTATGTGGAGGACCACGTGGCGGGGCGCACCCCCAACCCCTGCATCGAGTGCAACCGGCGGGTCAAGTTCGGCGTGCTGCTCGGACGCGCCCGGCGACTGGGCTTCGATCTGTTGGCCACAGGCCACCACGCCCGCGTGGCGCGGTGGCCCACGGGCCCCCGGCTGTTGCGCGGCGCGGACCGCGCGAAGGACCAGTCCTACGTGCTCGCGATGCTGGGGAGCCGCGACCTCGAGCACCTGATCTTCCCCGTCGGCGCGTTGACCAAAGCCGAGGTGCGAGCGCGCGCGGCGCGCCTGGGGCTGCGCACGGCGGGCAAGCCCGACAGCCAGGACGTGTGCTTCATCGGATCGCAGGCCGGACGCGGGCGGTTCCTCGCAGCGCGCACGACTCTGCATCCCGGTGAGCTGGTGGACGCCCGGAGCTCGACGGTGGTGGGCACCGTGCCGGCGGTGGAGTTGGTCACCCTCGGCCAGCGACGGGGTCTGGGTGCCGCCCGTGACGGCAAGCGGCGCTACGCGCTTCGCGTCGACGTGCACGCCCGGCGCGTGGTGGTCGGCAGCCTCGACGCGGCGGTCGCCTGCGAGGTCCACGTGGAGGCGCCGACGTGGGTGGACCGCCCCCTTCGCCGCGGCGAACGAGCCCTCGCCCAGACGAGCGCCCACGGCCGGCCCGCCCGGTGCACGTGGGCGGGTGGGTCGCTTCGCTTCGAGGAGCCGCAGAGGCTCGTCGCCCCGGGCCAGACCGTCGCCTTCTACGACGTCCAGTGCCCGGACGCGGTCGTCGGAGCCGCCGTCGCCGCCTGACGTCGACGCATCACGGGTTGCAGCGCCCACCTCGCAGTCGGCCGGTACGCTCCGGCTGATGGCCAGGGGTGCGAGCCACACGAGTGCGAGCCAGAGGGTCGAGGAGCTTCGCGCCCGGATCGCGTACCATGACCAGAAGTACTACGTCGATGACTCCCCGGAGATCTCCGACGCAGACTACGACGCACTGGTCCGCGAGCTGCGTTCGATCGAGGAGGAGCATCCCGACCTTCTCACCCCCGACTCGCCGACCCAGCGCGTCGGGGGTGCCCCGTCGTTGCTCTTCGCGCCGGTGAGGCACCGGCTTCCGATGATGAGCCTCGACAACGCCTTCGACCTCGACGAGCTTCGGGCGTGGGTCGACCGGATCGCCAGGATCGACCCTGGCGTTCTCGCGGCGGAGTTCGTGTGCGAGCTGAAGATAGACGGCATCGCCATGTCGCTCACCTACGAGAGTGGTGTCTTCGTGCGCGCGGCTACGCGCGGCGACGGGTTCACCGGCGAGGACGTCACTTCGAACGTCGCCACCGTCTCGACGGTGCCCAAGCGACTCAGATGGCCCGCTCGCAACGGCCCCGTGCCCGCCGTGATGGAGGTGCGGGGCGAGGTCTACATGCCCGTCTCGTCGTTCGAGAAGCTGAACCGCCGCCAGCTCGAGTCCGGTGAGCGGGCTTTCGCCAATCCTCGTAACTCCGCCGCCGGCTCGCTGCGGCAGAAGGACGCTCGGATCACCGCCAGCCGAGACCTGTCGTTGTGGGCGTACCAGATCGGTGCGCGCGATGCGGGCCCTGAGCTGCACAGCCACAGCGAGGCGCTCGAGTTCCTGCGCGCCTGCGGGTTGCCTGTCAATCCCGAGGTTCGCACGGTGAAGGGGGTCGACGAGGTCTTCGCCTTCTGCTCCCACTGGCAGGAGCACCGCCACGACCTCGACTACGAGATCGACGGGGTGGTGGTCAAGGTCGACGACCTCACGTTGCAGCAGCGCCTGGGCGCCACCTCGCGTGCACCGCGATGGGCGGTCGCCTTCAAGTTCCCCCCGGAGGAGCGCAACACCAAGCTGACGAACATCATGGTCTCGATCGGGCGAACGGGACGGGCGACGCCCTTTGCCATGCTCGAGCCGGTGTTCGTGGGAGGGTCCACCGTGGCGGTGGCCACGTTGCACAACGAGGACCAGGTCCGGCTCAAAGACGTCCGTCCCGGTGACACGGTGGTGGTTCGCAAGGCGGGCGACGTCATACCCGAGGTGGTGGGCCCCGTGCTCTCGGCTCGCCCGCGCGGGCTTCGCGCCTGGAGGTTCCCCACGAGGTGCCCGAGCTGCGGCGGGGAGCTCGTGCGCCTGCCGGGTGAGAGCGACACGTTCTGTACGAACCTCGAATGTCCCGCGCAACGGGTGCAGCGGATCGTGCACTTCGCGTCTCGCGGCGCGATGGACATAGAGGGTCTCGGGGAGAAGAGGGTGGTGCAGCTGGTCGAGGCCGGGCTGCTGACGGATCCCGGTGACGTCTACGGGCTCGATCGCGCCCGGCTGGTCGGGCTCGAGCGCATGGGAGAGCTGTCGGCCGACAACCTGTTTCGCTCGGTCGAGCAGTCCAAGGACAGGCCCTTGAGCCGACTGCTCGTGGGTCTGGGCATCAGGCACCTGGGTCCCACAGGCTGCAGGGCGCTCGCGCGCGAACACGGATCCCTCGATCAGATCATGGGAGCCTCGGTGGAGGAGCTCGCCGCCGTCGAGGGAATAGGGCCCGTGATCGCCGACAGCATCGTCGAGTTCCTCTCGTCACCGGGGAACCGTGGTGTCATAGAGAAGCTGCGCGTCTTCGGGGTGAACATGACGGAGCCGGGTGCTCCCGGTGTGGCGCGAACGACCATCGCCGACGTGAAGCCCGCCCAGACGCTCGCCGGGCGCTCTGTCGTGGTGACGGGCACGCTCGACGGGTACTCGCGCGAGGAAGCCGCGGAGGCGATCATGCGGCGCGGGGGCAAGTCCCCGGGCGGCGTCTCGTCGAAGACATGGGCGGTGGTCGTTGGTTCCGAGCCGGGAACGGCGAAGTTGCGCAAGGCCGAGGAGTTGCAGGTCCCCGTCGTGGACGGTTCGCACTTCGAAGAGTTGCTCTCCTCCGGCGAGCTGCCCGGCGACTGACGCCGCCCGTCCTCCGACTGACGCCCGTGTGTCGGTAGCCTGGGTGTGAAGCCATGCCGACGATGACCGATTCAATAGGACGTGTCCTCGCGGGCCGTTACCGGATCGAGTCCGCGCTCGGCACCGGTGCGTCCGCACACGTCTTTCGCGCGTGGGACGTCACGCTTCGGCGCCGCGTCGCGATCAAGCTCCTGCACCCTGCGTTGGCCGTCGACGGTGCGTTCCTGCGTCGCTTTCGCGCCGAGGCGCAGTCGGCCGCGGCTCTCACGCACCCCCACGTCTTGTCCGTCTACGACTGGGGCGAGGACGGCAGTGAGCCGTTCCTGGTGCTCGAGTTCCTGAGCGGCGGCTCGCTGCGTGACCTTCTCGACGACCGACGTCACCTCAGCGTGTCGCAGGCCGTGACGGTGGGCACCCAGGCCGCAGAGGGTCTGGCCTACGCACACGGGCGAGGGTTCGTCCACCGCGACGTCAAGCCCGCCAACCTCCTCTTCGACGAGGAGGGTCGTCTTCGCATTGCGGACTTCGGCCTTGCGCGCGCGCTCGCCGAGGCGGCTCTCACCGAACCCTCGGGGGCGACCGTGGGGACCGCGCGCTACGCCGCTCCGGAACAGGCCGTGGGCGACCTCGTCGACGGCCGCGCGGACGTCTACTCGCTCGCGCTCGTGCTCTACGAGGCGGTGACCGGTGTGGTGCCGTTCGCTGCCGACACCACGATCAGCACGCTCATGGCAAGGGTCGGCGCGCCCCTACCGGCTCACGACGCCCTGGGGCCGCTCGGCCCGGTGCTCGAGGCGGCGGCGGCACCGCAGGCCGAGGGGAGGCTCGACGCCTCCGGACTCGCTCGGCGGCTCTCGGAGCTGGCAAAGCGGCTGCCGGCACCAGAGCGTCTGCCGCTCGCCGGCTTCTCCGAGCGCGGAGCGCGAAGCCGAGGACCTGCCGCAGGTGAGGGCACGGTCGACTCCGTCGACAGCACCGAGCACCCGATCTCGGAGTCCGAGAGCTCCCAGGTGATGGCGATGGCATCAGCGGTGGGAGTCGCCACCGAGTCCCACGAGCCCTCCCTACCGGCGGCCCCGGCGCCGGCGCCGGGGCCGGCAGGCGGGGCGAAGGGCGCCCGGCCAGGACGACGAAGCCTGCGGATCTTCGCGATCGTCACGCTCGTGGTGGCGCTCGTAGTCGGCGGGCTCGCCTTTGCCGCCGTCGAGACGAAGTTCTTCACGCCGAGTCACCGCCTGGCGAACGTCGTGGACCTGACCGTGGGGCAGGCCTCGGCGAAGCTGCGGCCCGACCACCTCCACCTCCGGGTCGCGAGGCGCCGTTCGTCTGTGACGGTGGGAGCAGGCGGGATCATCCGCGAGGTCCCCGCGGCGGGCACACCTCTGAAGGAGGGGAGCGACGTGTCCGTGGTGGTGTCGTCGGGTCCGCCGCCCGTCGCCGTGCCGTCGCTTGCCGGGCTGAGCGGTGGCTGCGCCGCGGTGACCGCAAAGCTCGATGCCTCGCACCTGCGTCCCAACTGCACGTACGAGCATTCGACCCAGATTGCCAACGGCGGTGTGATCGACTGGAACCCGAAGACGCGCGCTCCGGAGTTCTCGACGGTGACGGTGTTGATATCCGAGGGACCGCCGATCGTGACGTACCCGTCGCTCTCGGGCATCACCACCTGCGACGGCGTGACGAGCGCGTTCGCGGCGGTAGGGCTGACGGCGAGCTGCTCGGTGCAGTACAGCTCCACGGTCCCCTCGGGAGACGTTGTCTCCGAGGCCCCGCCGAGCCAGGCTCCGCAGGGTTCGACGGTGAGCGTGGTGCTGTCGAAGGGTCCGGCGCCGGTCGCCGTACCTCCCATCCCCACCAACCACAAGCTGACTTCGGAGATCGACGCGCTGCAGAACGCCGGCCTGGTGGCAGGCAACGTCTACGGTCCGGCGAACGGCCAGGTCTTCCAGACCAATCCCAGCCCGGGCCAGATGGTCACCCCGGGCACCTCGGTCAACATCTACACGATCTGATGACCGGTGGCCGCTCGACAGCGGTGGCTGATTGCGAGCTGTGCGAGGCGGCCCGTTTCACGACCTGGTACCACGAGGACGAGGTGTGCTGGGTCGCCGACTGCGAGATATGCGCGGTGCCCATGGTGGTCTGGCGCCACCACGGCTCGGCGCCGCCGCAGGCCGACGTGGACCACATGATCCGTGAGCTCACGAGGGCTGCCGATGCGGTGCTCGGGGTCGGGCGGTGGTCGGTCGACCCTGTGATGCGCCAGATCCCCGATCACTTCCATGCACACGCGCGTGACCCGAGTTGGTGGGAGCGGCGGCTCGGCCTCTTCGGCCGCAGCTGATCGGGTCGCGGCGCTCTCGAGGCCGCGGTGCTCTCGGCGCCGCGCTTACTCGGTGATCTCACGCAGACGCTTCGCCACCTGCTGGGCCGACTCGTCTGGTGGGATCACCTGGAACGCCATCAGCTTCGCCATGTCCCCTTCGACCCGGATCCTGCCGGTCATGAAGGCCTGCATCGCCACCTGGGGATCTCCGTCGACGAGGAGGGATTTGGCCGTGAGGTAGTCGAGGCTCACCTTCAAGTCCGCGGGCTCGACGTGCCCGAGCTCGAGCTCGAGTGATCCGTCCGTCGAGTCCACGTGGGCATCGATCGCACCCTCCCCGAACGGCACCTCGGTGATCACCAGGTTCATCTTCACCTGGTGGGCGATGACAGCCTCATGAGCATCGTGCTCCTCACGGATCTTGCGAGCCTCGCTCAACCATTCGTCGCTGAGGAAGGCATGCGTGGCCATCGTCGATGTGCTCCTTGCCGCTCGCGGGCTCTTTCTCGGCTGTCGCGACGGGTCACCGCCGGTCCGACAGAGCCGAGCGCCACGCTACCGCGAGCACGAATGCGCCGTGTCCGCACCAGGGGCTTTCGATGCGGAGGTGATTTCGCCGTAGCATGCCGAAGATGCCCGCATCGGTGATGCCCGGAGCCGAGCCGTTCTCGCGCGAGGGCGGACCGCGAGGGGTGCTCGTGCTCCACGGGTTCACCGGTAACCCCCACTCGATGCGACCACTCGCCGAAGCGCTGGCGGATGCGGGTTTCACGGTCGAGCTCCCGTTGCTCCCCGGCCACGGCACACAGGTCGAGGATATGGTACCCACCCGTTGGTCCGACTACGCCGAGGCCGCGGAGGCCGCATTCGGCGGCCTGGAAAGGCGCTGCGCGCAGGTCGCGCTCGTTGGGCTCTCGATGGGGGGAACCCTGTGTTGTTGGCTTGCCGAGAGCCATCCCGAGGTGATCGGCGTCGCCGTGGTGAACCCCTTCATCGACCCGCCGGCCGAGAGCTTTCGCGACTCGCTACGCGGATTACTCGACTCGGGGAGCGAGCTCGTACCCGGAGTCGGTTCCGACATCGCCAAGGAAGGTGTCGTCGAGCTCGCATACGAGCACATGCCGGTCGCCGCCGCGCTCTCGTTCTTCGAGGGTGTCGACGAGGTCGCCGGGCAGCTGGCGAAGATCTCCTGCCCGGTGCTGCTTCTGTCGAGCAGGCAGGACCACGTGGTGCCGTTGAGCTCGGGTGACCTGCTGGCTGCGAGCGTGTCGGGCCCGATCGAGCGGGTGTGGTTGGAGCGTAGCTACCACGTGGCGACCCTCGATCACGACGCGCCCGAGGTCGAGGCGCTCATCGTCGCCTTCGTTCGCAAGGTTTTCGAGCCGAACCCGTTCGAACCGAACTCGTTCGAACCGAACCCAGGGGACGGGGGGGAGAAGAGCTCGTGAGCGAGAACACTCCGGCGCGCCCCGAGCGTCTCACCCGCGAGGACGCCGCGTACGTGGCGCGCCTCGCCCGCGTCGACCTCACAGAGGAGGAGCTGGATCTCTACGCCGGGCAGCTGGCCGCGGTGCTCGACCATGCCGCGCAGGTCGCGGCAATCGCGACTTCCGGCGTGGAGCCGACAGCCCACACTCTGCCCTTGCGCAACGTGCTGCGCGACGACGTGGTCCGTCCCTCGCTCGATCGCGAGGAAGTGCTCGCCCAGGCGCCCCGAGCAGAAGACGGCCGCTTCATGGTTCCCAGGATCCTGGGAGAGGCTCCTTGAGCGCGTCAGAAATCGCCGAACGTGTGCGCAGGGGGGAGACGAGCGCTGTCGACGTGCTCGAGGAGCATCTGCGAGCGATCGAGGAGTGCGACGGCGCGCTGCAGGCCTTCTTGACGGTCCTCGGTGACACGGCGCGGGCCGAGGCTCGAGAGATCGATCGCCGTGTAGGCGCGGGCGAGGACCCCGGGCCACTTGCGGGGGTGCCCGTCGCGGTGAAGGACAACCTCTGTACGCGTGGGCTCCCCACGACCTGTGCCTCGCGGATCTTGGAAGGCTGGCTCCCCCCCTATGACGCCACGGTGGTGGAGCGCCTGCGCGGCGCCGGGGCCGTCGTGGTGGGAAAGACGAACCTCGACGAGTTCGCCATGGGCTCGTCCACCGAGAACTCCGCTTTCGGGCCGACTCACAACCCGCACGATCCGCGTCGTGTCCCCGGTGGGTCGAGCGGCGGTTCGGCTGCCTCGGTGGCCGCGGGCTTGGTACCGATCGCCCTCGGCTCGGACACGGGCGGCTCCATCCGCCAGCCGTCCGCCCTGTGCGGAGTGGTGGGCCTGAAACCGACCTACGGGACCGTATCGCGCTACGGGTTGGTGGCCTTTGCCAGCTCCTTGGACCAGGTGGGGCCGATCGCACGCACGGTCGCGGACGCGGCGACGCTCTTCGACGTCATAGGCGGGCACGACCCACGCGACTCCACATCCCTCGAGAGGCTCAACCCGCTCGCGCTGGCGCGCCTCGAAGAAGGGGTGGACGGCATGCGGGTCGGAGTCGTCGTCGAGCTGCTCGACGGAGCAGACGCCTCGGTCGTAAAGCGCGTGCACGAGGCGGCCGAGGCGCTCGCGGCAGCCGGTGCCAACGTGGAGGAGTGCTCGGTGCCCGAGCTCGGCTACGCCTTGCCCGCCTACTACCTGCTGGCCCCGGCGGAGGCCTCGTCGAACCTGGCCCGCTACGACGGGGTGCGTTACGGGCTCCGGGTGGACGCGCCCAGCGCCGAGGCGATGAACGGCGCGACGAGGGCCGCTGGATTCGGGCCCGAGGTCAAACGCCGGATCATGCTCGGCACCTACGCGCTCTCGGCCGGTTACTACGACGCGTACTACGGCCAGGCGCAGAAGGTCCGCACGCTGATCATCCGCGCCTTCGCACGTGCCTATGAGCACGTGGACGTGCTGATCGGCGCTACGACTCCCACCACGGCCTTCGAGCTGGGATCAAAGGTGGACGATCCGCTCGCGATGTACCTCTCCGACGTCTGCACGGTTCCCACCAATCTCGCGGGACACCCCGCCATCACCGTGCCCTTCGGTGCCGACGACCTCGGCTTGCCCATAGGAGTGCAGCTGTTGGCTCCGGCGCTGGGGGAGACGCCGATGTTCCAGGCGGCCGCTGTGATCGAGGGGGCGGCACCTGCCGCCGCGCTGCCGCAGATCTGCGCGTCCACGATCGGCGCGAACCAGACCTCGACCCGAGGGGAACGATGAGCGTCGAGGGATGGGAGCCGGTGGTGGGGCTCGAGGTGCACTGCGAGCTCAAGACGGCCACGAAGTTGTTCTGCGGGTGCCGCAACGCCTTCGGCGACGAGCCGAACACCAACATCTGCCCGGTCTGTCTGGGCCTCCCGGGATCCCTCCCGGTGCTGAACATGAAGGCCGTGGAGATGGCGATGTCGATCGGCAACGCTCTTCACTGCGAGGTCCGGCCCTCGCTGTTCCACCGGAAGAACTACTTCTATCCGGACATGCCGAAGGACTACCAGATAAGCCAGTACGACGAGCCCATCAACGTGAACGGGTGGCTCGAGCTGCCCGACGGCCAACGAGTCGGGATCGTGCGCGCCCACATCGAGGAGGACACGGGCAAGACCTCGCACATGGGCGGCGGCGGCCGTATCCACGACGCGGACCGTGCTCTCGTCGACTACAACCGCGCGGGCGTCCCCCTCGTCGAGATCGTCTCCGCGCCCGACATCCGCTCGGCTGCACAGGCCCGCCGTTATGTCGAGGAGCTGCGCGCGATCCTCATGGCGCTCGAGGCCTCCGACGGGCGCATGGAGGAGGGTTCGCTTCGAGTCGACGCCAACGTGTCGGTGCGCGAAGCGCGAACCGACGGGCTCGGGACCCGGTGCGAGATCAAGAACGTGAATTCCTTGCGGTCGCTGGCCAGGGCGATCGAGTACGAGACCGAACGCCAGGTGGGGTTGCTCGAAGCCGGCGAGCCCGTCCTCCAACAGACCCGTCACTGGGACGAACAGGCCCAGAAGACCGTGGCGCTGCGATCGAAGGAAGAGGCGTTCGACTACCGCTACTTCCCCGAACCCGACCTGGTACCCGTGGCGCCCGATCCCCGCTGGCAGCGTGAGGTGGCGACCTCCCTTCCCCCGATGCCCGCAGAGCGCCGCGCGAAGCTGACCGCCCTGCTCGGGGCCGGTGAGACGACGGCCGCACAGGCCGACCAGGTCGCCACCGTCGTGGCGCTCGGGCTCGACAAGCTCGTCGTGGAGGCGGCCTCCTCGGGGGTCGACGCGCCCCTCGCCCTCGCCCGTACGGCCAACGAGGCTGCCGCCGACGCGGGTCGGGCACTCGAGGTCGACCCCGCCGCCTACGGGGCCCTGCTGTTGATGGAGCAGGAGGGAAAGCTCACGCCCACCCAGGCCAAGGCCGTGCTCGCCGATCTCTTCGAGAGCGGGGGTCAACCACAGGACATCGCCAGGCGCAAGGGTTTCGAGGCGCTCGGAGCCGAAAACGTGGCGGCGACCGTCGCCGACGTGGTGTCCGCCCACCCCGAGGAGTGGCAGCGCTACTGCGGGGGCGAGGACAAGCTGGTCGGCTTCTTCACGGGCCTCGTGATGCAAGCGACCGACAAGAAGGCGAGCGGCAAGGAGGTCGCCGCCGAGCTGCGCCGCCTGCGCGGCTGACCGCGGTTCGGTTTGCACGTTCTAACCTCTCGGGGAAATGACTGAAGGACACACTGCCGCGGGGATCCAGGGCCCGCACGGGATGAAGATCCGCAGCTGGGAGGTGACCGACGGCGCCACCCGTGCGCCGGCGCGCGCGATGCTGCGCGCGGTCGGGATGACCGACGAGGACTGGGACAAGCCTCAGGTGGCGGTGGCCTCCTCGTGGAACGAGGTCACCCCTTGCAACATGTCCTTGGACCGCCTGGCCGAGCGCGCCAAGGAGGGGGTCTCCGAGTCGGGTGGATACCCGATCGAGTTCGTCACCATCGCCGTGTCCGACGGCATCTCGATGGGCCACGAGGGGATGCGCGCGTCCCTCGTGTCGCGCGAGGTGATATGCGACTCGATCGAGACGATGATGCACGCCGAGCGCTTCGACGCGATGGTCACCCTCGCCGGCTGTGACAAGTCGCTCCCGGGAATGCTCATGGCCGCCGCCCGGCTCGACCTGCCCTCGGTGTTCCTCTATGGGGGCACCATCCTCCCGGGGCAGCTGGGCGACGAGGCTCTCGACATCGTGAGCGTCTTCGAGGCGGTGGGTGCACATGCCACGGGCGCGTTGTCCGACGCGGAGCTCTCGCTGATCGAGCACAACGCGTGCCCTGGCGCAGGATCGTGCGCGGGGATGTTCACGGCGAACACGATGGCTTCGGTGGCCGAGGCGCTGGGCATGTCGCTCCCGGGATCGGCGTCGCCCTCTGCCGTCGACGGGCGCCGCGACGGGTTCGCGCAGGAGTCCGGTCGAGCGGTGGTGGAGCTGTTGGCTTCAGGGACCCGCCCGCGTCAGATCATGACACGCGAGGCCTTCGAGAACGCGATCGCGCTCGTCATGGCGCTCGGCGGTTCCACCAACGCGGTGCTGCACCTGCTCGCCATCGCGAACGAGGCGCGTGTCGAGCTGTCCCTGGACGACTTCAACCGCATCGCGGCGAGGGTGCCTCACATCGCCGACACGAAGCCCCACGGCCGCTACCACATGAGCGACATCGACCGGGTGGGGGGCATCCCGGTCGTCATGCGAGAGCTGCTCGACGCGGGGTTGCTCCACGGCGAGTGCCTGACGGTGAGCGGAAGAAGCGTCGCAGAGAACCTCGCGTCGATCGACCCCCCGGCTCCGGACGGTGAGGTCGTACACCGGTTGTCCGATCCGATCCACGCCGGGGGCGGCATAGTCGTCCTGAGGGGGTCGCTCGCCCCCAACGGCTCGGTGGTGAAGGTGGCGGGACTCGACGAAGAGCGCTTCGAAGGCTCCGCGCGCGTCTTCGACGAGGAGCAGGGGGCGCTGGACGCCATCCTGGCGGGCGGCATCGAGCCGGGCACCGTGGTCGTGATCCGGTACGAAGGCCCCAAGGGCGGGCCGGGCATGCGCGAGATGCTGGCGGTGACCGGCGCCATGAAGGGGGCCGGACGTGGAGCCGACTGCGCGCTCGTGACGGACGGTCGGTTCTCGGGGGGCACGCACGGTCTGTGCGTCGGCCACGTCGCCCCCGAGGCGGTCGACGCCGGGCCGATCGCGTTCGTAGAGGACGGGGACCGCATCGTCATCGACGTTCCCGCCAAGCGCATCGACGTACTCGCAGGCGAGGCGGAGTTGTCGCGACGTCGCCAGTCCTGGAAGGTTCCCGAGCCCCGCTACACGACCGGGGTTCTCGCCAAGTACGCGCGCCTGGTCACCGGCGCCGAACGCGGAGCCGTCACCGAACCCTGACCACGCGTGGGCAGGTGCACGGCCCGACACGACGTGTCGGGCCGTGCACGCAGGCTTCTATGCGGGAGGCGTCGTCTTTATGACGGCGAACACGGCGCCCGACGGGTCGTTGAGCACGGCGAAGCGGCCGGGCGGGATGTCGGTTGCGGGGACCAATGTGGTCGCCCCGAGGCCGGTGGCCTTCGAGACCGTGGCGTCACAGTCGTCCACGGCGAAGTACACGAGCCAGTGCGCGGGAACGTTGGCCGGCACCATCTCGGGCATCTGCATCATCCCCGCTACGGACCGGTCGCCGACCTTCCACTCGGTGTAGCTCATGCCCTCCATCTCCATGTCGTTCGGCCGCCAGCCGAACACGTCGGCGTAGAAGGACTTGGCCGCGGGGACGTCACGGGTGTCCAGCTCGTTCCAGCACAAGGTCCCCGGCTCGTTGGCGAGCTCGGCCCCTTTGTGGTCCTTCGGTTGCCAGACGGCGACAGCAGCACCCGTCGGGTCGGCGAACACCGCCATGCGCCCGAGGTCCATCACGTCCATGGGCTCCACGAACACAGCGGCTCCCGCCTTCTTGGCCAGGTCGACGGTGGCGTCCGCATCGTCCACCCCGACGTAGGTCGTCCACGCGGGAGGCTGACCGTCCATCATGATCGGGCCGCCGCCGGCGACCATCTTGCCCTTCTTGCGGAACACGACGTAGTGCCCGGTATCGGGCCCCTGGTCGTCTGCCTCCCAGCCGAAGAGCTCGCCGTAGAAGGCGTTCGAGGCGGCCGGATCGCGGCTGGCCACGTCGACCCACGACGGGGTGCCAGGGGGGTAAGAGCTGAACTCGGGCATCTGCGTTCCTCCTGCTCTTCCTCCGTGCGCTTTTGCACGGAGGTCCTCCGTTTGGGCTGCACTTCTCCCGCCGGGGTTGTTCGTCCGCCCGGTTCTCTGTGCTTCAGAGGGCGCGAGCGTAGCGAGATCCTCATCACCTCGCTCGGCGCGCGCTCGATCGTCGTGTCGACCCCGCCCTTGCCCGACGACCGCTGGCGTGGCAGACTGTCGGGCGATGCGAAGGCCCGCCACGATCTTCACTCTGGTAGTAGTGACGTAGCGCACGTAGCCGCGTCCACGGCTCCGTGCGCCTTGCGACCTCCCAGCCGGGAGGTCGTTTCAATTCCAGGCTCGGTTCCAAGTCCAAGTCCAAGATCCCAAATCCAAGATCCAATTCGAGAAAGGCGGGAGGCCAATGCGAATGACAGGGGCCCAGGCCCTGATCAAGAGCCTCGAGATGGAGGACGTGGAGGTCATCTTCGGCCTGCCCGGCGGGGCGATCCTCCCCGTCTACGACCCGATCCTCGACTCGTCGATCCGCCACATCCTCGTGCGCCACGAGCAGGGTGCGGGGCACATGGCAGAGGGCTACGCGCACGTGACCGGACGCCCGGGTGTTGCGATGGTCACCTCGGGACCCGGAGCTACGAACATCGTCACCCCTCTCTCGGACGCCGCCATGGACTCGATACCGATCGTCGTGATCACCGGCCAGGTGGCGACGGGATCGATCGGTACCGACGCCTTCCAGGAGTGCCCGATCACCGGTGTGACGATGGACGTCACGAAGCACAACTGGCTCGTCACAGACGCCCAGGACATCCCGAGGGTCGTCGCCGAGGCCTTCGAGGTGGCGACCACCGGTCGGCCCGGGCCCGTGTTGGTCGATGTGCCGAAGGACGTGTCCAACGCCCAGATGGACTGGTACTGGCCGTCGTCGGCGTCCGATCTCGACCTCCCCGGCTACCACCCCGCGAGCGAGGGTGATCCCCGTGCGGTGCGCGAGGCGGCGAAGCTGATCCTGTCCGCCAGCCGGCCCGTAATCTACGCGGGCGGCGGGATCCTCAAGGCGCACGCCGCCGACGAGTTGAAGGAGCTCGCCGAGCGCACCGGCATCCCGGTTGTCACGACGCTGATGGCGCGCGGAGCCTTCCCCGACTCGCACCCGCTCGCCCTCGGCATGCCCGGGATGCACGGCAACTACACGGCGGTCACCGCCATGCAGCGCGCCGACCTGCTCGTGGCCCTCGGAGCGCGCTTCGACGACCGGGTGACGGGGAAGGTCGCCGCGTTCGCCCCGGAGGCGAAGGTCGTCCACGTCGACGTGGACCCAGCGGAGCTGGGGAAGGTGCGCCAGCCGGAGGTCCAGATAGCCGGGGACGCCCGCAGGGTTATCGCAGAGCTCCTGCGGGCGCTCGAAGCGCTCGGAAGTGCCACCGCCGAGCTACCCGCCTCGTCCCGTCCCGACCTCGGGCCCTGGATGGCGCAGATCCGAGCGTGGCAGAAGCAGTTCCCACTCGCCTACCGCCAGGAGGAGGGCGGGGCGCTCAAGCCCCAGTACGTCATCGAGACGCTTCGGGACATGACTCCAGACGACACGATCGTGGTCGCCGGAGTGGGCCAGCACCAGATGTGGGCCTCGCAGTACTGGCGCTTCGACTACCCCTACACCTGGGTCAACTCCGGCGGGGCCGGGACGATGGGGTTCGCCGTGCCGGCTTCCATCGGGGCGAAGGTGGGCCGTCCGGGGAAGATGGTGTGGGCGATCGACGGCGACGGCTGCTTCCAGATGACCGCCCAGGAGATCGTCACCGCCTCGGCCGAGCGCATTCCCGTGAAGATCGCCATCTTGAACAACGCCTACCTCGGCATGGTCCGCCAGTGGCAGGAGTTGTTCTACGAGGAGCGTTACTCCGAGGTGTACCTCTCGCCCGACCTGCCGGACTACGTGAAATGGGCCGAGGCGATGGGGGCGGTAGGGATGCGCGTGGAGACCGCCGAGGAGGTCGAGCCCGCCATCGAGAAGGCAAACGGCATCGACGACAAACCCGTGGTCGTGGACTTCCGTACGGACGCCTTCGAGAAGGTGTACCCGATGGTCCCGGCGCTGGCGTCGAACGACGACATCATCGTGGGTCCGACATATGGGGAGGGCGGCAGATGAAGCCGCCGGTGCGACACCACATCGTCTCGGCACGGGTGGAGAACAAGGCCGGGGTGCTGGCGCGGGTGTCGGGGCTGTTCAGCCGGCGCGGGTTCAACATCTACTCGCTGGCGGTCGCCCCTACCCACGACGAGCGCTTCAGCCGCATCACGATCGTGGTGGACGTGGAGTCCGCGCCCTTGGAGCAGATCGTGCGCCAGCTCGACAAGTTGGTGAACGTGGTCGAGATAGCCGAGCTTGCCCCCGAGGAGGCGACCGAGCGGGAGCTGCTTCTAGCCACGGTGCGCGCCGCGCCGGCCGACAGGGGCCAGGTCATCGCGCTCGTCGGCGTGTTCGAGGGCACGATCGTGGACGTCGGGCTCGACGCGATGACTGTCCTGCTCGCCGGCTCCCCGAGCAAGATCGACGACTTCGAGGCGCTGATCCGGCCTTTCGGCATCGTCGAGCTCCAGCGGACGGGCCGCGTGGCGCTGCCTAAGCTGGCACGCCGGGCGGCTCGGCTTCGGGCGGTGCCGAGCGTGGGGGGTGACGGGGCGAGCTGAGCTGCCGGCGATGAGCCGGGGGCCGGCGACGAGCCGTGTCGTCACGAACGAGAGAGGAAGCGCTGAGATGGCCAAGCTGTACTACGAGTCCGATGCGGACGCGACTCTCGTACAGGGCCGCAAGGTGGCGATCATCGGCTACGGGTCCCAGGGGCACGCGCACGCGCTGAACCTCGCGGACTCCAAGGTGGACGTCCGTGTCGGTCTGCGTGCCGGGTCGGCGTCGACGAAGAAGGCACAGTCCGCGGGCCTACGGGTGCTGCCCGTCGCGGACGCGGCGACCGAAGCCGACCTCGTGATGCTGCTGTTGCCCGACACCGAGCAGAAGGCCGTCTACGACACCGAGATCGCCCCGGCACTGCACCAGGGTGACGCACTGTTCTTCGCCCACGGGTTCAACATCCGCTTCGGCCAGATCGTGGCTCCTGCGGGAGTCGACGTGGCAATGGTGGCTCCGAAGGGTCCCGGCCACCTGGTGCGCCGCACGTTCACCGAGGGCGCAGGTGTCCCCTCTCTCGTGGCGGTCTCCCAGGACGCCTCCGGCAAGGCGCACGACCTCGCGCTCTCGTACGCGCACGCGTTGGGCGCGACACGAGCGGGCGTGCTCGACACGACGTTCGAAGAGGAGACCGAGACCGACCTCTTCGGCGAGCAGGTTGTGCTGTGTGGCGGCATGACGTCGCTGGTGCAGGCCGGTTTCGAGACCCTCGTGGAAGCCGGCTACCAGCCCGAGTCGGCCTACTTCGAGTGCCTGCACGAGCTGAAGCTCATCGTCGACCTCATGTACGAGCAAGGCGTCGCCGGGATGCGGTACTCGATATCGGACACCGCCGAGTACGGGGACCTGACCCGGGGGCCGCGCGTCATCGACGAGCACGTGCGCGAGACGATGCGCCGCGTCCTCGACGACATCCGCTCGGGAGCCTTCGCCGAGGAGTGGATCGCCGAGAACCGGGCCGGCCGCAAGCGCTTCGACGAGCTTCGTGCCGCGGGCGCAGCCCACCCGATCGAGAAGGTGGGAGCCGAGCTTCGGGCGATGATGCCCTTCGTCTCCGCGGGGCGCGAGCGCGTCCAAGACGTCTCGGGTGGCTGAGTCCCCCAGCCTCATCGCTCTGCCCCTCGAGTCGCTGTGCGACGCGGCGCTCGGACGGGCACGTGAGCTCGGGGCGAGCGACGCCGAGGTGCGCGTTGAGCACATCCGCTCCCAGCTTGTGGCGCTTCGCGACGCGAAGGTGGAGACGACCGTCGACGACACCGAGCTCGCGGTGGGACTGAGGGTGCTTCGGCGGGGTTCGCAGGGCTTCGCTGCCACGGTCGAGCTCACGCCCGAGGCGGCGGCCAGCCTGGCGGACGAGGCCTGCGCGGTCGCAGAGACGACCGCCTCGGCGCTGGCCGTGCCCGTGGTGCTCGCAGAGGAACCCGTACACGGCGCCCAAGTGTGGAGCTCGGTGTACGACGTCGACCCGGTGGACGTCCCACTGGCGGACAAAGTGGCGCTGCTCGAGGACTGGAGCAAGCGTCTGCTCGCGGCCCCGGGTGTGGATCACGCCGAGGCCGCTGTGCTCGCGGTGACAGAGGACAAGCACTTCGCCAGCCTCGCGGGTACCGTCACCACCCAGCGTCGGGTGCGCCTGCGTCCCGTCTTCGAGGCGTTCGCGGTCGACTCGGAGACGGGCTCGTTCGATTCGATGCGAAGCTTGGCCCCGCCGGCCGGACGAGGCTGGGAGTACGCCACCGGAGACGGATGGGACTGGGACGACGAGCTGGATCGCGTCCCGGAGCTGCTGGCGGAGAAGGTGCGCTCGCCGTCGGTCGATGCCGGCACCTACGACCTCGTGATCGACCCGTCCAACCTGTGGCTCACGATCCACGAGTCGGTCGGCCACGCGACCGAGCTCGACCGAGCGCTCGGCTACGAGGCCGCTTACGCCGGCACCTCTTTCGCCACCTTCGACAAGCTGGGCAGCCTGCGCTACGGATCACCGGTCATGCACGTCACGGGCGATCGGACCGTCCCTCACGGGCTTGCGACCGTCGGTTACGACGACGAGGGGGTCGAGGCACAGTCCTTCGACATCGTGCGCGACGGGGTGCTCGTCGGTTACCAGCTCGACCGTCGCATGGCGGCGGAGAACGGGCTCGGGCGTTCCAACGGTTGCGCGTTCGCCGACTCGCCCATGCACGTGCCGATACAGCGCATGGCGAACGTGTCGCTCGAGCCGGCCGCGGGTGAGGGACCCAGCACCGAGGAGCTCGCCTCGGGGGTCGGCCGCGGGATCTACGTGGTCGGTGACAAGAGCTGGTCCATAGACATGCAGCGTTACAACTTCCAGTTCACCGGCCAGCGCTTCTACCTGATAGAGAAGGGTCGTCTGGCGGGGCAGCTTCGCGACGTCGCCTACCAGGCGCGCACCACGGACTTCTGGGGATCCATGGAGGCGGTCGGTGGCAGCTCCACGTTCGTCCTCGGTGGGGCGTTCAACTGCGGAAAGGGCCAGCCCGGCCAGGTGGCACCGGTGAGCCACGGGTGTCCGTCCGCGCTGTTTCGCGCCGTGCGCGTGTTGAACGCGCGGGCCAAGGCCCGGCTCTGAGCCATGAGGCGAGACGGGCGTCTCTCGCCGCCCCAGGAGGTCGTCGAGCGCGCGCTGGCGGCGTCGCGTGCGACGCAAGGCTGCGTGGTCATCGTGTCGGACTCGGGCGAGGTCGACGTCCGGTTCGCGAGGAACACGACGACCACGAACGGCACGCGCAGGTACCGGCACGTGAGCGTGGCGAGCTTCGTGGGGTCGGGCGACGGGGTCGCCGTCGGCGTCGCGAGCAGAAGCGGCGCGGGCGACGAATCGGAGATCGACGAGCTCGTGTCGGCGAGCGAGGCCGACGCGAAGCGCGCGCCCGCGGCACAGGACCGGTCGCCTCTCGTCGTGCCGAAGGACGTCGATCCGAGCTTCGCCGATCCGGCCGTCGAGACCGGCGCGCCGGTGCTCGCAGAGGTGGTCGGCGGGCTGGCCGGCGCGTTCGGACGTGCCCGGGCCGCGGGCCGGGTCCTGGCCGGGTTCGCCACCCACCAGGTCTCCACTGTCTACCTGGGCTCTTCGACCGGCCTGCGGCGTCGGCACGTGCAGCCGGGAGGCACCCTCGAGCTGGTGGCGCGAAGCGACGACGGGGCGCGCTCCGCCTGGGCGGGGGTGGGGACCGAGTGGTTCGACGACGTGGACCTGACAGCCCTCGAGGAGCGCCTGGCGTGCAGGCTCTCGTGGGCGCAGAGACACATCGAGCTCCCCGCCGGGCGCTACGAGACGATCCTCCCCCCGGACGCGGCGGCGGACCTGGTCGTGACGCTTTCGGAGGCGATGTCGGGGCGCGACGCCGAGGACGGCAGGAGCGTATTCTCAGCCCCGGGCGGCGCCACCAGGGTGGGTGAGCGCCTGTCGTCGCTGCCGTTCGAGCTTCGCGGCGACCCCGGCGAACCGGGTCTTCGGTGCGCGCCGTTCGTCGTCACCTCTGCTTCTTCTGCCGACGTCTCGGTCTTCGACAACGGCGCGGAGATCGGGCGCACGACCTGGATCGAGGAGGGCCGGCTCGCCCGGCTCCAGTACCACCGCGCCGCGGCGACCCGCTCGGGGACCGATCCTGCGTACGGCGTCGACAATCTGACTTTGGAGCTCACCGGTGCCACAGCTTCGCTCGAAGAGCTCGTCTCGCGAACGGATCGGGCTCTGCTCCTCACGTGCCTGTGGTACATCCGCGAGGTCGATCCCCAAACGCTTCTTCTCACGGGGCTCACCCGCGACGGCGTCTACATGGTCGAGCACGGCGAGGTCACGGGCGCGGTGAACAACTTCCGGTTCAACGAGAGCCCGGTCGACGTGCTCGCGCGGACGATCGAGGCGGGACGCAGCGAGCGCGCGCTCAGCCGCGAGTGGGGGGAGTGGATGTCGCGCACGTCGATGCCTTCTTTGCGCGTGGCGGACTTCAACATGAGCTCGGTGAGCCCCGCCACCTGAGGGGATTGGTCGGGCCGCGAGTCAGCCGGCGAGCGCGCCGACCACGTGGTTGATGCACGCGCACAGGGCGGCGACGTCGTCGGGCTCGATGGCTGGGAACATCGCGACGCGCAGCTGGTTGCGCCCGAGCTTGCGGTAGGGCTCGGTGTCGACGATCCCGTTCGCACGCAGCACCTTCGCCACCTGGGCCGCCTCCACTTCGTCGACGAAGTCGATCGTCCCTACTACGTGGCTTCGCTGCGAGGGGTTCTGCACGAAAGGCTTGGCGAAGTCGGACTGCTCGGCCCAGGTGTAGAGGACCTCGGCCGAGCGGTCGCAGCGGTTCGCCGCCCACTCGAGCCCGCCGTTTCGGAGTATCCACTCGACCTGCTCGGTGAACATGAGGAGGGTGGCCAGCGCCGGCGTGTTGTAGGTCTGGTCGAGGTGGGAGTTGTCCAGGGCGATCTTGAGGTCCAAGGAGGCCGGGACGAACCGCCGCGAGGACGCGATGCGCTCGACGCGAGCGACCGCAGCAGGGGACAAAAGCGCCGCCCACAGGCCGCCGTCGGACGCGAAGCACTTCTGTGGAGCGAAGTAGTACGCGTCGAACTGCCCCGGGTCGACGCGAAGTCCGGCTGCCGCCGAGGTGGCGTCCACCGCCACGATGGCCCCACCGTCGGCGGGCGCGGCGCCCGTGGGCCGGCGGACCTCCATCGCCACCCCGGTCGAGGTCTCGTTGTGGGTGAGCGCGTACAGGTCCACCTCTTCGCTGGTAACCGGCTCGGGATGGGTTCCCGCGGCGGAGGTGATCACCTCCGGCTCCTCCAGGTGCGGCGCAGCCTTGGCCGCGGCGGCGAACTTCGATGAGAACTCGCCGAAGCTCAGGTGCTGGCTGCGCTTCTCGATGAGGCAGAACGTGGCCACGTCCCAGAAACAGGTGGTTCCGCCGTTGCCCAGGACGACCTCGTAGGCCTCGGGGAGGCCGAACAGCTCGCGAAGCCCGCCGCGCAGCCTTGCGACCACGGATCGGACAGGCGCCTGGCGGTGGCTCGTGCCGAGGTAGGTGGGCGCGGCGGCGACCAGGGCAGCCACCTGCTCGGGGCGGACCTTGGAGGGTCCGCTCCCGAAGCGCCCGTCGGACGGCTTCAAGGAATCGGGGACCTTGACCGCCGGTGAGGTTGAGGGGTCCTTCGGAGAGCCGGGGCCGCGATGCCGGTTACTCGGAGAGATCGTCATTGTGACAGCATGACAGCCATGGCGACATCTCCAGAAACCACGGCTCAGACGCACGCAGGCAGGTCGGCCGAGGAGCCCCGACGGGTCTCGGTCCGCGTGGCGGCGGTCGCTCCGTCTGCCACACTCGCGGTCGACGCCAAGGCAAAGGCGCTACGGGCAGAGGGCGAGGACGTGATCTCCTTCGGCGCCGGCGAGCCCGACTTCGCGACCCCTTCTCACATCGTGGAGGCGGCCGTAGCCGCGTGCAAAGACCCCACGAACCACCACTACACGGCCACTCCCGGCCTGGCCGAGCTCCGCGAGGCGATCGCGGCGAAGACCGAGAGCGGCTCGGGGTTCGCGGCCTCGCCGGCGCAGGTGGTCGTGACGAACGGAGCGAAGCACGCGATCTACCAGGCGTTCTGCGCGCTGGTCGACCCCGGTGACGAGGTCCTCGTCCCCGCGCCCTACTGGACCACCTACCCCGAGGTAGTTGCCCTGGCCGGAGGGGTGCCCGTGGCGGTGCCCACCGACGAGAAGAGCGGCTTCCACCTGAGCACAGAGGCCCTCGACGCGGCGCTCACGCCGTCGACGAAGGTGCTCATGTTCGTCTCCCCCAACAACCCGACCGGTGCCGTCCTGTCCCCCGAGGAGGTCTCCGCCGTCGGGCGTTGGGCGGTCGACCGCGGCCTGTGGGTGGTCACCGACGAGATCTACGAGCACCTCGTCTACGGCGGCCGGAGCTTCTCGTCGCTGCCCGCGCTCGTGCCGGACGCAGCCGAGCGTTGCGTCGTCATCAACGGGGTCTCCAAGACCTTCGCGATGACCGGCTGGCGGGTGGGTTGGCTGATAGGTCCGCCCGACGTTGCCAAGGCGGTGAACGCCCTCCAGTCACAGGCCACCTCCAACGTGTGCAACGTCGCGCAGCAGGCGGCGCTGGCCGCGCTCTGCGGTGACATGGGCCACGTGCACGCCATGCGCGAGGTGTTCGACCGCCGCCGCCAGGTAATCCACCGCATGCTCAACGAGTGCAACGGTGTCTCTTGCGCGGAGCCCGAGGGCGCCTTCTACGCGTTCCCTTCGGTCCACGGTCTTCTCGGCCGGCGCCTCGCCGGGCGCGAGGTGACGAGCTCGGCCGAGCTCGCGGAGGTGTCGATCGACGAGGCCAAGGTCGCGGTCGTCCCCGGAGAGGCCTTCGGCGCGCCGGGGTACCTGAGGCTCTCCTATGCGCTCGGGGACGCGGCCATCGAAGAAGGTGTCGGGCGACTGGCCGAGCTCTTCGCGACCGCCGAGTAGACGACAGACGGGCGGGCTCGAACGGTGGCGAGGGTGCTGGTAACGGAGAAGCTCGCGAGCTCCGGTCTCGCTCTGCTGGCCGACGCGGGCCACGAGGTCGACGTGCAGCTCGGGCTCTCGCCCGAGGCGCTGCTCGAGGCCGTCCGCGGCGCCCAGGCGTTGATAGTGCGTTCGGCCACGAAGGTCGACGCCTCGGTTCTGGAGGCGGGATCGGACCTCGAGGTGGTCGGCCGCGCCGGCATCGGCCTCGACAACGTGGACGTGGAGACGGCGACCCGGCGTGGCGTGATGGTCGTGAACGCCCCGCAGTCGAACATCCTCTCCGCGGCAGAGCACTCCATGGCTCTGTTGCTGGCGCAGGCCAGGAACGTCCCGCAGGCGCACGCGGCCCTCGTGTCGGGGAAGTGGGAGCGCTCGAAATGGGAGGGAGTCGAGCTGCACGGAAAGACGCTCGGGGTCGTCGGCCTCGGGCAGATCGGGGCGCTCGTGGCACAGCGTGCGCTGTCGTTCGGGATGCGCCTGTGCGCGTACGACCCCTATGTCTCCTCCGACCGGGCGAGGCAGATGGGGGTGGAGCTCATGTCGCTCGAGGACCTGGTCGCCGTCGCCGACTTCCTCACCATCCACCTGCCGAAGACCCCCGAGACGGCCGGACTGATAGGGAGCAAGCTGCTCGAGCAAGCCAAGCCCGGGCTTCGCATCGTCAACGCGGCGCGCGGTGGGATCCTCGACGAGGATGCGCTCGCCTCGGCGATCCGAAGCGGCCGCGTGGCGGGAGCGGCCCTCGACGTCTTCTCGGTCGAGCCCTGCACCGAATCGGCCTTGTTCGAGTTCGACAACGTCGTGGTCACCCCGCACCTCGGCGCCTCTACGGTCGAGGCTCAGGACAAGGCCGGACTGACCATCGCCGAGCAGGTGGACCTCGCGTTGGCGGGTGACTTCGTGCCCTTTGCCGTCAACGTGGCAGCCACCGAGGTCCCCGAGTCGGTGCGGCCGTTCCTGGGGCTGGCCGAGCAGCTCGGACGCGCCTTCGCCTGCTTGAACGATGGTATGCCCGACGTCTTGGAGATCGAGTACGCGGGTGTCCTCGCCGCGGCGGGCGTCGGCACGCAGATCCTCACCCTCGCCATCTTGAAGGGCGTGTTCGCCGCCGGGACGGAGGAGCCCGTGTCCTATGTGAACGCCCCGCAACTCGCCGCCGAGCGCGGGCTCGAGGTTCGCGAGGTGACCACGTCGACGACCCGGGACTTCGTCAACCTGGTCACGCTGCGCTCGACCAGTCATTCCGTGGCCGGCACTCTGACGGGCCTGCGCTCCGTCGCACGCATCACCATGGTCGACGACCATGCCGTGGAGATCCCGCCGGCCCAGCACATGCTCGTCGTCCGCAACGACGACAGGGCAGGGATGATCGGGATCGTCGGGAGCACGCTCGGTGACGCGGGCGTGTCGATCTCGTCGATGGGGGTCGGGCCGTCCGAGAGCGGCCACACGGCGCTCATGGTCCTCTCGACCGACCGCCCCGTCTCCGACGCGGCCCTGGCCGCGCTCGCCACGGCGGACGGGATCCTCGACGTCCACCGCATCAGTTGCTTCTGACCGAAAGGTGGGATCACCTCGCTGGTAGGCGGCGTTAGCGTTGTGCGATCGACGGTAAGCCCGGCTACGGCGAACGAGACGACCAAGACGACACGGCTCTGGTCGGTGCAGCACGTTGCGGTGACACGGACGCGCTGGAGAGGCTCCTTCTAGCGCATTACGACCGGGTCCATGCGCTGTGCCGGCGAATGCTCGCAGACGCGGACGACGCTGCCGACGCGACCCAACAAACCCTTCTCTTGGCGGTGCGCTCACTGTCGCGCTTCGACGGCCGCAGCAGCTTCGGGACGTGGATCTACCGGATCGCCACCAACGCCTGCATCGACGAGCTTCGCCGTCGGCGCAGGCGGCCGTTCGTCGGCCTCGACCCCGATGCAGCGGGCGACGGGTTGGCCTCGGGCTCGGCCGGCACTTTCGGCACGCCCGCCGAGGACCCCTCGGAGACCGCCTCGAGGAGGGTCGACGTCGACGCCGCGCTCTCGGCACTCCCTTCGGAATTCCGGACGGCGGTCGTGCTTCGCGACGTGTGCGACCTGGCTTACGAGGAGATAGCACGCGTTCTCGAGGTTCCGCTGGGCACGGTGCGCTCGCGCATCGCCCGTGGCCGGGCGGCTCTCGCCGATCTCCTCGAGACGCCCGGGAACCCGCCCGAGCCCCAGAACGTCAAAACAGAGCTGGGAACATGACCGAGCTGCATCTGAGCGACGAGCGACTCTCCGCCTACCTCGACGAGGTGGACGACGTGGTCCCCCCGGGGGCGCCCGAGCTGCAACCTCATCTCGCGCGCTGCGCCAGGTGCAGCGATCGGCTCGTGGCACTTCGATCTGCGAGCCGCATGGTCGGCGCGCCGGTGCCGCCAGTGGCGCCGGAGCTGAAGGCACATGCCGTCGCCGCCGCCCTGCGCGCGGCGAGAGACGACGAAGGGGACCTCCGACGCGAGCGCGACACGAAGACGGTGCGCGAGATCCGTCGGTACCGGCGGCCGCGGGTCCTGGTGGGCGCGGCCGCGGCCGTGTTGGCCCTGGGCGTGGCGGTGCCCTTGGCCCTCTTGGGTCGGAGCCCTTCGACCCCGATCGCTGCTTCGCACAGCCCGACCTCTTCGCAGTCGCGCGCCTCGGCGGGCTCGGCTCTAGCGCCCGGGGTGTCCTCCGGCGCGTCGACTCCTGCCGTGGTGCCCGATCTCGGTCGGGTGAGCTCGGTGGCGCAGGTGCTGTCGCGGCTTCAGGGTGCCAAGATCTCGAACTCGTCTTCGGCACAGGCGCGCTTGTCGTACAACGACGAGACGATCTCGATGTACGCGAGGTGTGTGGCGAGCACCCGCAGGGCCGCGCGCGGAGGTGACTACGGTCCGGGGATCGTCGCGAGCGCGACGTACCGGGGACGTGTGTCGCTCGTGATGGAGTTCTGGCCGACGACCTCGAAGCCTGGTGCCGGAAAGAGCGTGGTGGCGGTGACGGCGACGAACGGATGCAGGTTGTTGGCGCGGACCACGACCTAGGTGGGGTCGGTGCTGCGGTCGGGGGCGGGAGGTACGGGGGGCCACGAGTCGTAGCTGGCGGTGCGGGGGCCGTTGCCCGCGTCGGGCTCCTCGTGAAGTCGGGCCATGATGGCTCGCGCTGCGCAAACGGCTATGCAGATGACGCAAGCGAGGGACACCAGCCGGATCACCTTCCGGATCAGCTTGGACATGGCGCCCAGCGTAGAGGACTTGATCGCGCCCCCTCTTCGTCTGAGAGTCGAGGTCAGGCCGGGGTCACACCCGGCCGTCTGCGGCGCAGCACCTTCGTGACGACCAGCCAACCGAGCCCACCGAGCACGAGCAGTGGAAGGGCCCAGCCTCCGGCGACGGCCAGGCCGTCCAAGACGACCAGGGTGTTGTGGCTGGCGTAGTGCCACGCCGCCCTCGCCGCGTTCGTGTGCGGGCGTGGTGCGGGGCCGAGCGGCACCGGAGCGCCCGGAGCAGCCAGGTCGACCGTCACGGTGGCGAGCGCCACGGAGCCTTGAAGCACCGCCTGCTGGGACTCGAGCTGTTGCAGCTGCTGCTGGACCGGCGCCAGCTGTCCTTCGATCTGCAAGAAGGTGTTGATGTCGGTGGTCTGAGACAGCTTGCCCTGAAGGAGGTTCACCTCCTGTTGGAGGACCGAAACGGTGGCAGCGTTCTCTGCGACCTGGCCGGTGACATCCTGACCGCTCACCTGTTGCGCGCTCACCTTCCCGAAGGTCGCAATCTCGGACAGGACGTCGTCGAAGTAGGTGGCGGGCACCCGGATGACGAGGCGCCCCAACACCGGCGCAGACCGTTCGGTGCCTCCCGACATCGACGAGCTGTCGACGTACCCGCCGTCCATGGTGGCGATCGTCGCGATCTTCGACATCTGTGCGGCGAGCACCCCTTTGCTCACGCGCAGGTCCACGGTGGCGGTGCGCACGACGTCCGGGCCGACCGGCTGGACCGGAGCCGTGGTGACGGAGTCACCCGCCGAGGCTGCGGGCCGGGCAGGTCGCGCGACGCTTTGGTCCGACTTGCCCTTGTTCGAAATGCCCGACACGGCCGGGGCGGCGTTCGACGGCGGCGAAGAGCCCCGGGTGTTCGCCGTACCCAACAGCGCGCGTCCCCCCGCCGCGGCGCCCGCCAGGACGACGACGCCGACCGCGGCTATTCGCAACCTTCTCCTTGCTCGTTCTCCCAACCTGTGTCTCATAGGTCCTCCCGGGCTCTTCGGTCGTCTTCGGCACCCAGGTTGGACGAGGCAGGCGGGCTTGAAGTTCCCTGTGGACCCGCAGGGCGGAGCTCGGGAGCTTGACCCCGACGCTCTCGTTTGACACGATTGAGCCGATGCGTGAACGCCTGTTCGTCGAGGGCCTGCTTCTTACCTGACGGCGAACGCGTCATCGCGCTCGCCGTCAGACCCCCTGAGCCGAGAGGCCAGGGGGTTTTTCATTGGTCTTCGGAGCGCGACAGACGACGAGGCGAGAATGACGAGTGCAAGGAACGAGAGGACGGGGAAGGAAATGAGCGGGCACCCGGGCAGCACACAGGACGTGACAGAAACCCGAGCGGGGACGGGAGCGGGCCTTTCCGGGCACCTCGTCGTGTTCGATACGACATTGCGTGACGGGGAGCAGTCGCCCGGCGTGTCCCTCGACGCCGCAGAGAAGCTGGAGATCGCCGAGCAGCTCGCACGTGCGGGTGTCGACTATGTCGAAGCCGGCTTCCCCGTCGCGAGCCAGGGGGACTTCGAGGCGGTACAGGCCATCGCACGGGCGGTCGGGAACACGCCCGACGCCCCGGCCATCTGTGGGTTGTCGCGCACCCAGCTCTCCGACGTCGACCGTTGCTGGGAAGCTGTGCGCGACGCGCACCGCGCGCGCATCCACGTGTTCATCTCCACCAGCCCACAGCACATGGAGCACATGTTGAAGATGACCCCGGCACAGGTGCTGGCCGAGACGCGTGCGGGAGTCGCCAGGGCGCGTGAGCACACCGCGGACGTCGAGTTCAGCCCGCAGGACGCCACGCGCACCTCCTTCGACTTCATGCTCGAAGTCCTAGCCGCCGCCGTGGAGGCCGGTGCGACCACCCTCAACATCCCCGACACCGTCGGTTACGGCATCCCCTGGGACTTCGGAGGATTGATCGAGCACGTCCGAAGCGAGGTACCGGGCGACTACGTCCTGTCCACCCACTGCCACAACGACCTCGGGATGGCCACGGCGAACACCCTCGCCGGGGTGCAGGCCGGGGCCCGCCAGGTGGAGGTGTGCGTGAACGGTCTCGGCGAGCGGGCCGGCAACGCGGCGCTGGAAGAGGTCGTGATGGCGATCCTCATCCGCCCCGACCAGTTCCCCGGCGTCACCACGACCGTGCGCACCGAGGAGCTGGCGCGCGCCTCGCGCCTCGTATCGAGGCTCACCGGCTACCCCGTGCAATTCAACAAGGCGGTCGTCGGTCGCAACGCCTTCGCCCACGAGTCGGGCATCCACCAGCACGGCGTGCTCGCCGACCGTTCTACGTACGAGATCATCGATGCCGCCAGCGTGGGCCAGGTGGGACGCCAGATAGTGCTCGGAAAGCACTCCGGGCGCCACGCCTTCTCCGACACCCTGGAGAAGATGGGCATAAAGATCCAGGGCGAAGCGCTGAACCGGGCGTTCAGCCGGTTCAAGGAGCTTGCGGACCGCAAGGTGGAGCTCTCCGAAGCCGACGTCGAGGCGATCGTGATCGAGGAGCTCGGCCAGGACCTCGTCGAGGACTTCCGACTGGAGGCGCTCGAGGTGTCGGGCGGGACCGTCGGGACACCCCACGCCACGGTGGTGGTGAGCCGGGCGGGCGACAAGTTCGAAGCCACTTCCGGGGGCGACGGCATGATCGACGCGGCCAGCGCCGCCATCCGCAAGGCGACGGCGGTCGAGTCCCAGCTCATCGGCTTCAACGTGTCCTCGGTCACCGGCGGCATCGACGCTCTGGGTGACGTGGTCGTGCAGCTCGAGGCCGACGGGCTCAAGGTGTCGGGCCGCGGCGTCTCCACGGACGTGGTGGAGGCCTCCGCGCGCGCCTATCTGGCCGCAGTGAACCGCCTGTTGCGGATCAAGGCGCGAAACCAGGAGCGCCGGATCGACACCGGCTTCTAAATCGCCGGTTGCACCACGGACGTGCAGTTGGCGCAACGGCGCGCCGCGGCGGGGATCTCGCTCAGGCACTCCGGGCAGTCGCGGGTGTCTGGCTCGGTCTCCTGTCCCCGGCGGCGCCTCGCCATGAGCGCGTTCACGGGGCGGACCACGAAGAAGAACACCGCCGCCGCGACGATCACGAACGAGACGAGGTCGTTCAGGAAGGTCCCGTAGGCGAACACGCTGTGGCGCACCGTCACATGCAGGGCGCTGAAGTTCACCTTGCCGGGGATCGTCACGAGCGGTGTGAGCAGGTTCTTCACGAACGACGACACCACCGCGGTGAAAGCGGCGCCGATCACGATGCCCACCGCCAGGTCGACGACGCTTCCCCTCAGTATGAACGTCTTGAAATCCTTCACCAGACAGCCTCCTTTGGCTCGACTTCCACGACTAGGCGTAACGGGCGAGTCAGGATCGTGCGGGAGCTGACGGCATCCAGCCGGGACGCGTTTGCTCGTAACGGGAGATCGCCTGCTCGTGGCGCAGCGTGAGCCCAATGTCGTCCCAGCCGTTCAGCAGTCGGTCGCGGGTGAACCCGTCGAGTGGGAACGTTCCCGAGAGCGCTGCTCCGGGCGCTTCGATCGTGCCCCGCCCCACGTCGATCGTGAGCTCCAAAGAGGGGTCGCGGATCACCGCGTCCATGAGCGCCCGCCCGAGAGAGGGTTCCACTTGGACGGGCACGAGACCCTGCTTCGTGCAGTTGATGCGGAAGATGTCCCCGAAGCGCGGCGAGACTACCGCCTCGAAGCCGTAGTCCATGAGGGCCCACACCGCGTGCTCGCGCGACGAGCCCGTGCCGAAGTTCGGGCCCGCCACGAGGACCGTCGCCCCGGCGTGCTCGGGTCGGTTCAGCACGAAGTCGCGCCCGTCGCGCCACTCGGAGAACAGGCCCGCACCGAACCCCGTGCGCTCGACGCGCTTCAGCCAGTCCGAGGGGATGATCTGGTCGGTGTCGACGTCGGAGAGATCCAACGGCACCGCCCTTCCGCTCACGACCCGAACCGGCTTCATGGGAGCTCGTCGGGGGCGGCGAATCTACCTGCGACGGCGGTTGCCGCCGCGACCGCCGGTGAGACGAGGTGCGTACGGCCTCCCCGGCCCTGACGACCCTCGAAGTTCCGGTTGGAGGTCGACGCGCAACGCTCGCCGACAGCGAGCTTGTCCGGGTTCATCGCAAGGCACATCGAACAACCAGGCTCGCGCCACTCGAAGCCCGCGGCCACGAACACCTTGTCCAGCCCCTCGGCCTCGGCCTGAGCCCTGACGCGGTGTGACCCGGGTACCACGAGCGCCCGCAACCCGTTGCGCACGTGACGTCCCTCCAGGACCTGGGCGGCCTCGCGCAGGTCCTCGATCCGAGAGTTGGTGCACGAGCCGATGAAGACGGTGTCAACCGCGACGTCGCGCAACGCGGTGCCGGGCACGAGGCCCATGTACTCGAGCGCACGCGTCGCCGCCTCGCGCGCGGCAGGCTCGACGAGCTCGTCGGGGTGGGGAACCGAGCCTCCTATGGGGACGACCTGCGCGGGGTTCGTTCCCCAGGTGACGTGCGGCGCGAGAGACGATGCGTCGATGCGCACGGTCGAGTCGAATGTGGCGCCCTCGTCGGTCACCAGGCCGCGCCAGTCGCTCAACGCCTCCTCCCAGCGCGCTCCGCTCGGCGCGTGCGGGCGCCCCTCGACGTAGGCGAAGGTCGTGTCGTCGGGTGCGATCATCCCTGTACGCGCTCCTGCCTCTATCGACATGTTGCACACGGTCATCCGGCCCTCCATCGAGAGCGAACGGATGGTGGACCCGCGGTACTCGATCACATGCCCCATGCCACCGCCGGTCCCGATCTTCCCGATGACCGCCAGGACGACGTCCTTCGCCGATACCCCCGCCGGCAGCGCACCGTCGACTTCGATCGCCATGGTGGCCGGCCGCGGCTGGGGGAGGGTCTGGGTCGCGAGCACGTGCTCCACCTCCGAGGTGCCGATCCCGAAGGCGAGCGCCCCGAAAGCGCCGTGGGTCGAGGTGTGGCTGTCACCGCACACGACGGTCATCCCCGGGAGGGTGAGCCCGAGCTCAGGGCCGATGATGTGGACGATCCCCTGGTTGGAGTGCCCCATCGGGTAACAGGTGATGCCGAAGGAGGTGCAGTTCGCTTCCAGCACCTCGAGCTGCCTGGCGGAGACGGGATCGGCCACGGGTCGGTCGAGACCCGTGGTGGGCACGTTGTGGTCGGCCGTCGCCACGGTGAGCTCGGGGTGGCGGACGGTGCGCCCCGCCGTTCGCAGCGCGTCGAAGGCCTGGGGGGAGGTGACCTCATGGACGAGATGGAGGTCCACGAAGAGCAGATCGGGCTCTGCATCGACGCGGCTCACGACATGGCGCTCCCACACCTTCTCGCTCAACGTGCGAGGCTCCGTCTGTCCGCCCGCCAGGATCACGAACGTCCGATCTGGACGATCTCGACGCGCAGCGTCCCTCCGGGGGCCTTGTACTCGATGACCTCACCGGGTGCCTTTCCAAGCAGGGCCTGGCCCAACGGCGAACGGGGCGAGACCACGTTCAGCTCATCGTGACGCTCCTCGATGGACCCGACGAGGAAGCGCTCGACCTCGTCGTCTCCTTCGTAGCGGATCGCCACGATCGATCCCGCCGACACCGTGCCCGAAGCCGAGGCGGCTCCCACGTCCTCGACGATCGCGGCCTTCGCCAGGGTCGCCTGGATCTGGCGGATCCGCGACTCCATCGCTCCCTGGGAGTCCTTGGCGGCGTGGTAGTCCGCGTTCTCGGACAGGTCCCCGAGCGCACGGGCGGCTTCGATGGCCCGTGCGGTCTCCACCCGGCCCCTGGTCGTCAGGTCCTCGAGCTCGGCCTGGAGCCGCTCGTAGGTCACCCGCGTGAGGTGCGTCGGCTCCTCGCTCACCTCGGCGAGGTTACCGGTTGGCGAGAAGGGCACCTGTTGGCCGGCGCCTTCGACGGGAGGCCGCGGGGGAGCCCAGGAGGTTGACGACCTGGTCAGAGTGGGGGAGACTGGTGCCCGAGTGAAGCGTACGACTGCGGCCGTAATCATCATCGAATAGGCGCGCACACACCCGTGCGCGCCTGCCCGACCGTCCACGAACGTGGGCGGTTTTTCAATTCGGGGAAACGGGTGGCGGAGGGAGCGGCCGGATCCCCACCTCCGGTGGGGCAGGACAGGTGAGCAGGTATGACGCTGGACAGGATGTGAGCAGGTGAGCCTGAGCACACGACATCGTGTCGCGGTCATAAGTGGCGACGGCATAGGCCCGGAGGTGGTCGCCGAGGCGCTGAAGGTTACCGCCGCCGCGGGTGTGGCCGTCGAGGAGGAGCGCTACGAGCTCGGCGCCGCCCAGTACCTGCGCACGGGCGAGGTTCTCCCCGACCACGTGCTCGAGGAGCTGCGCGGCTTCGACGCCATCCTGCTCGGTGCCGTGGGTCCCGCGGTGGGCACGACCGACGTGCCCCCGGGGCTCTTGGAGCGCGGCCTGTTGTTGCGCCTGCGCTTCGAGCTGGACCTGTACGTGAACCTGCGGCCGTTCGAGAGCCCGCCGGGGACGCGTGACGCAGCGGGCACCGGCACCGCGGGTGGTCGCCCCACGTCGGACTGCGACTTCGTGATCGTGCGCGAGAACACCGAAGGCGCCTACGCGGGCGAGGGTGGTTTCCTGCGCAAGGGGACCCCCGCCGAGGTTGCCACGCAGGGATCGGTGAACACGCGCATGGGGGTGGAGCGTTGCGTTCGCTACGCATTCGAGCTGGCGTCACGCAGGCCCAGGCACCATCTCACGCTCGTTCACAAGACGAACGTGCTCACCTTCGCCGGCGACCTGTGGCAGCGCACCGTCGACGAGGTCGCGGCCGACTACCTCGGGGTCGAGCGCGATTACAACCACGTCGACGCCGCCTGCATCTACATGGTCGAGCAGCCCGCTCGTTACGACGTGATCGTCACCGACAACCTCTTCGGTGACATCCTCTCCGACCTCGCCGGCGCCGTCTCGGGGGGCATCGGCTTCGCCGCCTCTGCCAACCTGAACCCGGCCCGCACAGGCCCGTCGCTCTTCGAGCCTGTCCACGGGGCGGCGCACGACATCGCGGGCACGGGAAGGGCGAACCCTCTCGCGGCGATCCGCTCTGCGGCGCTCATGCTCGAGCACTTGGGCGAGGCCGACGCCGCCGAGCGGGTATCGAAAGCCGTGTCCGCATACCTGGCCGAGCACTCCCGAGGTGCAGCAGGTACCCCGTTCCCGCCCACCGTCGCCGTGGGCGACGCGATCGCAGAGAGGCTCTGAGACGTGCCCATCAATCCAACCGACAAGATCTGGTTCGACGGCGAGCTCGTGGATTGGGACCAGGCCCGGGTCCACGTGCTCACGCACTCGCTCCACTACGGCTCGGGTGTCTTCGAGGGCATCCGCGCCTACCCGACGAGCTCCGGTGTGGCCGTGTTCAGGCTGACGGACCACATCCGCCGTCTGCTCGCCTCGGCAAAGGTGTTCATGATCGACGTACCCTACGACCTTACCGAGCTCGTCGCGGCCACGAAGCAGGTGGTGGCGGTGAACGGGCTTTCCGAGGGCTGTTACATAAGGCCTCTCGTCTTCCTCGGGTACGGGGAGATGGGCCTCAACCCGTTGCCGTGCCCGGTGCAGGTGGCGATCGCGGCCTACCCATGGGGCACGTACCTCGGCGAGGAAGGCCTCACCAGAGGGATCCGGCTGAAGGTCTCCTCCTGGCAGCGCCACGACCCGAACGCCGTGCCCACGGCGGCTAAGGGGACGGGGATGTACGTGAACTCCTCGCTGGCGAAGGTCGAGGCGTTGAAGGCCGGCTACGACGAGGCTGTGCTGCTCGCTCCGGACGGGCGGGTGTCGGAGTGCACCGGCGAGAACCTGTTCGTGGTGAAAGGCAGGCGCATACTCACCCCGCCGTTGTCGGAGTCAGGGGCCCTCCACGGCATCACCCTGGACTCGGTGATGACGATCGCGACCGACCTGGGGTACGAGGCGGACTTCGAGGGGCTCGTGCGCACCGACCTGTACCTGGCCGACGAGGCCTTCCTCTCCGGGACGGCGGCAGAGCTCGTGCCCATCCGCGAGGTGGACGACCGCCCGGTCGGTGACGGGCGACCCGGCCCGGTCACCAAGCAGATCCAGCAGATGTACTTCGCGGCAGTTCGCGGGGAGGTCGACCGCTACAAGAACTGGGTAGAGCATGTCGAATGACCTCCAGAGCCAGGTTCGCGTTCAGGGCCAAGGTCTTTCCCCCCCCACCCTCCCCGAGGCGGTCGACATCCTCGACACCACATTGCGCGACGGCTCGCAGCAGGAGGGGCTGTCTCTCACCGTCGACGACAAGCTGCGGGTGGCCGAGCAGCTCGACCACCTGGGGGTCGCGTACATAGAGGGAGGGTGGCCCGGTGCCAACCCCAAGGACGAGGAGTTCTTCGCCCGCGCCCCCGCCGAGCTCCACCTGTCGACAGCGACCCTCGTGGCATTCGGCTCCACGCGCCGGGTGGGGACGCGCGTGGAGGACGACGAGGTGCTTCGCCAGTTGGTGAAGGCGAACACCGAGGCGGTGTGCATCGTGGCCAAGGCCTCGGAGCTGCACGTCAAAGCCGCCCTTCGCACGACGCTCAAGGAAGCGTTGGCGATGGCCTCCGACTCGGTCCGCTTCCTGCGCGAGCACGGGCTTCGGGTCTTCTTCGACGCCGAGCACTTCTTCGACGGATACCGGGAGAACCCCGAGTTCACCGTCCGCGTCCTTCACGCGGCGCAAGAGGCCGGCGCCGAGACCCTGGTGCTGTGCGACACGAACGGCGGAAGCCTGCCCCACGAGGTGGAGCGGGTCGTGGCGTCGGTCGCCTCGCGGTTCGACTGCCAGGTCGGGGTGCACTTCCACAACGACTCGGGTTGTTCGGTCGCAAACTCGATCGCAGCGGTCCGAGCCGGGTCCACGCATGTGCAGGGTTGTGTGAACGGTTACGGCGAACGCACCGGGAACGCAGACCTGTCGGCGGTGATCGGCGATCTCAGCCTCAAGCTGGGGGTGCGCACGATCCCTCCCGAGCGCCTGGAGCGGCTCACCCCGGTGTCGCGCCACATCGCGGAGCTGGTGAACATCGCCCCGAACCCGCAGCAGCCGTATGTGGGCGCGGCGGCGTTCGCGCACAAAGCCGGCCTTCATGCGAGCGCGATCGCGCGTCGGCGTGACACCTACGAGCACGTCCCACCGGACTCGGTCGGCAACGGCACCCGCTTCGTGGTGTCGGAGATGGCGGGTCGTTCGACCCTCGCGCTCAAGGCGACGGAGCTCGGCCTCGAGCTGGACTCGAGGGCGATGGAAGAGGTGCTCGACACCCTGAAGACGCTCGAGCACCACGGGTACCACTTCGCGGTGGCAGACGGCTCGCTCGAGTTGCTGCTTCGCCGGGCGGCGGGTTGGAAGCCGGCGTTCTTCGAGCTCGAGTCGTTCCGGGTCATCTCCGACTGTGACGTCGTGACGAACGAGGATCCGCGGTCAAAGCGCAACGCCGTGTCAAAGCGCAACGCCGCTTCTAACGGCGCCGCTTTGAACACCATCTCCCGTTTCGACGATCCGACGCGGCACACGACCGAGGCCACCGTGAGGGTCGTGGTGGGAGGCACGAGGGTCCTGTCCACCGCCCAGGGCAACGGGCCGGTGAACGCCTTGGACTCCGCCCTACGCAAAGCGATCGCCTCTCATTTCCCCGCGCTGGAGAGGATCCACCTCACCGACTACCGGGTACGGGTGCTCGACAGCACCCGGGCCACCGCGGCGGTCACCCGGGTGCTCATCGACACGACCGACGGAGAGCGGACGTGGACGACGATCGGGGTGTCGGAGAACATAATCGAGGCTTCCTGGCAGGCGTTGTTCGACTCGATCGTCTACGGCCTGCTGCTGCACCACCCTTCATGACCCAGCCCAGCTTCGCCCCGATCGCAGAGGCGGACAAGGTCCGCTCCGCCTACAGGCTGCGGACCCCGTCCGGATGGCGTCAGACACGCGTCGCGGAGCTGCGCTCACCTGAACGTCCGGTAGGCCCCGAGCTCGGCGTCCCGGGCCCCGACCAGGGGTACGCGCTGCTGGTCGCCGAAGAGCTGTTCTCCGAGCAGCTCCGGCTCTCGCCGGGGGTGACCGCCGAGGACGCCTTGCGCGGTTGCTCGGCGGTGGCGTGCGCGCGAGCCGCGCGTCTCGGACGCGCACCTGTGGGCAAGGACGTGGAGTTCGCGCTCGTGCTCTTCGGCTTCCTGGGTGACGCGCCTGCCGGCTTGATCGAATGGCGGGCGGCGCTCTTCCAAGCGGCCGCCCACGACTACGTCACCCAGCGGCGGATCGTCGACGTGGTGCCCACCGAGACGCTGCGGCTTCCTCCGGACCAGGTGCGAGCGCGCCTGGCCGACTGGCGCAGCCTCGTTCTCGCCGCTTCGCCACCCGCCCCGGTTGCGTGATCGTCGTAAACCACGGTCAGCGGTCGCGGCCGGCTGCCGGCGCAACCGACGTTCGTCCTGAGGGCTCCGCAGGGCCCGCCGTCGCGGAGGGCAGCCCGCTGTACCGATGGGGGCTTCTGGTCGCGCGCCGCCGGCGGGTGGTGCTCGCGGCCTGGGCATTGATGATCGTGGCCGGGTTCGCGTTCCTCCCCCGCTTCAGCTCCTCGTTGTCGATGGGGGGGTTGTGGGTGCCCGGCAGCGCGTCGAGCCGCGCGGCCAGCCTGCTCGCAAACGAGCTCCCGCGCCTCGGCGGCAACGGCGCGGTGCTCGTCTTCTCCTCTCGCACGCTCAAGGTCGACGATCCCGGCTTCCGCCGGGTGGTGACGAGCGCGACGCACAACGTCTCCGGCGTCGGTGACGTGAGCGGTGTCGAGGTCCCTTACGGTGTACCGGCGCGAGAGCTCGCCGCCCCCGGTGGGCACACCGCGATCGCCCTCGTCGGCCTGAGAGGCGACGAGGGACGGACCGAGCATCTCGCCGCGCGCCTCACCGCGGCGGCGTCGGCGGCGTCCACCTCCTCGGTGCAAGTCGGCGTTACCGGCGAACCGCAGGTCGCCCATGACTTCGTGGCGCTGATGCAGAGCGACATCTTGAAGGTGGACGCCATCGGGCTTCCGATCGCCCTGGCGGTCCTGGTGGTCGCCTTCGGCAGCCTGATCGCCGCCGGGCTGCCCCTTCTTCTCGCGCTCTCTGGCATCGTTCTCACCTTCGGCGTCTTCGGACTGTTCAGCTTCCTGGTCGGCGGCGGCATCAACACGGTCCTGGAGAGTGTGACCGCGATGCTCGGCCTGGGTATAGGCATCGACTACGCGCTGTTCATCGTCACGCGCTTTCGAGAGGAGCTGGTCCACGCGGGTGAGCCCGTGGCCGCGGCCGCCAGGACCACCGCGACGGCCGGCCGCACGGTGCTGGTCTCCGGCTCTACCGTCGTCGCGGCGCTGGCCCCGGTGCTGCTCATCAACGACCCGATGATCCGGGAGGTGATGCTCGGCCCGATGCTGGTGGTCGCGGTGCTCGTCGCGGCGGCAATCACCTTGTTGCCGGCGACTCTGGCCGCGCTCGGTCCCCGGGTCAATCGGCTCGCACCGTTGCGAGTCCGCCGACCTGGCGGGCGTCGGCGCGCGGAGAGCCGCAGCACCGCTCTGTTGATGCGCCGGCCGCTCGTCGTGCTGGTGTCGGTCGCGGTCGCGCTCGGCGGGCTCTCGGTGTTCACCCTGGGGTTGCACACGGGCTTCGACTTCGGGCTGAGCGCTGTCACGAACCAACCTTCCGGGCGCGCGGACGCCACCCTGGAGGCCGCCTTCGGTCCCGGCGAGATATCCCCGATCCAGGTCGTCTTCGTCACCGGCGGGCGTCCACTCTCGGTTCGCGACTTGCAGGCGCTCGCCCGGCTGGACGCTCGCCTGCGCCGCGACCGGCGTGTCCAGTCGGTCACCTCGCTACCCGACCTGCTCGGCGGTCCGGTCGTCACCGCGCAGCGCCTCGTCGCGGCCCGCACCGACCGGTCGCTCGCCGCCTCGCTCGACGCGATCGTGAACGCCGACCACGGCAGCACGCTCACGGTGACGACGGTGGTGCCGCGTAAGGGCTTCGACTCCGCCCAAGCCACCCAGGTCGTGAGCGCCCTGCGCAGGGAGCTCCCGTCCGCCCTCAGCGGGACGGACATGCGCGCCCTCGTCGGCGGCACGAGCGCGGGCATCGCCGATCTCAGCCACGAGATCAACACCAAGACCCCGTTGGTGCTCGCACTCATCCTCGTGATCGCCGTGATGGTGCTCGCGATCGCCTTCCGCAGCCCGATCGTCGCGCTCGTCGGCCTGGCCGGGACGCTCCTCAGCGTCGGTGCCGCCTACGGGCTGCTCGTGCTCGTCTTCCAGAACGGCGCCGGTCAGACCGTCTTCGCCTTCCACTCGCCGGGGTTCGTCCAGAACTGGTTGCCGCTCATACTGTTCGCCGTCCTGGTCGGGCTCTCCACCGACTACCACGTGTTCCTGGTCAGCCGTGTCAGAGAGGAATGGGAGCGGAGTGGTGATCCTGCGCGCGCGATCACAGTCGGCCTCGAACGAAGCGTACCGGTGATCCTCTCCGCAGCGACCATCATGATCGTCGTGTTCGCCAGTTTCATCTTCGCCGTCGAGTTCGCCCTCAAGGAGGTCGGCTTCGCCTTTGCGATCGTTGTCCTGATCGACGCCGCGCTCACCCGGCGTCTGCTCGTCCCCGCCGTTCTGCGCCTCTTAGGCGACCGCACTTGGAGGCGTCCCAGCCCGCACGGGTCGATTTAGCCGAATTACCGGAGCGCCCCGACGCGCCATTAGCTTGCCCGTTGTCATGAGTATTTCTCTTCGCAAACCCCGATGACCCCTGAAAGCGGATCCGAAGCCGAGGACCAGGTCGACAGCGGAGCCTCAGGGCCGGGTATCTCGGACTTCGGCATCTCGTCGGGCGTGCCTGCGCGCGCAGGTGGCGTCGCGCCGGAGCCGCACCCGTACGATCCGCGCTTCGATCTCGCAACTGTGATGCGCCGCATAACGGCCGCGATGGTGGGTGCCAACCTCACCGAGGCCGACGTCCACGCCGCGGCCGTCACGTTGGCAGGTGTGGCCGACGGGCTCGAGCGTCGAGCCGGGCCCGGGCGGCGTCGCCGGTCTCAGCCGGACCCTGCCGGGGACCCGCAGGAGTTCTTCCCGACGAGTCCCGTGGTCGGCTTCGCCAACCCGATCTCACCTCCGGTGGTGGTCGAGAGCGTCGAGGGGGGGCTCGCCGGCATGGCCTGGTTCGACTACCAGTACGAGGGACCGCCCGCCTGCGTCCATGGCGGGGTCATCGCGATGGTGTTCGACGAGATCCTGGGCGCGGCGATCATCGCGGCGGGGCACCCCGCTATGACGGGCACGCTCACGATCCGCTACCGCAAGCCGACCCCGCTTCGCACGCCGCTGCGGCTCGAAGCCCGTTGCACGGACCATCAAGGCCGCAAGGTCCATGCCCGCGGCGCCATATACCACGAGGACTCGCTCACCGCAGAGGCCGAGGGCGTGTTCATCCAGCTCGTGCCCGAGCGCTTCATGGAGATGGTCGCGCAGATATCCCCAGCTCCAGACATGCTCGAGCAGGTGCTCGACGACGCCAAGGGCATCGGACTCGTCCCTTCGCCGCACCCCCGGGGCTAGTCCGCTTCAGAACAACGGCGTGCCGACGCCCTGTCAACGCCGATCCTCCGGTACCGTGGTGTCAGGAGCCGGTGTGGCTGCCGGTACCGGTCGGATGAAGCGACGGTCCTAGGCAGGACGGCTGGGTTGGGGAACAAGAGACGTGACGGCCGAGCTACCGATTCGCCGTCTTCGACGGTGGGCGCTCGAGTGACGCCCCCCGACGCCGGAACGGTCCCGAGGACCAAAGAGAGCAAGCCTGCCCGAAGCGACCCGCAGCTCAAAGCCGTCAAAGCCGCGAGTGCCGCAAAGAGCGAGTTCCTGACGCGTCTGAGCCACGAGCTGCGTACCCCGCTCAACTCTGTGTTCGGCTTCGCACAACTGCTCCAGATGGACGAGCTGACGCCGGAGCAGGCCGACTGCGTGGAACACATCCTCACCGCCAGCCGTCACCTGCTCGACCTCACGGAGGAGGTCCTCGACATAGCACGCGTCGAGTCGGGTCACCTCGAGCTGTCCATGACGCGCGTTTCGGTGCTCGACGTCACCTCCGGGGCGGTCGAGCTCACGCGCCCTCTCGCGGAGCGCGCCGGGGTGTCGATCAAGATCGACATCGACCCCGCGCGCGCCCTCAGGGTGAGAGCCGACCACCAGCGCCTCCTGCAGGTATTGCTGAACCTCCTGTCGAACGCGGTCAAGTACAACAAGCCCGGCGGGAGCGTTGTGATCACCTGCGACTTCGCTGCGGCCGACCGAGCGCGCGTGGCGGTGGCCGACACCGGCGGAGGCATCCGCCCCGAGGACCTCTGGAGGGTCTTCGAGCCCTTCGACCGGCTCGGCGCCGATCTCCGCGGCGTCGAGGGCACGGGCGTGGGGCTCTCGTTGTCGCGCCAGCTGACAGAGAGGATGGGGGGTCGCCTCGACCTCGAGTCGGTGCCGGGGAAAGGGAGCACCTTCTTCGTCGAGCTGGACACGGCCTTCTCCGAGGGCGACGGGGGCGAGGAGAAGCACTAAGCGCTCCTCCACCTCGGAC
Organism: Acidimicrobiales bacterium; assembly: GCA_050011255.1. Lineage (GTDB taxonomy): Bacteria > Actinomycetota > Acidimicrobiia > Acidimicrobiales > UBA8190 > Bog-564. The sequence continues at coordinate 79,361 of JBEKJK010000011.1, forward strand.
GGTCGGCTTTCAACCGCAGATGACGCCGTGGCAGCCTGGTGGTACCCATGTCCACCGAGGCCCGAAGGACTGCGACCCTGCAGCGACGCGAGAGGTCTCACATGGCCGCCGGGGTGGCGGGTGGGCTGGTCCTGCTCCTCGCCACGGTGGTCGGCTGCGGTGGGTCGAACAACACCACGAAGAGAAGCACCCACCCTGCCCACACGCGTGCCTCTTCCTCGAGCCATGGTGCTGCGCCTGCTCGGACGTTCCTCGGCCCGAACGGCGTCGAGTCGACGTCCGTCATCGCCGAGAACAGGCGTCCCGGCACGACCGCCTGGGAGATATCCGGGGGCGGTGGGAGCGGCCACATCGAAGGCTTCGCGGACAAGAACTACGCGACCGTCGGTGAGAACGTCGGCCTGTACGTGTCGACCACCGCTCCCAGCTTCCGTGTCACGGCGTATCGAATGGGGTGGTACCAGGGAGCGGGGGCGCGTCAGATCTGGAGCTCGTCCGTGGAGACGGGCCGCCTCCAGCCACCGTGCCCTCTCACTGCGGCCACGAACACGGTCAGTTGTGACAACTGGGCGCTCTCTCTCACGGTCCCGATCACCGCCGCCTTCATCTCGGGCGACTACCTCCTGAAGCTGATCGCAAGCAGCGGCGAGCAGGCCTACGTGCCCCTCACGATCTGGGACCCGTCGAGTCACGCGACCTACCTCGTCATGGCGCGTTCCTTCACGGAGCAGGGCTGGAACGCCTACGGGGGATACTCCTTCTATCAGGGTCAAGGGCCGTGCCCACCGGGGTCCAACACGTATCCGGTGTGCAACCGTGCCCGGGTGGTCTCCTTCGATCGGCCGTACTCGGAAGGAAACGGTGCCTCGGACTTCTTGTCGAACGAGTACCCGATCGTCCGGTTTGCCGAGGAGAATGGCCTCGACGTCACCTACTGCACCGACCTCACGGTGCAGGAGAACCCGACCACCCTCCTTCAACATAGGGTCCTTCTCTCGCTGGGCCACGACGAGGCCTGGTCCTACGCCGAGCGTGAGGCGGCGCAGACCGCGCTCGGCAAGGGCGTGAACATGGTCTTCTTCGGCGCGGCCTCCGTGCTGCGGCACGTGCGCCTCCAAGCGTCGCCGTTGGGCCCGGACCGTGAGGAGGTCGACTACCGGGACTCCGCCGAGGACCCGCTGAACGGGAAGGGTGATCCGATGGAGGTCACCGGCAACACCTGGAGCTCACCTCCGAGCAGTTGGCCCGAGAGCGGCTTCGTCGGCCAGATATACGCCGGCTACCTCGAGCCCGGAACCCCGACTGCTCCGTTCGTCGTCTGGGACGCCTCGGCTTGGATCTTCAAGGGGACGGGGCTGCAAGACGGCTCCTCGGTGCCGAACCTGATCGCCTCGGACATCGACCACATCGACCCCTCGCAGCAGATACCGCAGGATCTTCAGGTCCTCGGACATTCACCAGTCCCGTTGAGCGACACCTACACGAACCAGGGCAAGTGGGGTCAGTACACGTACTCGGACATGACCTATTACACCGACCCGGCGAGCAAGGGCGGGGTGTTCGACAGCGGCAACAACAACTGGATCAACGCGCTCACACCTTGCCCGGGCGGCGGTGCGCAGTGCCCGGCGGGCCCGGTCGCACGAATGACGGGCAACCTCCTTTGGCTGTTCGGTCAGGGGCCCGCGGGTGTGATCATGCCGTCCGTCGCGAACTGGCAGGCGGTCACCCCCGCCGGTTCGTGAGCTCAGGTTCCGGCGCTCGGAGCTGGTACGGGCTCGATGAGCTGGGGCCCGTCGTTTCGAGGGCTGTTCACCGCCTTGTCGATGGGGTGTCTCAGGAGCGTTCCCCGCGGCGCGGGGTCCAACAGAGCCGAGAGGACCTCGGGTTCGTGCTGGTCGGGGTCGAGCCAGGCGTCGAGCTCGGAGCGCTCGAGGATCACCGGCATGCGGTCGTGCACCTCGACCATGTCGGGCCCCGCTTCGGTGGTGATGATCGTGCACGTGCGTAGCAGGGTCTCGGGGTCGGGCTCCTCCGAGCGTGTCTTGTCCCACCAGATGTCGTAGAGGCCGGCGAAGGTGATCGGCCCGTCGGCGCGGTGGAAGTAGAAGGGCACCTTGCTCTTCGGGTGCTCGGGGTCCGGGACCTGCCACTCGTAGAAGCCGTCCACCACGATCAGGCAGCGTCGCTGGCGGAACGGGGTGCGGTAGGCCGAGCTCTTGGTCAACGTCTCGGCCTTGGCGTTGATCATCTTGTAGCCGATCCGGGGGTCCTTGGCCCAGTGAGGGAGGAGCCCCCACCGGTAGACGTCCAGCCTGCGCCGTAACTCCTCGCCGGACACGGGCCGCCTCTCCTCTGCTCCCTCCGTCCCCGGGGTTCCTTCCTCGGTCCCAGGTGACTTCTGCTCGGTGACGACGGGGAGGCCTCTGGTCGGGGGCACGTTCCAGCTCGGCCGGCCCTCGGGGTCGACCCCCGCTGCCAGCGCCACGTCGAGCAGCCGAGCCAGCTGCGACGGCGGCGTGTGGATGTCGACGCGCCCGCACATCAGGGCTCCGAGCTTACGTTGGGGTGCTGATTCCTGGGCCCTGATGAGGCTACCGGGCTTCGAAGGGTCAGTGCTCGAAGCTCCGCCGCGGGCTTCACGTGCCACACCCCGGCATTGGCCAGCGCTTGCGGAGCGGGCTGGTGTTCCCCTAGTCGGAGGCTCAGCAGGCACGTAACGTGGGCGGTGCGCGGGGAAGGACCTGACAATGGCGGGACGACACGACGTCACAGTCCACCAACAGGGCCGCCGGTACCGACTCGGTGTGACTCCTGAGTACGGCGGCATCTGGCGCAAACGTCTATGGGGATGGCGGCTTATCTACCCCCTCACGGACGAGGGTTGGCAGGTCGCAACCGCTCAGTTTGCGGTTTGGGAATCGCCGGAACCGCTCATGGACACCACCACGACGGCCTCCCAAGTGTCCTACTCGTCGCTGGCGGTGGCATCTACCTCGGTCGTCGTCTGTTCTCATTGTCGCCCTCGTCTGCCTCCGGCACCGCCGGGGCCCCTTCGACATTGCCCCCCGTCGGAACGGGTTACCTAGCGACGGGACCTGACTTTGTCGATTTCATCCAGTGGAACGACAGCAATAGCAACCTCAGTAGATCGGCCCAAGCCGTGACGACGAGAGGCCAGGCTCACGCTCAACTTTCTTCAGCCGGATGGAACACTCAGCCCAATCACGTTCAACTCGGCTTCGGCATCGCAATACAACAGTGCTCTAGCGAACCTGAACCAGCGAATCGCGCAGGCAAATCAGACCGCCGCAAACGCACAGGCGCTGCAACAAGAGGAGCAGAAGATCGACAGTGACGCGGCCGCCGTAGAGGCCGATATGACCAATGGCGCCAGCTTCCTATCTAACGGACTTATGAGTGAGGAAGGATCACTCACCCAGGCGGTGCAAGGGACGCCGAGCGCGCTTCAGACGGCAGATAGCGACTTAGCGAAGACGAAAGCTGAAGAGGAGACGGTTGCCGCCGAGGGTGGATCGAGCGAACAATGCTATGACGCCGGCACGGTCAACTATGACGCCGGCACGGTCAACTATGACGCCGGCACGGTCAACTATGACGCGAACGGGGTCGAGAACGATCTCAATGCGGTTCGAGGAACAATCGAGCAACTTCAGTCGGACTTTGCAACGCTCCAATCTGACGAAGGGGTCTTCCCGGTTACAGCCCATCGGGAGCCCCGAGTCAGTCGGACGTAAACGGCGCAATCTCAACGGCACACGGTGCCATCGGTTCGGCTCTCTCGACGACAAATGGGCACATCGACCAGGCGAACGCCGACGTCACAACCGCGTACCAATATGTGGCGCAGGCGTACCAGGCCGGGAACTGCGGTGCTGCACCCTCGGCACCGACAGCACAGCAACACATCTCGTAAGCAAGGGGGGGTCGGCTAAGTCCAAGGGGCTACAGCTTTGCCGGCTGGGATGAGGTCGGTCGTAGTGCCACCCGTGGTGGTCGAGTCGTCGGCGTCCGGTGGCCCATCCCTCTTCGTCATGGCGGTTGTATCACCAGCCTCTTCTCCACTGTCTCCCTTGGGTTTGGGTGCTGGGGGCGTCCACGCCTTTAAGTACTGGATGACCTCAGCATAGAAGCGGTCCACGAGCGAGGTAACAGAACCCACGAACGAACCACGACCCTGGCCCCGCTTTGTCCCGGCTGTCTGGCTCAGTGTCAAGGTGAACGAGCGGATGTCAGCTTGTGCGTGCTCTACGGGTAGTTTCGGATCGTTTTGCAGTGCACTCAAAGCGTGGCTGGGGCCCGCATCCCTTGCCCGTGCGGTGGTAGCAACAACTTGCAGATTGGCTGGCGAATCCTTCAGTTGACGGAGCAGCCAGTTGATGCGGGTAGTCGCTCGACCTGCGAGAGGCGCTCCCAAGACTGCGGTGCAATCCACTCGGTTGGCACGCAAGTCCACCAAGATGTCGACGGGGACCGCGGCATTAGGAACCTGAAGCGAACCGCTGAGCTGTCCAGCGTTGGCAAGCTCGATCGCCTGTGTCTGAAGCCTGTTTGCCTGATCGGAGCGCTCTGCTCGACTAAGGCGTTGCTGTACGTGCACTCCGAGGCGTCGGGATAGCTCCATCCCGCAGAACGCCAGAAGTTGATCAAAGCGGGTTACAACGTCGAGCGTCTCCTTGTCGTTTGCGCGCAAGGTCTGCTGAGCAGCGGCATTCCGCACACTCACCCAGGATGGCCCCATGTCGTCGAAGTCCAGTGCGCCCGACTTTGGGTCCTCGATGTAGCGAATAAACTCCGACAACAGCCACGCCTGGTCAGGGTCCGATACAGCATGGGTGGTTTGCTGGATGAGGGCTTCAGTATGGATACGGCTCCACGAGAGATGGAACAGTCCAACTTTCCTGACCTTCCTCTTGTCCACTGGCACGGGGTGGACACCGGGCGTCGTGGCGACCTCATGACTAATGGTGATGACGGCATCAAAGTTCTGTTCTCGTGCGATGTCCAAGTAGTTGGCCACCTGCTCCGGTGACAGGTCATTGTGCCCCGCCTTCACCTCGACCAGGGCGACCCAGGCGCGTTGTCCACGGGTGACACGGATCAGCCCATCGGGCCGGAACCTGGCCTTGTCCTTGAGGAACGGCAGCTCAATGAATGTCTCGATCGTTCCAGCGGGCGCCCCGCACCGTGTAGTCAGTTCTCGGCCGAACTCCCTAACCGCTTGGATGACCGCTAGAAGGGCGGAGCACCCCCGGCGCTCTTGTTCGTCGGCGCCTCCGATGCCCGTAATCGGAAATAGTCGAGCTGGTTGCCAACGCTCGTCCGCCGTCGTCATTGTTGCCCCCCTGGTCCGTCGTCAGGCGGGGCAATCGTAGGCAGTCCGGTGTAGCAAAGGCGAGACCGAGCACTGAGACGCTCACTGGTCCACCATGGCCGGGCCGGCATCCGTCAGGGTTGTTGGTGCTGAGCCGGTAGTCGCCGGGTCACTGCTACTGATGCTTGCCCTTCGAGGGCCAATAGGAGTGAAGCAGGACCCGGCGG
>JBEKJK010000012.1:0-79622 GCA_050011255.1 Acidimicrobiales bacterium
GTCGGCGGCGCACAACGAGAGAGGACAAGACACTGGCCGGGACCGACGGTCCTGAGGCAGACTGCCACTGACCGAAATGCTGTCGTTTTCGACGATCGCGCGCTGTCAGATTCGAAGATCGTTCACAGCCTGAACGGCGGCGAGATCTTCGTCCTCGTCGTCCTGCCGCTCGTTCTGCTCGTCGGGGTGACGGCTTATGCCGCCGCGGCCTTCTCGGGACTCCTGGCCCATGGGCACCTCGCCCATGACCAAAAGGTGATGCCGTTCGTCGGCTGGGGGCTTGTCGGCCTCGGCACCCTCGCGCATGCCACCGACCCCGCACGCGCGTGGCCGAGGGACGCGGGGGTCGGGCCAGCTGCCCTTCTCTGGATGATCTTCGTCGTGTTCAGCGGTGCAGAGATCCTTGTCGCCAGCAGGACCCCTTTCATACGGCGCCAATGGTCCAAGGCTGCTCGTAAGGCGAAGGCGTTGTCGAGCTCCTCGGAAGGATCAGGTGGTATGAGTGGCACCGAGGCGAAGCGCCACAACGAACGTCTGGGGGCGGCGTGATGGGATCGTTCGATCGTCTCGCGGGCTATGAAGCGGGCCCTCACCGTAGGAGGGAACCCAAGAAGGAGCACCAACCTCGGGAGCCCACCATTGCACCAGCGCCGGGACCGATCATCGGAGACGGGCGTTACTCGGGATACGACGAGCCCATGGTCGTCTTCGGCACGACGGGCGTGGGCAAGACCACCTGGGCGTTGCGCAATATCGTGCGCTCACCGGGCCCGGCGATCGTCTCTTCGATGAAGCCCGAGCTCTTCGCGTACAGCGCTGGCTGGTTCATCTCCCAGGGGCGTCCGGTGTGGGTCTTCGACGCCGAAGGCGCGCTCAACCCCGAGCCAGACATGCAGATGCGCTGGTCGCCGATCACGTCTTGTGTGGTTCCCGAGCGGCCGCCTCATCTGCCTGAGACGGCCAACGTCGCCAAGTCGAGCTTCGGCGGGTATGTGCTCGTCGACCTGGCGCAGAAGATGGCAGAGCGCCTCTCCTACGGCGCCACCACGAACCCCGAATGGCGCCCTGCGACCGCGAGCGTCATCGCCCCCATGCTCGTCGCCGCGGCCATAGGCGGTGTCCGTGACGTGAAGAAGTTGATCAGCTGGACAGAGGGCCCAAGTTCTGCGCTCCAGGCGCTCGACGTCTTGCGCATGGCCGGGCTGCCCGAGCTGCGCTCGCGGCTCAACACCGCGTTCGGGCCCGCATCTGCCACAGGCGGTGCCAACCGCCAGTCCTATGCCAACTTGTTCTCCGACGCGCTGCGGGGCTTCACGAACCCCTATGTGGCACAGATGTGTCTCTCGGGACCACAAGAGGCCTTCGACGTGCGCCGCTTCGTGGCCGAGCGCGGCGTGCTGTATCTGGTCGGGTCCTCTGAGTCCCAGGAGGTCATTGCCAGCATCATTGCCACGATGGTCGAGGACATCGTCGAGCGCGCCCGACAGATCCAAAAGCCCCTTCGTCCCCCCCTGTGCCTGTGGCTCGACGAGGTGGCGAACACCGCACCGCTTTCCTCGTTGCCCAAGATGTTCTCCACCGGGCGTGGCGACGGCATCTACATCTCGGTGGTGCTCCAGTCCTACTCACAGGCCGCTGATCGCTGGGGTCCGGGGGGCGCGGCGACGATCCAGGCCAACGCCACGGTGGAGCTCCACCTGGCCGGCTCGAAGGACCAGGCGATGCTCAGTTGGCTCGAGCGCGCCGCAGGGCGGCGCGAGGTCGTCAACCGTTCGGTCAGCTACGGCGCCGATCGAAGCCGCTCGGACTCCGCCGCCTGGGCGAAAGAAGCCGCCTACGACGCACGCGAGCTTCGTTCCCTTCCTCCCCGCCATGCTTGGTTGCTCTATCGAAACGAAGACCCCGCCAAGGCACATCTCGCACCCTGGTGGGATTGCTCGGAGCGCGCTGCAATTGAATTGTCATGGGAGATGGCAAGTCGCTGGGTACCGCCGGAGTTGATGCCACTTCCCTCACCACCTCGGCGCAGCAACTCGACGCTACTGAAGCGGCTCTTCACCTCGAAAAGCCCCCTGTAGTTCTGCAGCGATGGTGGCTACGACGGCACTTACACGACAGAGACGCCAGGCCCTATGGGGCCCTCCGAGTCTTGCGGCGCGTGCTCTTCGTACCAGGACCACGGCTCGAGACCAGTCGGAAATCCGCCCACGGCTGCGGCGGGAGATATCGGCTCCAGTCCAGGACCGCCGAGCCATTTCTGCCAACGACTTGCGACTGCTTTACCCACCTGGGTAGCGCCCCGAACCCAGGCCCGGTGGTTCCAGGAGACGAGGTCAGAGGGCTGACGCGCCGGCAGTGTGGATCTCGCGATCAGCGGGCGGTGCACCACCTCCACCATCTCCTTCGGAGCCTTCATGAGCGACGCGTTGGTCTTCTCGAGATGACACGACTCGCAAAGGAGTTGGAGGTTGTCCATCTCTGCGCTCGAGCCCATTACATGGTCGATCTGTGTCCCTGGAGCGCCACAGCGCTGACACCGACCTTGCGCGCGGGCCACGACGGCAGAGCGTACGTCGGCACCCAGGTGCCGCTCCTTTGCCGGATAGCCACCGCCCGCGATCAACGCGAGCTTGATGTTGAGCGCCTCGTGGATGTCGGGCCTCTCGAGCTCTTCAGAGGCGTTCTTGCGCCTGTAGTAGCGAACAAACCATGTGGTCTGGCTGCAAAGCTCACAGCAATAGACGGCGAGCGACGTCGTACCGATAACCATTCGTCCGCAGTTCGCACACGGCCGGTTCAGCTCTCGCGGAGAACTCGACGAACGCTTCCGACGAGGAAGGGGTCCTTCGTACGCCTCGGTTCGCGTGACCTCGACGGGGTCCACAATGCCGACCGTAATCAGAAGATGTGTCGAGTCCCAGACGGTCTAAGAACGCTCTTCGTCGGTGCCTGCGCCGATGCTGGTGAGCGCCTCATTCGAGTCCTCGTGATACGGGCCACCGTGCTCGGCCATATCCGGCCAAACCGAGCGAAGCGAGTTCTCGGCGTCGTGCTGGCCCCGCGACCCGCAGTTGGCGCGGTCCCATTTGGTCGCGACACGGCTGAGCGAGCTGTCGAGGTGCCCGAGCCAGGTGAGCTGGTCGAGCGGATGACCGGCGCTGCGAGCTTCGTAGATGCCGGTCCATCCCTCATAAAGGGCTGCCATCTCCTCTGCGATGGCGTCGTGCTCTGCCCAGCACACAGGGACGACGTCTCCGAGCTCGAAGTGCCACACGAGCCAGCGCACCCAGTGCTCCAGGGCCTCGAACACAAGGTGGTCCGACGGCTTGTCGCAGTCGAAGAAGTTGTAGGTGATTGCTCGACGCTCGGGCTCTCTAAAACCCTCGAGAGTCCCGAAGGGCTCTTCGTCCATGTCGCTCGTGTGATCGATAGCACCCAGAAGTCTCCTGGCCGCATCCGACGGCGCATCGGGAGATCTGCCTCCATTCAAATGACCGTCGAAGCCCAGCGCGAAGGGGTCCTCGTTCGCTCTCTCGGCCTCGAGATTCTCTCCTTCAAGCACATCGTCCTCGTCGTTGTTGTTCGCGACGTCCTCGGGGGTGAAGATGAGCTCGTCGTCATCGTCGGGGATCTGATCCTCTGGCATCGGTTGTCCTTTCGTTCGCGGACTGTTCCTCCACCAACCGTGTCACGGTTGGTGGAGGATCTGGTGCACTCAACCGGCCTGAAGCCCGTGCTCTGGGCCTGCGTCTCGGCTTTGTGCCGAAGCCGGAGGTGGAACGACCGATGGAGCAAAACGCCGGCGTTCGACGGGATCTGTGACCACCACCGTGGACACGTGAGGACGGGTGGCCACCTCCCAGCCCTGCGCGCGCCCGTAGGAGGCGAACTGGCGTGCGAGGTGATCTGCCCAGCTCGGGCCAAGGGCATCTGCCACCTGGCAAAGCGCCTGTCCTATCCCCTCTGGCTCGTGCTCAGCTGCGGCGACGAGCTCCTCTGGGTCGGGGCGAAGTCCCTGACGGTGAAGGGCGCCGTAGAGCGGGCCGAGCACAGCCGCCCCGTGAGTGGCGATCATGCTCTGCGGGTCAGGGCGAAACTCATCGAGCTGTCCCCCCGCGTCGGGCAGCTCCTGGACGTCGAGAACCCCCTCCAGAACCTGGGTGTGTGCGAGGAGCTCCAGGGCGACACCGACCACCGGGTCCACCAAAGAGACCGAGGCGGCCTCCGAGCGCTTCGCTTGCTCTGCGTAGAGGCAGGCGAGCCGCGCGACAGCCAGCTGCTCGAGCGCATAGCGGCGCTCGGGGCGAAGCCCCTTCTTGGTCGCGCTCTCGAACTTCACCGCGGTCATCTCGATCGCCCGAGCGACAGCCAGGTTCCCTTCGGCTCCTACGAGCTCCTCTTCGCTGGCGAGTCCCTGTGCGACCTCCTGGCGAAGCTGCTCGGCGCGCTCGGCCCACAAGAGACTGCGAAGACGCGCGCGCTTTACCCCCTCGGCGCTGTAGGTGTCGCGGCCGCTCGCGTAGCGCGACCACATCGCCCGGTAGGCCGAGCACCCCTCTGGGCCGAGCATCGACGCGAGCTGGCGGGCCTCGGACTGAGAGAGAAGGACCGAAGCGGCCGCGCCCGCCACAGGTTCGTGGTCGAGGCGGGCAGCGAGAGAGAGGAGCAGGCCATAGAGGTAGCTCTGCGGAGAGCTCGTGTCGTGTTCTGCAGCCGGGTGGCCGTCACCTGCCGCACCACCTGGCGAGGCAAGGAAGTTGAAGCTCACCCCGTCGGTGGCGCGCGATGCGGCGACCAAGAAGTCCGAGGCACACAGCGTCTCGGGGCGCAGGATCTGGGTGCGGCCGCAGATGGTGGCGCTTTGGAGCTTCGCGACGGTAAAGGCGTATCCATGCGCGCTGTGGTCGCGCACGTAGCTGTGATCGAGCGCCACCTTGCCGCCGTCCACCGCGACCACCAGGGTCCCAAAGACGTGGTTGTAGTGCTCGACGGTCCCCACCATCCCGTTCAAGACGCCGCCCACGTCGTTGCCGGAGCGGTCTGTTACGACGTGGCGAGGGTCGTTTTGGGTGAGCACGATCCGGTCGCCTACGCAATACGCGCGCGCTGGACGGCTCTTGGTGGCCTCGACCTCGACGAGCGGCTTCGCCTCGAGCTCGCCGTGATCGATGAGCGCCCTGCGCGCCAGGTCGTTCAAGGCATCCACCTCGGCATTGGACTGGGCCATCATCACCGATCCGGAAAAGGCCGCCCGATCTGTGAGCCAGCCGTCGACCGTCACCTTGAGCAGGTCCTCATATCGCGACGCCGCCCGGAAGTGTCCTTGCGAAGCCCAGATCGAAAAAGCCGCCTCACTCTGGCCTCGGCGCACGAGCCCGATCGCCTCGCGCTCGTAGTCGAGGCGCTGGCGGAGGTTCTTCGACAGCACTGCGGCGGCGTGCTGACGGAGCAAGGTTGCGAACATCCCCCCCGCTTCGATGGAGGAGCGCTGTCGATCGTCGCCGAGGAGGATGAGCTTGGCCCGGTACTTCTCGGCAAGGAAGACCAGCCGATCGAGGCGCCGGGTGGAGAGCTCCGAGGCCTCGTCGACCAGAATCACGCTGCCGGGTGCGATCCTCACCCTCCCGTGGTCGTAGAGAGCGAGGAAGTGGTCGACGGTCGAACCGCGCATCCCGGCGGCACGGCCCAACTCGAGTGCCGAGCGTCCCTTGAACGAGAGCGCGACAACCGGCACACGAAGGCGACGCCAGGCCTCGACACACAATGCCATGGCGCTCGTCTTCCCCGATCCCGGGACCCCGACCCCGAGGGTGATCCCTCGATCGGAGCAGACGAAGTGGCGCACCAGGTTCGCCTGCTCGGGATTCGGAGGGGCGTTGCGCCCCGAACCGGTCGCCTCATCCAGCACGGCGTCTGCGACTTGGACTTCCCGGCGACCGGCGCGCCAAACCCAGGTGGCCGCCGCGACGAGGATGCGGTGCTCGGCCTCCAAGAGCGCTTTCGAGGTGAAGCGCACACCGAGCGTGCTCGGGACCGTCAGGTCCTCTTCGGAGGCCACCACGAGGCACAGACCCTTTCTCCCCGCACGCCTCGCCACTCGGCCGCTCTCCTCCACGTAGATGAGCCGGACCAAGCGCTCGTCGTGCTCGATGAGCTCGACCAGCTCGTCGAGCGCCTCGGGGCTCGCCCCCTCTGGCAGGACAGCAGGCAGCTTCGCGATCAGGTCCTTGCGGTTCCACGACGACATTGAAGAAAGGGCCCCGTCGCCTTCGAGCAGTCGGTCCAAGAGCTCTTTGGCCCGAGCTGTACTGGGCGGCGGCGAAGAGAACGGCTGGTTGAACATCTGAGCCCACAGCCACTCGTCCACGGCGTGTTTCTCGAGAAGCGGACGCAGCCAACCTCTCACGTCCTCGATCTCCGCCGCCTCGTTGCCGGTGGGCTTCTTGGCCCTGGTGTAGACACCGAGCAGACGCCTGAGCCTCGGGGAGATCTCGACGCCTTGTCTCTCGAGCGCTGCGATGTGGGCCTCGATCGCCCGTCGGCGATGCGAGAAACGCCGGCGGATCCGCTCGGGCATGCCCTCGAGCTCGCTGAGTCCGTTTGGCTTGGGGGTGCCAAAACGAAGGCCCACCTCGGCGAGCTCGGCTCGAAGGGCGAGCTTGTAAACCGAGCTCGCGGGCTCGACCCAGGCCTTCAGGATGCGGCGGTCCGTCGCGCCGAGCTGGCCGGAGCGGTCGGCAGCGAGGTTCGGGACGAGCACGTGAGTATGGAGCTGCGGGTCGCCCGCTCGCGAGGTCGAATGCCGAAAGAGGGCGTAGATGCCCCGGGCCGGCTCGAAGCGGTGCATTTTACCGGGGCGGTGGTGGACGACTACGGCCCCATGCTCCTCGAGCCAGCAAAGCGCCGCTCGCACGGCAGCCTCGTGCGCCACGATGACCCTCGCACCAAGAGGTTCGCTGGGATGGCCGAACGCGAGCACCGAAACCGACTTCGGGGCAGAGAATGTGAACTCCAAGCCGGGGTGGCGGTCTTTTCGCTGCCGTGCCCCTTCTCCGCGAAGAAAGGCTCTGAGCCGCTTTGCGTCGACGGCGCCGCCCTTCTCGACCCCGAAGGTGTCCTCGGCCCGGGTCCACCAGCTACCTGGATGATCGGTGAGCTCGGCCCATCCCGTGTAGTACGAGAGGTGGTCGGGGTTGATGCGCTTTCCTCCGCTGAGCACAAAACCATCCTGAGGCCGTCCTTTCAGATACGTCCGGGGCGTTCTGCATCCAACAGCCCAATCTGAATGGTGTGAAGCAGATGTCGCGTGGAGTCGATCGTGAGCGAGGCGACTGTGGGAACGATCAGTGCACAGCGGAGGCCCTGGGTTCGGCGCGCGGACGGGCAGGATGGCCGGGACACAGGTCGGCGCCTGGAGGCCGGCCAGGGCCGAGCCCAGGGGGGGTCCGTTACAAACCGTTCCGAGAAGTCTTAGATCTGCAACAAATCGCGCTGATAGACCCCGGTCAGTCAATAGAACGTGCCCTATGGCCTCGCCTTTCGAACCGCGCGTCCTATGACTTCCAGGGCTGGCGAGCCAGCACGATGCTGCCGACCTGGAGCGCCCCAGCATCCCGCAAGAACCGTGCGATCTCTCGCAACGTGCTCCCGTCGGTGAACACGTCGTCGAACACCAAGAACCGGCGACCTGTAACGCCATCGGGGGAGGGGATCCTGAGAGCGTCGCGCAGCTCCGTCTCACAGATTCGGCGGCGCTCTACGAGGGTCTTTCCGACGAGGCTCTCTGTCTCTCGGGACTTCTCGACGTACGCGGGGTCGAGCTGAAAGGACCACCTCCCTCCAGCTTCGAGATCCGCCTTCTCGAGGATGAGCCTGATGTGGTCCCAGCGACGCCTTGCGCCACGTCCGGTGTAGGTGGGACTTGGGATAATCGCGTCCCATCCCTCCATGACCCAGGGGTGCTCATCGAGATACCCCACGAGTACGCGCCCGAAGATCGCCGCCCAGCCCCTCCTGTTGTCGTACTTGTAGAGGTTTATGGCGCTCTGCAGGGAACCGCTTCGCATGGAGATCGCGTAGATGAAGTCGAAGTAGCGCTCATCTGGAGGCCGGTTGCACCAGTAGTTGCTGCATCTCCCTGACTCGGGGAGTTTCTGGTCGCAGGTCTGGCAGTGCCCCCGTCCGACGAGGTCCATCCCTCGTGATGCGCACGCGAAGCAGACAGCCGCTGATCCCACGTCCCGGTAGGCACACAGGCCGCATCGGCCAAAGCCCTTCGGTTGCGGGTCGAGCCGGTCGAGGTTGACAGCGGGCACGCGCTGACCGAGATCAGCTCAGATCGAAGGCGAGCTGACGGCGCTGGCTCGTAAGGGCCTCCACCTCGTTGACCGAGCGCAGCTGCGCCATGACGTCGTCCACGCTCTTCACGACCACGACCCGACGCCCGTGGCGCTTCACGTAGTCCTGAGCCCACTTCTGCTCCATGACCAGTGAGCTCACGAGGAACACCTTCTTGCCGTGCTCGACGGCAAGCCGCGCCTGCATCTTCGCCCCTGATGTTGACGAAGCCTCGATCACCACGGTGCCCTGGCTGATGCCGGAGGTCACCACGTTTCTCTTGGGAAAGTTGGACCGGCGTGGCGGAGAGGATGGCCAGAACTGTGAGACGAGCGCCCCCGATCCGGCGATGAGCTCGGCAAGCTCCGCGTTCTCCTTCGGGTAGCGCCCGAGGATCCCCGTACCCATGACCGCGATCGTGCGACCAGAGGCACCGAGCGCCGCCTCGTGCGCCGCGGCGTCGATCCCTGCCGCCAGACCCGATACCACCGTGACACCGCGCCCTGCGAGGAGCTTGGCCATCCTGGCCGAACTTCTCCGGCCCTCCGGTGAGGGCTGTCGGGTGCCGACCACTCCGACGGACCGGGCGTCGTCGGGAACAAGTGTGCCGAGCACGTAGAGGAACGGAGGGAGGTTCACGATGACGCGCAGGTTGTCCGGATAGTCCTCGTCCAAGACGGTCAAAAGGCGCGCACCGGCGTCTGTGGCGGCCTGGTGCTCCTGACGAACCCACTCCCGCCGCTCCTCGAGCGTGCCCGCCGCTTCAGAGAGCAGCCTCCGGGCGTCGTCAGCTGCCCGGCTTGTCTCCAGCACCTCGCCGTCAAGCAGGTGCTTCACGGTGCCTGCGCGCTGTGCTTCGCGCGCCAGCAGCTCCCAACTGATTCCCGGGACGCGGCAGCTCGCGAGCAGATCGAGTCGTTGATCCGTAAGGTCCATCATAGCACCTTATCGAACATATGTTCGCTCATGAGGCACGTCTATCACGCAGCCGTGACGCTAGGCGATCCTCCAGCCGCCGTCCCGCCCAACCTGCCTCGCAGAACTCTGCCCACTCCTCGGCGTACTCGCCTCGCAGGTCCGCTTCCTCTTCGTGTCTCTCGTCGTAGAGGTCGTCGCTCATAACGACGTGCTCCCGGCTGCAAGCCCAGGGCGCCAACCAGCCGCTAGGTAGCGGGGCTCAAGGGCGGCTCGGCCGGCGCGCAAGAGCGCGCAGCCCGCACGACCTCGGAGGGATTCACGAGTTCCGCGTGGCCATGCACCGAACGAGACCTACCTGGCGCGATCATCGGTTCTATGGAAGCTCCAACAGTGTCACGTGACCTCCACCCTGACCGCCCTACCGTCTATTTCGATCAGTGGGTGTGGATCAGGCTGTCTTCCGCCAGAGCCGGACACCCCCGCGAAGTTGGAGACCTCCGAGTGCTTGAAGCGGCAAGACGCGCCAGCGTCGCTGGGGTCGTCTTCCCGCTTTCATCGACGCACTATGTCGAGACACTGAAAAGGAAGAACCCACTCGACAGAGCTGAGGTGGCTGCGGTCATGGCGGAGATCTCGCACTGCCGGACGCTCAGGTCGCGGCGTCGTCTCCTCGACAACCAGATGCTTACGGCGATGCACGACCTCTTCGGCCGCCCGACGTTCAGGCCGCCACGGCCGGACGTCCTGGGTGTTGGAACCCACTGGGCGTTCGTCGGCGACCAACACCAGTTGAACGTTCATGGTCCAGAGGAGGTGCTCGATCAGGCAAGGAGTCTCCTTCCCAGAGACGATCTCTGTCGTCTCCAACAGTGGACAGAGACGCGATTTCTTGCCGGGCCTCCCGATGAGCAGATCAAGGTGTTGCGCGAGCGGTACGGGTACCGGCCTGAGAAGACAGAGGAGATGAGCCGGAGCCGGCTCGAGTGGGAACAACTCCTCGCTGGACTGCTCGCAGAGAACTCAGTTGGGCCCGCTGAGTTGCGGTTCAGGGTTCGCGCTCGGGAGATGTTCCATGAACACATCGATCGATTGATCGAGCTGTTCGGCGACTACGGGCTCAGATTGAGTCACTTGTTTGGAGATCCAAACCGACCGGTCGCCGACAACCGACATCAACTGACCTCCTTCGTCGAAGCGGCCCCGAGTATCCGGCTGGCGGCAGATCTGAAGGCGGAGCTGTTCCGTAACAAGACCGGCTGGAAGATCAACCACTTGCACGACGTCGATGCCATGTCGATCGCGGTCCCTTACTGCCACGTCGTCGTCCCCGACAGAGAGATCTTCGATCTGATGAGCCGAACGAAGGCAGGCCAGAGCAACAGGACGATCATCGTCCGTCACCTCCTTGACTTGGTCGATGTGCTGGGGACGCTCGAGGAGCGCGCCGAACGACTCGGCGGCGATCGGAGTGGCTGGGACTGGCTTGCTCGGGGAATTGGATTTGATCCACAGCCGCCAGAGGCGCTCTGGCCCCGTTCCGCGTAGCGATTGACCCAGTCCTCAGGCGGGCTGGGTCAATCGCACTTCCTTTTCAGCCGGAAACCACCGCCGGGCGGTAAGCGGATGTGACCTCGGCGGTCGCGTACTTGAGGCTGGCGCCGATCTCCTCGGCAACCACCTCGATCCGCTTGCGCCGCTCTCCGACGTCTGTCTCCCAGCTGCGCTGCTCCAGCTTGCCGGTCACTACCACGCGGCTTCCCTTTACCAGGCTGAGCGCCACGTTCTCAGCCATGTCTCGCCAGCACACCACGTCGAAGAACGACGTTTCCTCCTCGGACTCCTCTCCGCCACGGACTTGCCGCCTCTCGTTCACGGCCAAGCCGAAGGTGACCCGGGCGGCGCCGTCTCTCGTGTAGCGGATTTCGGGATCGCCAGTCAGGTTCCCAGACAACGTGGTCATGTTGCTCATGCTCGGTCCTCCTGTTTGTCGGTGGTCCCTGGTGCTCCCGTCACAGCCCTCCTCTCGCAACGCATGGGTAGCAAGGGTCACAGGCCACGGTGGCATGGCAAAACACAGATGCCGCTCACACGATCGCTTGGGACCTATCGCCGATGTTGGGAGGACGATTTACAGAACACACAGACCGATCAAAGGGGACAAGGTGACGAGCAGCTGGGCCGACCACCTGGCAGACGAGCTAACCGAAGCTGCCGACATGATCGGGGGAATGGAACTGGGCGACGAGACCCAGACACGGCTTCTGGAGGCGGCCGCCAGAGTGCTCCGGCGCGCGTCGAAGGCACTCGATGCCGAAGAGCGCGACGTGATGCTCTCGCCGATGACGGTCGCGTGAAGAGTCGATACGTCGTGAGCCCGGTCGTCGTGAAAGACATGGAAGGCGGCGATCGGGAACCTCAGACGTGGGTGACTACTGTCCTTATGTGGCGACGGGCCGCCCGTCTTCGAGGTACAGCGCTCCTACGGCTCCGATCGCAGATCGCACACGCCGACGCACTGGGCCACTTAGGAGCTCGATTGCACGATCCATGTCCTCCAAGCGGTACTCGGAGAGCTCGTCCTCTTGGAGGTCTATGGCACCGAGTGTTTCGTCGCTAAGGGTTCCGCAGTCGAAGAGGAAACGCATGCCGCCGGGTTTCCCCGGACGAGGGCGGAGGAAGTCGACGCACACGAGCCGCCCCGTATCGACGATGAGGCCCGTCTCTTCTCGCACCTCCCGCCTGCAGGCCTCCCAGGGGGTCTCGCCGTTGGCTTCCATCTGCCCGCCGGGCACCGTCCATCCGCCCTTGTAGGTGGGTTTGAGCACGAGAAGACGACCAGAGGAATCGAAGATCAACGCACCGGCCGAAGCCGGGATCCGAGGGATCTCGAAGGCGGCGTCCGGTAGAGAATGAGTCGGCGTCACCCGCCGAGGCTCTCGTTTTGCAATGCCCGAGTCAAGGACCTGTCTCGAACATGGAGGCTTTCGGGCACCGAGGCTTGCCGTTCGGGCATGTCGTTGAGTTCTCGCTCGATGGAGCGAGTGCCGACATCATGTCATCGACCTTGAAGCGGTGTCGTCTAGGCAACCCGGGGAAGCATGAGCAAGGTCGGCGAGGGCCGGTACAGGCTCGTTCCTCCCGAGTAGGGGTCCGAGCGTCCCTGAACGGCGGGTCGGTATCACTCCGACAGAGTCCAAACTCAGTCGTGGCGTCAACTTCCGCGGTATGCGGCTCCGTCAGAGGGTGACATCGGCATGCTTGAGATGGGATCATGGGAGACACTCCGATCCCAGCTCCGCCACGCGGCGTACGAGGGCTAGATCGGACTTCAGGATTTGGACCTCGACGTAGCCAAGGCTCATTTCGACATCTGTCCTCAGGTCCGATCAGGTCTCCAGCGCGAGGATTACCCTGGACATGGGTCTCCGGCGGCGAGAGGAGGTCGCCCATGCCTTCGACCCGGCTGACGATCTACCTGCTTGGTGAAGAGGTCACCGAACCTGCTCAGGCGCTGAACCACGACAGGACGCCTACCTCCGTTGAACTCAGCCCGACTTCTGGCCTCGAAGGAGTCTTCTACCACGAGTCACGTCCCGCGACGCCGCCGGCGTGGGTCTCTTTCGTGGGACCTCTACTCGCTGCGCCACCCCAGCGGCTTCTCTCCGCATCGGCCTCCGGGCTCCTCGTCCTCAAGGCAAGCGGGCGGTGGTTCGCGATCACCTTCGGCTACGGCCGCGCCTTCCTCAACTTGTCAAGGATCGAACCCCGGTTCGGGCTACGTGTCGCACTCAACAGAATCGATCCGAGCCAAATCCGCAGTCTGGACACGAAGACCTTCGAAGACATGGTCGTCACCAAGAACACTCATGTGAGCAGGAGCTCGGAACTTCCAGCGTTTGGGGTCGACATTTCCCGGGACATCCTTCGAGCCGTGACCGGTGAGCCTCGGGACAAAGCGCTCGCAAAGAGATTGTCGGGCGCTGACGCTCTCGTCGTCAACGCGGAGATCGCGTCCACCGGCCTCTCGACGTTGTGCACTGAGCTTCTCGCGGCCTATTACGAGGACTCGTATAAGGAGAACTTTGCGTGGATCGACCACCTGGGACTCGTCAACAACGCCACAGTTCGCGATGCGCTTGACGAACAGCTCGTGGAGCAGCTCCGGGTCGGCGACACGTCGAGCACTCACATGGCCATGCCCGAGGCGATCGGTTGGGAGGACATCGATACCTTCAAGATCACTGGCACGAGAGGCGTCGAGTACGACGACCTCGACCTGGACGCGTACTTGGCTCAGCTCGGTGCAAGGCGGGCCGAGCTGACGCTCGAGAGCATGAAGGCTCGACGTGTCTCAGTCCGCTTCAGTCGCTCTAGCGAGTTCGATGCGCGGTGGACGTTCCACCAATGTCTCGTCAGCGAGCAACGCCTCGATTCGAGCTTCTACGTACTTATCGAAGGCCGCTGGTTTTGTGTCAGTGACTCGCTCGTCTCGGAGGTGGATTCGTTTACTGCTTCTATAACGCCTGGTTCGCTGCCGTTGGTCGTCGCACATCTCGGAGAAGCAGAGCCCGAATACAACAAGAGGCTCGCTGACTCCGACGGATCGCGGTTCCTAGTGCTGGATGCGCAGATCAAACGACCGGGCGGAGCTTCAAGCGGAATCGAACTCTGCGACGTGCTCGCCTCCAACGGCGAACTGGTTCACGTCAAACGAAAGTCCCGATCGGCGACACTGAGTCACCTATTCGCGCAGGGCATCGTCTCCGCGAGCACCTTGATTCAGGATGGGTACTTCCGTGACCAGATCCGGGCTGTTATAGAGGAGATCGCAACCCCAGAGTCGAGAGCTCAGTGGCTCAGCCTTGTCCCCAACTCAGTGGGGCAAGTGGATCGTTCACGGTATGCAGTGTCCTATGTCGTGATCGCGAACTCGTCCCGACAGCGGAACGATTGGCTCCCATTCTTCAGTAAATTGAATTTGATGCAGAGCGGACGCCAACTCAGCAACATGGGATTCGCGTTTCATTTGAACCGCGTGGGCGTGATGCAGCAGGACGCATAGCTTGCGTCAGGTCGTCCGTGCGATGGCGGCCGAACGTGCGTGCTCGAATTGTCCTTGGACTGAGATCCACCGTCCCAAACGCCGGGACCGGGGCGCACAAAACAACGCCCGTCGATGGCGCCTCCAGTAGTCGGACCGAGCGCATAGTCGGCGTTATCGCGTCCACGATGACCACACGCAGTGGCGAGGAAGGACGTCGGCAATATACCCATCACCTACGTAGCCGGTCGAGTTCGCGACGATCTCGCTTCGTCGGACGGCCAGCCCCTCGCTCGCGTGGGAGGACTGCTTCATCCCGTGCTGGAGCCGGAGGGCTGTGGTCGATCAGGCACTCGGCGGCCTGGGAAGCCCCCACCCGCTTATCGATGACGAGGGCGACCTCCAGGATCCGGTTGCGGCCGTGGAGGAGGGTTTCCACCCGGTCTCCAACCCGTACCTGGGAGGCGGCCTTGGCAACTGAGCCGTTGACACGCACGTGGCCGGCACGGCAACCCTCGGTTGCCGCCGAACGGGTCTTGTACAGCCGGACGGCCCAGAGCCACTGGTCCACCCTGGCTGACTCCATGGGCGCGATCTTCTCACCACCTCTTGTACACGGTCATGCCGCGGCCTCGACCGGCTTGCCACCTATGAGGCCTAGCCCGTCGAGGATCTCTCTGGCTGTAGTGATGACACGCTCTGCAGTCGAGCGCACGAGATCGCTGTCGCCGCCCGCCCACACAGCCACGTACGGGAAGCTGTATCCGTCGCTCGCGACACCGCATGCCTCGGACACGAGGTAGGCGACGGACTCTGCCTCGACCTCCACCACGCCGCGGCACTCGAACAGGCGCTCGCGATGCAAGAGCACGTGGGTGAGTTCGTGCGCGAGGGTCTTGCACGCCTGGGCACCGGAGACGTCGGGGCGCACTGTCACGGTGTGGGTCGCGTAGTTGGTGCGTCCGTTGGCACTTCCGCACTCGGCGCGCTCTACTACGAACCCTGCCGACTCGACCTGGGCGATGAGGGCTTCCCACAGACCCTCAGGACCTGCTCCGTCGAGGAGCTCCGCTCGCACCTCGGGAAGCTCCTCCCCATCGGTTTGCGAGATGTCAAACACGTGCACCACCGTGAAACCGCTCACGTAAGTGCTCGAGGTCTCTTCACCCGTGATCTCGTCGACCTCGGTGCGCCTGCGGCGACACGGTGCCAGGATCGCGATCCCCTTCTCGCCCCTTTTGACCTGCCGCCCGAGGCTCTTCCACGTGCGATAGCCAGCGACCTGCGTGGCATCGGGACGCTGAGCTGTGATCAGGGCAATGTTGCCGAAGCTGTAACGGTGGAACCGCGACGCCACCTTTAGCATCCGCTCCCAGTCGGTCCCGCTTATGAGTGCCTCTATCGCCGATACCAGCTTTGCGTGCGCTTCTTCGAGCCGAGTGCCGTGCTCACTGCTTCTTGCGAGTGTGTGTGCCATGGCCAGTACTCCCCCGGCGCCAGCCTCACCACACCCGCCAGATGGTCAGCAGCGTGCGATAGCCGAGATCGACTCGGAAGCACAGCAAAGAACACCCAGGTGGAGCTCCGCCTCTGGTTAGATTTGGGCAGACCATGTCTGGCCGTGAAGACAACTACATGGAACTCGCGCTCCTGCCGATCACATGCACATGTCTGTGACACGGCCTCCTCAGCCCTTCCCGGGGACCTCGAGCCACGCCGTTCAGCTGGGCGTGAGGGTAAGGCGCTACCTACGTCGCCGGGCCCTGGGCACCGTTGCTCGCTCGGGCCGCTACGCCCGGGAAGTGGCCTGGCGAGATCAAGCGTTGCCGTTAATTCGCCGCGCCTGGCCTCTCCTCGTGTTTATTCCGGCAGGCCTGTTCTTGGCATTCCTTCCACTCGCCCTGAAACTTCACGGCATCGGACGGGGTCTGGTGCTCGGGGCAAGCGGCGCCTCGGGCGTCTGGGTTGACGTGCTCTTTGTCGTCGTGCTCTCCGGGGCCGGCACGACATTCATGGGAGCGGTGGGCGAGTCCTGGACGGCTCGGGATCTCAGATGGCTGTGCCGGAGAGGTTGGCTTCTGGTAAATGGCTTCAAGCTCGACCCCTCGTGGGACATCGACCACGTCCTGGTGGGTCCGAACGGCGTCCTCTCGATCGAAAGCAAATGGAGCAGTGATCCGTGGCCTCTTGGCGTTGGAGACCGATTCATGCAAGATCGCAGAGAAAGCGCAGCGCGCCAAGCCAGAATGAACGCGGATGACCTCTCCGCCTGGCTAACCAGAGCGGGGTTCGAGGTGCCTGTAACTTCGGTCGTCGTCCTGTGGAGCGGCGCTCTGACGACCGAAGACGGATGGGTAAAGCGCGCACAAGGCCGAAGCGTGATCGTCCACGGACCCGACCTACGGAGCTCGCTTCGATCCGAGCTGCCCACGATCGGTACCATTACTGCTGAGACCGTTGATCGTATCTACGCGCTCATCGAGCAACATGTTGCTGAGCACGAGATGGCAGATATCCAAGCTGGGGTGACTCCGGTCCCCACACTGTTCAGTCTCTTCGTCGAGTGGGTGATGAAGCCGCTTCTCGGAATCGCTGGGGCCACCTACGCGTTCAGATTCACCTCATTCGCCCACGCCTGGTGGATCGAGCTCGGAAGCGAGCTACTCGCTGTAGTCCTGGGACTGGTGGCGCTTCGTTGGAGCGCGATCCGTCGGCTCGCACTCGGTTGGATCACCGCCTCGGCTTTGTTCTTCGTTGCTGAACTCGGGTTCGTGGTCGCGTCGGTGCTCCGGTAGCGACGCGGCGGCGTCGCTTCCCGTCAGCGTGAGTGATTGTTATGAGCGGGCCTTATGAGCAGTCGTGGGTATATGGACAGCAGCGTCCCCGATCCGTCTGACGCAAACGGTCCTGTGCTCGGAGCTTCGTTGAGTCGTCGTTATGCGCTGCCCTTGGGCGTCGATACCGAGCGGACTGGCGGGTCAGGCTCCTCGGTGTTTGCAGTCGTTGACCGATCATACACGGCACGTTGAGTGCGGGTCCCAGAATGGCAGATACCGAGCGCAGCTAACCGCCCTGGTTTCCCCGTCGACCTTGCCGCCACAACGACGGCAGATCCAGCGTCGGCGCAACCCTCGATGATTTCCAACGCTGTCATTTTGGATGTTGGGGACCAAAAGCGTAAGCAGCTTTGGGCGGTCAAGTCTGAACCAGACGTCCGACAACGGTTGCCGTCAACTGCTCCTCCATGGACGAATCGAATGGAGTTGCCGTGCTCTCAAAGAACAGGCCCGCCAGGGCACGACCCTCTTGCACTGCGACGATGTCAAAGTAGGCATCCGGGTTGAGGCCCTCGTAACTGAAGGGCACCGTGACCCTATAGGCGATGCTCTGGTTACCGTAAGACTGGAATGACATCTGTGCGACGCTGGCTTGCCCGAAGCTGACACCCGCTGGCAGCGTGCTCCCTGTGCTGCTCGGATTGTTCAGCTCGTAGTTGAGAATGGCATTCACAGCTGTTGTGAAGCAGGACGGAAAGCGAGAACCCGTGAGTGCTTTCATGTCGGCCTGAGCCTGCGAAGCGACAGCAAGGTAGTTGACTCCGCTAGAGGCAGTGTCGCCATTTGAGTCGCTGAAATCCGGAGATGACGCCTGGGTAGGGTCGTTGTTATTAAACACGGACACGTTGGCGTGCAGGCAAGAGGCAAGTCGAGCGTCGAGTCCTTGAGGACCCGTCGATGAATTTGATTGCGGGGATGATGTCCAGCCGTCGGGGAAGTCAGAGAGCTTCAGGTTGGCAGCGACGGCAAGAGCCTTATCGGCCGCTGCATTCTGGCTTGGGCCAGCCATTGTCGTGGTCGTTGATTGCGTCGTCGCAACTGAGGCTGAGCTGTTGCCGCTACACGCTGTCAGGAGGAGTCCCGCCGATCCAATCATCACGACACCGACCAGTTGCAGCCTCTTCATTGCTTCCCTCCAAAAGGCCTGCCTAACCGCAGCCCGCCGAGTCCGAGGCTACCCGCCCGGTAACACGCCAGCCCAATAGGCATTGCGGAAGTTCTCACCGCACGGAAGTGCCGGCTACGCGGCGGGTAGTCGGATGCGTGCTCGCGAGTGAACCTGCGCGCAATCGCTCAGTGCCGTCGATCCCGGGCGGTCATGCTCAGAAGGCACCTCGAGGATGGGGTGATGTACCGGCACTTCTCGCGCCCAGGCCACTTCGATACACGCCGCGCGTTTCCGGGTGGTTCGCCCTCTTACCGCGACACAGAGTCAACTGCTGGGGGAAGATTTCGTCGATGTCGTTAAACTTCCACCCAGGCGGCGGTAATCGTCTCGTAGTCGAGGATCTTGGGCGGGCCGAACGGCCGGTCCTTCCACGTCAACCAAATGAGCGGCTTTCCAACGAACTTCCGGTCGTCCAGTAGGACTGGCATCCATCTCGTCTCGTCAATGATCTCGCCGAAGTGGTTCTCGCTCTCGTCGATTACCGGCTCTACATCAGGATTGCTAAACAGGTGACTACCCTGGCACCGGACACTTGAGGCAGTCTTCTGCACGAGATCGTTGAGACACATCGGGCAGAGGTCGCCCCACGAGGTGACATCGGTCGACAGGCTGCGGAGGCGTTCGACCGCATACTGCCTCTCGCCGTCGTCGTGCGGTCCTGGGTGACCGGTTCGAGCGAGGATGCCCATTTGCAGCTTGACTGCTTCGGATCTGTCGGGGAAGAAGAACGCCGCATCCAGCTCGCCGGTGGGATTGATCCTGCGCAGCTCCGCCGGGAAGTCCGCCGGTCGATATGTGATCCTGATCGCCTTGCCTCCCAGGTCGTCCGGCGACGCGCTCTCGTACAACTTCCAGCCGACTGCGACTACATCGGAGTAACTGAGGGACAGCACCAGTTCAAACCTCGGGAGTACGCTCCAAACAACGTGCCGGTTCGTCACGGCCACGTGAGCCAGCGAGTAGTCCTCTGGCATGGCCTCGTAGCCCGCGTTGCCTGCCTGACGGATGCTCTCCCCAGGTGCAAGCTGGGCCGTGATCTGCGGGTGCGCCAGGCTAGCGAAGGCTTCTTCTTCAGCGACCTCTTTAGGCATACCCGAAGAGACGAGACGATTGGTCTCGCGGGTCAGCGCCTCGATCTGTCGGCGCCACTCCTCCTCGGAGCGGCGCTCAAGCTCTGCCTCCACTTCACGAAGTAACTTCTGCTTCATCACGACTTCCCTAGGTTCGCCAGATCGCCGGTGCTCTTCATGCCTGGGCGTCGATCCCGACGTCGGACATCTCCACGTCCGCTAGCTCTTGCAGTTGCTTGAAGAACTGCTTGTTCTTGTGCAGGTTGTGGACGCCACCGATCAAACCAGGAAGCCAGGTCACGGACGACACCGCGGTGGCGACGCCATTACCTACGGTTGACTTGCGATAGATCGACTCCAGTTCATGGTACGTACCCGTGTACTGCATGAGCTTCCCCGTGCGAGCTGAGTACAACCTCAGCAAGTACGTAGGTTCGCCGTCGGTTGAGGTTCCGAGCCTGACGGCCTTGACCGGGTCATCGACAGCAGCCTGGTAGCGCCTGCGTCGCTCCTTGCGATCTACCCTTGCCATAGTCACTCCTTGTCCTACGGCATTGTAGGTCGGCGAGGCTGGGACCTTGAGCCCTGGCCCTAGGCCGCTGCCACAGAACTAACAACAGGACCGCCCGGAAACGTTCGCAGTGAGCCGGCCAGATTGACGAACGGACCGTCCGCAAGTGCCGGTTTGCGCTAGCTGCCTGAAAGGCGGGCGGACACCGAAGCCCGAGCGGTATCGCTCCGAGCGACAGAGCAGGGTGTTCGGGGCAGGAGTTGTGAATGCATGTCCGAAGACGGGCCGGCGCCAGATTCGGCGCTCGGCGTTGACATGAGCCGTCGTGCACGGACACAAAGACACCTACGGACGTCCATAATCCCGACTGCTCGCACCTCGATCGCAAGGCCGAGGCCAACGCTCGGGACCTAACGCATCCTGCAGTGCGATGGTGCAGCTCATGGTGCAGTCCTTGTCAGACCTCCCAGCTGCCACAACCAACACGGGCACCAGCCAACCGAAGCTCTGACGATGGCCACCGCGCGTCGGCCAGGCGAAGTCCTAGAGGGCCCTCCACTTTCGCGACACCACGACAGACGCGAACTGATGCAGCGGGCGGGCGGTTGCGGTGACCCCTAGATATCGGGAGAACGAGCACATGATGGGTCGCCACCATGCACTGTTGGGCGGAGTCGTGTGGCTCGGCGTCGGCGCGCTCTCCCACATGGCGCCCGAAGCTCTGGCGGCGTCGACCGGGACGTGCGCGGCCGCGGCGATTCTCCCGGACATCGACGAACCCGGATCCACCGTCGCGCATCTGTGCGGACCGGTGACCGAGATGGTGGCCTTTCTCACGAAGCGGCTCTCGGGCGGTCATCGTCACGCCACTCACTCGGCGCTAGCAGTCGCCGCTGCCGGTGCGCTTGGCCTGGCGGTAACTCCTTGGTCTGGTGCTCGCGCAGTTCTCCTTGGGCTCCTGCTGGCACTGTTCTTCCGGGTTCTCGCTCCCCCGCCGCTTCGCTACAGGTTGGTCTGCTTCGCGGCTGGCGGTATCGCCGCGTGGACGTGTGTGCACTACGTCAGCACGCGATGGCTCGCCCCAGCGCTCCCTGCCGGTGTGGCGCTTCACCTGGTGGGCGACATGCTGACCGAGGGCGGGGTACCTCTTCTGTGGCCGAACCTCCGACACTTCTCCTGCGCCGTGCTGGGCCACACCCACTCCCTCCGAGAGAGCGTGTTCGGCATTGCGATGTGGGCGGCGTTTCTCGGCCTCGCCCTTGTTGTCTTCGGGGGGCACGAGCTCGGGTGGCTGGGTCATCTCGAGCGAGCCACCAGGATCAGCTGCGCTCACCTACCAAGTCAGCTCGTTTCGTCAGCGCTGTGCCATGGGCCTCGGCGCTAGGAAGGAGCGGTCGGTGTCGATCGAGCCCACTTCCTTCGAGGACGCACCGGCGGATCTCGCGCAAGCGCTCCTCGTCGTCGCCGAAGTTTTCGCCGACGCCGTTGTCGCCCGCATCGGTGTGCGAGCTCACAGTGCGCCGGAGCCTACCGATATGAGAACAGCCCGTGCTGAGAAATCTTGCCTACTCAGCGTGCAAGATGTCGCCGAACGCCTAGCCATCGGCAAGACGACCGTCTACAAGATCATCGCCGACGGCCGGCTTCGTTCGGTGAGAATCGACCGCGCCCGCCGGGTCCCCGAGGAGGCGCTGGCCGAGTTCGTGTCCGGAGCTGGACAAGTGAGGGCGCCGATGAACGACGACGTGACACACCTGCACCATCACAAGCGTCCGGCGTAGTCTCCCTGTCAACCCCACACAGAATCGTAGGCTTGGCCAAGATCCCCGGGGAGGAGGAACTACGTGGCCCAGATCAGCTACCGCGTAAGCGGTCTCGCAAAACCATCACGGCAGGGGTCCCAGACGCGGCGAGTCAGCAAATCATTTCGCGACACCGATCAGGGGCGTAACGCTGCACGGGCCTTCGCGGCTGGCCTCGATGACGTGAAGACCGTCTACGACGTGCGAACGCGGATCGGTAACCGGGTAGTCACGAGGACCTTCTCGCGCCGGCGCGACGCCGATGCGTACGCGGCAACGGTCGAGACCGACAGGCTACGCGGGGTCGCCGTTGACCCGAGGGCAGGGCGGATCACCTTCGGAGAATATGCCACTGCCTGGCTCGACCAGCGCCTGGACCTGAGCGCGACGACGCGAACCGATTACTCGTCGCTGCTCAATGCCCATCTGTTGCCGACCTTCGGCAACCTGGCGCTGGTTTCGATCGTTCCGTCCAAGGTACGCGCCTGGCACGCAGCGCTGGCCAAGGATCATCGCTCCCGGGCCGCAAAGGCCTATCGGCTCCTTCAGACCATTATGAACACCGCAGTCATTGACCAGCAGCTCGTTAAGAACCCCTGCCAGGTCAAGGGCGCAGGTGTCGAGCACACGCCCGAGCGCCCCGTTCCCACGGTCGCCGAGGTGGATGCGCTCGCGCGAGCAATCCCGAAGCGCATATCGCTGTTGGTCCATCTCGCCGCCTGGTGTGGGCTGCGCCGTGGAGAGCTGCTCGGTCTTCGCCGTGAGGACATCGACACCCTGCACGGAACATTGAGGGTCACCAGGGCCAAGACCCCCGCTGGCATCCGGACGGTGGCTATCCCACCCCACGTGATCCCCTTGGTGGAAGAGCACTTGCACCTCCACGTGGCTGCCGATGCAAAGGCACTCGTCTTCACCAACACCAGGGGAGGGCGCCTTTGGACCAAGTATCTACAAGGCCACTGGAACAGCGCGCGCAAGGCCGTGGGGGTCGACTACCACTTCCACGATCTCCGCCACCTCGGTGCGACCCTCGCCGCCGCAACCGGGGCGAGCACCAAGGAGCTGATGCACCGCCTGGGCCATGCCAGCCCCCGAGCGGCGCTCATCTACCAGCACGCCACCAAGGACCGCGACAGGGCGATCGCCGCAGCGCTGTCGGAGATGGCAAGCCCTGCGTCAGTCTCCGAAATTCGCCCGGATCTGAATTCGTCCGCGCGATGAACGCGCGATGAACAGGTCCGACCGGCGAAGAAGTCCAACTGATAGGCCATCTGACCAGGACTTTTGTGGAGCGGACGACGGGATTCGAACCCGCGACCCTCACCTTGGCAAGGTGATGCTCTACCAACTGAGCCACGTCCGCTAGCAGCTAGCAAAATATCTTACCTCCGTGCCTGCCTGGTGCTCAGGGCCCGTGCTCCTCGTTCCGGCGGCCGGCCTTGACCAGCTCGCTCATGCTTTCCGACATCAGCAGAGCCAAGTGCTCCACCTCGGGCACGAGCTCGCGGCAGCCGACCAAGCCCATGTACAGCGTTCCCGTGTAGCTGATCACGGTGACGTTCAGGCCTACGCCCTCCACGATGGGTCCTGCCGGGTACACCGCCACGAGCTTGGCCCCGGCGCACCACAAGGGAGCAACGGGCCCGGCGACGTTCGAGACGAGCACGTTGAAGAGAGGCGGCACGTGGTCGAAGATTTGCAGGCTTCCTACGAGTCGGGCCGCTCGCGAAGACAGCGCCGGTAACACGAGCTGCGCCCACCCTTCGATGAACTCCTCGGAGAACACCCGCGACTGCTCCTTGGCCAGACGACTGCCGTTCGCGATGACCCCCAGGCGTTCGACGGGATCCGCTATCGACGTACCGAGCGACACCAGCATCGAAGTGACCTTGTTGCCGAGCGCCGGCACGCCGCTGTCGCTTTGAGACGTGGCCATCGGGTTCGCGACACGTGTCGAGACCGGGACCATGGCGACGAGGGACCCTTCGAGCTGCTCGCCCCGCTCGGCCAATAGTCGCCGCAAAGCGCCGGCAACCGTCGTCAGTACCACGTCGTTCACGGTGCCGCCGAAGGCCCGCTTCACCTCACGCAGGTCCTCCAATGGGAGCTGCAGGAATGCGAAGCGGCGCTGAGAAGAGATGGCACCGTTGAGCGAGGTACGCGGTGCTCGGAAGGGGGCCGGAGGGGGATCGGTCTCTTCCTGTCTGCTCAAGCGGCGGTTGCGCTCGGACAGCTGCCTCATCGCTCCGAGCGTGGTGCGAAGAGCACCGAGCGCTCTCTCCGGTTGGCGAACGAGCGTGGGAACCGCCCACGCCAGTAGCTCTACGTCACTGGGAACTCGCACTCTGTGCACGGGACGATCCGGTGCCGGTACGGTGCCCGCCATGGGCCCAGGGTCCAAGAACGTGGCCATGACCTCGATGCCGGACACCCCGTCGATCATGGCGTGGTGCAGTTTCGCGAGAACAGCCAGGTGGCCGACCCCGAGGCCCTCTATCACGTGCATCTCCCACAGTGGCCGGTTCGGATCGAGAGGCCTGCCCACGACGTCGGCAACGAAGGCGGCGAGCTCCTTCGGGCCGCCCGGAGCGGGAAGGCTGGCTCTTCGCAGATGGAAGTCGAGGTCAAAAGCAGGATCCTCCACCCACACGGGGTGGTTCAGACCGAACGGCACGCGCGCGACACGCCGGTGGAGCTGCGGCACCAAGTGCAGGCGCTCCGAGACGACCTGGCGTATCCGGTCGAAGTGCGCGGAAGGCACCTGTGAGCCGGCCGCACTCTCCGGCAGCTCGAAGATCATGACCACCGACACGTGCATGTGCGTGGACGGCGTCTCGAGGGCGAGAAACGCCGCATCCATACCGCTCATACGTTCCATGAGAAATCCTGACTGGGTGCTCTCACTGGCCCGTGTGGCCGAATCCCCCCAGGCCGCGAGCGCTGTCGGGCAGGTCGCCCGCGGCCGTCTCGACGAACTTGGCCTCCTCGACTGGTTGGATCACGAGCTGGGCGATCCGGTCGCCGCGCCTCACCTCGTACGTATCGGCAGGATCGGTATTGACCAGGAGCACGCGCAACTCGTCCCGATAGCCGGAATCGATCAGTCCCGGGGTGTTCAGGCACGTCACCCCGTGATGCAGGGCGAGCCCACTTCGGGGGAGCACGAACCCGGCATGACCCGGCGGGATGGCCAGCGCGATTCCGGTCGGCACTAGAGCCCGGCCGCCGCGGGGTGCCAGGGTGGCGTCCTGGCGAGCATAGAGGTCGGCCCCGGCGTCTCCATCGTGGGCGTAGGACGGAACGGGCAAGTCGGGATCGATACGGACGAGTGGGACCTCGAGCACCGCACGACGATATCCGCCACGGTGAGCAGCCCGTCACGAGCCACCCGGGCTCGCACGCGCTCCGCCTATAACATCACCCGTGATGCTCGTTTGGATGGACCTCGAGATGACCGGGCTCGACCCGAGCCGCCACACGATCGTCGAGATCGCGACCCTCACCACCGACGACTGCCTGAACATCCTCGCCGAGGGACCCGACCTGGTGGTCAGCGCGGACGCAGACCAGCTCGGCGCGATGGAGCCGGTCGTAAAGGAGATGCACAGCCGATCCGGTCTTCTCGCAGCCATAGCCGCCTCCACGCTGACGCTGGAGGAGGCCGGAAGGCAGACGCTCGAGTTCATCAAGGCTCAAGTACCGCAGCCGCGAAGCGTTCCCCTCTGCGGCAACTCGATCGGGACCGACCGCCGGTTCCTCGCAACTCAGCTTCCCGAGATCGAGAATTGGCTGCATTACAGGTCGGTCGACGTCTCGACGGTGAAGGAGCTGTGCCGCAGGTGGTACCCCGGCATCCTGCGCGGCGCTCCGACCAAGAAGACCTCGCACCGGGCGCTCGACGACATCCGTGAGTCGGTCGCCGAGCTCGCGTACTACCGCAGGACGATCTTCGCGACGGCACCCGAGAACCCGGACGCCTCCGCACCCTCACCGCCCGGCGCCGAGTGAGCCATCGAGCGACGCCGGGTCGACTGGGTCAGAGCAAGCGGCGTTCGGAGGCCCAACGAGTGAGCTGGTGGCGACTGGAGAGCTGGAGCTTGCGCAAAACGGCCGACACGTGGCTCTCGACGGTCTTGACCGAGATCGACAGCTCGCGCGCCACCTCTTTGTACGCGTAGCCACGAGCGATCAGGCGGAGCACCTCGCGCTCGCGTGAGGTGAGCTGGTCCAACTCCGGGTCGAAGCTCGGGGTCAGCCCCCCGGCGAGCACGGGGTCCGAGGCGAACGCGTCGAGCACGAACCCCGCCAGGCGAGGCGAGAACACCGCATCGCCTTCGGCGACGCGCACCACCGCC
Source organism: Acidimicrobiales bacterium (assembly GCA_050011255.1). Classification (GTDB taxonomy): domain Bacteria; phylum Actinomycetota; class Acidimicrobiia; order Acidimicrobiales; family UBA8190; genus Bog-564. Next base: position 26,043 of record JBEKJK010000012.1, read on the forward strand.
TCGGTCAGCTCGGGACCGGAGATCGTCTTCGTGACGTAACCTCGTGCCCCCGCCCTTATCACGCCGATCACGTCTTCGGCGGCGTCGGACACCGAGAGCGCCAGGAAGCGCACACCCGGGTGGGTACGGCCGACCGCCTCGATCACAGCTTGGCCTCCGCCGTTCGGCATGTGCACGTCTACGAGCACCACGTCGGGCTCGCGCTCGCGTATCAGTTCGATCGCCGCTTCCACCTCGTCCGCGTCGCCGATCACCTCCACCTCACGTCCGAGCTCGGCCTTCACCCCTGAACGAAAGAGACGGTGGTCGTCCACCAGGAACACGCGCACTCGACGGGAGGAGCTCTCGCTCGAGTCTCCGCTTCGCCGTGTGTTCACGTTCGCCCCTCGGCTCTCGGCATCACAAGCTCCACCTCTGTCCCCTCACCGAGCTGACTGCGAATCGAAACGCTCCCTCCGTAGCGGGCCATGCGGGCGCGGATCGAATCCGTGATGCCTCGATGACCGTCTGCCACCGAGTCGGGGTCGAACCCCTTGCCCTTATCGCGTACGAACAGCGAGACCTGTCCCGGCTCGACTTCTACGAAGATCGACACGGTGAGCGCCCCCGACCACCTCGCCGCGTTCACCGCCGCCTCACGACCTGCTCCGAGCAGTGCACGTTGCTCGTCGGCCAAGGAGCAGTCACCGACGACCACGGCCTCGACGGAGACGCGATGGTTCTCCTCGACCTCGCGTTCAATGACGCCGACCGCCTCGGCAACGGTCGAAACCTGAGAGCTGTCGAAGGTTCCTGGGGGCCTTCCCTCGAACAGCCACGTGCGTAGGTCACGCTCCTGAGCACGTGCCAGACGTGTGACCTCGCGAGAGTCGGCGGCTTCCCGCTGGATCAGGGCGAGGGTCTGGAGAACCGAGTCATGGATCGTCGCAGCCATGTCGGCCCGTTCTTGTGATCGGACGCGTTCGCGCCGCTCGACGGCCAACTCGTGAGCCAGTCTCAACCACCAAGGACCGAACACGACCAGGAGTCCGCCGATGATCACCGCCACAGCGCCGTCAAGGGTGGCGACCGTGGCGAAGGTCGGACGGCGGACGATCACGACGCCTATGACGCCTGCGAGCACGAGGACGACGCCGAGGACCAACCTCACGGTGGTCGCACGACGGCTCCTCCGTGTCGTCGGCTCCGTCGACACGACCTGATGAAGGAGCTCGTTCAGGAACGCTTTCTCCTCGCCCTCCGCTCCCCGCCAGACCAGGATCAGCCCCGCGACGCTGATCGGCACAGGCCAGATCAATCCGGCGGCGGGGCTCACTCCAACAGCGGCCAGCGCGATTAGCACCCCTCCGGACGCGATCGCCATCGAGAGGGCGAGCTGAAGAGCCCCGTGGTTCACGACCGCTCTCCGGCCGACCGAGACCGAGTCGCCGGACATCGGGATCGCCAACCACAGCACGACGTAGATGGCGAACCCGGTGCCGTCCCCGAGTATCAGCAGAAGGAACAACCCTCTGATGAGGTTGGCGTTCACGCCCAATCGTGCGGACAGGCCGCCCGCCACCCCCCCTGCCATTCGGTCCGAGACGCTGCGTCGTAGTGGTCCCGGCGATCGAGGAACGCGCCACCAGGTGCGGCGATGGCGATCTCCGCCCAACGGGACCTCGCCCTGGGGCGACAGCACCGAAGGATCCTTCGCCTCCGGCAGAGGCTGAAAACCCCAGGGAACGTGATCAGGAGTTCCGGCGATTTCCTCGATGTGTCCCATGCTCGCATGCGCCGATGCACGCGACTACGGGGAACGTCCCTCAGACCCGCACACCGACCTGGGGGATCTTTCCGGGTGATCCCCGATGCCCCGAACGTCCGGAGTACCAGATCATTGGATCATGGACACGATCACCGAGAGGTCGAGCAACGACACACCTGGCTTGGGGCTCGCAGGCGACAAGGCACCTGCGCCCGATCCACCAGGCGGCGGCCTGCCACCACCTCCTCCCCCGGGTGCTGAGCCACCTGCGCCGCCACCTTCGCCGCCACCCTCGCCGCCACCTTCGCCGCCACCGGGGACAGGAGAGCCGCGTCTTCTCAGACGTGACCCCCACGGTCGCATCCTGGGCGGGGTCGCCGCCGGCATAGCCCATTACATCGGCGTCGACGTGGCGGTGGTGCGCATCGCCTTCGTGGCTCTCGTCCTTCTCGGCGGCTTCGGTCTGCTTCTGTACCTGGCGGGGTGGCTGCTCATCCCCGAAGCCGAGTCACAGAGGACCATCGCTCACGACTTCCTCGACCGTCGACCTCGACGACGCAACCTGGCTGTGGTGGTGGCCGGGGTGGTCCTGGCGATCGTCGCCCTGTCCGACCTCTTCTCGAGCGGCCCCTGGTGGCCGCACTGGAACTACGGCTTCGGCTTCTTCCTCTCCCTGCTCGCGCTGGCGATGGCGGCAGTACTGCTGGCGGGCAGCGGGGCCAACCGCAGCGCCGCCTCGCGCCTCGGATGGATCGTGGTCACGCTTCTCGTGACGCTCGCCGCGATCGCGGCCGTCGTCGCTGCCACGCTCTTCTCGGTGGAGTCGCTGAGCGGTGTGCCGTTGAGCGGCGGGATCGGCGACTCGCAATGGCGTCCGACCATCGCCGCGCAGGTTCATTCCCGCTACCGGCTCGCCGCGGGCAACCTGATCGTCGACCTGCGGGGTGTGGATTTCGCGCCCGGAACCAGGCACATCACGGCAAGCGTCGGGATCGGGCACCTTCTCGTGGAGCTGCCCGATGGGCCCACAGTCAGCGTCACCGCCCACAGCGGGCTCGGCGACGTGCAGGTGTTCGGGCAAAGCCTCGGGAGCGGCTTCGGCAGTGTCCGCACCACTCGAACGGCGGCCGCGACATCGGGCTATCCCGCAGAGAGCTCCCATCTCGTTCTCGACGCCGAGACGGGGGTCGGACAGGTCCAGGTCGTGCGCGCCGCTTCGTGACCTCGGCGCGCTCCTCGGCGACCCTTGGCGCCCGGCGTTACTTGTTCGGCTGAGGGGTGATCCGCAGGTAGGGCTTGAGCGTCTTGAAGCCCTTGGGGAACCTCTTCTCCGCCTCCTCCTCCGAAAGCGCCGGGGCCACGATGACGTCGTCGCCGTCCTCCCAGTTGACGGGCGTGGACACCGAATAGCCGGCGGTCAGCTGCAACGAGTCGAGGACGCGCAGGACCTCGTCGACATTTCGCCCCGTGGAGGCCGGGTACGTGATGGTCAGCTTCACCTTCTTGTCGGGGCCGATAACGAAGACCGAGCGAACGGTGAGGGTGTCGTTCGCGTTCGGGTGGATCATGTCGTAGAGGTCGGCCACCTTGCGGTCCGGGTCTCCGATCACCGGGAAGTTGACCGACTGGCCCTGGGTCTCGGCGATGTCCTTGTCCCACGTGTTGTGAGACTCGACCGAGTCCACGGAAAGACCGATCAGCTTCGTGTTCCGCTTGTCGAACTCACCCTTGACCTTGGAGAAGGCCGCAAGCTCCGTAGTGCAGACCGGGGTGAAGTCCTTTGGGTGCGAGAACAGGATCCCCCACGAGTCTCCGAGCCACTCGTGGAAGTTGACCGGTCCTTCGGTCGTCTCGGCGGTGAAGTCGGGGGCGGTGTCGCCCAGGCGTACGGCCATGTCTTCCTCCTGGATTCCCCGTCGGCGCCATGAGCGACGGAAATAGTCCTATTGCCTTGCTGACAACGAGTGTAACGGCCCCGTCGCGATTGTCGACGCGTTGGGTCACATTTTCCGGACGCCCCACGCCTTCTGCCCTGAATCCCTTCTCCGAGGGCGGCCCCTTCTGGGAAGATGGCCGCCGCATGCCCGAGAACGTCCAGATCACACGAGACGGGAAGGTCACCGTCGTCAGCATCTGCCGCCCCGAGAGGCGCAATGCCGTCGACCCTGCCACCGCCCGCGAACTGCTCCAGGCCTTCTTGTCGTTCGAGGCCGACGCACGAGCCTCCGTCGCGGTCCTCACCGGCAAGGGAGGCACCTTCTGCGCCGGAGCCGACCTGAACGCGCTGGCAGCGGGACGCCATGAGCCGGTGCGCGAGGAGGGGCCGGGGCCGATGGGGCCGACCCGACTGGAATTGTCCAAGCCGGTGATAGCAGCGATCGAGGGTCACGCCGTGGCGGGAGGACTGGAGCTCGCCCTGTGGTGCGACCTGAGGGTGGCGGCCACAGACGCGGTGCTCGGCGTCTACTGCCGGCGCTTCGGGGTGCCCCTCGTGGACGGCGGGACCGTGCGCCTGCCGAGGTTGATAGGCCAGAGCCGAGCGCTCGACCTGATCCTGACCGGTCGGGGTGTGGGAGGACCTGAAGCGCTCGGCATGGGACTCGTGAACCGTCTGAGCCCACCCGGACAGGCCCTCGACGTCGCGCTCACGCTCGGTCACGAGCTCGCCGAGCTTCCCCAGACCTGCATGCGAAACGACCGACGCTCGCTCTACGCCCAGTGGGCTGAGAGCGAGCGCGAAGCCATGGTCGTCGAGGCTCGCCTCGGGCGCCACACGATCGACAGCGGGGAGTCAATCGAAGGGGCCAAGCGGTTCGCCTCGGGCGCAGGCCGCCACGGCGTGCCCGCTCCGCGGCGCGCGAACCAATGAGCGGGCGGCCACAGGTCGCCGCCTTCGACTTCGACGGCACTCTGACCAACGGCGGCAGCGTCTGGCATTTCCTAGTAGCCGTGGTCGGTCCCGTGCGGGTCGTGCTCGCTGCCGGTGGACTGGTCGTGAAGCTCGCGCGCGCCGGCATCTTCGGAGGCCGTGCGGCAGACGAGGCGAAGGAGGCCTTGTTCCGGCGTACGCTCGCAGGACTCAGTCTCGAGGAGATCGCTCCCCGTGCAGATGCCTTCGGGCTCGCCCACTACAGGCGCCGCGCGCGAGCTGACGTGCGCGCCCGTCTCGAGTGGCACCGCAGCCGGGGGCATCGTCTCGTGGTCGTCTCTGCCTCCCCCGAGCTTTACGTGCGCGCCGTGGCGAGGGAGCTCGGAATCGAGGACGTGGTCGCGACCCGTCTGGAGGTCGGGCCCGATGGACTTCTCACCGGCCGTTACGACGGACGAAATTGCCGCGGCACGCAGAAGCTCGCGCGCCTGGAGCAGTGGATGAGGTCCTCGATCCTCGCGCCAGAGGCATCTGCTGGTGCCGACGCGTCGCGCTCCGGAGCCAACGTCGACAGGCCCTTCTTGTGGGCGTACGGGAACAGCAACGGGGATGCACCGTTGCTCGCCGCTGCGGATGTCGGCGTCGACGCCGGACGTCTGGGAAGGTTGGGCAGGCTGCACCGGTTCACCCGGCTGGCCGACCTCGAAGGCCCAGACCCCCCGGTCGCTTCGGGCGAGTCCGGAACACCGTTATCGGCTCCCCGACACCGCCCACTGGCGGGAGGAGCTCACCACACCCGGGATGGGCGATGAGGGCTGCGTGAGCTCTGTAAGGCTCGGGCACGAGCAACTGCGGCAGGTCTCAGCGCTTCATCGCCGCAGGTTGTCGGGATGGCCAGGCGGAGCGGCGGTGTGGAGAAGCCCGATGGTGCTGGCTCTCACGCTCGGCATCGGTGCGGCGACCCTTGTCCTGCGTCTCGTAGAGGGGGCATCGGGCCCCACGGACTGGGGCGCAGCTCAGTTCGTCCTCGGCTCCTTCCACTTCGACGTCACCCACGGCGCACCTTCGCCCCCTGGCTACTGGCTCTATGTCGCCTGTGGGCACGCGCTGCACGTGGTGACCGGTCTCGGCACTGTTCGCAGTCTTGTTCTTCTTGCCGCGCTCGCCTCGGCCGCGGCCGCCGCCCTGACGGTCGTGGCCGGCACGCTGCTCGTGGGCCGTTGGGTCGGAATCGCCGCCGCCGCGCTCGTGGCGTCGACCTCCATGTCGTGGTTCTGCGGCTCGATCGTCTCGACGTACAGCTTCTGCGCGCTCGTCGGGGTGCTGCTCGTCGTCCTGGCTCACCTGGCCCGTCCCGGGAGCGGCCACGGAATCGCCGCGGTGGTGGTCCTCGGGATCGGGACCGGGTTCATGCCGTGGGTCTTACCGATGTTCGCGCTGCTGGCGCTCGTGGCGCTGAGAGCCAGCGTCCGCAGCCCTCGCGAACTGCTCGTCCCGGTCGTCGCCGCCTTCGTCTCCATCGCGGTGTGGTTCGTTCCGATGGTCTGGGTACAGCCGGGGCACGTCGGATCGTGGCTGCATGCTGTTCGCGTCGAACTGAGCGTTGCAGCCCATGCTTCGTCTTTCTTGTACAGCGGGTCGGCTGCAGCGACCAATCTCGGCGTCTTCGGCGCCTACAGCATCCTGTCGCTGTGGCAGGCGATCGCTCTCGCTGTCGCTGCGGGGCTCGTCCTGAGTCTGGCGCGCCTCGTCACGCGCAGGCCTGCCGGGGACGTGAGCAGACGCATCTGGAGCGGCACCGGTTCGCGCCCGGATCTGTTTCGCGACTCCTCTTGGAGCCCGTGGTACCAGCGAAGCGGCGTCATCCTCGCCGCGGCGATCCTTCCTCCCTTGGCCATCGTCACCGGCGGTCGCTTTCCCGCCGGCGGAGCCGTGCTCTCGTACCTCCCGAGCGCGACCATGCTCCTGCTGTGGCCTCTGTCGCGACTGATTCACCACCGCGTTCGCGCGCTTCGCCACTCGGGAGCAGTTGTGGCGACCATCGCCGTCGCCGTCGCCTGCGTCCTCAATTCCGAACAATTCCTCGAGAGGCCAGGGATCTTGCCGTCCAGCCTCACTCGTACGCTGAGCGGTCTATGGATATCGAACCCGAGGTATGGGGCTCCGTACCCCGACACCGCGGCAGCGATCGCCGCCGCTGACAGAACAGAGGGCGCTGTCGGGTCACTCGGGCGCTTGGTCGACCGCCGGCGGGACGTGCTCGCGTTCGTCGCCGACACGAGCGGCCTCGCCTCGTCTGACAACGCAAGCGCGCCAAACGCAGCCACGTGCTTTCGCATCGCCGGTCTCGTCCTTCCTTTTTCGAGAATCGCGTTCGTCTCCAGTTCCTCGGTGAGGTACCTCGAACACACAGGCTCGCTCTACTACGAACGCTCGTCGCGCCTGGAGGTCGGGGGCGGAGGCCACGCGCTCTTCCTCGTGACGCCCGGGTCACGGGTGATGGCGCCGCTCGAAGGAGCCGGGCTGGCGACGTCCGCTGGACCTGACGTCGCCGGGTTCGCCGTCTGGAACGTGATGCCTGGCGCTTCGTTGTTCGGTATCACCGTCGTGCAAACCTCCGGTCCGCGCCCGCTCGGAGGCGCTATCTGACACCTGCAACCTCCCCCTGTTACCTACAAACCTCCCCCTGACACCTACCAGCTGCGCCGCAATCGACGGTACGTGAGGGGCGCGACCGCCCGGAAGAGCGCGGCCACGGCGGGCAGCCGCGAAGCACTGATGTCGAGCGCCGGGCCGCCGAGGCGCGCCAACACCAGGCTCGACACCTCCTCCTCGCTCCGACGCATGACACGCGGCGGAGTCCGAAGGCCGCGCCGCAGGGCGCTCAGCCCCATCTCCGTCGGCATCCAGGCCGGGTAGACCACGTGCATGTGCACTCCATGTCTCGCGGCTCGGAAGCTGACGCTCTCTGTGAACGCACCGATTGCGGCCTTCGATGCCGGATAGGCGCCCGGCCCCGGAGACGGCAGGCGACCGCCGTCCGAGGAGACATTGACAACTGTCCCCTGTCCGTGCTCGAACATCTTCGGCAACACCGCGAGCGTGCCGGCGACCACGGCGAAGAAGTTGACAGCGAAGGCGCGCTCGAAGTCCTCCACCGTGATGTCAGCCAGGCGGATCCCTGGGTCCATGGCCGCGTTGTTCACCAGTAGGTCGATCCGCTCGCGGTCCCGCTCGACCTCGCCGAGCAACCTCGTCCACGCTGCGACGTCGGTGACGTCGCAGCGGTGGCATGAAGAATGAGGCGAGAGGACGTGGAGCTCGGACTCGAGTTTCTCGAGCAGCTCCGAACGTCGAGCCACAGCGACAACCGTTGCGCCGGCGCCGGCCAGGTCAAGAGCCATGCGACGCCCGAGCCCTGAGGACGCGCCCGACACGACCGCCAACTTGCCCCGGTATCGCCCTCCGTAGTCCGGAGGCCGGCTGCTCCTCATGGGACCTCGCTCCTCTTCGGACCTCGCTCCTCTTCGGACCTCGCTCCTCTTCGGACCTGCACCGCCTACGAACCGCCCACATAGACGTGGATCACACTTCCTGTCACGACTGAGCTCGGAGTCCCTTGGACCCCCGGACCACCTGAGTCGGTCGTCAGGTCGTACGCGTTCCACTGCCGTCCGCCGGCTCGGTCGTTCACCCACTCGAGGAGATGGTTCTGCGGCCCGCGCGCGAAGACGTGGATGAAGCCCTCGCCGGCGTTCACCACCGCGCCCGGGGACCGGGAGATCCCCGAACCACCGGCAACGGCGCTCGGGTCATAGGCGTTCCAGAGGCGTCCTTGGGCAGCGTCGGAGACGAACTCGGAGAGGTCGCCGGGCTGGTAGGCACGAGAGGGGACGGTCGCGCAAGCGACAGAAGGGCTACGCAGGTCCGGCACGAGAGCACTGAAGACGGGAGTGCCCAGACTCGAGGCCAGGTCGTAACGGGCTGTTGCCGGGTAGTAAGGACCCCCGGTGAACGGAGCCCCGTTGGAGTCGGTAGGCAGATACGGCGAAGGGGGCTGGTTGTCTCCGCAGACGACGTCGTTGAAGGGCTGGCTGTCGAGACACCCTGCCTGGTAGAGGGCAGGGTCCATGAGACCCACCGTCTCTTCGCCCGACCCTCGTAGGCCAGCGTGGCCAGCGCGGCCCACAGGGACACGCCCATGCTGGTACCACCCACCCCCTTCCAGCCGCCGTCGACGTACTCGCCGAACGGAGAGCTGACGGGATCGGAGTCCGCCGACACGTCGGGTACCTCGCGGCACGACCTCGTGGCGGGGGCTGAGCTCAACGGACACGCAGACGAGCTCGTGAACGCGCTCTGCACTCCAGGACCCGCTTGCCAGGCGGGCATCGTCCACTCGTCTGACACACCCCCTCCCCCGGCACCCTCGACGTTGTTCCATACCTGCTCGGTAGGTCGCGGCCCGAGAGAGCTGAGTGTCGTGCCTCCGACACCTGTGACCCACGGCTGACTCGCGGGGTCCTGCACTTCGAGCATCCGGGGAGCATCGGTGCCGTCCCCGAAGCAGCCTTCGGAGCCCACGTCACCGGCGGCGGCGGCGACAGTCTGACCCTGGGAGGCGGCATGAGCGAAGAGCAACGCCTCCGCGTGGACCTGAGCCGCCCCGAGGTCCCGCTCCCACTCGCCCCAACTGATGGAGATCACCTTGACGGCGTCCTGATCGACCATCGCGGTGTACGTGCTGAGTACGACGGCATTCGAGGCATTCGATCCCACGTCGGAGCCCACGTACACCTTCACGCCCACCTGAGGCGCCATGCCCACCGCCCCGAGTTGCGCACCAGCGGGATCGGGGACGCCCCGGCCACAGCCGGGAGCTTGAGAGCCGTCACGAGCAGTCCCGCTGTTGCGACGAGAGAGGCAATCAGCCGTTTCATGTCCCCCTTTGCGAATTTCCGACGCTGACGAGAACCAAAGCGGCCGAGGAGCCTCGGAGGCTACGGTCCGACAGACCCGGGACGGCTCTCGCAGTACGTGCCACGGTGCGCTTGCGCACCATAGTGCGTCACCACTGCGCCTTCTGTAGTGTTCACAATCCAAATGGTGATGTCACGCGTCGAGTGTGGTGTCTGATACGCGACCTCGTGGAGAACAGACGTCCCCGACAACACTGACCCCGAATCATCGTTCTCGCCGGTGCCCGAAGTGAAACGTGGCGCCCACACCTCGTCTCACCCCTCGACGTGGCGGAGTGTCGCGCCCACGGTCCTCGCAATCGGGATCTACGCGGCCATCGCGGTCGTGGCGTTCTGGCATGCGTGGGCCGCAGACCCGAACTCGTTCGCCCTCTCCGGAGGTGGAGACCAGGCGGCATCCATGTGGTTCCTCACCTGGGCTCCCTACGCCGTCTTGCACGGGCACAACCCGCTCTTCTCGAACTACGGGAATTACCCCTTCGGCGTCAACTTGGTGGCGAACACCAGCACGCTGCCACTGGGTCTTCTCGCCGCCCCGGTCACGTTGCTCTTCGGGCAGGTCGTCAGCTTCAACCTGCTCGGGACCCTGGCTCTGGTCGCTTCGGCGGCGGCCGCGTACGCGCTCGTGCGACGCTTCACCAGCTGGCGACCAGCCGCATTCGCCGGCGGGCTCCTCTACGGATTCTCGCCCTACATGGTGGCCCAGGGGATCGGGCACCTGAACCTCGTGTTCGTCCCACTGCCACCTCTGATCCTCCTCGTCGTCCACGACTTGGTCGTCCGTCAGCGCGGGCGGCCGGTCTGGCAGGGAGCGGTGCTCGGTCTTCTCGTCGTCGTGCAATTCTTCATCTCGAGCGAAGTGCTACTGGGAACGATCGTGATCGGGGCCGCCGGCGTGCTCGTGGCCGCGTTGTTCGCGAGAAGGGAGATTCGCGACCGTTTCCGCTACACCGTCACCGCCTTGGCGAGTGCCGCCTTCGTATCCCTGGTGCTCCTCTCCTACCCCGTATGGTTCCTGGTCGCGGGTCCCGCGCACGTGGTCGGGCCCATTCAGGCCCATCCCCAGATCTACCGCGCGGACCTTCTGGGCCCGATCCTTCCCGACAGCCTCCAACGCTTCGCCCCCGCGACGTTCACCCGAATCGCCGATCGGTTCGCGGGCAACGGGAGCGAGAACGGCTCTTACCTCGGGCTCCCGTTGGTGGTGGTGATCGCGGCAAGTACCATCGCCCTCCGGCGCGTGGCGGTCGTGCGGGTGGCGGCAATCCTGTGCGCCGTCGCGTTCGTGCTCTCACTCGGCTCGCGGCTGATGGTGGACAACCGCACGACCGGGGTCCCCATGCCAGAAGGGGTCTTCGACAAGCTTCCTCTCTTCAACAACGCCCTCCCGGTCCGCTTCTCTTTGTACGTCTCCCTTTGCGGCGCAGTCATCCTCGGAGTCGTCCTGGAGCGGATCCGACGTGCTCGGCTCGGGCGGAACAGGGCGGCGTCATTGGCAGCCCCTGCGCTGGTGGCGGTCGCCGTCTTTCTGCCGCTGGTCCCCGCCTGGCCGTACGTGATGCAGCCGACGGGCGTGCCCAGCTACTTCACCTCGAGGGCCGCAGAAGCGATTCCGCCGGACACGGTCACTCTCGTCTACCCGTTCCCCGACGCGAGCTTCGCCAACCCGGAGAACTGGCAGGCAACCACGTTCCTCAGATTCAAGCTGCCCGGAGGGCGCTTCATCGTTCCTCAGCCGCGCGGTGCGGCGTCTTCGAGCCGCCCGTCGTTGACCGACACCACGCTCAGCGCTCTTTCCACGGGAACGCCTCCGCGGCGGACCACCTCGCTGCGCGTCCGGATCCAGGCGCAATTGCGCTCTTGGCACGTTCGCAACGTCGTGGCCATACCCACAGGAGCCAACTTCGCCCAGGCCGAGACGTATCTCACATGGTTGCTCGGGCGCCCCCCGACCCACTCCGCCGGAGCCGACACCTGGTACGGCTGGCGCTGACCCGGTCGACCGACGAGGGAACGTGCCGCCAGGGCCGTCGGTCACGAGTTGGCAGCGTGTGAGATCCTCGCGATCTCGGCGATCGACCAGAGACGATCGACCGGATCGGTCACGGGCCGCAGTCCACGCCGCTGTCGGAGAACTGGATCGTGTTGTACGGGGCCCCCCACCCTCGCACAGTGTTCTCGTCGGCCAACGACGGACAGGACCCGAAGTAGCCGATGTACCCGGTGACGTTGGAACCTGGTCTGCCGAAGCTGCCTCCCGGGATGAACGGCTCGTTTCCCTGAATCGGGCTCACGGCGATGAAAGCGGGTAGGCCGATCGCCGACAGATCGTTGGTGTAGTACTGCGACTGGTTCGCGTAGAAAGCAGGATGAAGTGCCGAGTCCACCGACGTGATCCCCGCCGACCAGCCGTACAGCCACGCCCCCCAGTCCCAGAGCGTCCCCGGCGTGCCGTTGTACCCCTCGGGGTCGAGGATCACCCAGTCCGGCCTCGTGGCGTCGGTCTCGTAGTCCCGATCGATCGCCTGAGCGGCGGTCTGCCCGGCCTGGTACCCGTCGCTGTTCCACGAGTCGCCACCGGCCGGGCCGCTCACCGTCCAGAACGAGAGCCACGTGACCCGTACCCGCAAGGCCACGATCGCCTCGCCCACATTGAGGTCCGGGGTGCTAGGGAGCTGGGCGGTGTAGGGGGCGCCCGTCGTCCCGAGCCCGCCCGTGTCCCCCAGGACGGGCCACTCGTCGCCTATGGCTTGGCCTGCCGCGGTCCAGGATGCGAATCCGTAGACCCCCACCCCCGTCTTCGGTGGTCCGCCGGGCGCCAGTGGCCCTCCCGCGTAGACGTGTACCACGGAGTTCCAGACGACCGCGCTCGGATCGCTTCCGATTGTAGGTCCCGCCGACGTGGTGGTCAGGTCGTACGCGTTCCAGAGGTGGCCTCCGGCTCCATTTGGTAGGTACTCGACCAGGTCGTCGCTCGACGGGCGTACGAAGAGCTCGATCAACCCCGTAGACGGATCGACGACGGCACTCGGGGTGCCCGACACCGGACCCCCGTTGAACGCCAACGCACTCAAGTCGTACGCGTTCCACAGACGTCCCCAGGCCCCGTCGTTCACGTACTCCACGATGTCGCCGGCCCAGCTCCGGACGAACACGTGGACCAACCCCTGAGCGCCCGAGTAAAGAGCATCGGGGGTGCCGCCTATCGCGCTCCCCGCGCCCGCCAGACCGGTCAAGTCGTACGCGTTCCACACACGCCCCCAAGCATGGTCGGAGACGTACTCCATCATGTGCCCGTCGGAGCCTTCGGCGTAGACGTGGATGAAATCCTGAGCCGGCTGGTAGAGGGCACCGGGCGGGCTTGCGATGGTTCCTCCACCGCCCGCGAACACGCTGAGGTCGTAGGCGTTCCAGACGTGCCCGGCCGCGTGATCCGAGAGGTACTCGACCAGGTTGCCGTTCGCGCTCTGGGCGTAGACGTGAACGAGATCCTGTCCCGCGTCGTACACCGCGCTCGGCGCCCCGGCTATCGGTCCCCCACCGCCCGCGAACACGCTCAGGTCGTAGACGTTCCAAGGGTGTCCGCCCAGGCCATCGTTCACGTACTCGAGCAGGTCGCCATTGGTGCCCTGGGCATAGACGTGGAGCAGCCCTTGCGCGGTGTCGTAGACCGCGTCCGGCGCCCCGCCCAGCCCCGTGGTGGACGCGGCTTGGGACGTGAGGTCGTAGGTGCTCCAGGCCTGGCCGGACGATCTTCCGTCGTTCACGTACTGAACCAGCTCCGTGTCCGCGGCGCGACCGAAGACGTGCACGAGCCCGTCGCGAGCATCGGAGATCGCGTTGGGGTCGCCGATGAAGGTGGGACCGTTCAGGTTCGCAGTCTGGTCATAGGCGTTCCAGGCACGCCCGCTCGCGTTATCGGCGACGAATTCCTGAAGCGGCAATGCAGCACCGGGCACCTCGGCCGCCCTTGCCGACGGAGGGGGCGCAGTGAACACGACCACACCTACCAGCACCACCGGTGCGAGCACCAGCACTACGGCAAGAAGGCGTCTGGACATGGGCTATTCACCACCTCGCTTGCCGGAGAGCGAGCGACATCAGCCGCGGGAGCAGGTTACGCCGACCGGGACGAACACTAGCAGCGGCTCACGGCGGTCGAGGTAACCACGGCCGCTTGCGCGAAAGTCCAGTAGATTGGGAGTTTGTCGTGATTCACCGACTGCACCTGCTGACGTCGCAGGTCGGGAGAGATTGCCCACCTGCAGCCACTTGGAAGAGGAGGCGCGAGGACTTCGTGCGATGAGCGCTGAACCGTGGTTGAAACGCGTCCTGCGGAGCTTCTTGAAGCGCCTCTTCCAACCTATCTTGACGCGCGCGTATGCGCGGATCGATCTACGTATCGAAGCTTTGACGCGGGAACTGAACGAGACGGTGGGCGAGCTGAGTGCCCTCCGCCGGGACATAGACCGAACGGTGACCACCGTTCTCAACGCGCTTTCGAACCAGAACGCGAGCGCGCGACTACAGGCCAGAGCACTCGAGATGGAGCACGCCCGCTTGGCAGAGGAGATCTCGAGACAGATCGAGCTCGTGCGCAAAGAGATCACGCTGGAAGCCGGCTACGGACCACCTGTCGATGCGCGAGAAGACGTCGAGACGAACGTGCTCGACAGCTAGACGTCCTGCTACCTCCGAAAGCGCCGAGCCGATGACCGATCCCGGACCGGATCTGCGGATCGCTCTGTACTCGGGCATCTTCGTGCACCACGACGCAGTGTCCAACAGCCTTCAAAGCAAGTTGGACATCCTCGAGTCACTCGACGCACGCGGCGCGCGTATCGACCTGAACGTGTTCACGCAGGCCAGCGATTACCGCGCACCGTACATCCGAGGTGTTCCAACCGTCGCCGAGCTCTTGCGCCAAGAGGCATTTTGGTCCACGGACGTGCATATCTTCGAGTTCGGCATGTCCTACGAGCTGTTCGACTCGGTCTTCGTAATTCCGCCCGATCGGCCGATCATGGTGGTGGAGCACAATACGACGCCGCCCGAGCTCGTCGACGACCCCGCCGTGAAGCTCGGTTGTGAGGCCGCTCTCCTACAACGGCACAACATCTCCAAGGCGTATCGGGTGGCCTGTGTGAGCGAGTTCAATCTCGACTTGGACCGGTCCATCGGTGTCGCGGAGGATCGCCTACGTGTCCTGCACCTACCGCCCGCTCACCGGCTCAGCCCGGCTGATCGCAAGGGCTTTGGCGACACCCAAGGCCCTGTTCGCCTCCTGTACCTGGGCCGTCTCGTACGTGCCAAAGGCGTCGGTGACCTCCTCAAGGCCGTATCGTCGCTGTGGGGTCACGGCGACGACCGCTTCGTGTTGACTCTGGCCGGGAACCCGCGCTTCTCCGACGAGGCGGTCGTGCGCCAGCTCGAGCGCTGTACGAGGCGCTTCGCGGGACTCGGGAAGCTGCAAGTCGTCTCCAGCCCGAGCGACGAAGACATCGTCGAGCTGTTTCACAGCGCCGACGTCCTCGTGATCCCTTCGTACCACGAGGGTTACTGCGTCCCGGTCATAGAGGCGATGTCGGCAGGGTGCTACGTGATCGGCTCCGACGCAGGCAACCTCCCGAACATCATGGGTGGACTCGGAAGGGTCGTCCCCGCCGGGGACGTCTTCGCGCTCACAACGGCGATCGCCGAATTGGTCTCGCGCATGCGACCTGCCTCCGACGCTACACCTGACACCATGAGCGCCGTACGGGTCCCGACCGACTATGGAGAGCTCGAATTTGCGGAGTGGTCGGCGCTGGTGGCCGAGCATCTGGAGGACTACTCCGATACCGCCTACGAGCGTGGCTTCATCCGTCTGCTCGCAGAGCTGGCGGATGCTTCACTCGCGGGATTGTCACCAAGACTCGGGGGGCTCATCTCCGAGCGAACGCGCGAGCTGATGCGCGCATGAATGCTCGCAGCTTCTCGGTCGTCGTCAACACCTACAACCGAGCAGACAGCCTGCGTTTGACGCTCCTCGGGCTCGAGCAGCTCGACTACCCGATCTTCGAAGTCGTCGTCGTGAACGGCCCATCCGACGACGACACCGAGGAGGTGTTGGCGCAGTACGCGGGACGCCTGAAGGTGGCTCGCTGCATGCACCGAAACCTCTCGGAGTCGAGGAACATCGGGGTCGGTGTCTCCGCGGGCGAGATCGTGGCCTTCATCGACGACGACGCATACCCTGACCCCGCCTGGCTCGACTCAATAGCTCTCGCGTACGACGACCCGGAGGTCGCAGCGGCCGGCGGGCCCGTCTACAACTTCACGGGCGTGACGATCCAAGCCTGGTCTAGCTACGTCGACAGCCTGGGCAACGCCTGGGCCGAGTGGAACAGCGCCCCCGGTCTCACCGAGCTCCTCAGCGCGCCTGCGAGCAACGTCGTTCCGTACACGATCGGCACGAACGCCTCGTTCAGGCGCGCCCTCCTCACCGCGATCGGAGGGTTCGACGAAGAGTTCGAGTACTACCTCGACGAGTCCGACGTGTGCAGGCGGCTCACCGATTCGGGCTACGTGGTCAAGGCGCTCGACGACGGTTTCGTCTATCACAAGTTCCTGCCGAGCTCGGTTCGTGACAGACCTGACGTCGTGAAGGACTACTACCAGGTGCTCAAGAGCAAATTCTACTTCGCTCTCAAACACGGAACGAGATACAAGTCGTTCTTCGAGGTGTGCGAGGACCTGGCGTCGTTCGTGCAGGTCGCCAAGCGTGACGTCGAGCACGCCGTGAGCACGGGGGCGCTGAGCGTGGACGACCAGCGGAAATTCGAGTCAGATCGCCACAAGGCCTCGAATGCCGCCTTCGAGGCCTTCCTGTACGCCAAGCCCCGAACGCGACGACCTGAGTGGTTCGCGTCGAAGACAGAGGAGCTCCTGCCGTTCCCCACGCGACGTCCGAGGCAGGAGAAGCTTCACGTGTGCTACTTGACACAGGAGTACCCGCCGAAGCGTGTGAACGGGATCGGCCGGGTCGTCCACCTCCTGGCAACGGGAATGGCCGGCACCGGTCACGTCATTCACGTCTTGACACAGGGCGAGGGCACTCCCCGGGTCGATCTGGAGGAAGGGGTGTGGGTCCACCGCCTTGCGATTGCCGAGCACACTGCACCCACCGATCCGAAAGTGCCCGCCCGCCTCTGGGCTTACTCGGCAACGATGTGCGAGGAGCTCCGACGCATCCACGCCCACCGGCCCATCGACGTCGTCCAAGCCCCCAACTGGGACTCGGAGGGCATCGCAGCAGAGCTCGACGGGAGGTTCCGCGTCGTCATCGGGCTCTACACGCCGCTCAAGACGCTCACCCGCGTGGACCGCTTGTTCGCCGAGGCCCTCGAGGGGGACGACCCGACGCTTCGCGACATGGTGGACCTCGAGCGCTACGTGTACGAGCACGCCGGGGGGATCCTCGCGTGCGGGCCCGCGGTCATAGACGAGGTCGAGACCGAGTACGAGATCGTGCTCGACCGCCGGTTCGTAGGACTGGTGCCGCACGGGCTCCCTGACCCCACCCTGGGGGTCAGACCCGCCGAGCGTCCCGGGAAGGTGAACGTCCTGTTCGTCGGTCGTCTGGAAGCCCGCAAGGGGATCGACACACTTCTGGAGTGCGTGTGTCAGCTCGCCCAGGAGTTCGACGACGTGGTCTTCACCGTGGTCGGCGACGACTCGCTCCCGGCCTCCGGTGGGACAACCTTTCGCCGCGCCTTCGAGGCCTCGGCCAACTACGCCCGCGGTAGGGTCCAGTTCACCGGACCCGTCGACGACGACCTGCTGCGCCGTTTCTACGCGGGCTGCGACATACTCGTGGTCCCGTCGCGTTTCGAATCCTTCGGGCTCATCCTCCTGGAGGCGATGATGTTCTCCAAGCCTGTGGTCGCAAGCGCCGTGGGAGGAATCGGCGAGGTCGTGGCCGACGGTGAGAGCGGGATCCTCGTACCCCCCGGTGACGTCGCGGAGCTGTCCGCCGCACTCGCCAGGCTCATCCGATCGCCGGAGCTACGCCGAGAAATGGGGTCACACGGAAGAAGGCGATTCGAGGAATGTTTTCGATCCTCTGTCATGGTGCAGGGTGCCGAGGCCTTCTACCGACAGCTCATCCGCTCGAGTCGAGTTGCAGCGGATTCGTCGTGCGCGCCACGATCGCACACGGAGAACACGCAGAACACGGCTCATAGAGGAGGATTCGTCCGCTGAACGACCTCGAACTACCCGACGTCTTCGATGTCGAGCTCATGAAACGCTTGGTCTTCTCGCGTCCGTGGTTCCATACAATCGACCTGGGTCACGGCGTCATCACTCCGGGCATCGACCAGTCCTGGGCGAAGCTTCAGCTACTAGGTTTTCCTAGGTCCTTCGCGGGCAAGGCGGTGCTCGACGTCGGAGCGTACGACGGCTTCTTCTCGTTCGAGGCCGAGCAGCGGAGGGCCGCGCGCGTGGTCGCAGCGGACGACTTCTGCTGGAGCCGTCCCGACGATCCGATGACCGACGGACACGGGTTCGACATCGCGCACTGGGCCCTGCAGAGCCACGTAGAGAAGAGGCGGATCGCGGTCGAGGACATCTCCCCCGATACGGTCGGCATGTTCGACTACGTCTTCTTCCTCGGGGTCCTCTATCACGCGCCCGATCCCCTGGGTTACCTTCGCAGGGTCTACTCGGTCTGTTCCAAGACCCTCATCCTCGAGACCCACGTCGACGCGCTCGAGTACGACCGTCCGATGATGGTGTTCTACCCAGGGGCGACGCTCGGTGACGACCCCTCGAACTTCTGGGGCCCGAACCGCCTCTGCGTAACTGAGATGTTGCGCGAGGTCGGGTTTCGCGGAGTCGAGCTCGTCTCCCATCAAGGTTCGAGAATGGCGTTCCACGCACACCGATGAGCATCGAGCACGGAGCGCGCTGCTAACGCGGGCTGCGCACAGCGATCGCCGAACGGATCACCTCTGCGAAGCGCTCGCGCGAGCGTTCGAGCGACATGCACGACAGGCGCTCGCGTGCCTCGTGAGCCAGCACCGATCGCAGGTTGCGGTCACCCACGACGAGGTCGATCGCAGCTGCCACCCTCGAGGGTTCCTTGCTGTCGAGGACGATCCCCGCGTCGCCGACAGTGTCAGGGACGGCGGCGGCACCGTAGGCGACGATGGGGAGACGATGCACCATCGCCTCGAGGAGCGGAACACAGAAACCCTCGTGGTCCGACAGACAGACGAAGACGTCGGCAGCCCGGTAGTACGCGACGAGCTCCGCGTGGGTCACGGATCCGGGGATCTCCACCGCGTCCCTCAACCCCAGGAGCTCGGCGAAGCGCTCGAGTGCCCACGGGTAGGCGTCGCCGATCGCACCGCCCACGATCCGCAGACGCGCCAAGGGGTCATAGAGCCGGCGGTAGAGGGCGAAGGCTTTGATGAGGTCGTGCTGGGCCTTGTGCGGGGCGACCTTGCCAACGAACAACAGATCATGGCCGCCTTGCGCCCGCTCGGATGTGAGCCGGGCCGACAGCGCTCGGTCCGCCTGGCCTTCGAGCTCCTTGATGTCGACGAGAAGGGGGGCTACCGCCGTGAGACCGTAGCCGGCACGCTTGAGCTCCCCCTCGTTGTATGCCGAGTCCGCCATCGCGAGCGTCGTGAGCGGAGCGAGCTGTCTCATCTGGGACCGGCCGAGACGCAGCTCGTCGCCGACTTCGGGTTCCCATCGGTCCAACAGCTCCACCGGAGTGATGTTGTGATAGTCGACGAGCTTGGTTTCCGGACGCTGGGCGAAGGCATGCGCGGCGGGGCTCCCGATCGACAGCTGGTAGAGCAGCCACCGCCCCTGCGGATCGACGTCACCGAGTCTCTCTATGTGGCGCCCCTCGCCCAGCAAGTCCGTGGAGGCGTTCGCGTAGTAGACGTCGGAACGCAGTCCCATCTGCCGCAGCAGGTCGCGTACCTGGATGGTGTGCCCACCGATCGCGTCACGGCTCGCGAGGGTCGGAACGACCTGGTCGATCCTCCGTACGCCGCTCATCGCGCATCTGCTTCACGCACCCCGATGACGAGGTACTCGTCGGGCCCCGCCAGCAAGGCACCCAGTACTCCCAGGAGATTTTCGTCGGCCGTCGGCGCCCCTCCGGAACTCTCTTGCAGTCGTGTTCGCAGATCGGTCCCGCCACGGTGCACCTCGATCCGCCCGAACCCGTTTCTCGTCAGGAGGTACGACCACGTCTCGGCATGAAGGGGATGGCCCGGTGCCAGGTCCGCCACGAGTGGGTCGGCGACGCGCCCCCAGGCCTCCGGTGTGAGAGAGACGACGAGAAGCACTCCCGTGTCAGCAATTCGCGCGGACAGCAGCGACATGAGCTGCGTGCATCCTCGCGCGCCGAGCACCTGCACCGAACCCTCGAGCACCGCTCCGCCCAGTGCACCGGTTGGCAACGATCGCAGATGGTCGGTCAGCTCCTCGCACCGAATGTGTGGCCCCGAGCTCGCCGCCAACCCTGACGAGGTCCCGTACGGGTCCAAGCCGTAGGCGTCGACACCAGCGGCGCGAAGAGCTCGAATCAACATGCCCTCTCCGCACTCCGAGTGCAGGACCGGAGCTGAAACACCCGACAGCGCCGAGAGTGCCAGCGACGACCACCACCGCTCGCCGGGTGCCTGGTGCGCGACGATATCGCTAGGCATGGACGGTCGGAGAGCCGACACCTCCTCGTGCAGTCGGTCCAAGTCCTCTGCGACGAGATTGAAGGCTCGCGCCACGGCCAGTGCGAACCGCGAGAACTGCGAGACGAAGAACCGCACGTACCATCCGACGGCTGCTCGGACCACGCGCTTTACGACCGAGCCTCCCGCTCGGCGCGACGCCACGGGCACTTGGAGGTCGATCGCCGCGCTGCGCTCGACGAATGACACGCCCCGTCTCAACGCGTGATCCCTGATTCCTTCGCGCGGGGCGAGCTCGCCGAACATCCGGTCGAGCTCGCTCTCGAAGTCGCCCGGCACAGCGCCAGAAGCACGCTGGCGTGCCACCTCCTCGTCGATCTCGACTATGGCCCTGCGAAGCGCCCGTCGTCCTTCTTCGATGTTCACCCCCGAACGCTCATCGCCGACTGGGGCCGACGGTGGATCGTCGAAGCGCACGATTCAATTGATATCCCCCACAGCGCGACGACGCATCTTCGCGACCCCGGCCACCTGACCCCGTCTCTGTCGAGGACGCCCTCGTACGGTCTGTCGAGAACGCCTTCGTGGGGTGGCGCCCGAATCCACAAGACCTGCTTCTCCACGAGCAGCTACTGTTCCTCGTGGAGCGCTCCCCCGAGGGGACGTCGCACCGTCGGCGGTGCAGCAGAACCTCCTTCGTTTAACAAATTACGCACAAACAGTGAGAATATTAGCCGCGCTATGTATCAATGACCGCGGCCCGTCGTCCGATACATACATTCTGTGAACCTCTTCAATTCCCCGACTTCGCCACCCGAACCACGACGACCAGCGGCCCTGCGAAGAGGCGCCGCCGGCTCTCGCCGGCTCGCCTCGGTGGTCGCGGGACTCGCCGGCACCCTGCTGCTGTCGTCACCGGTTGGTGCCCTGGCGACGTCCGGAGTCCGCACGGCGCCGGCGCTGACCCAAAACGCTCCGGCGTCCCCGATCAGGCCTGTGTTGGCCGCGTCGGTGACCGCACCACACGGGATCGTCCCGCCGGCCAATCCTGCGCAGACCATCGCGCCCTCACCGAACTTCCTAGCGAATTGCTCGGCAAGCTACTACGACGACTCTCAAGGGTGCCTGGACGCGACGCTTCAGGCGATAACAAACGCCCGGGCACAGGAGGGGGTGGCGGATATGGCGCTTCCCACCGACTGGGCGTCTCTAAGCCCCCAAGAACAGCTCTTCGTCGCTACGAACCTCGAGCGCACCGCGCGCGGTCTGACGCCGCTGTCGGCGATGGCGACGACGCTCGACCAGGCAGCACAACAGGGCGCCGGCGCTGACCAGGACCCCTCCCCTCCGGGCGGTTTCCCGTGGTCGTCTTGGGGCAGCAATTGGACCGCAGCCGTGGGCAACCCGCTCGAGGCGATCTACTACTGGATGTACGACGACGGTGAGGGCTCGTCGAACGCCGACTGCACCCCGGCGAACACGAGCGGTTGCTGGCAGCATCGCGACAACATCCTCATGGCGCTTCGCTGCCAGCCGTGCGAGATAGGGACCGGCTACGCATCCGGGGCATGGCAAGGCCAGCCGAGCTGGACCGCGCTGCTCGTGGACACATCCGGAGCCACGTCACTCGACTACACCTGGACCCAGGTCCTTCCCTACCTGTCGAACAGCAACGGAACGGGATCGTCGAACTCGGACCTCTTCGAGTTCGTCTCTGACCACGCCTTCGGGTGTGTGTGGAACTCCTACGACCAAACGGCCGCCACCGGTGGCCCTGACATCGCCGCGACGCCGAGCGCGCTGGTCGATCCCCACGACGGCTTTCTCCACGTCTTCGTCAGCGCGGGTGACTCCCATCTCTTCGAGTACGTGAACGACGACACCGGGGGGCGTGTCTGGAACTACTACGACCTCACGGCTGCGTTCGGCGTCTTGGACATCTCTGGAAGTCCGAGCGCGCTGGTCGATCCCCACGACGGCTTTCTCCATGTCTTCGAACGTGCCTCTGACGGACATCTCCTCGAGTACGTGAACGACGGAGTCGGGGGGCGTGCATGGAACCCCTACGACCTCACAGCCACATACGCCCCCTCGACGCCTCTCGGTGCCGCCCCTGACGCTATCTACGACTCCGCGCAGGGACTCATCCACGTCTATGCACAGTCCGCCGCCACCGGCCACCTGGTGGAGTACACGAACGACGGCGCGAACGGCCAGCCGTGGAACGCCTACGACCTGACCGTGAACGCGGGTTCAGGCAGTCCCGTCTCCGGCATCCCGAGCGCCGTCTACGACACGGGCCAGGACTTGATCCACACCTACGTCGAGGGCGCGAACGGCCATCTGGTCGAGTACCTCTCGGACCACGCCGACGGGCATGTCTGGAACGCGTACGACCTGAGCGCGAACGCCGGAAGCGGTACGCCGATCGGCGGCTCACCCGGCTCGGTGTACGACGCAGGCCAGGATCTCATCCACACCTACGTCGAGGGCGCGAACGGAGAGCTCTTCGAATACGTCTCGGACCACGCCGACGGGCACGTCTGGAACTCGTACGACCTGAGCGCGAACGCAGGAGGCGGAGCCGGTGTCTCTGGCATCCCTGACCCGGTATACGACTCTGCCAGCGATCTCATCCACACCTACGTCGAGGGCGCGAACAGCCATCTGGTCGAGTACCTCTCGGATCACGTCGACGGGCACGTCTGGAACTCGTACGACCTGAGCGAGAACGCCGGAGGCGGGGTCGACGTCGACGACGGGACCAGCGCGATCGTCATCGGTGACGTGATCCACGTGTACGTGGGCGGCGGATAGCTGCTCGACACTACGCCTAGCGGGAGTCACCTCGTGCACGTCGCTCCACTCTCGTGCGAAGTGGGCTGAGGATCCACCGCAAGGGACGACCCAGCGCTGGAGCGTGGTCACCCAGCACGAGGCGCGCAGCTCGAGCGGCACCGTGCTCTGCGCGGTTCGCAACCCGTACTACTAACGTGGCGACGTTGCGTGTGCGTTCACCGCGAACCCACTCCTTCGGACCGGCGACGGTGACCGAGGACGCGCCACGCGATTCGTCGCCGCTCGCGGGTGAGACGAATATCTCACCCCTGTCGCGCGCACTCACCGGCTTCACGACGACCAGGCTCGACGGGACCCCGAGCACCCGGATCACGACATCTCGCTCCTCCTCGTCGCTCACGACCACCTCTTGCGCGAGCGTCCACAGACCTCGCAACGCGGTCGCGTCGACACCGAGCTCGCCACAGATCAGAAAGGTGACACTTCCGAAACGACGCAGAGCCGCCGCCAGCGACGTCACCTCGAGCCGCGCCCGTAGGCGGCTCGCACCGGGCCGGAAGGGAACTCCCGGCTCGAGGCAGAGCACCAGCGCATCGGCTCGCACAGACCTGCCGAGTCGATGAAGTGTCCACGCGCCACGAGCTCCTGTCATCGGGGCATGGAGGTGGGCAGCGCTCGGACGCGGCGACACCACCACGACCTCGGCGGCGGCTGAAAGTGCCCGCCGGACTGCCGCGATCGTGAGAGACGCCGCCTGTCCGGGAACGGGCGGATAGCTGCCCGCCACGAGCACGCGCTTCAGCGCACGCTCCGCACGCTCGCCTCCATGCGGTCGAGGACCGTCTCCCAGGAGTACTCGCTCATCACGTAGTCTCGCCCGCGTTCGGCCATGGCCCGGACCTCCGTCGAAGACCTAGAGACCTTACGCAGGAGGCCCACCAGCTCGTCGCGGTCGGAGAACAGCAGACCGCCACCCGAGCGCCGGCAGTGCCATGCGACGACGTCCCCGGCTGCCGTGGCCAGCACGGGCGTGCCCGCCAGCCATGCTTCCATCATGGTCCGCGAAAAGCTCTCCATGCGACTGGGCTGGACGTATGCGACGGCGGCCGCAAAGGCGTCATCGCGTTCGTCCGCGCCGACGAAGCCAAGGTCGATGACACGACCATCGAGCTCCTCGGGGACTTCCACCCGGCCCACTCCGATCGTCACCAGGTCCAGTTCGGTCCCGAGCTCCACAGCACGGGCGAAAGCCTCGACCAGCCAATCCCATCCTTTGCCCTTCTCGCGCCGCCCCGCGTAGAGGACGAAGGGCCGGGTGATCCCGTGACGTCTCCGAAAGCCCTCAGGGTCGTAAGAGCCGGGCACCCGCACCCCTGCTCCGGTCACCGTGTGACACGAGGCAACCGGACCCAGGCGGTGCGCGAGGGCGTGCTCCGGCTCGGACAGGAACCACACCGCCGCCGGGTCTGCGAGCACGTGCCGGAACACCTCCAGGTGGGCGTAGAGCTCGTCGTGGAGGCACGGCATCACCACTGCCCGCTCAGCTACGGCTCGTAGTCCCACCGCGGTCGTCCAGAACAGGTAAGGGGAGAACACCACGGCGTCGAATTCCTCTCCGTGGCTCATCAGGTAGTGGAAAAGGTCCGGGGACCGGAACCAGAAACCGAGCCAGCTGATCTGCTCGTCGAGAGTGGGCACCACACCTCTGTCGATGAGGACGTGGGCTCGCCGAGCGACGCGCGAAGGTTCGCGCACCGTCGCGAAGCGCCGCACTACAAGGCCCTCTTCCTCGCTCGTCCCTTCGACCAGTTCGTTCTCCCATGTGAAGTGGTCGACGGCACAGGTCGTGAGCACTTCGACCTCCCACCCCCTCGAAGCCAGTCCTACCGCCGCCTCAGCCGAGACCGCCTCAGAGCCTCCAACCACACCAGGCCCGAAACGTGGGGGTACGAACGCGATCCGCCGGCCTGCGCCCGGGCGGCTCCCTGTCCGGCTCACGCTCAGCTGAGGCTGACGGTCCGGAAGTCGGCGTGCAGGTCGAGAGCCACGGTCCCGCGTGAGCGGCCGGGGTTCATCACGTCGAACGATGCCTGCTCCCATCGGTCGTAGACGATCCCCCGATCACTGCTTATTCCGACACTGACTGTGTAGGACCCCTCGAGCAGGGGAACGCTGTCGAACGAGAAGTCCACGCGCCCACTTCCAACCGGAGCGTCGAAGGGCTTGCCGAGCATTGCGGTGTCCGACGCGAACACGAGCGCGCCGGCGCGGTCGAAGACCTCGATGTTGAACACGACGCCTTTGGTGGGCTCGGTGGCCTCGTAGCTCATGTGGACCGAGAGGGGCTCGCCCGGCAGCAGGTGGGTGCGGCTCCCGGTACCGGGGTGCTCGAGGTCGACCGAAGTGATCATGACCGGCCGCCGACCCTGTTGGTCCACGTCCATCTCGGCTTCCGACGGCACTGCCTCGGTCGCAGCACCCACCTTGTCCAGGTAGTCGTGGTAGAGGTGGATCGCCTCAGCAGCCGTTCCCTCCCCGAGCACCTTGCCCTCGTTCAGGACCATTCCGCGATCGCAGACCTGGCGCACGAGATCGGCCGAATGCGTGACGAACACGATCGTTCGACCGTCGTCCTGGAATTCCTTGATACGGGCAAGGCACTTTCGCGAGAAGTCCTCGTCGCCGACTGCAAGCACCTCGTCGATCACGAGGACGTCCGGATCGACGTTCACTGCCACTGCAAACCCGAGACGCACGTACATGCCGGACGAGTAGTACTTCACCTGGTTGTCGATGAACTGCTCCAACTCGGCAAAGGCCACGATCTCGTCGAAACGCCGGTCCACCTCTCGAGTGGAAAGCCCGAGCAACGAGGCGTTCAGGTAGATGTTCTCTCTGCCCGAGAGCTCTGGCTGGAACCCGGCTCCTAGCTCCAGGACAGCGGCGACCTGTCCTCGTACCACGACCTTGCCGTCGGTCGGCTGCAGGATCCCCGAGATGCACTTGAGCAACGTCGACTTGCCCGAGCCGTTGCGGCCGACGATACCCACGGTGTACCCCTCGTTGACCTCGAGATTGACGTCGCGAAGCGCCCAGAAGTCCTCGTACGGATTTCGTCCGGCGTGCAACACGCGTTCTTTGAGCGAGTAGTACTTCTGGTGGTACAGCCTGAAGCGCTTCGAGACGTCTACCACGTCCACAGCGGTGTTCGCACCCAAACGTGTCTCAGAGCTCCTCGGCGAAATTGCCGGCGAGCCGGCCGAACACGACCATGGCTCCAAGCAGCATCAGGAGCGAAACGCCCAAAACGATCAAGTCCGACGAGAGATACCACCCGGTCCCATATTGCGCCATCACGCCTTGTGGGAACGGCTGGTGACTGATCGTGGAGATGGGGTGGACGATGTTGTAGAAGATCCGTTGAAAGGTCATCACGACGGGAGTGACCGGATTGGCAAAGTAGAGCCATAACACGTGCGTCCCTGGAATTCCGAAGAGCGAGTGCCTGGCGAGCTTGTCGTGGACGGTACCGGAGAAAGGGTAAATCCCGGGGACGGCCCAGAACCAAGCCATGAGAACCACCTCGACCAGGTGCTGGGTGTCACGCAAGTAGACGTTCACCGCAGAAAGAAGCACCGACAAGGCGGCTGCAAAAGCAATCACGGCAGCCAGAGCAGGTACCAGAAGCCACAGCGCGCCCCAGTCCGGCTGATGGCGGAACGCGACCATGAAGATCAGAAGGACGATGGACTGGAACAAGAAGAACATGAAGGCCGAACCGACCGAGGCGAGCGGGAGGATCTCGCGAGGAAATGCAACCTTCTTCACGATGCCTGCATTGTTCACGATCGTCGACGTTGCAGCGAGCACCGAGGTCTGGAACAAGTTCCAGACCAGCATCGCCGCGAACATGTAAATGACGAATTTCGGGATGCCGTTCGGCAGGAAGAACGTGAACAAGACGTAGAAGACGGCGAGGGTCAAGGCCGGGTTCAGCATGGACCACAGGAACCCGAGAAACGAGTTCATGTACTTGACCTTTATCTCCTTGCGCACGAGGAAGATGAAGAGCTCGCGCGATCGCCACAGGTCGACGATGCGTTGCTTCAAGCTCACCTTGGCGGCGACAACACGCGTCGGCTTGTGACCTCGCGCCGCGGCTTTCGCCGTGCGCCGCTTGAGGTCGCTCTCCGCGGCTGCTATGACCGTGGCCCCGGGCTGCTCGGGAACCTCGGGCGCCCCGCCGATGGCACTGTCGGGCCCGCGATCGGCCCGCACTTCGGTCACGATGGCGACCCGTTCATCCGACCCCTCACGCTTCTTACTGGGCAACCTCGGCGACAGAGTGCTCGATTACACGGTCGATGAAGCCGTACTCTTTGCCCTCTTGTGCGGTGAACCAACGGTCACGGTCGAAGTCCGCCTCGATACGCTCGACCGTCTGCCCGGTGTGCAGGGCGATGCGCTCTGCCATCATCCTCTTCAGGTAGACGATCTGCTCGGCCTGGATGGCGATGTCGGCGGCCTGACCCTGCATCTGCCCCGAGGGCTGGTGCATCAGGATTCGGCTGTGCGGGAGGGCGAAACGCTTGCCTGGAGTCCCGGCGCATAGCAGGAACTGGCCCATCGAGGCCGCCAGGCCGACACAGATCGTGCTCACGTCGCAACTCACGTACTGCATCGTGTCGTAGATGGCGAGACCGTCGGTCACAGAACCACCCGGTGAGTTGATGTAGAGCGCTATGTCGCGCTCGCCATCCTCGGCAGCGAGCAACAGCAACTGCGAGCAGACCAGGTTGGCGAGGGTCTCTTCGACGGCACTACCGAGGAAGATGATCCTCTCTTTCAGCAGACGCTGGAAAACGTCCGCCGCAGCCAGGTCAGACGTCATGGGAGCCCGCAGCGTGGCAGGGCTGGGCGTACGAGCAGGTGAATCGGGCGGGAAACGCTCGGGCATGACGCGAGGCTACTCGGGATGCGGCTGTGGCATCGTCAGGGTCGACCGACTCGACCGTTCACAACTCGATCTTTCAATCCCGTGGCGTTCCATGTCCCTGGCCCGTCGCGCAACTAGGCTGGCCCTCTCGGGAGCAGTCGGCACCCACCGGACAGGGAGCGGGCCTAGAAGACAGGGGGCAAGCGGGCGTGGGGCAAGCGGGCGTGGCGGAACTGGCAGACGCGCGGGGTTTAGGTCCCCGTCCCTTCGGGGGTGGAGGTTCGAGTCCTCTCGCCCGCACGAGACCAGCCCGCAAGACCACCACCTGTGTCACGGCGACGTCGCTGATGGCCGGAATGGTCCTGTGGATGGCCACGGTCGGCGCTGGACCCGCGTCCGCCGCGGTGACCCCCACCGGCACCCAGGTCCCGTTCGAGGAATTCGTGAACGACGGAGCGGGTGGCCGTCTTTGGAACGAGTACGACCAGACCCAATACGCGAGCGGTCCTCAGATCGAAGGCCGTGCGTCACCGGTCAACTTCGGCCCGAACGAGCTCCAGGTGTTCACGCTCGGCTCCGACGACCATCTGATCGACTGGGTGAACGACGGGTTGTGGGGCCGAACCTGGAACGCCTACGACCTGTCGACCTCGGCCGGCGGGGGAGGCAGCGTCGTGGGCAGCCCGGCGGCAATCGTCGTCGGCAACGTCATCCACGTGTACGTCGAGGCCACCGGTGGCGATCTGGTCGAGTACGCGAGCGACGGCCAGGGCGGGCGCCTTTGGAACGTCCATGATCTGAGCACCTCGGCCAACGGCGGCCCGATCGACGGGGATCCGGCCGTGCTGAACCAAGCAGGTGTCCTGCGAGTGCTGGTTCGCTCAAGCAACGGGGATCTCGTCGAGTACGCGAGCAGTGGCCAATCGGGCGATCCGTGGAACCTCTACGACCTGTCGACCACCTCGAATGGCGGGCCGATCACCGGCGACCCCGCCGCCTTCGTCTATCAGGGCGGGATCGTCCACGCGTACGTGCGCTCCAGCGGCGGGGAGCTCGTGGAGTACGTGGACGACAACGCCGGCGGCAGATCGTGGAACGCCTACGACCTCACCGGTAACGCAGGCGGTGGCGTACAGATGACCGGCGATCCCGCGAGCGCGCTTCTCGGGACGGCAGTCAGCATCTACGTTCGCTCCTCGTCGGGAGACCTCGTGGAGTTCGTGAACAACGGCCAGGACGGACACCTGTGGAACACCTACGACCTCACCGGTGAAGCTGGAGGCGGCATACAGATGATCGGTTTGCCCGCGGCCGTGTTGTACGGCGCCGTGGCTCACGTCTACGTCAGATCTCTGGCCGACCACCTGGTCGAATACGTGAACGACAATCAGCGGGGCAACCCGTGGAACGCTTATAACCTGAGCCAGTACTCGGGTGGCGGGACCACGATCGGCTCTGATCCTTCCGCAATCGTCTACCAAGGCTCCGTGGTGCACGTGTACGTCGGTGGGCCTTCACCCGGGCTCCCGGACGCCATCGTCCAGCTGGCCGAGAGCCAGGACCAGTTCAACGGCGCGGTAGTGGAGGACCCTCCTGACACGAACTGCAACGGGTACACCGCGTTCTTCGGCCGGGGAACGACCACGGGATGTGCTCCCGGCACCGCTTCGGAGGAGTGGTGCTCGGACTTCGCCCAATGGGTCTGGACCCTGAACGGCGTGAACACGACCGGGATAAACGGCTACGCGTTCACCTGGGTGGGGTGGGGCCAGTCACACGGGACCTTCCTGCCCGGAGCCACCAACGATCCACGTCCCGGCGATGCGGTCGTCTGGGGCTCGATGGCCGAGGGGTACAGTCCCCACGTAGGGCTGGTGGTCGGCGTGAAAGACGGCAACATCGACATGGTCTCGGGGAATTCGGGGCCCGTCGACGCCCAGGGCGACAACATCGCGGTCTGGGAGACGGGTTACTTCGACCCCGCCACGTCCGACAACAGCGGCTACCCGATCCTCGGGTACGTGATTCCCTGAGGCGATGAGACGACTCGGGCTTCCAGAGCTGGCCGTCGCCACGATCACCCTCGCCGCGATCGCCCTCGCCGTGGCAGGTTGCTCCAGCTCTACCAAACCGACCGGCAAGGCCAGCTCACGCACCACCTCTGCCGCGACGACCTCCACCTCCGGCACCCGACAGAGCTCGGGCTCGACCACCACCGCGGCGCCGTCGACCCCGTCATGTGACCAGGCGCCGGTATCAGAGGTCGGCCAGGCGCTCGGGTTGCATCTGCAGAGCCCCTCCTCACAGGTCACCGGCACGGTCACGGTGTGCACCTACAGCGGATCCCCAGGACCTGTGACCATCAGGTTCCAAAGCGGTGAGAGCAGCTCGACGTTCGAAGCAGCCGAGCAGAGCTTCCAGCAGCACGGTGAGCCGACCACAGACGTGCCCGGACTGGGCGACGCCGCCTACTCCTCGACGGTGGGCTCGGGGCAGTTCCAGGACAACACCATCGTCGTGCTGAAGGGAAGCGTGGAGCTCCTCATAACCGCGCCTGTGGTCCTCGACGACATCAACGCCCTGGCAAGACAGATCCTGCCGTCGATCTGAACCCGACGACTTCGCGCCCGCACCTTCCGACGCGCTTCAACCCCGCTTTACGTCCAGCGCGGTGTGCACGTGCACATCGACGCCGCGCGCCCAGCGGTCGTATTCCCTCACAGCCTGCACGACGTGAGCGACCACCTTCTGGGCCTCGCCACTCGTCATGCACGGCCCGCGCCACAGCTCGATCGACAATCGCCCTGAACGCCGTCGCACCTCGACGCATGCACCCGCCGCGTCGGTGCCGGCATGCTCCAACTCGTCGCGCATGACCTTGTCCGCCACCGCCGTATGGGCACTCAGGGGCCCGCCAGCCACCGCTTCCAGCGCCGGTATCGCATCGGCCTCGGTGCTGATGGCAACGGCCAGAGGTGCCAGCGGGTCCCCGGGATCGACATCGATCAGCACCAGCGGCACCCGGCATGTGACGGCGCAGGAAGTGCCGTCACCGCGCCCTCGCAGCGCCCCCAGGCTGCCGACGCAGAGCGCGACGTCCACAGAAACGGCCTCCAAAGGGCACGGGCGCTGGGCGAGGACTGCACAGGCGCTTGCCTGACCGGGCCTCTTGCACGTCCGCACCCTGTGGCCGCGCCGGGTCAGCTCGACGGCAAGCCTGCCACCGGCGGCGACCGTGGTGTCGGGGATGAGCACGTCCATGGATTCAGGGTGTTCCTCAGCCGACACCCGAACCAGGGCCAAAGGTCACTCGCGGCAGGGACCCGCACTGGGCGGATCGATGCACCACGATGCCGAGCCAGGGTCTCCTCTCGGACTTTGACCCTGGCCGCAGTAGTCGGCCATGCTGCTTGGGTACCGGGCCTCGCGTCAACGTGGCCGGAAGAGCCAGAAAAGGCAAGGAGGACACCATGGGAATGCTCGACGGGAAGGTCGCCATCGTCACCGGTGCCGGACGAGGCATTGGGCGAGAGGAGGCCCTTCTGCTGGCAAGCGAAGGCGCCAAAGTGATCGTAAACGACGTGGGCGCGGCGCGCTCGGGTGAGGGCACGGACCGCAGCCCTGCCGAGCAGACCGTCGAGGACATCGGCAGCGCGGGAGGCGTCGCCGCCATCAACACCGACGACGTCAGCTCGTGGTCCGGTGCCCAGAGCCTCGTCAACCAGGCCGTGGAGAGCTGGGGGAAACTCGACGTCCTCGTGAACAACGCAGGGATCCTCCGGGACAAGATGAGCTTCAACATGGACGAGTCGGACTGGGACGACGTGATCCGGGTCCACATGAAGGGGCACTTCTCCATGTCGCACTTCGCGGCGGCCTATTGGCGCAACCGCTCCAAGGCCGGAGAGCAAGTCTCGGGGCGCATCATCAACACCGCCTCGGAATCCGGTCTCTTCGGCAACGTCGGCCAGGTCAACTACGGCGCGGCGAAGGCCGGAATCGCGGCGATGACGATCATCTTCGCACGGGAGCTCGAGCGCTACGGCGTGACCGTCAACGCGATCTCGCCTCGGGCCCGGACACGTATGACCGAGGACGTCTTCGGAGAGATGGGCAAGGTGGAGGAAGGCAAGTTCGATCCGTTCTCCCCCGCCAACGTCGCTCCGATGGTCACGTTCCTCGCAAGCGACGAGGCTTCGGACATCTCGGGACAGAACTTCGTCGTCTTCGGTGGCTCGGTATGGGTCTTGCAGGGCTGGGCGCCCGCCGGAGAGCTCAAGCGCGACTCCCGGTGGACACCGAAGGAGCTCGCAGACAACAAGTCCAAGCTCTTCGCCAACCGTCCTCCGGGGATTCCGCCCTTCGCCTTCCTGTGATCCTCGAGTACTGGTAGGGCCGACCAGGCCACGGCCGGTCGACAAAGAGACGGAGATCGCGAGGGCTCATGCCCTGGCGGGGAGGTGTGCCGTCGCCTTTCCGACGACCTTCACCTCACCCTCGCCGTTGACGAGGGTGCAGTCCATGTCGATCAGGTGCCTGCCGTCTTCGACGCGCTTGGCCTTCACGACGATCTGGGTCCTCAGTTCCTCGCCGGGCCAGGTCGGGCGGCCGAAGCGCGCCCGGAAACGGGTCAGGCGCCCAGGGCCGACATAGTCGGTGAGGGCCGTGCCGAGCAGGCCCATGGAGAACATGCCGTGGCCGAAGACGCTCGGCTGGCCCGCGGCCGTGGCAAACGTCTCGTCGTGGTGTATCGGGTTGTAGTCACCCGACGCTCCCGCGTAGCGCACGAAGTCCGTACGTGTGAGCACATGGGATTTGACCGGCGCCTGGTCGCCTTCGTTCACGTCCTCGATGTGCAACGTCTTCTCGAACATCTCGACCTCCAACTCAGGACCGGTGGAAGAAGTTGAAACGGGATGTCACGACCGGCTCCCCGGTGGTGTCGTCCTTCCACACTGTCTCGGTGACGACGAACGTCATCGTTCTCCCCTTCGACTCCTTGGTGTAGGTGTCGATGATGATGCTCTCGCCGGTGAGGACGTCACCCACCACCACAGGCCTGTGGTACTCGAACTCCTGTTCCCCGTGGAGGATGATGCCTCCTTCTTGCATCAATGGTCCGAGCAGTTGGTCGAGGGGGTTGCCCGAGGGGAGATCCGCAGGCTGTTGTTCGGGGAAGTGGCCCCAGTTGCTCATGGCGAAAGGAAAGGTGGGTGGCACCGGGATCGCGTCGAAACCTGCTTCCCTCGCAGCCTCGAGGTCGCGGTAGACGGGGTCGGAGTCGCACACGGCTGCGGCGAAGTTCGACACAGGTCCTCGCTCTATGACCACCTTCGACTTGGTAACCGACCTTCCGATGACGTTCGTAGCGGCTGCATCGGGCATCGTCCCTCCCCCCCTTGCCTGTCGGGCCTATCAGGCCCCACAGGCTGGGTAAATCCTGAGGCGAAACGGTAGCGTCTTTTAGGGCCTTTGGTCCCTAGCAGGCGGGGCGCACCGTGTGGCAGAAATGATCGGGGTGTCCATCTGCCGGCCCGTTCCCCCGGCAGAGAGACACAGCGACTGAGGGTCCCCCACCCACCCTCATGTCCGAACCGGGGAGCCGCCCGGTTACGCGAGTACGCGTGACCGGGCCGAGCCCCGGTCACGCTTCTCGAGAATCGATGTCCTCGAGCAGCGCGTCCACCAAGGCCCTGAAGGCTCGGCCACGCTGAGAGATCGCGTGCTTCTCCTGCGGCTGCATCTCGGCGAAGGTCCGCTCCTGGCCTGCCGGCACGAACACCGGGTCGTATCCGAAGCCGCCGACGCCCTGCCGCTCGAAGACGATCGTTCCCTCCACGAGCCCGTCAGCGAACACCTCGTGTCCGTCGGGGAAGCAGGCGACGGTGACCGTGCGAAACCGCGCGCGGCGCTCGTGCGCGGTGGTGGCGTCGGCTGCCTCCAGCTCCGCGAGCAGCTTGGTCACGTTCTCGTCGTAGCGACCCGCAATTCCCGCGTAGCGCGACGAGCGCACTCCCGGTTCTCCGCCCAGCGCGTCGACCTCCAGCCCGGTGTCGTCGGCCACAGCCGGCAGGCCGGTCAGCTCGACCAATGCCCTGGCCTTCAACCGTGCATTCTCCTCGAGCGTGTCGCCGGTCTCATCTACTTCCGCTGTCCCTTCGGGACACGCAACGAGCTCCACACTCCCACCGGCAGCGGCCCTCACTATGTCGATGATCTCCGCCGCTTTGTCGCGGTTCGCGGTGGCCAGAACGAGTCGCAGACGGGGCATCGGATCGTGACGGGACGAAGTGGAACCGCCGATGCTCACCTCGGACGTGGGGGCTCGGCGATCACGGTCCGCTGCGCGTCGAGCAGGGAGGAAATGCCCTTCTCGGCCAGCCCGAGCATCTCGTCGAGCTCGTTGTGACTGAAGGCCACCTTCTCCGCGGTGCCCTGCACCTCGATGAAACGCCCGCTGCCGGTCATCACCACGTTCATGTCCACCTCCGCCCTCGAGTCTTCGGAGTAGTCGAGGTCCAACATGCAGACTGCGTCGACGACCCCCACAGACACTGCGGCACACGCGTCCCCGAGCGGATGAATGGATATGAGACCCTTCTGCATCTGACGGGTGAAGCAGTCGTGCAACGCCACATAGGCACCACAGATGGAGGCTGTGCGCGTCCCCCCGTCGGCCTGCAGCACGTCACAATCCACGGTCACCTGCAGCTCGCCCATCGACACCAGATCGGTCACCGCGCGAAGCGACCTCCCGATCAGGCGTTGGATCTCCTGGGTCCGCCCCGACTGGCGACCCTTGGCCGCCTCGCGTCCGATGCGCTCGGCTGAGGAGCCCGGGAGCAACGAGTACTCGGCGGTGACCCAACCCCTCCCGCTGCCCCGCATCCAGGGAGGGACGCGCTCCTCTACCGAAGCGGTGCAGAGCACCATCGTCCTGCCCATGCCGACCAGGACCGAACCGGCGGCGAGCTCGGTGAAGTCGCGCGTGAACATGACCTTGCGCAGCTCGTCGAGCATCCTGCCGTCGGGTCGCAGAACCCTGGGATCCGACGCGCCTGCACTGCTCACCGGTTCGCTCACCTCGCGCTCACCCCGTTTCTGACAGCTGGGTCAACCACTAGCTCGCCTCCAGTGGATCGACCAC
Organism: Acidimicrobiales bacterium; assembly: GCA_050011255.1. GTDB lineage: Bacteria > Actinomycetota > Acidimicrobiia > Acidimicrobiales > UBA8190 > Bog-564. Next base: position 61,211 of record JBEKJK010000012.1, read on the forward strand.
CACCTGGATCAAAGGTCCACCACCTGGATCGATCACCGTCTCGATCAAAGCGAGTAACCACGGCCGACGGCGGCCTGCTCCACCGGACCACCAAAGGTCTCAACCGCTTCCGCGAGGACGTCCTCGGCGGCGATCGTGGGCCACCGGTGCGTGATCACGAGCCTACGAACCGACGCCGCTCTTGCCGATCTCCCCGCCTCACGTCCCGTCATGTGCCCTGCCGTCCCCTGGTAGTCACTCGTGTAGGTGGCCTCGCACAGAGCCAGGTCGAGCCCCGGGCCGAGAGCCTCGAGCGACCACCCCGGCCCGGAATCGGCAGAGTACCCCAGGGCGCCCTCGTCTCCCTCGATGCGGACCGCGTGGGTGACCGGTGGATGGTCGGTGCGCGAGAACCTGATCCTCAGGTCACCGACTCGAGCCCCCTCACCGTCGCCCACCTCACGCCAATCGAGGATCCCGTCTACCTCAGAGGCGAGCTTCGCTTCAATGCCCGGGGAGGCGAAGACCGGGATGGGATCGCGTCGAAACCCGAGCACCCACCGTCCCGCCGTCAGCAGGCTCTCGATGTCGCTGAAGTGGTCGGCGTGCTCATGGGTGAGGATGACCGCCGAAAGGCGCAGCGGGTCCAAGAACCGCTGCAGGTTCGCGAACGTCCCGGGGCCCGCGTCGACCCACAGCGCGGTGCCCGAGCCCCACGAGCGCACGAGATACCCGCTTGCGGCGCCACTCGAGCCCTGCCCGCCCGCAAGTCCCGAGGGGCCCGGGTAGCTGCCGTCACAACCGAGCACAGTCAAGGTCATCACGGACGTGAAGCTCCGAGCTCTGACACCGCCTCGTTGAAAGCTGCCCCGCGCTGGACGTAGGTGCCCTCCACGCGAGGTGTCGGAGCTGCGGGCGAGAACAGCAACACCCCCTCCTCCCCGAGCAGCGTGCTCGCCTGGAGAACCGCTTCGTGCACGGTCGGCGCCCGAACGCAGGTGACCTCGGGCCCCGACGAGGCGAGCTCGACGCGCAAGCGCTCGCCGAGGTCCGGAAGGCATACGACGACAGGTCGCGGTCGCATGCCGTTGATCGCTCCCAACAGTGGGCCTAGATCGACCCCGCGGTCCTGGCCCCCGGCGATCAGGCAGACTCGTCGTCGCGCGAAAGTGCGAAGCGCCGCGATGGTGCCTGCAGGGTTGCTCGCCAGCGCGTCGTTCACGAACTCGATCCCCCCGCGGGTTCCCACCGTCTGGAGCCGGTGCGGCAGGACCGGCATTTTCTCGAACGCCTGCCCGAGCGACTCGGGGGAGGGAAGGTGGCCTTCCTCGAGCAAGCACGCGGTGAGTGCCCCGCACAGGTTCACCTGGTTGTGCTCGCCGCGAAGCCTCAGCGCCGAGGCGTGGAGGTCCAGCAGGTGCTCGCCGTCGAGCATCACCTCCCCGGAGCGGACCGTGACGCGCCCCTCACCGCCGTAAAGGACTCGTCGCGCGTATCGGGCTGTCCCGGCGATCGCGTCGGGGCTCGACGAGCTCACCGCAAGAGCGACGTCCGTGCGATGGTCGAAGAGGTTCAGCTTGTCGCGCACGTACCGGTCGTAGCTCCCGTGCCAGTCGAGATGATCGGGCGCCAGAAGGGTCAGAACACCCACCATCGGTGAGACCTTCACGTCGGCACCCTGGAAGCTCGAGATCTCCACGACGTAGACGTCGCTCGGTTCCTCGCCGTACAGCTCGGTGAGCGGCGTGCCCATGTTCCCCCCGAGCCGTACCCGAAGGCCGCATGCCTCCAGCAAGATCGCGGTCAGCCACGCCGTCGTGGTCTTCCCCTTCGTCCCCGTCACGCCGATCACGCGACTGTCCGAGAAGTCCTCCAACCACATAGCGGTCGCCGACGTCAACGTAGACCCCGCTGCGATGACCTTCTGCAGCTCGTCGCGGTAGACCGACACTCCCGGAGAGCGCACCACGCAGTCGAAGTGCTCTTCGCCCAGAACCGCCGGGTGGCGCAGAGGAACGTCCACACCGTCCACCGGGACAGACCCTGCGTTCCGAGTGGCCCCGGGCTCCCCCACCCGGTCGTCGACGAAGACGATGTCCGCCCCGCGCTCGAGCGCAGCCCTTGCCACGTCGAGCCCCTCGACCCCGGTCCCCCAGACGGCAACGTGCGACGTGCGCAGCCGTTCCATGCCGGTGGCGGACGAAGGTCTGCTCATACCACCACCATCTTCGTCGACCGGTTCACCCTGTCGCGCTCTCTCGTGTGCTCAAACGGGAGCCGCCTCGACCAAGGCGCGCCGGACCTCGGCGAAGACCTCGCCGGTCGAGACGCGAACGTGCCGACCGGGTGCCGGCAGCTCCTCGATTGCATGTCTCATCTGCTCTATCACGGCGGCGCCGGACCACGCCGGGTCTCCCAGCAGCTGGCGAAATGCCTGAGCGACCTCCTCCACGGTGCCTACGCACTCAAAAGGCTTACGTCGCGCGTCGAGCATGTCGAAGAAGCCCTCCGCCTGGGCTTCGTCGTCGAGCAGGTCCGCCCCGAAGATCGCCGTGACGTCTCGTCGCGCGAGCGCGGTGGCGAGAGCGAGGAACACGAACCGACACTTCGGACAAGCGAGACACCAGCCGTCCACTGGACCACAGACCCGAGAGGCCCGGTTGCAGCTCCTGAAAGCGGACAGGTAGGGGGTGAGCGTCGCAAACGCAGCAGTGATCTCGAGCTCGCTGAACATCCTGAGCGGCGACAGGAACCGGATCGACTCGTGGACCGACTCACGAAGGACCTGTTGCAACTGGGCCTCGAACTCCACCGACTTGCTCCACTGGTGATTGACGTCCACGCGGCTCATATCCGTCCCGTCCGACTCTTCGCCGAGCACCCTCGTGGGAGCGTCGGCCGAGCTCTCGAGCGCGATCGCAGTCGTGTCATAGCCCCAGAGGTACCCACCGGCAACGGCCAAGAGGGAGACGATCGCCGTCACCGGCACGTGCCCGTTGAGAGCGCCTCGTTCGTTCAGGTCGAACAGAAGCGGGTCGAGGGTCCGCCGGATCCTCGCCAAGTCGAGCCCGGAGATGGACGCGATCCGTTCCACGGCCGGGTTCGGGTTCACCGAGACCAGCAGTGGACGTAGGTCCTGCGGGTCTTTCGGGTCCTCCGGCTCGTCTTTCGGCCCCTTCGCCCCGTGCGGCTTTGCCCCATGCGGCTTTGGCCCGTGCGCCTTTGCCCCGCCCCGCTTGTTCAGGGCCTCGACCACGACGATCGAGTCCTTCCCACCGCCGATGGGAACGGCCACGCCCGGCTCGGGGGCCTCGGCGACGGAGACCTCCGCGTCGCCCGACGCGGAGATCTCGAGGTCGATCGGCACGGCGAGTTCGTTTCGGTAGGCGAATTCGCGCATGCCCTTGTCATAGATATCCCGACAGAGACGCATCTCGGCTCGGGTCAGCGCGCCGGTCTCCACCACTATGCGTCGCGGGGCAGCGGTCTTGTAGTAGCTGACACCAGCCACCAGATGAAGAAGGCGCGCCGCTTTTTCGAAACCGCGCTCCTTCCCCCGAGACAGAGTACGAACGGCGCCGCCGAAGTCGACGCGCTCCTCGAAGTGGTAGTCGTCGTCGAGGGCGTAACGAAGAGAGACGGTCGCGTTCGCTGGGTCGGCCTCGAAGCTGGTCATCCGGAACCGATCTACCTTGTCCGGACGAAAGGGCACTGTGTTTCGACTCATCGAGCTCAGAAGTAGATCGTTCGTCGGGCGCGCTCGGTCACCACGTCGATGTCGTCGGTCCACGCCCCGGTGGACAGATACTTCCACCCCCCGTCGGCAGAGACCACGACGATGACGCCAGACGAGATCGCCCGGGCGCACTTGGCAGCTCCCGCCATGGCCGCCCCCGACGAGAGGCCAGCGAAGATGCCTGCCTCGGCCAGCCGGCGCGTCCACTCCACAGACGCGCGCGGCCCCACGATCGTCTTACGGTCGAGCAACTCGGCACCTCCGAGGTCGCTGAAGATCGGGGGAACGTACCCCTCGTCCAGACTGCGAAGTCCGTCGACCATCTCCCCCGCCGGGGGTTCCACCGCCCAGACCTCGACACGAGGATTGCGCTCCTTCAGGAAGCGCCCGACTCCGAGCAGAGTTCCCGAGGTCCCGAGCCCGGCGACGAGATGGGTCACCTCGGGGCAGTCCCGCCATATCTCAGGCCCCGTGCCTTCGTAGTGGGCCTTCGGATTGGCGTGGTTCGCGTACTGGTTGAGGAGCACCCACTCCGGGTGCTCGTTATGGAGCCGCTCGGCCATTCGCACAGCGCCGTTCGAGCCCTCGCCACCCGGGGACTCGATGATCTCGGCCCCCCACAGCTCCAGCGCCTGGCGACGCTCGACCGACACGTTCGAAGGAAGCACGACCCTCAAGTGGTACCCCTTCAACCTCGAGACGAGAGCCAGCCCTATCCCGGTGTTCCCTGAGGTGGGCTCGAGAAGCGCCGCCCCCGCGGTGAGCACACCCTCCTTCTCGGCCTCCTCCACCATCGACAGGGCGATCCGGTCCTTGACCGAACCCCCGGGGTTGTGCCCCTCGAGTTTCACCAGGATGCGAACCTCCCGGTTCGGGCTGAGCTGGCTCACATCCACCAGCGGGGTGTTGCCGATCAGCTCCAGCACACCCCCTACTAGAGCCATGGCCCAAGTCCTCGTCGCCCGAGCGGCCAGCGCGCCGTCAGCGAGATCAACCCCCCGCCACCGCGGGAAGGATCGACACCGTGTCGCCCTCGGCGACCTTGGTGTCCAGCTTGTCCAGGTAACGGACGTCGTCGTCGTTCACGTAGACGTTCACAAAACGGTGCAAGGTCCCGTCGTCCGTGAGCAGCTGCCCGGCCATGGCGGGATAGCTGTGCGTCAAGTCGGCCAGCACCTCCCCGATCGTGGCACCCCTCGCCGAGACGATCGTCTGCCCGCCGGCGTGGGGACGAAGGACCGTTGGCAGGCGCACTTCGACTGGCACGACCTCCTCCTTCCATCCCTCTGCCACCGGCGCCTCGAGCAAGTGGGTCCTCACGGCGAACGGGACCGACGAATGTCGACGATTTCAGTCGGTATTCTACCGGGGCTCGTCGATCTCCACGACGGGCTCCTCGCTCACCTGCCCGTCCACGATGCGGTACGAGCGCAGCACGGGGCGGGGGTCGCGTAGCGAGACGAGCACGTAGTGCCACCGGGGGTCGCTCAGAGGTGTGCTCGCCCGCTCGACGTCGGTATTCGACGGGTAGGCGTCGGTGTGGGTGTGCGAATGGAAAACCCCGATGATCTCGAGCCCTAGCTTCTCGGCCTCCAGCTCGGCGTGAAGGTGCTCGCGAGGATCGACCGTGTAGAGCTTGGACGAGGCCGCCATGTTACGGGTGGGGAAGCAGCGCGAAACCTGACCTGCGGCGAAGTCCCCGGCAATGAGCCCGCACGCTTCGTCGGGTAGGCCACTCAGGCAGTGACCGAGGATCTGTGTACGGACCTGGGTGGGCAGTCTCAGCACGAACTCCCAGGGTATCGGGACGGTGCCCGCAGCTTCGACGCCTCTGCCACCCTCCCTTCGTCTCCGCTACCCTCCGCACGTGGCCGCGGCCAAAGGACCAGGACGCAGGTCCAGACGATCCAAGCGAGAGACCGAGGACGGCCGCTATCGCACGGTCGCGCGCAACCGGCGCGCCCGGCACGACTACGACATTCTCGAGACGTTCGAGTGCGGCATCGCCCTTCAGGGAAGCGAGGTCAAGTCGCTCCGCGCGGGCCGAGTCACCCTCGCCGACTCCTACGCCCGGGTCGAGCAGGGCGAGGCGTGGCTCCTTGGTGTGCACGTTCCGCCTTACGAGAACGCATCCGGCTTCGGCGCCCACGACCCTGACCGGCGGCGGAAGTTGCTGTTGCACCGGAGCCAGATCGACGAACTCCTCGGTCGCACCCAGCAGCAGTCGCTCACCCTGGTGCCGCTGTCCATCTACTTCAAGGACGGCCGCGCAAAGGTTGAGCTCGCTCTTGCACGAGGCCGGCGCCTCTACGACAAGCGCCATGCCATCGCCGCTCGCGACGCCGAGCGTGAGGCAGCACGTGAAGCCGCCCGGGCGACCGGCAGGGGCACTAGCCGTGGCAGCCGGAGGGAGCTCGAGTGATCGCCATCGCCCCCGACCGGTAGAATGGGGTGTTGCCTACAAGGGGGTGATCGGTTTCGACTCCGGTAGTCGATACGGGAGAAGCGAGCCGTGGTCCCCGGAGCCACGTTAAAGAGCCGGGACATAAAACAAACGCCGAGCCTCAGCTCGCGCTGGCTGCTTAATCAGTAGCCCGTCCGTCCGGCCCTAGTCCTAGGGGTCGGGTACGGGCGTCATCTACTGGGACTTACCCGAAGGGCGTCGTCGCCCAGCCCCCGGGGACAACGAAGGGTGACTGGGGCCCAGGACAGCCGCCGGCGGTGGTTCAGGACCCGAGACGAAACTGCCGGCTGCGCTCGGAGAAGGCCCGTTGAAACGCTGGAGGACGCGGGTTCGATTCCCGCCACCTCCACCAGAAGGTCCATGTTCGAACCCCGACTCCTCTTGAGGTAGCCGGGGTTCTTCATTTCCTGAGCCAAACGGGAGGGCAGATCCTTGTCGAGCAGGCTCTTAAAGGGCTGAGCCAGCTCCACCCGAGTTACCTCGCCGTCAACGTCGATCTTCACCCACTCAAAGACCGCTTGATTGAAGTGGCGACGCACCGTGGGCTTCGCCTTCCGGTAAGCCTCGCCGAATCGTGTCGCCAGGCCAAGGGCTGCCTTAAGGTTGGCCTCCATCGTTTCCCAATGAACCTCAGTGTTAGCCAAAGCGGCGCCTGCGTTAGCCAACTCAGCTGTAATCCGATCCTGACGCTCCTTCAGAAGATCCAGAGGTACGGCACCAGCCAGGTGCGCCTCAAGAAGCTTGCGTCGTTCCTGCTCCAAGTCAAGGATCCGTTTGCGTTCGCGCTTTGCAATGTGGTCCATCGACGCATGACGCCTGCGGGCACACTTCATCAGTGCATCGTGGATAGCGACCATCAGGTCTGGCCCGAGGACGATCGTCTCGTAGTAGGCAGCGATTGCGTCCTCGACGGCGGCAACCGAGACATGGGGCAGATCACAAGTATTGCGGTGGTTGTGGCGACCAATGCAAGTGAAGTAGTCGTAAAGGATGCCCATGTGCCCACGGTTGCGACTGAACAGCATCCGCGAGCCACAGCGCGCACAGATGACTGTTCCTTTCAGATAGTGCGGATGTTTCTGCGGCCTGTCCCCAACCTTGCGACGACTAGCCATGATGGCTTGGACGGTCGCGAACGTCTCGATGTTGACAAGCGGTTCGTGGCTGCCTTGGTATTCGACACCTCCCCAGGTGAACAAACCCAAGTAGAGGCGGCTTCTCAGGATGTTGTGGACGTGGCGCACTACTAGCGGTTGTGAGGGGTGTTTTGGTGAGCTTCTTGTGGTTAGCCCCTTCTCGCGCAAGGCTTGTGTCAACTGGTTGAGCGTGTAGTCACCGCTGGCATACGCCTCAAAGGCCCAGCGAATCAGTGGAGCTCTGTCGGGGTCGGATTCGATCCAGCGCAGCTCATTCCCGCCGGAGAGATCCTGCTTGTTCAAGTAGCCGATTGGTGCATAACCAGGATAACCGCCCTTCTCAGCTTTCTTGCGGGTGCCCTTAACGATCTCAGTTGCCAGGTTTTGGCTGTAGAACTCCGCTATTGAAGACATGATGCCGTGCAGCAACATGCCGCTTGGGGTCTCGTCAATGTTCTCAGTAACTGAGACAAGCTGAGCGCCAGAGCTCCGGATGGTCATGGTGATCGCAACATCGTCGCCGCGATTGCGAGCTAGACGATCGACCTTGTGCACGATGACGAAGTCAACGTCTCGCTTCGTGCGGAGCCGCTCGAGCATGGCCTGAAGCTGTGGTCGGTCTGCCTTGCGGGCCGACTCACCGGCATCGATGTAGATCTCAACCACTTCAGCATCAAGAGATTGTGCCTTGCGGAGACAAGCATCCCGTTGAGCGGCGATCGAGAAGCCTTCACCATCGCGGTCCGTGTTGACTTGACCTACTGATGACACACGCAGATAGAGGACCGCTCGACGTCCGTAGCTGGTTCTCCGATTGGTGGACGGTGTTTCCCCGCGCGCGACCACCTTCTTGTTCTTGGCGGTCGTTGCGTGAGGCACGTGTTCCTCTCTTCCTATCTAGGTCACAAAGCTGGCAGCCCGCTCGTAGAGTGGCCGCCCAACGATCTCGCTCAGAGCTCGTAGCGTCCAGTCCTTGTCCACTGGCAGGCAGCGGGGTGCTGGTGGGGTCAAACCAATCTGGCTCAGCCGAACAGCCATGGCTGCTTGGGAGACACCGAAGGTTCGTGCTAACTCGGATAGGTGTTGGGTACCGGAGCAGTAGATTCGCTTAACCCAGGGCCTGGGCATCAACAAACAGCCAGCGAAGTAGTCGCAGATCTGCTCGACCATGGCGTTCCGTTCACTCTCTGGGAACGCGCTGTAGATGAGACTGGTAAACCGGTGGTCCATGATGTGCTTGAGTTCATGGGCCAGGCTGAAGCGCTGCCGCCCAGCCGGCTCGGCACCGTTCAAGACGATCAACCACTGACCCTGTGCCCAGTGAGTAGCACCAGAGGTCGGAAACGGGCTTATCCGCGACACCCGAACCCGTGGAAGTTCAGTGATCACTCGTTCCGGTACTGCTGGCTCTGTTACGCCAACCATCTTGAGGAACCGCTGAGCCTGCAACTCCGACAGCCGCAAGGCCTCCGAATAGAGCAGTGGCCCGTAGGGTTCATCTACTCGATCGCGGGCTTGACCAAGCACGATGCACCCGGCCAGGCTCCCGATTGTGGCGCTCAGCTTCCTCTATCGCCTGGTCCGTCGCGTCGTCGAGTTCATTCGCATCCATCGGATGGACGCCCTCGCCAAGGACGCCGAGATCCTCCTGCTTCGCCACCAACTGGCGATCCTGCGCCGTCAGGTCGCTCGGCCACGATTCAGCTGGACCGACCGGGCGCTCGTCGCCGCTTTGGCCAGGCTCGTGCCGCGTGAGCGCTGGGCGACCTTCTTAATTACCCCCGAGACGATCCTGCGTTGGCACCGGGCGCTCGTCAGGCGGCGCTGGACCTACCCACACCGACGACCAGGACGCACACCCCTCCCGGAGACCACGGTCGAACTGATCCTCCGTCTGGCCCGGGAGAACCCCCGCTGGGGCTACCTGCGCATCGCCGGCGAGTTGAAGAAGCTCGGTGTCAGCGTCTCGAAGGGCAGCGTCGCCAACGTCCTGCGCCGCCATGGGCTTCCCCCAGCACCACGTCGAATCGGACCCAGCTGGTCCGAGTTCCTCCGCGCCCAAGCCAAGGGCATCGTGACGACCGACTTCTTCACCGTTGACACCGTGTTGCTCCGCCACTACTACGTGCTGTTCATCATCGAAGTGGAACGCCGCGTCGTGCATCTCCTCGGTGTGACCGCCAACCCTAACGGCCCCTGGGTGACCCAGGTGGCACGCAACTTCTGTGCCGAGCTCGAGGAGACCCACCGGTGGGTGCGGTTCCTCATCCGCGACCGGGATACCAAGTTCACTACCGGCTTCGACCACATCTTCGCCTCGATGGGCGCCGAAACCATCCTCACCCCCGTGCGCTCCCCGAACGCGAACGCGTTCGCCGAACGCTGGGTGCGCACCGTCCGAGAGGACTGCCTGGACCACATCCTCGCGCTCTCCAGAGGACACCTCGAGAGAGTCCTTGCCGAGTACGTCTGCCACTACAACCGGGGCAGGCCGCATCGCAGCCTTGACCTCACGCCACCACATCCGGCGCCACGAGCCGCCAACGCCGGAGCAGTCCACCGCCATGACCTCCTCGGCGGAGTCATCCACGAATACGAACTCGCGGCTTGACCATCATCGATCAACGGCGCCACAGCCCAGCAGTGACCAACCCGGCGACGGCTCCAGCGTTGGTGGCGCGGATCCCCGACCCGTCGCCACGGCTGGCCGCCTCCGCGTCCCGCCAGTTCAATGCAGCCAGCTCCCGTTCGAACCGCGACGACGCGCTGCCCCGACTGTTGGACCCTACGGGCCTTGAGTAACCGAGGATTGTCCGTGCGGCTCATCATTCACCGGTACTCGCCCATCACCTCTTCCGCGAACTCACCTACCCTTTCGTGCCCTTCGGACGGCCAGCCGCACACGAGGTAGGAGACGCCGGCTGCTGCATAGGCTTCGATCGTTTCGCGCACCTCGTCCCATCCTTCGGATATCGAAAGCGACGACGCCCGCCCGATCGATGCCGGATCCCGACCGGCCTCTGTGGCGAGGGAGTCCACGGTGGCCGAAATGCGTGCGTACTCCTGCGGGGATGCGAAGTGGTGCCACATGTCGGCATAGCGCGCTACGAGAGGTAGCGTCCGCTTCGGCCCATGGCCACCAATCCAGATGGGAGGGTGGGGCCGCTGCACTGGTAGGGGGCGGAGCGTCGCGCTCGTTAGCGCGGTCGTCTTCCCCTCGTAAGAGACGGCCTCGCCGCTCATGAGGCGGATCACGATCTCTAACGTGTCTTCCAAGAGGTCGAATCGGTCACTGGTGGCGGGGAATCCGATCCCGAGCGCCCGGTGCTCGGGTTCGAACCACGCGGCACCTACCGCGAGGTCGAGTCGGCCGTGGGAGATATGGTCGACTGTGATCGCCTGCGCACACAGAACCGAAGGATGCCGGTAGGTGACGCCAGTAACAAGCAGCCCAATTCGGATCGAAGTGGTCGACGCCGCCAGGGCCGCCAGCGTCGTCATTCCTTCGAAGCAGTTGCCGGGTCCCTCCCCATACATGGGTTGGAAATGATCGAACCCCCACGCCCCTTCGAAGCCCGACTTTTCGCCCAAGCGTGTCCGTGTGAGAAGCTCGTCCCACTCCATCCTCTGCTGAGCGACATCGATTCCGAATCGCATGTCTGACACGCTACAGAAAGACAGTCTCCGAGTGTCCTGGGTCCCCAGACCCGGCGGTCGGGGGCACTCACAGAGCAGGGGCCGGTCGGGTTATTGGGATAGTGCGTCGGTGCGCAGGATTAGGCACCTATCGGGCGCTCGTCGCACCACCGACAGTCTCTATCTGCGTAGTGTCTATCTCGTTTGAAGGTGCTTTCAAATGTGCAATTCCGGTCCACTGACAGCTCCGTGACAACAACTCCCAACGAAAGGGCTTCGCCTTGACTGCAACCAACACGACCACACCCAAGAGGGAACCCACTCATGGATGGACGGGGCGCGGCATCGCCGTCCATGGACGCGTACTCGACCACATGCCTGCGGAGAGCGCCTACCAGCGGTTCAACAAGCGGGTGGCACTGGCTCTCACGAGATACGTCGGGACAATGACATGCTTCTGGATCTTCTGTGTCCTTGCCCTCTGCTCGTTGCCCGCCGTGTTGTCAGGCTTCAGTGTATTCAACGGGTTCTTCCCCGCCGTCATCATCAAGGCCAGCATCATCGCCCTGGTGTCATGGGTTGCCCAGACCTTCCTCCAGCTGGTCCTCCTCCCATCGCTTATGGTCGGGCAGAACCTTCAGAACGAAGCCGCCGATGCGCGGTCGGCCAAGACGTTCGAGGACGTCGAGAGGCTCATGGGGCTCCTTGACCTGAAGGTCGCGGGCGGAATCACCGATCTGCGCGACGACCTCCATGCCTACATCGACAGTAAGTTCTCGTCGCCGACGTCACGATAAGAACGACATGCCCCAACATCGACCCACCGGTTCTGCTTGGCGCAGCACGAGGTGCCACCCATCTGGCGTCTCGCTGACCCAGCGTTTGGAGACACTCTCAGCCCCGGGGGACTTGGTGAGCGATATGGGACGGTTTGCGCTCTAAGGAGAGGGCCAAGCAGACGGGTCAAGTTTGGGGTTGCCAGGACGTTCGGCCACGCCAGGTAAGCTCAGATGGCTCGGGATTGCCCAGCAGTGGTGATCTCGACCGGTCGCCTCAGGTGCCAGCTTGACCGGATTCGGCATCACTTCCAGGGTGGGGCTTGCTGCGCCGCAAAATGCTTCCCGGCGAAGACTTAGAGACTATTGGCCCTAGCCAATGCCGGAGCTGGCGAGTTCGCTGTTCGAAGAGACATCTGGCACGTGAGGCGACCACGTGAGGCGACAATGCTCTTCTACGATCAGGCCAACGCCGCCATTCCGGACGGCGTCGACCGCAAGACGGCACACATCATCGGGGGTGGGATCGGTGGCCTGGCTGCGGCAGCGTTTCTGGCGACCGATGCCCACATGCCGGCCGGCAACATCACGGTCTACGAGGATCTACCGGTCCTGGGCGGGTCGATGGACGGGACCGGCGATGCGTCGACAGGCTACGTCTGCCGCGGCGAGCGGGAGCTCGAGGCGCACATGGAGTGCCTCTGGTACCTCTGTAGCAAGGTGCCGTCCCTGACGCGGCCTGGGCGCACCGTCCTGGACGAGACGCGAGAGGTCAACTGCCGCGAACCAATCTCGTCACATTGGCGGATCATCGAGAAGCAGGGACACAAGGCTGACTACGAGTCGCAACCGATGCTTCCAAAGGATTGCGCAGCGCAGCTCCTCCGCCTGCTCGTCACGCCTGAAACCGACCTGCAGGACATGTCCATCCGCGACTGGTTCCCACCGAGCTTCTTCAACTCGGTTTTCTGGCTGATGTTCTCCCGGATCCTGTCGTTCGATGACTACTACAGCGTGATGGAGATGCGGCGGTACCAGCTACGGTTCATGCACCTCGCCGAGTCGATATCACGCCTCGAAGGCATCCTGCACACCGAGTACAACGAGTTCGACTCGATCATCCGCCCGCTCATCGTCTGGCTCCAACGGTTGGGAGTCCGCTTCGCCCTGGGGACCCGGGTTGTCGACATGGCCCTCGAATCAGGGGGCGGGAAGACCACCGTCACGGACCTCACCATCCAGTCAGCGCAGGACCGTTCCAAGATCAACCTCACGGCCGATGACCTCGTGTTCTTTACCAACGGGTCGCTGACCCAGAACACCACCTACGGCGATAATGGCAATGCCGTGCCGTGGAACCTCGACCGCCACGACCGCGGCGTGTTCACCCTATGGGAGAAGCTGGCGGCGCTCGACCCGAAGTTCGGGCATCCGGAGAAGTTCACCAGCTGGCCGGAGAAGACCCGGTGGATCTCGTTCTTCGTCACCCTGGTCGATTATCCGGACTTCGTCGACTACATCGAGAAGGTCAGTGGCAACAAGCGAGGCACCGGTGGCGGCGTCACGGTGAAGGATTCCGGGTGGGATCTGGGGTTCATCATCCACTCCAAGCCTTTCTTCCCCAACCAGCCCGACAACGTGGACGTTTTCTGGGCCTACGGGCTGCGAGGGAACAACGTCGGCGACTACATCAAGAAGCCCATGGTGGAATGCACCGGGAACGAGATCCTCACCGAGTTCCTCTATCACGTCGGGTACGGGGACCGTGTCGAGGAGTTCCTGGCCCACGCCAAGGTGTCACTGGCGGGCATGCCGTACATCACGAGCCAGTTCATGCCACGGGCCATCGGCGACCGGCCGAGCGTCATCCCCGACGGTTGCCTCAACCTCGGCTTCCTCGGCCAGTTCGTCGAGGTGGACGATGACTGCGTCTTCACCGTGGAGACCTCTGTGCGAACCGCCATGGAGGCCGTCTACGGGCTCCTACGCCTCGACAAGCCGGTCATTCCGGTCTCTCCTACGAGGTTCGACATCCGCCACATCGCTGCTAATGCCAAAGCCACCCTGGAGGTAGAGAGCTTCCACCTGACGGACCTGCTGAAATTGCTCCTGCCCGCAGTCGTCCACCCCCATAAGGTGGTCGAGCTCGTCAACCAGATTCCCAAGCCGACCGACGTCCGACCTGGTACGTAGCGTGTGGGTGCCGAGAAACTCATCCAAGCCCCACACCTGGAGATTTGCGAAGGTGACGCCGTCGGAGAAGCTGGACCATGGCGCTCTCCTTCTTCTACCTAGCGTTCGTCCGAGTCCTCCAGTTACTCCGACTCTTTCGTTATGAAAGCAGTGAACTCGCCGCCGAGGTCGTCATGCTTCGCCATGAGGTGGCAGTGCTCCGTCGCCAGGTGGCGCGCCCTGCGCTGCGTTCTTCTGACCGAGCACTGCTCGCCGGGCTCACCGGCTCCTCAATCGTCGACACCTTGGACAACTGTTCGTCCAGCCCGAAACATTGTTCCGCTGGCATCGAGACCTCGTGCGGCGCCGATGGACCTATCCCCACAGCCAGGGTCGGCCGAGCCTTCCCGCGGGCACGGTCGGGATCGTCCTTCGGTTGGCGAGGGAGAACCCAACTTGGGGGTATAGGAGGATCCACGGCGAGCTGGCCACGATGGGCGTGCGTCTCGCACCCTCGAGTATCTGGACGATCCTTCGCCACCATGGGATCGAACCGTCACCGATACGGATTGGCCCGACCTGGGCCGAGTTCCTTCGAGCCCAAGCGTCATCGATGCTGGCCTGTGACTTCTTCACCGTCGACACCGTGCTGCTCCGGCGCCTCTACGTACTTTTCTTCATCGAGATCGACACCCGCCGGGTACACCTGAGCGGGATCACCGCCAGCCCGGTAGGAGTATGGGTCGTCCAACAAGCTCGCAACCTGAACTCGGCACTAGCGGAGCGAGCACGACCTATCAGGTTCCTCATTCGGGACCGCGACGCCAAGTTCACTGCCAACTTCGACGAGGTCTTTCATGCAGAAGGAATACGGATCATCCGAACGCCGGTCCGAGCTCCTCAGGCCAATGCTTTCGCCGAGCGTTTTGTGGGGACTGTCCGCCGGGAGTGTCTAGACCGGATGCTGATTTTCCACCGGCGCCAGCTCGAGGTCGTGCTCGCAACGTTCATCGACCACTACAACAGCCATAGGCCGCACCGTTCACTCGACCAGACACCTCCCCTTTCGGTAACGCCAGAATCGCCGTCGACCTCTTGTCTCGACGCGAAGCAACTGCGAAGAACAGACCGGCTCGGTGGTCTCATCCATGAGTACGAACTTGCTGCGTGAGACCTACGGGTGAGGTTTTCGGCACCCACACGCGTGAAACGTTCGTCCTGGTCTGGGACACTCCTGTAAGCGTAGGGCACCCGGATTATCAGGATGACTCCTGATCCCGCCGCATCTCACTAATGGGTAGGGAAACGGCTTCTCGGTGCCGTTGTCATCCATCCTCACCGGCATCTTGGCTGGCTTCGTCCCTTACGACTTGAGGTGAGTGTTGAAGAATGAGACGATCCGCTGACGGGCGTCTTGAGCCGAAGGCTCGTGATAGCCGCCTCCGATTATTTTCCCCATCACTGCAAAGAGGGCACTGTCGTGGTCGTTGAGGAACGAGTGCCCGGCATCGGGATATTCCTTCACGTCGTGATCCACGGCGGCTACCGTCAATGCCCGCTCCAGTCGGTCTGCTGCACCCCGTAGCGTTCGGTCCTTGGCGCCAAAGCTTCCGACGATCGGACAGGCTCCGCTTAGAAAGCTGTCAGCGTCCTTTGGAATCTGCCCATAGTTGACGCTTGACGCCGAGAACCCGTGGCCAGGCGCGAGCAACAGCGCGAACCCGCCGCCCATGCAGTAACCGATGACGCCAATCTTGTCGGTGCAGTCATCCTGCCCAGATAGCCACGTACGAACTGCCTCCACGTCGTTGAACGTTCGGCCTTGTCGAGCTCGCAGATCGCGGAAGACGGAGCGCAGACATGTCATCTTGTTGCCCCAATAGAGCAAGTCGGGCGCCACGGCCAGGTAGCCCTCGCCAGCCAGCCAGTTGGCCTGGTCCTTCAGATCGTTGCTCATGCCTAAGGCGTCGTGGATGACGACAACCCCCGGCCACGGTCCCTGGCCTGACGGCCTAGCCAAGTAGCCCGGTAGTTCGAATGGCGCTGTCGCGATCTTTACCTCGGCCATCGCGTCTCCTACCTGGCGGTGCGCCGAGCGGTTGTTCTGCGCGCAGGAGCCCGCTTGGCGGTCACCCGTTTCTCCGTGGTGCGCTTGGCAGGCTTCTTGCCCGATGCCTTCCAGGCCTCGCCGACGACAGTTATTGATCCCGCTCCCGGTATGAGAGATGACTCTTCGCCCGTCGACCACTTGATGCGGAAAAGCCCCCCATTCACGCTGGTCACGACGCCATCACGAGGAGCCTGACCCACCTTCGTGGACGCCAATCGGACTCGATCACCAATACCGGGCACCGGGACCTCCTTCGATAAGGGATTGATCTGAGCGCGCCTATCCTGTCACCGTCGATCCACGAGGCTTTGCACGGGAGCAGACAGTCCCGGGTGACCCAGTGTGACGTAAGGTACGCCGAAGGACGAACTCGCTCATCTTGAGTTCGCTGCG
The DNA here is from genome assembly GCA_050011255.1 of Acidimicrobiales bacterium. GTDB lineage: Bacteria > Actinomycetota > Acidimicrobiia > Acidimicrobiales > UBA8190 > Bog-564. The sequence continues at coordinate 77,613 of JBEKJK010000012.1, forward strand.
GTCCTTCCGGCTCGGCATTAGCCGGAGTGGGGCACGCCGAGCGAGGAGAGAACTGTGGTCTCACAAGAAGCAACGCAGGTAGGCGTTCGGCTCGATGAGCATCATTCTCCAGAGACAAACGGGCGGATGGCGGTCTGTCGGCGCTGTGGATCACAGACGGACGGCCCAGAGGGGCATCAACATATTCCGGATGAACGACAACTGGCTCGTTGCAACGAATGGCTGGACGCGCAGTCACGAATGAGGCACATTGACCGCGCGAGAGGCTTACCTCAAGAAGTGAGCCCCCCGAGCCCGGTGGTAGGGGGCATCCAGCCGGGGTATGACCGCGATCCTGAATAGCCCGGGAATCCTGGAGGCTCATTGTTTCAGCAGTTCTTGGCGCAGCCTGTCCAAGGCGGCCAGTCGCCTAGCCAGCGTGTCGGGCTTGCTCTCATCACGTCTGCGGATCCGGGCCTCCAGTTCGTCCAACCTCTCGAGCTCTCGTCGAAGCAGGGCATCCCGTTCGGCGTCCTCACGCTTCGCCAGCGCCCGCAAGAAACCTTGTCGGGCGTCGTTTACCCACTTGAAGCCCAACGATCGAGCCACCCAGGCATACGAGCAGTTCTCCTCACGCAGGGCCAGCGCCTCCTCGTCGGTGTTGCGCCTTGGCTCCCGGCGCGAAAAAGAACTCTCCCTTTGTCGTCCTTTGTCAGCGGGGTGTCTCTCCCCGGAGCGTTCTGCGCGCCTAGGCAGAACGCACCGATTGCGCCTGGGGTCCCTTCGGGCCCTGCTCGACTTCGAACTCCACGTGTTGTCCCTCGACCAGCTCCTGGGAGCCTGTTCCCTCGATGGCGCTGACGTGGACAAACACATCGTCACCGCCACTATCAGGAGCAATGAACCCGAAACCCCGTTCGGTGAAAAACTTCTTTACAGTGCCCGTCGGCATCGCATCCTCTCCCCTAATTCAGTATCCGGCATGCTCAGACCCGAGCCGACTCCAACCCGGCGATTGGCACTTCGTTACAGAAGCCAGCCCGAAGGCGACCAACACTTTAGGTGTATCAGTGGGACGAGGCGCCCAGGGCAGAGCCTCCAAGAATCCCGGGGTGGTTCACATCTGAGCGGCCGTGGCCGTTGGTCGGTTCCAATTCCTGGTCCAGGTAGTACTGAGCGATGATGTGGTCGTAAAATTGACTCATCGCGCAAAGCTATGCCGGAATAGGGGCGCGGGGAAGAACGTTTCGGTGCTCGCAGTCTGTCAGCGTCCAGGTTGCGTCGCTTACTCGCCCCCGATGACAGAGGGTCGGACGTCGTCCAAAGCCGATCCACAAGTAGCACACACATCCTCGGCGTTAAGGAGTCGTGTCCACTCGACATTGCATCGGGGACAATGCCAGATCCCAAATCGGGGCTTCCTTGGAGGACTGAAGCTGGACGGTGATATGCGCTTTGCCGACTTTGACGAGTTACCACTCGCGGTCTCTGCCGGAAACAACCGTGCGCGGGCTGCGTCATACCCGCTTATCTCAAATAGCTTGTCATCTAGCTGTTTGCCTTTGGCCGTTTCCGTCGATAGTTGCTTCATCAAAAGCGCGAAACGACGGATGCCACCGATGTCTTGCAAGACGGCGTCGGCGATGGTCCTTTGGCTCTCGGCTGCTTGATCGTCGTCCGAGATACCCGCGGCCTCAGCAATCATCAGTTCGTGGCCCATGACGGCCACAGCCGCCTGATCCGTCAGGTCGAACATTGGCTTCTGTTTCCGCAGGAATCCCACTTCATCCCTCCTCGCGACGCACGCTATTGCAAGGTTCAGCTTCTGTCGCTCAAGCACTGGAAGGACGCGCACGAGTTCTACCGATCGCTCGGATTCCAAGCACTCGTCGAGGGATTCCGCCTGGGTGACGTCCTAGCCTCCCTGTAAATCGAAGCGACCTGAACCACCATGTCGTAGCGCTAACAACGACAAGGAGGCCCAGGCCATGAGGAGAGTACCGCCGTCCGTGATCGTTCGCGAGGAACTCG
>JBEKJK010000013.1:0-79338 GCA_050011255.1 Acidimicrobiales bacterium
CGACCGCAGGGTCGCCCACCGCCTCACCCAGCTGGCCTTGGCGATCATCGTGCTCATCACCGCCAAGCTCATCGCCTGGCGGAACCGCTGGTGTCCATGATGATGCGCCTATCCGCGCAAGCTCTAAGTCAGGGACCGCGACAGCTCGAAGGCGAACGAACCCGAGAGAGTCAGCCGGTGCGAACAGGCCGTAGGCGAACAGGCCGTACGCTGTTGGCGTGACCCAGGTGTCCTGGTCTCCCCAGAGCTGGCGGTTGCGCCCGGCTGCCCAGCAACCCCCTTGGCCCGACGACGACCAGCTCGAACGCGCCCTGAAGGAACTCTGCGCCCTGCCCCCCCTCGTGTTCGCAGGTGAAGCACGCAGTCTGACGAAGGCTCTAGGGGAGGTGGCAGAGGGTAGGGCGTTCCTGTTGCAAGCTGGCGACTGTGCCGAGTCTTTCACGGAGCTCTCGGCAGACTCGATCCGCGACAAGTTGAAGATCATCTTGCAGATGGCGGTGGTCCTCACCTACGGGGCCGGTGTACCGGTCGTGAAGGTGGGTCGCATGGCGGGCCAGTTCGCCAAGCCGCGAACATCGGCTACCGAGCTGGTCGGAGAGCTGGAGCTGGACAGCTTCCGGGGTCACATGGTCAACGACGACGCCCCCAGTCCTGAGGCGCGCGTACCGGACCCCTCTCGCCTCGTCGCCGCCTACCACCAGTCGGCGTCGACATTGAACTTGCTGCGTGCGTTCACCAAAGGAGGCTTTGCCGACCTGTCGCAGGTGCACATCTGGAACCAGCAGTTCGTGGCCTCGAGCGAAGAGGGGCGCCGCTACGAGCAGATCGCCGCCGAGATCGACCGGGCGCTTCGCTTCATGGAGGCTTGCGGCATCGAGCTCTCCAGCGAGCAGTCGCTGCACCAGGTGGACTTCTACACGAGCCACGAGGCCCTCATCCTCGGTTACGAAGAAGCGCTCACGCGTCGTGACTCGCTGACCGGCGACTTCTACGACTGCTCCGCCCACATGTTGTGGGTCGGCGAACGTACGCGGCAGATCGCCGGCGGGCATGTCGAATTCCTCTCCGGAATCCGCAATCCGCTGGGATGCAAGCTCGGGCCGTCGGTCACACCTGAAGAGGTGGTCGAGATCTGCGAACGCCTCGATCCCGACCGTGTCCCGGGAAGGTTGACCCTCATCTCGAGGATGGGCACCGATCGAGTAACCGACGCCCTTCCTCCGCTGCTCGAAGCAGTGCGCGACTCAGGTCACACGGTGACGTGGACATGCGACCCCATGCACGGCAACACCTTCGTGAGCGACGGTGGGCGAAAGACGCGACGTTTCGACGACATCCTGGGTGAGCTGCGCGGCTTCTTCGAGGTCCACCGCCAGGCGGGCACCTGGCCTGGCGGCGTGCACGTGGAGCTGACCGGAGACGACGTCACTGAGTGCCTCGGGGGGTTCGGCGACATCGCGGAGGAACAGCTCCACGAGCGTTACACGACGACGTGCGACCCTAGGCTGAACGCTCGCCAGTCGATCGACCTGGCCTTTCGCATCGCAGAGTTGCTGCGCGGCTGACGAACGCGCCCCGCTGCGCGGACCGGTCGACCGTTTCGATCGCTATGTCCTGCGGCGCACTCGGCTTAGCGACGTCAACCGAAGAGCCGTTCGTCGCGGCGCGTCGAGGAGAAGGAGAAGACCACACCCGAGGAGAATCAAGCTCACTCCGGCAAGGACCAGCCACTCGGTTAGAGAACCTGATCCTGTGAACGCGAGCGCGCCCGACGCGGCGATGGCGGGGGGTGTGGAGGTTGACCCGCTGCGGGTGCTGGTCGCAGCAGGGTCGCTCGTAGCGCGCGCTCCCTGAGCTTGCGTGGCAGGTGCTCTTGGCGGCGACGTCGTACCTGCGACAAGGGGCCAAATGGGCGAGCCGGTCGGAGGGCCGTTGCTGAAACCGCTGGGAGCGCTGTCGTTCGGGTAGGAGATGCACGTCATCGTGAACGAGATGCCCGCCACTTGGAGCGCGGACGTGCTCGCCGGGGCCTCGAGGACGCTCACGGTGCCACCTACGGCCGTGAAGGGGCCGAAATCGCTCGGTGACGCCGGCGTGGCCTGCGTCACCCCCGAGGACGGAACAGGATCTGGCAGAGGGACGTTGACGCTCATCTCGCCCGTGGAGAGCGAAGACGGCGTGGCCCCCGAGGCCACCAAGGTGGAGACCGACGTGCCCGTGATCGCGCTCGCCCCAGCGGACACCGCGGCCGAGGCGACTCCTGCGGGGACCGTGACCCGGTTCTGGAAGCCGGTCACCTTGAACTGCTGCCCCGGAGACGGATCAGCCGACGAAAGGGTCGCCGTGGTAGTGGCGTCGTTCATCACCAGGTTCCCAAGTGGGGTACCGACGCAGTAGAGCTCGTAGGGACCCGGAGAGCCACCGGCGGGTGGCGGCGTGAGAGCCGACTGCCCGGTCGCGATGACGACCGGTGATCCCGGGCCTTGTGGCGAAGTCGTTGTCACCCCGTCCGGGTCGGTGTTGTTCGGATAGGCCGTGCAGTCCAACCAGTAGTTGTTCGACGGCGCTTGAAAGTCGAGGACGAGCGCCGTCTGCTCGATCGTTATGGGTCCGCCTAGGGCGATCAACGAGCCACCCACGCCGGCAGGGGCAGACGCCACGTCGAAGACAGCACCCGACGAGGGAACGGGGTCGGGCAGGTCAACGCTGAAGGGCACAGGCGAGGTCGCAACGTAGGTCGAGCTCGGCGAAATGGCCTCGTCCGAAGCGGTGCTCGTCGACGCCGTGCCCGTCCCGACGCCGACCGGAGCCCCCGGGTTGCCGGGATAGACCGGGTAGGACGAGCCGCCGGTCGACAAGGCTCCGCTGGCCACCAAGTTCGGGACCATGAAGCCCTTCACCGAATCGACGCCGACGCCCTCGAACAGCTGCAGTATCGCCTGCGGCACCGAGATCTCGGTGTTGTACCCCGTGATGGCGAAGGTCTGTCCCACCGACGGGTTGGAGGGAGAGATGGAGGCCGTGGTTACCGTGTCGTCGAGCACGACGTTTCCGATCGGGCTGCCCGGGCACGACAGCTCGTACCCGTTCTGTGACCCTGGCACGGCGGGGGGAGCGGTCGAAGTGGTGGAGGAGCTCCCCGCCGCGCTGGCAGTGGTGATGACGGGCAGAATCGGAATGCTGAGCGGCTGGGTGTGCACGACCCCTGAAGGGGTGATCGTGTCGTTCGGATACGCCTGGCAGTTCATGCTGACGATGTGCTGCGAGACGCCCGCCACCATCAGCACGTCTTCCTCGCCGGCGATCGTTATCGCGCCCCCATTGGACACGAAGGGGCCGATCGCACCGGAAGCCGAGGAGATGTCGAGGGTTAGACCCGAGGAGGGAACGGGGTCGGGTAACGACACGTCGAAGCTCTCGAGCCCGCTCGACTTGCTCGACGGCGAGGCGCCGAAGGCTTCGATGGCGGTACCCCCGAACCCCTGCAGCACCGTGTTGCCGAATCCCACCAGGCCCCACACGATTCCCGAGGGGATCGGGATCCGCGTCTGGTACTGCACGAGGTCGAACTGGTCACCCGCCCACAGTCCCTGCGGCGAGACTACGCCGGTGGTGACCACATCGTTGAACACGAGATCTCCCACAGGGGTGCGCGGGCAGTACATCTCGTAGGCCCCGGTGGCGGACACCGAGGTCTGGGTGGTGGTGGTCTGCGAGCCGGCCGCGGCGATCACCGGGGAGATCGGAAGCCCCGGAGGCGTGTCCTGCGTGATCCCCGACTTGGGAAGGGCGTCGTTCGGGTACCACGCGCACTTCAGATCGAGCTCGATCCCGGCTTCGTCGAAGGTCACGGAGAACTGTTGGCTAAGTGAAACGGCGATGTCGTTGCTCGAAGCGGTGAAGGGCCCCAAGGTCGCCGGCGACGACGGCTCGCCGACCGTGATCCCCGCCGAAGGCACAGGGTTGGGGATCGGCGCGCCGAAGGCCATCACGCCTGTGGGCACAGCGGCGGGGGTCGCGCCGGTGACCTCGATCTTCTCTTGCAGCGTCCCCTCCCAAGCAGCGATCCCGGCGCTCGCCGCCGCCTGGAGCAGGTCGGCGGCTGTCGGAACCTGAGCCTGGAAGCCCGTCACGTTGAACTGCTGGCCCGCTGAGGGCTCGCTCGGCGAGAGCGCCCCGTTCAGTACGACGTCGTTGAAGACGGCGTTGCCCACCGGTGTGGCGGGACAGAACAGCTCCACGGGCGAGCTTTCGGCAAAAGCGCGAATCGGTGAACCGGCTACCTCGGCGACGATCGCTGTCGCCGTCCCGGCGAAAAAAGACACGGCCACTGCCGCCGTCAGTCGCGCCACGACGTGGATTCGCCCCACCCTGGCCCCCTTCCGCCTGTGGTCGTGGTCGGCGACCGACGTTGCCCCGGGCTGCTCACAACCAGCCCAAGCTCCGCACAACAATTGACCAGAATTACGCGAACAGTACATCCTCCAGATCGGAGGATCGACGGAAACACCTGTTCGCTTTCGCGCCGAGGGCGTGAAGCGCGCTATGACGCCAGCTGCCCGACGAACTGTTCGAGCTGACGGAGGTTGCGGCACTCGAACACCCCATCGCAGTGAGGGGCGTACTCGCCGATGATCGAATCACCGCTGCCCCAGTACGACCGTGGCTCGGGATTGAGCCAGTACAAGTGACGCGCCTTGCGTCGTATCTCCGACAGCACCCAAGCTTGCGGAGCGTGGTAGTTGTTGCGCGCGTCGCCGAGGAGCAACACGCTGGTACGTGAGGTGACCTCCTCTCCCCAGCGTTCCCAGAACACCGACAAGGCGTGGCCGTAGTCCGAGTGGCCGTCGACCCACACAACGTTCGCCTCGGTGCTGATCCGGTAGACGGCCTCTTCCACATCGTCGACACCCTCGAAGAACCGTGTCACTTCGTCGATGCCGTCGACGAACACGAAGCTACGCACCTTGGAGAACTGCGAGCTGATCGCGTACACGAGGTGCAAGGTGAAGCGTGCGAAGGCAGCGACCGACCCCGAATCGTCCGCTATCACGAAGATCTCGGGTTTGGCCGGGCGCGGGTACCGGAACTTAGGGTCGACGGGCACGCCACCTGTGGAAAGCGAGTGGCGCATCGTCGAGCGGAAGTCGAGGGGTCCCTTGCGCCCGTGCCGCCGTTTACGGGCCAGCCGCACGGCCAACTTGCGGGTGAGTGGATGGATGGCACGCCGGAGCGCGGCCAGTTCGTCGTGAGTCGCGTGCATGAAGTCGATGTCCTCGGGCAGTGGTTTGCGCAGCGAACGAGCGAGCGCCTCGACACCCCGATCGGCGACCAGGCGACGGCGGATCTCGTCCTCGATCTCCTTGCGCAGCCGATCGAGCCGTGAGGCCAGTTCGTCTCGGGCAAGGCGTTCTTCGAGTGCCGTGAGGCGGCCTTCCGGTACCTGAGAACGCACTGCCGCGACCAGGCGCTCGAGCAGCCTGTCGAGCTCCAGGTTCCGCAACGTCCGGTACAGGTAGTACGTGCCGCCTACCGGGCGACCCGCCTCCATGCCCGCGTAACGGCTCACCGCCTGTCGGGCGAGGGCCGCGACCTGGGCGTCGTTCGCAGACAGCAGGGCGCGGTAGAGCATCTCGGCGAGCTCCTCGGCCGAGAGCGCCTCGCCGCCGGCGCCGGCGCGACCCGGCCCGCTCCCGTCACCCGTCGTCCGTTCGTCTCCCGATCCGCCCGGCTCCGTCGACTCGATGCCGAATTGCGGCCCGCGGATCGAAAAATACACCTCGAAGGCGGTCTCGAAAGCCCGCCAGTGGGCGGAGGACTTGACCAGCGTCGCACCAAGCGCGTACTTGAGAGCCTCGCGGTCTTCGAGCCGTACGTGGTGTAGAGCTTCCGCGGCGTCGAGACTCTCTGTGGGAGAGACGGGCAGGCCCGCTCGTCTGAGCTCGCTCACGAAACCGGCCAAGACGTCGAGCACGAGCAGCCTTCAGACAGACGCCGAGCTTGCACCTGTCGGCGAATCGTCTGCGGAAAGCTCCTTCCCCGCACGTTCGAGGTCACTTCGGTACTTGAGCAGTACGTGCAGCGTCGCCTTGGCTTGCTCGGCGTCGATCGACTCGATCCCCAGCACGACGAGCGTACGCGCCCAATCCAGCGTTTCTGACACTGACGGGTACTTCTTCAGCTCGAGCGTTCTCAAGGAGCGCACGATCCTCGCCACTTGGTCAGCAAGCTCGCCCGTGATGGCGGGCACTCTCGTCTTTATGATCTCGCGCTCGCGCTCGAGCGTCGGGTAGTCCAGATGCAGGTAGAGACAGCGTCGCTTTAAGGCCTCGGAGAGCTCGCGGGTGTTGTTCGATGTGAGGAAGACGAGAGGCACTTTCGCAGCGCGAACGGTGCCGAGCTCGGGGATCGAGACCTGGTACTCCGAGAGGATCTCGAGCAAGAGCGCCTCTGTCTCGAGCTCCACACGATCGACCTCGTCCACGAGCAGTACCACGGGTTCGCTCGCTCTGATGGCCTCCAAGAGGGGGCGGGCGAGCAGGAACTCCTCGGAGAAGATGTCGTCTTCGATGTCGTGCCAGCGCTTGGCCGACGATGCATCGTGACCGTCGTCGTCCACTACCCACTGAGCCTGGATGCGAAGCAGCTGCTTCTTGTAATTCCACTCATACAGCGCCTTGGACTCGTCCAAGCCCTCGTAGCACTGGAGACGGATAAGCCGGCTCGAGGTGGCCCACGCTACGGCCTTTGCCAGCTCGGTCTTGCCGGTCCCCGCCGGTCCCTCTACGAGCACGGGCTTGGCCAATCGATCAGCCAGGTACACCACGCCGGCCGTTCCCTCATCAGCCAGATAGCCGGTCGCCGCCAGACGTTCGCGCACATCGGACGCCGACCCGAAGCGTGCAGGCCCCGGATCGGGGAACCCGAGAGACGCCGGTGCTTGGCTTTGCTCAGCCATCACGTGCGGACGTGGCCGTCACCTCGCACGACGTACTTCACAGACGTGAGCGCACGCAGCCCCATGGGCCCGCGTGCGTGCAGCTTCTGAGTGGATATGCCGATCTCGGCACCGAGGCCCAGTTCCGCGCCGTCCACGAACCGTGTGGACGCGTTCACGAGGACCGCCGCCGAGTCCACCTCCCTGCAGAATCGCTCGGCACTGACGAGATCACCTGTGACGATGGCCTCGGAGTGCCCCGAGGAGTACCGGGCAATGTGGTCCATCGCCGCATCGAGATCGTCCACCACGGCCACCGACAGCTTCATGTCCAAGAACTCCGTGGCGAAGTCCTCGTCGGTGGCGGCACCGATTCCGGGCAGGAGATCCCTGGCTCGTTCGTCGCCCAGGAGCTCCACCCCTTCGAGCGCGGAGCGCGCCAGAGGCAAGAACGTCTCGGAGACGTCCTGGTGCACGAGAAGGGTTTCGGCCGCGTTGCACACTGCGGGGCGCTGGGTCTTCGCGTTCACGACGATGGCGAGTGCCATGTCGAGGTCGGCTGTCGCGTCGACGTAGACGTGGCAGTTGCCGTCACCGTCGATCACGCACGGGACGGTTGCATGCTCGCGCACGCTCGTTACGAGCGAGTGCCCTCCACGGGGAACGAGACAGTCGATGATCTCGTCGAGTTGCATGAAGGCGATCGCGTCCTCGTGGGTGGTGTCCTCGACCAGCGCCACGGCATCGGCGGGAAGGCCCGTCTTGGACAGCGCCTCGCGAAGACAGGTCGTTATCGCCTTGTTCGACTCGATCGCAGTGGAGGAGCCCCGCAGCATCGTGGCATTGCCCGATTTGAGACAGAGGCCGGCCGCATCGGCGGTCACGTTGGGGCGGTTCTCGTAGATGACGCCGATGACCCCGAGCGGCACCCGCACGCGCTCCACTCGCAAGCCGTTCGGGCGCACGCACCCCTCGACGACTTCGCCCACGACGTCGGCCAACGCAGCCAGATCTCGCAGGCCCCCGGCCATCGCTAGGACGCGGCCCTCGGTCAACCTCAGGCGGTCGAGCTGAGCCGGGGTCGACCCGGCGCTCTCGGCACGCGCCATGTCGGTCGCATTGGCCCCGAGCAGACCACCCGTGCGCTCCTCGAGGAGGTCCGCGGCGAGCTTGAGGGCGCTGTCCTTGGCGACTCCAGGAGCCGTCGCGAGCACACGACTTGCTGCCTTGGCGCGCCGTCCGAGTTCGATCAGAGAGGATTGAGTCACGCCCAAGGGTACCGTCCCGCCCCACCAGGAGGCGCCTCGGTCTCAGACGAGGACCACCAGGTCGTCTCGATGGACCACCTCGTGCGCAGCGCCGTCGGGCAGCTCGCTCGTCCGACGACCAGCCCACGACCTGATCCGCCCTGCTCCGTGACGAACAAGGCCCTTGGCGAACACCACTCCGTCTTCTCCAGTGATCTCCACCGCCGCTTCGGCTTCGAACCTGCCCTTCACGGACACCACTCCAGCCGGCAGCAGCGAGGCTTCGCGCTTGGTCAGCGCGTACCGCGCTCCTTCGTCGACGACGAGCGTCCCTGCCGGCCCGACCGCGAAAGCGATCCAGAGCTTGCGCGCCGACAACCGCCTTCGGCGGGGACGAAAGACCGTTCCCACGGCTTCTCCGCGAACCGCGGCCACGAGCACCTCGGCGCGGCTAGCCTCGGCGATCACCGTCTCGACCCCTGACCAGGCGGCTATCTTCGCCGCCGCCAATTTCGAGGTCATGCCACCACTTCCCACGGCACTCCCGGGGCCCGCCGCCAACGCCTCCAAACGATGGTCGACCTCAACGACTTCCTCGATCAACGAGGCTGCGGCGGTCGTGCGCGGGTCGGCGGTGAGAAGCCCAGGAGTGTCTGTCAGCAACACGAGCAGATCCGCCGCTACGAGATGCGCCACCAGCGCGGCGAGCCGATCGTTGTCCCCGAAACGAATCTCGTCGTCGGAGGTCGCATCGTTCTCGTTCACGACAGGCACGATCCCGAGCTCGAGCAGGCGCGACAGCGTCTGACGCGCGTGCAGGTACTGCTGGCGGTGCCCGAAGTCAAGCGGCGCGAGGAGCACCTGACCCGCGACCAGCCCGAAACGCGCCAGCGAATCGTCGTAGACCCGCATCAGGCGGTGCTGGCCGACGGCTGAGACCGCCTGGAGGGTGGGCAGGTCCGTCGGTCTGGCTCCGCCGCCGAGCGCCGACCACCCCGCCGCGATGGCACCTGAGGTGACCAACACGAGCAGATGGCCCTGTGCCCGCAGCGCAGCGATCTGGGAGCACAGCCCATCGATCGCGCAGTTGTCGATCTCGCCACCGTCGGGGCCCGTCACCGAGGACGACCCGACCTTAGCCACCACCCTACGCGCGGGTGCTTTGCCTGCCGCTTGCCCCGAAGACCGCGCGCGGCTCATCGTGCGCGCCCGGAACCACGACGAGACCGTGCCCGTCGGCTTTGCCTCGCGACGACGCGCGCCGTCTCGAGAACGCTCTCGTCGCGCCGATACGTAAGCTCGAGCGGACCGAGACGGACCGTGTCGCCGTCACGGATGCCGGCACGTACGAGCGCTCTCTCCACGCCCAGCCGGCGCAGACGTCCCTGTACATAGGCGACGGCGTCGTCGTCGGTGAGATCCGAGAGGGCGACCGCTCGCAGAGCAGCCCGGCCCTCGACGACAAAAGATCCGTCCCCGTCACGCACGATCTCGACCCCTTCTCCGGCCGGACGGTGAACGACGATCGAGCCACCGGCCGAGCCTTCCATCGCGCGCTCCTCGTTTACCAGAACGGCGAGCCGCCCGAGCAGCTCCGAAAGCCCCTCCCCGCTCACCGACGAGATGCACAGCTCCGGCATCCGGGGGTCCCGGGCCGCCACCGCGTCGCACTTCGATCCCACCACGAGACGCGGCCGCTCGAGCAGCTCCGGGCGGTAACGGCTCAACTCCTCGAGGAGGATCCTCTCCTGTTCGGCGGACTGCCGCCCGTCGGCAGGTGCCAGATCCAACATCAGGAGGAGCACGCGGGCCCGCTCGACGTGGCGGAGGAACCGGTGGCCAAGTCCCCTACCCTCGGCCGCGCCCTCGACCAGACCTGGAACGTCGGCCACTACTAGCTGAGTCTCTCCTGCGTGCCTCCCCACTCGCACGACTCCCAGGTGAGGCTCCAGGGTCGTGAAGGGATAGTCGGCGATCTTCGGACGGGCTGCCGAGATGCGCGAGATCAACGTGCTCTTGCCGGCGTTCGGGAACCCCACGAGCGCGACGTCCGCGGCGAGCTTCAGCTCGAGCTCGAGCCAACGTTCCTCCCCCGGCTCGCCCTGTTCGGCGAAAGCCGGGGCTCGCCTCCGGTTCGTGAGGAACCTCGCATTGCCTCTCCCGCCCCTACCCCCGCCGGCAGCGAGCCAGCGGTCCCCTGCCGCTGCCAGGTCCGCCAACACTGTCGCGTCCCTTGCCCTGACGACGGTACCCACGGGCACCTCGACCATCAGGTCCTCACCTGCCGCCCCGTGGCGTCTCTTTCCCGCTCCGTGCTTCGCGTTGGCCGCGCGGCGGTGCGGATGGTCCCGAAACGCGATCAGGGACGCCTGATTGTTGGACGCGACCAACCAGACGTCTCCCCCCTTGCCCCCGTCTCCTCCGTCCGGGCCACCGCGCGCCACATGAGCCTCTCGGCGAAACGACACCGCTCCCGCGCCGCCGTCACCACCTCTCACGTGCACCTGCGCCTCGTCGACGAAACCCGACATCACAATGATCCTAAGACCGCGCGCGTGCCCAAGCCCGACTGCTGCCCGCCCGGTGCTCGATTGGTCTGCTGATCGACCGTTGCCGACTGTTGCCCGGCTGGTGATTGTTGCCCGGCTGCCGGCTGGCTGCTGACTGTTGCCCGGCTGCCGGCTGGCAGCTGTCCGGCTGGTGTGATCAACCCCCGCAATGGGGCACACGTGGAACGTGCCAACCGCGACATCCGTGGAGGGGCGGTCCTCCACGAGACCGAGACCGAGACCGAGACCGAGACCGAGACCGGCAGACGGGCAGATCCCTCGACACCGGGTGGTCACATCCGCCTCGGATACGGTGGCGCTACGATGACCGGCTTATCAACGCAACCGGCGACCGCCGTACGGGCCGTGCTCGAGCGCATCCCCAAGGTCGAACTACATCTGCATCTTGAAGGATCGATCCGACCGGCACTGCTCCTCCAGCTCGCCGAGCGCAACAACGTGGACATCGGCGTGGAAACAGTCGAGGAACTCGTCACCCTCTACCGGTTTCGTGACTTCCGCCACTTCATCGAGCTCTACCTCATCGGCATGTCCGCGATCCGTACAGGCGATGACATCCTTCAAGCGATCGACGCTCTTGCAGCCGAATTGGCGTCCCAACACGTGCGCTACGCAGAGGTGACCACCACCACCTACGCCCACCACGCCAACGGCATGTCCACCGCCGACTACCGCGACGCATTGGACATCGGTGCCCGGCGGGCTCGAGACGACCACCGCGTGGAGCTGCGTTGGATCGTGGACATCCCCCGAAGCGTCGAACCACCAACAGAGCAATGGACCGTCGAGCTTCTGACCGGCCCGCACGCCCCCGCCGACGTAGTCGCCGTAGGGCTCGGCGGCCCAGAGGCCGAGTACCCGCCCGAGTGGTACGCGCCGTCCTTCGGGCGCGCTGCCGCGTCCGGTCTCCCGGCGGTGCTTCACGCCGGCGAGGTCGCAGGCCCACAGAACGTTTGGAAGACCCTCGAGCTCGGCAGCGTCCGTGTGGGCCACGGTGTGCGCTCCATGGAGGACCCGACCCTGGTCGTTCACCTGGTGCAGAACCAGGTCCCGCTGGAGGTGTCGGTGAGCTCCAACGTGCTGCTTGGAGTCTGCCCTTCGTTGAGGGCTCATCCTCTCCCGGCGATGCTTGCTGCCGGCGTCAACATATCGATCAACACCGACGATCCCGCCTACTTCTCCACCACCCTCGTGGACGAGCACGTTCTCGTCCACGAGGAGCTCGACGTCCCGATCTCCGACCTCATCGCTGCTCAGCACCGAGCGATCGACTCGGCCCTTTGCACACGTTCACTCAAGAACCGTTTGCACCGCGAGCTTTCGGCCGCCTCTGCAGACCTCTGACCCTAGAACTCCCCAACCAAGGCGAAGGAGCTCGAACGAGACGATGACCAATGACCCGCTGCGCGAAGCGGCCGAAGCCGCACAAACGCTCGGCTCGCTCACCGGGATCGCACGTCACGATGTCGCGGTGATCCTGGGCACCGGGCTGACCGGAGCGGCCGAGGCACTCGGCGAACCGGGTGCTCGGATCGACTTCGACCAGCTGCCGGGGTTCCCCGAGCGAACAAGCCACGCTCAACGGCCCGAGGTGTGGTCGGTTGCTGTCGACGATCGCCCGGTGCTGGTGTTCCTCGGGCGTCCCCATCTCTACGAGGGACGCACCCCGGCCGAGGTGGCACACCCCGTGCGAACGGCGGTGGAGGCCGGTTGTCGCACGGTCGTGATCACCAACGCCTCGGGCGCGCTGCGCCCCGGGCTCGCGCCCGGCGATCTCGTGCTCATCCGCGACCACCTGAACCTGACCGGTGTCTCGACTCTCACCGGATTGCTCACGGGACAGGGGCATCCGAACGTCTTCGTGGACCTCACTGATGCCTGGTCAACACACCTGCGTGAGCTGACCCTAGAGATGGACGGGTCTCTTCGAGAGGGCGTCTACGCCCAGCTCCCGGGGCCTCACTTCGAGACCCCGGCGGAGATCCGCATGCTGCGCACGTTGGGGGCTGACTTGGTCGGCATGTCGAGCGTGCTCGAAGCGATAGCAGCTCGCCATCTGGGCGCCGAGGTGCTCGGCCTGTCGGTCGTGGTGAACCTCGGCGCGGGAATGGATCGCGCGAGCGCTTCGCCCACCTCGATCGTGGAGGTCGCGCGCTCACGGGCAGCGACCGTGGGCACGATCGTTCGCGGGGTCGTGACCCGCCTCTAGGGCCTTGCGACCGGCTCACGCGGTGGGCTCGGCACGTACCTCCACGACCTTGCGACCTTTTCTAACGGCGAAGGTGACGACGCCCGCGGTTGTGGCAAACAGCGTGTCGTCCCCCCCGCGCCCGACGTTCTGTCCCGGGTGGAACTTGGTGCCCCGCTGGCGGACGATGATGGCACCAGCCGAGACGGTGGTGCCCCCGTAGGTCTTCACGCCGAGTCGCTTCGAGTTCGAGTCACGACCGTTGCGAGTCGAACCTCCACCCTTCGTCTTCGACACCTGGGCCCTCCTTGTCGTCCGTTCGTCGGTCGTCCGGTCGTCCGGTCGTCCGTCTGATCGTTGGCTCGATCACTGGCTCGGAATGTCGATCCCCGTGATCTCGACTGTCGTGTAGTGCTGGCGGTGACCCCACCGGCGCCGGTAGTTGCTCTTCGGGCGATACGTGAACCCCCGGATCTTCGGCCCAAGCTCCTCGCCGATCACCCGTGCGCTGACGACGGCACCGGCCAGCTCCGCTGGTGTGGCGAGCACCCGCTCACCGTCCACCACGAGCACCGGCGACAGTTCGACCTCGCTCCCTTCGGGGCAGTCGATGAGCTCGACCCGCAACTGCTGGCCGGCAGCCACGCGCTCCTGCTTTCCCCCGGTCTGGATTACCGCGTACACAAGGGACAGATCCTACAGTCTCACAGCAACGACTCGTCGAGGACGATCCCGCGCCCACCACAGACGGCACAGACCCCCGAGAGGGACTCGACCAGCCCCTCGGACACGCGTTTTCTCGTCATCTCCACCAAACCCAGTTCGGAGATGTCAAACACCTGGGTGCGGGTCTTGTCGCGGGCCAGCGCGGCGCGCAGCGCCGCGGCGACCTTCTCCCGGTTCTCGCGCACCTCCATGTCGATGAAATCGACCACGATGATCCCGCCTATGTCTCTGAGGCGCAGCTGACGGGCGACCTCCTCGGCGGCCTCCAGGTTGTTCCGGTAGACGGTCTCCTCGAGGTTCGAGGTCCCTACGTTCTTGCCGGTGTTCACGTCGATCACGGTGAGCGCCTCGGTGCGCTCGATGATGATCGAGCCCCCTGAGGGGAGCCAGACCTTACGGTCGAGCGCCTTGTGCAGCTGCTCGTGGACGTGGAACCGCTCGAATACCGGAATGTTCTCGGCTATCGGGTCGTAGTACTCGACCCGCTCGGAGAGCTCGGGGTTCACCTGCCCGACGTACTCGCTCACCTGGTTGAAAAGGTCGAGGTCGTCTATGACCACCCCCCTGTAGTCGCGATTGAACTCCTCGCGCACTATCCGCACCGCCAGGTCCGGCTCCCGGTAGAGCAGGCCGGGGGCATTCGAGCGGTTCGCCTCCGCTTCGATCGCCTCCCACTGGGCGGTGAGACGCTCGACGTCGCCGGCAAGCTCCTCGCGGCTTGCTCCCTCCGCGGCGGTCCGTACGATCAAGCCGTGCCCCTTCGGGCGGGTGTCATCGACGATTCGACGCAGTCGTCGCCGCTCGGTGTCGTCCAGACGCTTCGAGATGCCGAACGCAGATGAGTTCGGCACCATCACCACGAAACGACCAGGCAACGAGACCTCCTGGGTCAGACGCGCCCCCTTCGCCCCGATTGGGTTCTTCGTCACCTGGCACACGATGAGCTGGCCGGGCTTCAGCATCTGTTCGATGCGAAGCGTTTCGCTCGAAGCCGTCTCTATGTCGTCGGGGTCGTAACGGACGTCACCTCTGTAGAGCACGGCATTCTTCGGAGTTCCGATGTCGACGAAGGCCGCCTCCATCCCCGGGAGCACATTCTGAACACGGCCCCGGTAGATGTTGCCGTCGATCTGAGTGGCGTCGTCAGACGCCCGCGACACGTAGTGCTCCACGAGGATCCTGCCCTCGAGCACGGCCACCTGGGTGGCATGAGGACGGACGTGCACGCACATCAAATAACGGCCGACAGGCCGGCCCCGGCGTTCGCGCCCGCTTCTGCGCCGTGAGCGTCCGGTCTTCGCGGCAGGGGTCTCGGGCTGCACGACCGGGGCTTCCTCGGCGCCCGCGACGGCAAGTGACTCCACCGGGCGCGTGACGCCTACTCGACCTATCGCAGGTACCGGTGTGGGCGGAACCGCCGGCGGTGGAGCTGGGCGGGTGTCACCGATACGAGGACGACGTTGTCGCGGCCGACGTGAACCAGTACTCGGGCCGGTCTCCTGCTCAGCTTTCGACGCGTTGACGGGGTCGTCGGGACCCGCGCCAGCGGGTTCGGGATCTGTTGGGGCCGGCGGAGGGCCCAAAGACTGGGCCACAGGCTCTCCGGCGCTCGATTCGGACATGGGGAGAATCCCTTCTTCTGAGTCTCATGAGGCGCGCTCCACGGCAACGGCGGAGACCGCCGGTCGCGCGTCGAGAGGCTCGAACTTCGAGCCGCCGCGCTCGATCCATTGACATGTTCTTCTGGCAAGGCCGAGCTCGGTACCCAAGAGCTCGGCGAGCTCGGCCGGGCGCACGCCGCGAGGACGGGTGCCAAGCTCGGCGACGAGCCTCGTCCCGAGCTCGTCGCGCGCGTCTCTGCTGAAGAGGGCGATCAGCGAAGGACGCAGGTCGTCCGCCACAACGTGGCCTTTGCGTTCGCGAACAACCGGAAGGCTCGCAGCTCCCATCAGCTTCGACAAGGCCTCATCGAGCTCGCTTCGGGCGATGTACGGCACGGAGATGTCCCACGTGCACGAGGTGACCTCCGCCTGAAGCGACGCCGAACCCGGTTCGGGTTCGCCAGCTGCGACCACGCCGATCCCCCCCGGTAGGAGAGGGCCGACTCGTTGCTTCACCAGCGCGGGCTCCACCTCTGTCTCGAGTGCGATGTCCAAGTACTCGGCTACGGACTCACAGCCCGTGGGAAGGGCCAGCCCGAAGCTGAGCTGCGGCCTGGGGGAGAAACCACCCGTGTACGCAACCGGCAACTTGGCGCGGCGAAGTGCGCGCTCCCACATCCTTGCCACGTCGCGGTGACTGGTCCAGCGGACCTTGCCGAGCTTGCTGAAGCGGATTCGCACGATCATGCGCCACCCCCGCTCGCGCCGGCACCCACCATCTCTTCGTGCTCTTCGCGTGCTTCGTGTGCTTCGTGTGCTTCGTGCTCCTTGACCACGAAACGCACCGGCATGACACCCCCGGCAGATGCGTCCTGCCCGGTACCCTGGCTGCCCCCCGCGGGAGGGACCGTCGAGGCCACCACGTGCTCCACGGTCATGCCTGTGCAGACGCCGCAGTCGTAGCACGGCGTCCACCGGCAATCCTCGAGGCCGTGCTCGCGGAGCGCCTCAGAGAAGTCCTGCCAGAGGAAGTGCTTGTGCAAGCCGGCCGACAAGTGGTCCCACGGGAGCACTTCGTGCTCCTCACGATGGCGGTACACCGTGTCCTCGAGGCTGAGTCCCGCGGCCTTGAGTCCGTCCGTCCACAGACCCAGGTCGAAGTGCTCGGACCATTCCTGGAAAGTCCCGCCAGCCCGCCAGACGTGCTCGACGACCCGTCCCACCCGCCGGTCGCCACGACTCACGATGCCCTCGGCAGCAGTCGCTTCCGCACCATGCCACCGCAGTGACACACCGCGCGCCCCGCGTAAGGCGTCGCGCAGCATACCCACCTTCCGCCGCAGCTCTTCGATCGTGTCCTGTCCGAACCATTGGAACGGGGTATGAGGCTTGGGCACGAACCCACCCACCGACGCGGTCAGAGTGACGTTGTGATGGTAACGGTGACCGATCTCCGCACAGCGGCGGGCCAGCTCGGCGATGCCGAGGACGTCTTCGTCCGTCTCGGTGGGCAGCCCGATGAGGAAGTAGAGCTTCAGCCGCCTCCAGCCCTGGGCAAACGCGGAGTCCACTGCTGAGTAGAGGTCCCCCTCCCGGATCAGCTTGTTCATGACCTGGCGCATGCGCCAGGTCCCACCTTCGGGGGCGAACGTGAGCCCGGTCCGCCGGACCTTCTGGATCTCTGCAGCGATCCCCACCGTGAAGGCGTCCACCCGAAGGCTCGGCAGGCTCACAGACACCTGACCCGAGCACTGCGGATCATTGATCACCGACGACACGACGTGCTCGATGCCCGAGAAGTCGGCGGAGGACAGCGAGGTCAGCGCCACTTCGTCATATCCGGTTCTGGCGAGCCCCGAGCGCACCATCTCGTCTACCTGGGAGGCCGGGCGTTCACGCACAGGGCGCGTGATCATCCCCGCCTGGCAGAACCGACATCCCCTGGTGCAACCCCGGAACACCTCGACGTTCAGCCGGTCGTGTACCACCTCCATCAGCGGTACCAGCTGCCGCTTCGGGTAGGGCCACTCCCCCAGGTCGGCAATCGCCCGCTTCTCTACGCGCTCGGGGACGTCGCCGGAGCGCGGAACCACCCCCACCAGACGCGTGCCGTCGTAACGCGCCTCGTACAACGCTGGCACGTACACCCCGTCCACGCGCGCCAAGGCGCGAAGCAGCTCGTGGCGGCTCCGGGGGTGGCCGGCGGCCCGATCGAGCAACACCTCGGAGATCTCGCCGACGACCTCCTCTCCGTCACCGAGCACGAAAACATCGACGAAGTCCGCCAGGGGCTCAGGATTGAAGGCGCAGTGGCCACCCGCCACGATCAGAGGGGCGTCGCCGGTCCTCTCGTTCGACCGCACGGCAAGCCCGGCCAGGTCGATCAGGTTCAGGACGTTCGTATAGGTCAGCTCCGCCGAAAGGTTGAAGGCGAGGACGTCGAACTCCGCCGCCGGCCGCGTCGTCTCGAGGGAGAAGAGCGGAATGCCAGCACCGCGCATCGCACGCTCCATGTCGGTCCACGGGGCATACGCGCGCTCTGCGAGAGCGTCCTCACGCTCGTTGAGGATCTCGTAGAGGATCTGAAGCCCTTGGTTCGGCAGCCCGATCTCGTAGGTATCGGGGTAGACGAGGAGCCAGGCCACACGACCGGGCTCGTGCAATGGCTCACGGGCCCCCAACTCCCCGCCGATGTAGCGAGCCGGCTTCGTGACCCGGGCCAAGAGTGGTTCGATCCTCGGCCACAGCGAAGAGGTCATTTGCCGAATCAGTCTAGAGCCGCCCTGCGGCACCCGTGACCCGCCCTTGACGACATCCGACGGACCGTCAGGGTCCCCGCGCTGCCACGGTGCGTGACCGGTGAACCGCCACGTCGGCTCCGGCTCGTAGACCCGCGTAGGCGGACGGATCCCTGGACGCTGCTCGAGAGGACGACACGGTCAACCTGCCTGGAACGGTGCTATCCGGCGCGGAGCTACCTGGAACGGTGCTGCCCGGCGCGGTGCAGGGCAGCTCCGCCGTGATGGAGCTGAGTCCCGTTTGCGAGGCAGCAGCAGTTGCAGACGTCACAGAGGCTGTAGACGTCACAGAGGGCACGGAGGGCCGGCAGGTGAAGGCGGCGGACTGCGCCGACGGCGGAGCAGCGAGCTGGGTCTGCGCCTCGGGGTGGGCGACCAGATAGTCGAAACCCTGCCGAACGACGGGAGCCGCTGCTTGCGAGCCGTAACCACCTCCCTCCACGACGACGGCGATCAGGTACTGCGGGGTCGGCAGAGGGCCCCAGCCTACGAACCACGAGTTCGGCTGGTGCTGCTCCTGGACCGTGGCGGTGCCGGTCTTCCCCGCCAGAGGGAAACTGGACAGGGGGAATCCCTGGAACGCGGCGTAGGCGGTGCCCGATGGGCTCTGGACCGCCCCCTCAAAGCCCTGGAGCATCGCCAGGTAGTTGGCCGGCGAGTACGAGACGTGCCCGGAGATCTTGGGTGCGAAGCGTTGCACGACCCTGTGCGTCACCGGGTCCACGAGTCCCGCCCCGATCTCCGGGGTATAGCGCGTCCCGCCGTTGGCGAAGGTGGCGTAGGCGACAGCCTGTTCGAGCGGGGTGATGACCGTCCCACCTTGGCCGAAAGCCAGCTCGAGGTTGTTGCCGGTGAACCAGCCGCTGTTGGGATAGGCCACGGGATTCTGTGCGTGCTCCCTGGCGACGACTTGTGGCGAGTCCACACGCGCGTCATGGGTTTCGCCAGGCACGTCGATGCCGGTCACCTCGCCGTAGCCGAGGGCGTTCGCCGCGTCCTGGATCGGGGTCTCGCCGTACTGCCCGTTCGCCTTGTAATCATCCCAGAAGGTCACCCCTAGGTTGTAGAAGAAGATGTCGCTCGAGATCGTGAGAGCCTTGGTGACGTTGACCGGGCCACCGATCTCCCCCTCGTTGTCGGTGTAGGTGGCACATCCCGAACCGTTCGTCTTGCAACCCGGGATCGTGTACCGACCGGTGTCGTCGTAGATGTAGCCGGGCGTGATGAGCCCGTCGTTCAGGGCAGCTGTGGCCGTTGCCAACTTGAACGTCGAACCTGGTATGTAGAGGCCGTCGATGGCCCGGTCGTTGAGCGGATAGTGGCTCGAGGGATTGGTCAGTTGCGCGTAGTGGGCGTTGGTCATCTCCGGCTCCCACCAGGTGGGGTCGTACGTGGGAGAGGACACGAGTGCCAGCACGGCCCCGGTCTGCGGGTTCAGGGCAACCGCGGCACCCCCACCAGAGCTCCCGGGCAAGGACGCGATCTCCGAGTCGAGTGCCTGCTGGAGGGTCTGCTCGAGCCCCCCGTCGATGTTCGTCACCAGGTCCTCACCGGACGAGGGCTGGGTTTGGCCAAGGCTTCCCACGACCTGTCCCTGTGCGTCCACCTCCACACGCTGTGTGCCCGGGGTTCCGCGAAGCGCACTTTGGTACTGGTTCTCGAGACCGCTCTGGCCGTAGAGGTCACCGAGCTGGTACCCCTGGGATTTGTGCGCACTGAGCTCGTCGCTCGTGATCCCTCCTAGATAGCCGAGCATCTGAACCCCGGTCTGACCCATCGGGTAGGTGCGGGTGGTGTCCGCGGTGGCCGAGACGCCGGGGAACTGCGCCGAGTGCTCACCGATGTACAGGACGTCGGAGATCGGCGCGTTCTCCAGAACGGGAACGGGCTTGTAGAGGCTGTACTGGGTGTTCGAGAGGTCGGATTGGATCTGGGTGGGAGAGACACCGAGGAGGGCGGCGAGCCGGCCCACCACCTCCGGGTGCTGCTCGGCTGAGAGGCGTGACAACGTGATGTCCCGGGTCACCTGGTTGTCCGCCATTATGTTCCCGCTGCGGTCGAGGATGAGCCCGCGAGGTGCCGGGACCTCGACTTCTCGGACCTGGTTCTGTGTCACCGCCTGGGCGAATCCCTTTGTGCCGAGCACCTGCAGGTACCAGAGCCGTACGAACATCAGCGAGAAGAGGACGATCACTATCGCCCCCAACACCCGCAGCCGTACCACTGTGCGCGCAGGCGACGGCTCGCCGGGAACCACCCGGTCCACGATCGAGCGCCGTGGGCGCATCCTCGGACCGCGCGGCCCGCTGGTCTTGGAGGGACGTGCCTTGCGCGGCTTCGGGTACAGGTGCGTCCCGCGCAGCGGATGCCGAAGCCTGGCGAGGAACGAGATACTGCCCACGCTGGTGGAACGCACCAAGCCCCCCGCACGAGGACGCCCTGGCGTTCGGGTCACCTCCGCTCTTCTCAACGGCCGAAAGAACCGCTTGCGCCACCTCCTTCGCTGCGTCTGAGCACGCGCTCTGGTCCCTGTGAACGGCACTCGTAGCCGCCGGCGCGTCTCGTCGGCCGGGCGCAGGCTCCGGGCGAAGCTTCTTCGGCGTCTCACCTGATGTTCCCGGCCTGAACGACTCCTGGCGACGCGGGTGGAACTGCCCAGGCCACAAAGCGCAACACGGGGATCGCCAGGATGGCGGCAGCGGGGGTAGCCACCGACAGAGCGGGCGCCAAGAAGACGGTCAGCTGCTTCGGTTCTCCGAGCAAGGACCCCAGGATCGCGTACGCGGCCAGGCCTGTTGCAGTCGCGGCAGCGGCGACCACGGGCGGCAGCCACCAGGAGCTGCGCACCAGGCCCGCGGTGGCCAGGCCCACCCCGTAGCCCAGCAGGCATCCCACGAGGGCGGAGAGCCCGAACGTCGTGGGTAGGAACAGGTCGGCCACGAGCCCCGTGGCGAAACCGAACGCGGCGCCGCGCTCGGGCCCGCCGACGTAACCGGCCGACACCGGCAGCAACAGCATTACGTCGGGGTGAGCCCCCACCACCCGCACCGAGTCGAGCAACGTGTGCTGGAGCACGAGCAGCACGAAGACCACGATCGTAGAACGCGCCACGTCGGCCGTGGTCATGGCGAGCTCATTGACCCGGGTACCAAAGCATGACGTCGACGTACTGGACCGCGGGCAGGTCCGCGACAGGTTGGGCGCTCACGGCCTCGGACGTGGACGAAGGGGTGGATGAGAACGAGGTGATCTTCGCCACCGGGATGCCCGAAGGGAACGACGCGTTCTGCAATCCGCTCGTCATCAGAACCTCCCCGCGGTGAAGTGCCGTGGCCGGTGCCACGTACTGGACGACGAGCGCCTTGCCCGCCCCCTGGCCGTGGGCGAGTGCGTACCCGCCGGGGGACCCGAAGCGCACGCTCACCGCGAAGCGCGGATCGGTTATCAGCTGCACCGTGCTGCCCGACTTCCAGGCCTCGGTCACCTTCCCGACGAGACCCGCCCCGCCCACCACGGGCATTCCCACGTCGACGCCGCTCGAGGTCCCCACGTTCAGGCGGACGGTGACCGCGAAGTTGGAAGTGTTGAGCCCCACCACCTGACCGGTTACCGCCTGGATGCCGTCGATCCACGGCAGATGCGCGAGTTGCTCGAGCTGGTCGAGCTCTTGACGGGTGGCGCGGCCCTCGAGCACCCGGCGCTCGAGCTCCCCGATCTCGGCGCGCAACTTCGCGTTCTGCTGCTCCACGGCTCCATAGTGGACTGCACCTGCGAGGAAGCTCCCGACGGGGCGTACGACCGCGTCCACCCCGCGTTGGACCGGGGAGAAGGTGTCGTGAGCGGCGCGCTTGAGCGCCGAGATCGCGCCGTGTCCTCCGCCGCGGTAGTCGAGGGTGATGATCGTGATCGACACGAGCACGAGCAGCCCGATGGTCAGACTGCGCCTGGAACGCCCGGGACGTCTCCGCCTTGCCACGCCGGTCCTGCTCAGAGGGTGCCGCGCAGGGCGCGGGCACCCATCACCCGGCCGAGGAGGTGATCAGAACCTGCTTGAGGGCTTCGAACTCCTCGAGACACTGCCCGCTGCCGACGGCGACGCAGTTGAGAGGGTCACGGGCCACGACCATCGGCATGCCCGTCTCGTCCTGCAGGTGGGCATCGAGTCCGTGCAGCAACGCTCCTCCACCGGTGAGGACGATGCCCTGCTCCATGATGTCGGCGGCGAGCTCGGGAGGCGTCTTGTCGAGCGTCACCTTCACCGCGTCGGTGATGGCCGTCACCGGCTCTTCGATGGCCTTTCGGATCTCCTCGGTCGACACGACCACGGTCTTCGGCAGGCCGGTGACGAGGTCACGACCCCGGATCTCGGCGTGCAGCTCCTCTTCGAGCGGGAACGCCGAGCCCAGGGCGATCTTGATCTCTTCGGCCGTGCGCTCACCGAGGGCCAGGCTGTACTCCTTCTTTATGTAGGAGATGATGGCCTCGTCCAGCTCGTCGCCGCCGATGCGCACCGACTGACTCGTCACGATCCCGCCGAGAGAGATGACCGCCACCTCCGTTGTACCACCGCCGATGTCGACGACCATGTTCCCCGTCGGCTCGTGAACAGGAAGACCGGCACCGATGGCGGCAGCCATCGGCTCTTCGATTATGTACGCCTTGCGCGCGCCTGCGTACTCGGCGGCTTCCATCACAGCGCGCTGCTCCACTCCGGTGATACCCGACGGCACACAGATGACCATCCGCGGTTTCGCGAAACGCCGCTGGTGCACCCGCTGGATGAAGTAGCGCAGCATCTTCTCGCAGATCTCGAAGTCGGCTATGACCCCGTCCTTCAGAGGACGAATCGCCTGAATGTGGCTCGGTGTACGACCGATCATCCGCTTGGCCTCGGCGCCCACCGCGAGCGGACGACCGTCCTTGACGTTCACCGCCACCACCGAGGGCTCGTTCAAGATGATGCCGCGACCGCGCACGTACACAAGGGTGTTCGCCGTGCCGAGGTCGACAGCCATGTCACGGCCGAGCAGGAAGAACCGGTTGTCCGCCATAGGTGTAGATCCACCTCTTCTCAGGTCGAGACGCCGTGGGCAGCCCGATTGCGACAGACTCCACCAGGCTCCCGCGGGGTTTCGGGTCTGCTAAAGGCTAGGAAACTTCCTGAGACCGCACAAGGCGGCCAGCCAAGAAATACCACGCAACAGGCACCTTCACCGACGTGGGCGCGACCAGACAGGTCGTCGCAGGGGTCGTCGCAGGCTCAGGTGAGCGCCGGGAAGAAGTTCTCGATCTCGCGCTTCGCCGAGACGGCGGAGTCCGATCCGTGGACGAGGTTCTCTGTGAGAACCGTGCCCAGGTCGCCACGCATGGTACCGGGGGGGGCCTCTGCGGGATCCGTGGGTCCCATGAGCGTCCGCACGATCCGCCAGGTGTCTTCGGGCCCCTCGACCACGAGCAACATCGCAGGGGAGCGGGTGATGAAGGCCAACAGGTCGTCGTAGAAGGGCTTTCCCTCGTGCTCGGCATAGTGCCGAGCCGCCAAAGGCTCGTCGATCCGGCGCAGCTCGGCGGCGACGAGTTTGAGACCTTTGCGTTCGAGACGACCGATGATCTCCCCCACCAGCCCGCGCTCGACCGCATCGGGCTTGCAGATCACCAACGTGCGATTCATGGGCTTGGCAGGCTAGCGGTCGCTCGCCGCGTCCACCAACAAGGCGCGGGCGTCGGCCACCACGTACAGCGAACCCGTCACCACCAACCGGCCGCCGGTCGGCACCCGCGCCCGGGCTACGTGCAGCGCCTCGGCCACGGTGTCTCCACAAACAGCGAACAGACCGGCGGCGCGCGCAGCTTCGGCGATGCGATCAGCTGGCAACGCCCGCGGTGACGGCGCGGTGCAGGTGACCACCGTGCGCACTCCCGCCGTGGCGAGCGCCTGGAGCATCGCGCTCGGGTCGCGCCCCTCGAGCATCCCGACCACAGCGACCGTCTCCTCATCGACGGGAAGCTCCTCCAAGAGCGAGCGAGCGAGCGTCTGGGCTCCTGCCACGTTGTGCGCCCCGTCGAGGACGATCAACGGGTCGTGCCCCACGACCTCGAGGCGTCCGGGGACCTCGACCGAGGCGAACGCCTGCTCGACCACAACCTCCGAGAGAGCAGATCCGAAGAACGCCTCGGCCGAGGCGAGAGCAAGCGCGGCGTTGTCACCTTGATGCTCGCCGTGCAAGGGAAGGTAGACCTCTTCGTAGGAACCGCCGGGGGTGGTCAGGTCGAGCATCCTTCCCCCAACCGCCAGACGGTTAACAGGGCAGTCGAACTCCTCGCCCCGGACCCAGGACTCGACCACGCCCACGGCCGCGGCCGCGGACAAGAAGATCTCGAGCAGCTCGGGAGCGGTCTCCCCCAGGACGAGACGACACCCGGCCTTGATGATTCCGGCTTTCTCCCCGGCGATGTCGGCAAGGGTGGGACCGAGGATCTCCACGTGGTCGTAGCTCACGTTCGTGACCGCGGCCACCGCCGGCTCGACGACGTTGGTGGCGTCCCACCGGCCTCCCAGGCCCACCTCCACCACCGCCACGTCCACCGCGACGTCCGCGAACCACCAGAACGCCGCCGCGGTCAGAAGCTCGAAGCGTGTCGCGCGCGCCCCGATCATGGGCTCGACCATCTCGAGAACACCCAGCACCTCGACGAGCTCCTCGTCGGTGATCGGCTCGTCGTTTCGCGCCAGGCGCTCGTTGACACGGGCGAGATTCGGGCTCGTGTAGGTGCCGACGCTGAGCCCATTCGTCATGAACAACGCGGTGAGCATCCTGGCCACTGAGCCCTTCCCGTTGGTCCCCGTGAGGTGGACAACGGGAAAGGCACGCTCGGGATCGCCGAGGATCCGGCAGATGACACGGATGCGATCGAGAGTAGGGGCGGCAGCACGCGTGGGCATCAACCGTTCGAAGTCGTTGTGCCCGTCGAGCCAGCCCACCAGCTCGTCGCGCCGGCTCCGGACACGTGCCTCTTGCGAGGCGCGACCTCCAGCCGGGACGCTGTTCACAGGCGGGTAGACCGTCAGGAGGCAGCGCGACGAGTGCGGACCGTCTTGGCCGGCTCTTCCTGAGGCACGAGGGTGGGATGCACCCGGTCCAGCACGACAGAGCGGTCGATGAGGCACCGCCCCACGTCGCTGCGGCTCGGGAGGTCGTACATGACGTCGAGCAACACCTCTTCGAGGATCGCCCGCAACCCACGAGCTCCCGTGCCGCGCAACAACGCCTGCTCGGCCACCGCTTCTAGAGCGTCCTCGGAAAGCTCCAGCTCGACGCCGTCGAGGTCGAAGACGCGGCGGTACTGCTTCACCAGAGCATTCTTCGGCTTGACGAGGATCCGCATCAGTGCGTCCTTGTCGAGACTGGATATCGCCCCCACCACCGGGAGGCGCCCTATGAACTCCGGAATGAGCCCGAACTTGATCAAGTCCTCGGGCAACACGTAGCGCAGGACCTCGGAGTCGTGAGCGTCGGCCTTGCGACGCACCTCCGTCCTGAAGCCGATGCCCTTGCGCCCGATGCGGCTCTCGATGATCTTGTCGAGACCGGCGAACGCGCCTCCGCACATGAAGAGGATGTTGGTCGTGTCGATCTGGATGAACTCCTGGTGAGGGTGCTTGCGACCCCCTTGGGGCGGGACCGACGCCGTGGTGCCCTCGAGGATCTTGAGCAGCGCCTGCTGCACGCCCTCCCCTGAGACGTCACGGGTGATCGAGGGGTTCTCGCTCTTACGGGCGATCTTGTCGATCTCGTCTATGTAGATGATCCCGGTCTCTGCCCGTTTGACGTCGTAATCCGCAGCCTGGATGAGTTTCAACAAGATGTTCTCGACATCCTCGCCCACGTACCCCGCCTCCGTGAGAGCCGTGGCGTCGGCGATGGCGAACGGCACGTTCAACATCCGCGCGAGCGTTTGGGCGAGCAGTGTCTTGCCGCAACCGGTCGGACCGAGAAGGAGGATGTTCGACTTCGTCAGCTCGACGTCGGTCGACTGCGCGGGACCGGCTTGGACACGCTTGTAGTGGTTGTATACGGCGACCGCAAGGATCTTCTTGGCGTACTCCTGGCCGATCACGTAGTCGTTGAGGAACTCGAAGATCTCGCGGGGCTTGGGGAGGTCGTCGAAGGAGAGCTCCGTGGTCTCGGCAAGCTCCTCGGCGATGATGTCGTTGCAGAGGTCGATGCACTCGTCGCAGATGTAGACGCCCGGTCCGGCGATGAGCTTCTTGACCTGCTTCTGCGACTTGCCGCAGAAGCTGCACTTGACGAGGTCCCCCCCATCGCCGAACTTCGCCACCGCGGTCCCCCTTGCTCCGACCCGAAGCCTAGGCCGCACCAACCGCTTCGGCGGACACAACCGCGTCGCGGGTGGTGATCACCTCGTCGATCAGGCCGTATGACACAGCTTCGTCGGCCGTCATGACGAAGTCCCGGTCGGTGTCATGGGCGATCTTCTCCAAGAGCTGGCCCGTGTCCGAAGCGAGCATCGAGTTCAGGAGATCGCGCATGCGAATGATCTCCTTCGCCTGAAGCTCGATGTCGCTCGCCTGCCCGGCGGCCCCGCCCCATGGCTGGTGCAAGACGATGCGCGCATGGGGCAGAGCGAAGCGCTTGCCAGACGCCCCGGCGGCGAGGAGGACTGCCCCTGCCGACGCCGCCTGCCCGAAGCAGAATGTCGACACATCGGACTTCACGTATTTCATCGTGTCATATATCGCGAACAGCGATGTGATGTCACCGCCCGGCGAGTTCACGTAGAGCTGGATGTCCTTGTCCGTGTCCTCGTACTCCAAGAAGAGCAACTGCGAGCAGATGAGGTTCGCCACTACGTCGTCTATAGGCGTCCCGAGGATGATGATGCGCTCCTTGAGGAGCCGGGAGTATAGGTCGTACCCGCGCTCACCGCGACTGGTCTGCTCGATGACGGTGGGTACGAGGTACCCGTCGGCGTTCGAGCCGGCGTTCGACGGCGAGACGACACCGTGGTTCATGACCTGGTCTCCACGCGTGGTTCATCTTCGACTGGCACGTCCTTGCTCCTTCGTTCCCCCGCCTCGATGTCTGCGGGAGACTTCCCCGCCGATTCGTCGACCACCGCGCCACCCGTCTGCTCCTGCCCCCCGAGATCCATCCGCAGGTCGTCTCGGGAGACCGGGCTGCCCTCTTCGTCCACCAGTTCCACGTGCTCGAGAAGCCAAGAAAGGGCCTTGGCTTTTCTCCTACCCGAGCGTACCGCGGAGAGCCTCCCCGAGCGGTCGAGCCTGCGACGAACCTCGGCAGCTGTGGACCCAGCTTGCTCGGCGAGCTCCTCAAGCGCGCGTTCGAGTTCGTCGTCGGTCACCTCGATCCCCTCGGCGTCCGCGAGCGCCCTCAAGGCGAGATCCGCGCGCACGTCACGAACCGCCTCCGCACGGATCTCGGCCATGAGTTCTTCCCGATCGCGCCCCGAAGCCTGCAAGAACTGCTCGAGGGTCATGTGCCGCTCCTCGAGGCGGTGGTCGAGATCGCGCAGCCGTTCTTGTGTCTCTTCCTCGACGAGCGCCTCGGGCGCCTCTTGTTCGACGAGCGCCACGAGGGCTTCGAGAGCTCGCTCGCGCAGAGCGAGCTGGGCCTGTACGACCCTGACCTGCTTGAGCCGCTTCCGCAGGTCGCTGCGCAGCTCTTCGAGGGTGGCGAACTCCGATGCCTCAGAAGCCCATTCGTCGGTCGCCTCGGGAAGTTCCTTCTCTTTGACCTCCTTCACCAGCACCCTGAAAGTGGCCGGCTTCTTAGCCGCGTTCTCAAACGGGCTTTCAGCGCCGCTTCCTGCCGGGCTTTCGGCCCCGCTTCCGGCCGGGTTTTCGACGTGAAGCTCGGCGGCGCCTCCCCCTGTTCCCCCACGCGCAGCAGACCCGAGCGGTGCAGCTACGAACGGTGCAGTGAACTGGAGGATGTCGCCGGGCTTCGCCCCCCTCAACTGGTCGTCCAGCCCGGGTACGTCGGATCCGGCTCCCACCTCGTACAGGTAGTCCTCGACGTCGAGGTCGTCACCCTGGGCGCGGGTGCCGTGGAGATCGATGGTCACGTAGTCGTGGTCGCGCGCCCCACGCGTCACCTTCGAGAGCTCCCCCGATTGCTCGCGCAATCGGTCCACCTGGGCGTCGACGTCTGCCTCGGTCACCTCGAGCACAGGGATGGTCACAGCGAGGCCCTTGTAGCCCGGGAGCGACACCGTCGGGCGGATCTCCACCACGGCGTCGAAGGTCACAGGTCCCGCGTCCTCGCCGGAGGTGACGTCGATCTCGGGAGCGGCGATCGGATCGAGCTCCGTGTCCGAGACCGCACGCGCGTAGAGGTCCGGCAGGGCGTCGGTGATCGCCCTGTGGCGTAAAGCTGACGCGCCACCGAGTCGCGCCTCGAGCACTGGACGTGGCACATGACCCGGACGAAATCCCGGCACCCGGATCTGACGCGCAAGCCTCCTGGCTGTGGCGTCGACCGCCTCGTCCACCTCGGATTCGTCCACCTCGATCGACAGACGGACGCGGTTGCCCTCGACAGGCGCGGCGGTGGCTCGCATAAGGAAGACCGAGTCTACCGAGCACCGCGTCGGCGAACCGTGACCGCGACAGACACACATCCAGCACGCAAACGATGGGGTCTGGGCGGCACCAGGGACGCAAGGATCACCGTGCGACGGGCCCTAGCATCCGCGTGCGGTGGGAAAAGTGCAGGTAGCGTGCTTCGGGACCCCTGGCGGGGCGCTGGAACTAGGAGGCCATCGTGGCGTCATACGAGGGTTACTGCGTGAAATGCCGTGAGAAGCGGACGTTCGAGGGGCACGAGGTCGAGCTTGCGAACGGACGCCGCGCCGCCCAGGGCACTTGCCCGGTCTGCGGCACGAAGATGAACCGGATCCTCGGCAAGAAATGAGCTCGCCCCGGGCGAGCGACGCGTAGGCACAGCAACCTACAAGGCACAGAAGCCTGCTCATCGTGGCCCTCGGGGGAGGTCACAGGAATAGCCTCGGCCCATGGACGAGCACACGGCGATCCCGATCTCGACGACACCACGCAAGGCTGACAGGGCAACGAAGGGCCGGACGAACGATCGCGGCCAGCCCGACAGGCAAATGACGCCCCGAGCGCCCCTCACGGCGGAGGAGCTACGTCTCGTGGACGCTTACTGGAGGGCGGCCAACTACCTGTCGGTCGGCCAGATCTACCTGCTGGATAACCCGCTTCTGCGAGACGGCCTGCTCGCTGAGCAAACAAAGCCGCGCCTGCTCGGCCACTGGGGCACCACACCAGGGTTGAACTTCGTGTACGCGCACCTGAACAGGGTGATCCGCAACCGGGACCTGAACGCCATCTTCGTCACGGGGCCCGGGCACGGGGGCCCGGCCGTGGTCGCCAACGCTTATCTCGAGGGGACCTACAGCGAGCTGTACCCGCACGTGACGCGCGACGAGGAGGGCCTGAGGAAGCTGTTCCGCCAGTTCTCGTTCCCGGGCGGCATCCCGAGCCATGCCGCGCCCGAGACACCGGGATCGATCAACGAGGGCGGCGAGCTCGGTTACTCGCTCGCCCACGCCTTCGGTGCCGCTTTCGACAATCCCGATCTGATCGTGTGCTGCGTGGTCGGCGACGGAGAGGCGGAGACCGGGCCTCTGGCCACGAGCTGGCACGCGAACAAGTTCCTCAACCCGGCCCGAGACGGCGCAGTGCTCCCCATCTTGCACTTGAACGGCTACAAGATCGCCAACCCGACCGTGCTCGCCCGGATCAGCGACGAGGAGCTACACGCCCTCTTCGAGGGGTACGGATACCGCGTCCACGTCGTGGAAGGGGACGACCCGCCGACGATGCACCAGGAGATGGCAGCGACGCTCGACACCGTCGTGGAGGAGATCGAGCTGGTCCAGCGCGACGCGAGGGCCGACACGGGGACCCGCAAGAGCAGCGGCCGCACGACGTCCAGAGCACGCTGGCCGATGGTGGTGCTGCGCAGCCCGAAGGGATGGACAGGCCCCAAGGTCGTAGACGGCCTTCAAGTCGAAGGCACCTTTCGTGCGCACCAGGTTCCGCTCACCGAGGTGCGTACGAACCCCGCGCACCTGGCCATGCTCGAGTCATGGCTGCGCAGCTACGGACCCGAAGAGCTCTTCGACACGAAGGGATCCCTCGTCGAAGAGCTCGCGCAGCTCCCGCCGCGCGGTCACCGGAGGATGAGCGCTAACCCGCACGCCAACGGAGGCTTGCTGCTCAAAGACCTCGAGTTGCCGGACTTTCGCGCCTACGCGGTCGAGGTGCCCATGCCCGGCGCGACCTTCTCGGAGGCGACCTCCGTGCTCGGCGCGTACCTGCGCGACGTGATCGCGGCCAACCCCGACCGCTTCCGCCTCTTCGGTCCGGACGAGACGGCCTCGAACCGGCTTTCCGCGGTGTTCGAGGTGACCGATCGCGCTTTCGACGCCACGGTGATCGCCTCGGACGACCACCTCGCCGCCGACGGCCGCGTGATGGAGGTCCTCTCCGAGCATCTCTGCCAGGGCTGGCTCGAGGGGTACCTGCTCACCGGCCGCCATGGTCTGTTCAACTGTTACGAGGCGTTCGTCCACATCGTCGACTCGATGTTCAACCAGCACGCCAAATGGCTGAAGGTCACCAGGGACATCCCCTGGCGCCGTCCCATCGCCTCGCTCAACTACCTGCTGTCCTCTCACGTGTGGCGCCAGGACCACAACGGGTTCTCCCACCAGGACCCCGGCTTCTTGGACCACGTCGTCAACAAGAAGGCCCAGGTGGTGCGCGTCTACCTGCCGCCGGACACGAACTGCTTGTTGTCGGTGGCCGACCACTGCCTCGCCGGCCGCAATTACGTGAACGTGATCGTGGCGGGCAAGCAACCGCAGCTCAACTGGCTGACCATGGACGAGGCGATCACCCATTGCGTTCGTGGCCTCGGCATCTGGGGGTGGGCGAGCAACGACCAGGGTTCTGAGCCCGACGTGGTGATGGCCTGCTGCGGGGACGTCCCCACCCTCGAGACGCTGGCCGCCGTCGACCTGCTCCGCAGACGGCTGCCCGAGCTCAAGATACGCGTGGTGAACGTCGTCGACCTGATGCGCCTGGAACCTCCCACCGAGCACCCGAACGGCATCTCCGACGCCGAGTTCGACGCGCTGTTCACCACCGACAAGCCGATCGTCTTCGCCTATCACGGTTATCCGTGGCTCGTGCACCGGCTCACCTACCGAAGGCACGGCCATCAGAACCTGCACGTACGCGGCTACAAGGAGGAGGGGACGACCACGACGCCGTTCGACATGGTGATGATGAACGATCTCGACCGGTTCCACCTCGTGATCGACGTCATCGACCGCGTACCAGGGCTCGCGGCGCGCGCAGGGCACGTGCGCCAGGAGATGGCCGACAGGCGGCTCGCCTGTCGGATGTACACACGAGAGACCGGGGAGGACGCGCCCGAGATCCGCGACTGGACCTGGGCGAGCTGAACCCCCCCGACCCCATGCGGACCCTGGTCGTGAACGCCGGTTCGAGCAGCCTGAAGCTCAGGGTGCTCGACGAGAAGAACGAGCTCGTGACTTCGCTCGACCTTCCCGCTCCTCGTGGGGAGCCGGACGCCGTCTCGATGCGCCTGGCCTTGGCGAGCTTCGCCGGTGTGCAGGCGACCGGGCACAGGATCGTCCACGGCGGCACCGAATTCACCGGTCCCGTGCTCGTGGACGAAGACGTGGTCGCACGCTTGAGCGCTCTCAGCGACCTGGCGCCGCTCCATCAGCCGAAGTCGCTTGCCGCGCTCGACGCGGTGAGATCTGCCCTTCCGGGCGTGCCGGCGGTCGCTTGCTTCGACACTGCCTTCCACGCGGGGCTCATGCCGGCGGCCGCGACCTATGCCATCCCCACCGAGTGGCGCGAGCACTGGGCGTTGAGGCGTTACGGCTTTCACGGGCTGTCCCATGCATATGCCTCGCGCCGGACGGCCGAACTGAGCGGGCTCGGTGTCGAGGAGCTGCGAATCGTCACGTGTCACCTCGGGGCGGGCGCTTCGCTCGCCGCCGTGCTACGAGGCCGCTCCGTCGACACGACCATGGGCTTCACGCCCCTCGAGGGTCTTGTGATGGCCACGCGCTCGGGCAGCGTCGATCCTGGTCTCGTGCTTTGGCTCGAGGAGCACGCGGGCATGGCTCCCGCGGAGCTCGCCGCCACCCTCGAGCACGGATCTGGACTCCTGGGGCTGGCCGGGACATCCGACATGCGAACCGTGCTTCGGAACGCCGAAGCGGGTGAGCCGGCCGCGCGCCTCGCCATCGACGTCTACCTCCACCGGCTTCGCGCCTCGATCGCCTCCATGGCCGCGGCGATGGGAGCCATCGACTGCCTCACCTTCACCGGAGGCGTTGGCGAGAACTCCCCCGCGGTACGCGCCGGTGCCGCGAGCGGGCTCGACTTCCTCGGGATACGGGTCGACGAAGGGCACAACAACTCCGGTCCACAAGACCGTGAGATCAGCTCGCCCGAGAGTCGCGTCCGCACCTTCGTGGTCGCCGCGCGCGAGGACCTCCAAATCGCACAAGAGGTGCGTCACGTGCTCGGGCGCCGCTGAGAGACGCGAGCACCCTCGCACGCCCGTCCGCCGTTCGGCGGCGCGTCCGCGCCGGCTCTCGAAGTGGTGGACCTCCTCGGTACAACACCTGTCGGTGGAAGTGCCCTCAGGTAGGCGCGACGATTGGGACGTGCGCGCCTGGGAGGTGACGAAGCCCGCTCCCATCGACGACGGTCCGCTCCGGCTGACAGAGCGCCAACTTCCCGAACCGGGCCAAGGCCAGGTGCGGGTACGGGTGTCGGTGTGCGGGGTATGCCGGACCGACCTGCACGTCGCCGAGGGCGACCTGACCGTCCACCGACCGAACGTGGTGCCCGGCCACGAGATCGTGGGATTGGTCGACTCGATCGGACCCGGCACGTCGCGATTCGCAGTGGGCGACAGGGTCGGTGTCGCTTGGCTGGCGAGCACCTGTGGAGCATGTCGATTCTGCCGACGCGGCGCCGAGAACCTGTGCACGAGGGCCACCTTCACCGGCTGGGACCACGACGGCGGGTATGGCGAGGCCGTGCTGATCGACGAGCGTTACGCATACCGTCTCCCTGCCGGGCTGTCCGACGAACAGGCTGCTCCCCTGCTGTGCGCGGGCATCATCGGTTACCGCGCCCTGATGCGATGCGAGCTGCCGCCGGGAGGCCGGCTGGGCATCTACGGGTTCGGGGGCTCCGCGCATCTCACCGCCCAGGTGGCGATGCGCCAAGGCGCTGAGGTGCACGTCATGACCCGGTCGGCCGACGCGCGACGCCTGGCGCTGGAGCTCGGGGCGGCGTCCGCCGCAGGAGCCGACGCCTCCCCGCCGGTGCCGCTCGACGCGGCGATCCTGTTCGCGCCGGCCGGAGAGCTCGTGCTCCCGGCGCTTGCAGCTCTAGATCGCGGTGGGGTGCTCGCGGTGGCCGGGATCGCCCTCTCCGACATCCCGTCGCTCGTGTACCAGGAACATCTCTTCTTCGAGCGCGAGCTGCGCAGCGTCACGGCGAACACCCGGCGCGACGGCGAGGAGTTCCTGGCGCTCGCCGACCGGCTGGGCGTGGTTGCTACGACCACCTCCTACAGTTTCGAGGAGGCGGGCCAAGCGCTATCGGACCTGGCCCACGACCGCTTCAACGGTGCGGCGGTCCTCCGGGTCAACCCCCGTTGATCACCCGGGCGCGACGACACTCACCGTCGGTCGTCCACGATCTCGAGCGCTCGGGCCACGACCGCGTCGGGTGAGACCGAGGTGTCCACGATTACGGCCGACGGCCAGACAGCGAATTCTCGCGCCATCAGCGCGGCAATCTCCGGCGTGGCGTCGGAGACGTCCGCGCCATGCTTGTCTCGCGAGACCAGGCGTCTCGAAGCTTCGTGCGGATCGAGAGTGCAGCACAGCTCCACGAGGTCGCTCGAGCTACGGGCGGCGATGTCGGCTGCGGTCCTTCGCCATCGGCTCTCGGACCACGACGCGTCGAGCACCACGGATTCACCTAGACCGAGCGCCTCGCGTGCCCGGTCGAGCACGAGCCTGTATGTGGCGGCGGTCTGTTCGGCGCCGTAGATGCCCCCGCGGTAGGCGGGTGCCGCCGGCTCCCCCGACGTCGATGACGTCGGGGCTCTCGACGTCGGTGCCACTCCCGCTAGCTCCTTGCGAACCTCGTCCGAGCGCAGAACTACCCAGCCCCGCGCTGCGCCGAGCGCGGCGGCAACCGTGGACTTGCCGGTGCCCGGCAGTCCCCCCACCAGTACCAGCCTCACGCGGCCCAGCTCCAGGTGCTCGAGGGCCAGGCCCTGGAGCCGGCGTGCCTCGCGCGACGCGCGTCGCTCGCCCTGGGCATGGCGCAAACATCCGACCTTTGCCCGAACGTACGCGTGCAACGCGCTGTGATGGTGCACGAGCGACTCGGGGAACCGGTCGCCCGCCAGCTCCTGGTAGTCCCTCAGAAGCTGGTCGGCGGCATCGAAGCGTCCGAGCCTTTCGAGGTCCGTGGCGAGGAACGACACGTCACTGATCACGTCGCCGTAGCGCAATGTGTCGTCGAACTCGATGCAGTCGAGGATACGGGGGCCGTCATCGAGACAGAAGATGTCCTCTGCCTGCAGGTCGCCGTGACCGTCGCACACCCGTCCTGAAGAGATACGCGAGGCGAACAACGGCCCGCGCCCCTCGAGGTAGCGACCTGCCAGGCCACGAAGGCGTTCCTCGGCGCGCTCGTCGAGCTCGGAGCCGACGAAGGAATCGGTCTGCGCGAAGTTCGACTCCCACGCACCTCCAAGCGCCGCCGCCGAGGCCGAGGACGAGATCTCAGCAGACCTGAGCGCGCCGGCATGGAAGGTCACGAGAGCATGCGCGACCTGGCGGAGATGATCGCTGATGTCGCCACCTCGTCGAGCCAAGGTGGCGAGACGACGATCCTCGGGGAGTCGACGCATGACGACCATGTGGTCCACCGGCTCACCTTCGAACAACACGTCCGCCACTCCGAGGTACACGTCGGGGGCCAGACGGCGGTTCAGCGCAAGCTCGCGTTCACAGTCCAGCTTCCTCGCCGTGGGTTCGGTGAAATCGAGGAAACCGAACCGGACAGGTTTGCGAAGCTTGAAGACGCGATCTCCGACGAAGAACAGGACCGAGATGTGCGTCTCTGCGACGGCAGCTGCGGGCATAGGGTCGTTTAGTCGCGAGCGAGGGAGGGGGGCTTGCCGCGGTGAGTGCACATCTCCACGCGACCACGGTTGCTCCGATCCCTCGCGCGTGCAAGAGCCGAAGGTCCCACCCGACCCAAGAAGGTCGTAATGTGGAGTTGTGGTCGTCGCGTCCGCCGGAACAATCCTCCAAGACTCCCGCTCGGCAGACGCTGCGGTGTGCTCGCGATGACCGCGCCCCGCCGGATCCTCGTGGGCGCCGACGGCTCTTCTCACGCGGAGCATGCTCTCGAATGGGCGGCCGAGCTCGCCGCGGCGTTGGGAGCCGAGGTCGTCGCGGTGCACGCCCTCGGGATGCTCAGCCACCTCGGTATTCCCAGCGCTGCTGTTCCCTCGCAACAGCAGCGTGAAGTGGTGCGCTCCTTGCTCGAGAACGAGTGGTCCGAGGCACTGCGCGCGTCGCGGGTACCTCACCGTTGCCTCCTGGTCGAGGGCAACCCCGTCATGGCGCTGATGGCCGCTGCCGACGAGCAAGACGCAGACCTGGTAGTCGTAGGTACCCGCGGTGCCGGCGGGTTCCCCGGACTGCAGCTCGGAAGCACGAGCCACCAGCTCCTCCATCACCTGAAGCGCCCCGTGGTTGTCGTGCCGGACGAGTAGCCCGGGTTTCGTCTAGGAGGGCGCCGTCCCGACTCTCGATCCTTCCGATCGTCAGGGGCCTGGAGTACCGTAATTTCCACCGTGTCGACGATCATGCTGCTCCTGAGCAACGTGTGGGCGAAGAAAGCTCGGTCCTTCGGGCTTGCCTTCGCGGTTGCCCTGGCGGTCATGACGGTCGTGGTCCTGACGGTGGTGAGCAGTGGTCTCGAGAGCTCGGCAGCCGCCATTCTGAAGATCGGCAAATCGGACTTCACGGTGGCCCAGAAGAGCGTGTCGGACATCTTGTTCTCGTACCTCGACGAGCACCAGCTGGCTGAGATCCGGGCGACGAAGGGTGTTGCCAATGCCGTCGGCGCTCTGATCGAGACCGAGAGCATCAACCCTGCCAACCCGCTCTTCTTGGAGATCGGCCTCCCCCCGGACGAGCTCACCCCGTTCGGGGTGCATGTCCTCGCCGGACGTCCCTACTCTGCGGACGCCACCCACCAGGTGATGCTCGGCTGGCGTGCCGCGGAGGACATGGGCCTACACGTAGGCGACACCTTCTACGCCAACGGCACGAGGAACACCATCGTTGGCATCTACTCGACCGGTATTTCTTTCGGCGACCTGGGCGCAATCTTCCCCTTGCCCGCAGTGCAGGCATACAACCGTGTGCCGGGGGCCGTGACGCTTGTGTTCGTGAAGGTCGCGCCCGGCTATCGGATCGCCCAGGTCGAGAGGCGTATCACGTACGCTCATCCCGAGCTCACTACGATCCGGACTGCCTCGCAATTCGGCCGAGCCGATCGCAACCTCGTCTTCCTCAAGGCGGCTGCCACCGGGAGCACCATCGTTGCCGTGGTCATAGGCGCGGTCGTGGTGGGGAACACGATGATGCTCTCGCTGTTCGAGCGAACGCGTGAGTTCGGCCTGCTTCGGGCAATCGGCTGGACGCGCACACGCGTGGTATCGCTCCTGCTCGGCGAAGGAATGGTGCTTGCGGTCGTCGGTGCCGCTGTCGGAGTGGGGCTTTCCTACATGGTGACCTCGATCCTCCAGGCGTTACCACAGCTCGTCGGGATACTTCACTCGAACTACACCACGCAAGCTTTCTGGCGAGGCCTCTACACGGGACTGGGCATGACCGTCTTGGGAACTCTCTACCCCGCGCTTCGCGCCGGGCTCCTGTCCCCTCTCCAGGCGCTCAGCCATGAATGACCATCAGGTCGTCTCGCCCGCGCTGTCTTCGCAGGACATCGAACCGACGGGCAATCCGGTCCAGGGCGCTCACGTCTCGGCTTTGACGTCCGACGACCGGTCCAACGCAGAAAAGGGCAAGGCCTCGCTCGCCATCGAGGCGATAGGCGTGACGAAAGAATTCGACGGCGGCACCGTGCGTGCACTCAACGGCGTGGATCTAAGGGTCGAAAGAGGGGAGTTCATCGCGATAATGGGCCCTTCGGGTTGTGGGAAGTCGACCCTTCTCCATCTGCTCGCGGCGCTCGACTCGCCGACATCGGGCACGATCCGGGTGGAGGGCAAGGACTTGGCTCACCTGTCCAACCCGAGTCGCTATCGACGCCAGACGATCGGCCTGATCTTCCAGCTCCACAATCTGCTGCCGCGCCTGTCGGCTCTCGCCAACATCGAGGTCGCAATGATGGGGTCCCACCGACCGCATCACGAGCGAACGGCAAAGGCACGCCAGCTCCTGGCGGAGCTCGATATCGTCGACCGAGAACACCGTCATCCGCCGCAGCTCTCAGGCGGCGAGCGCCAACGCGTGGCCATCGCCCGAGCACTCGCCAACGATCCTGCAGTCCTCCTAGCCGACGAGCCGACCGGCAACTTGGACTCGGACGCGTCGGCGATCGTGCTGGGGCTCTTCGCCCGTGTCCAGCGTGAATACGGCGCGACGACCGTGATGGTGACCCACGATGCAGCCGTAGCCCAAGCTGCCGGCAGGATCCTCCAGATGCAAGACGGCCGCATAGGCGACCGGAGCGGAGCCTGACCCTCGACTCAGGAGGCCCAGATGGAATTGCTGGCGCGCTGGCAGTTCGCCCTCACGACGATCTTTCATTTCTTCTTCGTCCCCGTAACGATCGGCCTGAGCGTGGTGGTCGCCACAATGCAGACGCTGGCACACAGGCGCCACGACGAGTCCTGGGATCGAATGTCGCGCTTCTTCGGTCGGCTCTTTCTCATCAACCTGGCCGTCGGTGTCGTGACAGGTATCGTCCTCGAGTTCCAGTTCGGGATGAACTGGTCGGCTTACTCGATCTTCGTAGGGAACATCTTCGGCGCGCCGCTCGCAATCGAAGGGCTGCTCGCCTTCTTCTTGGAATCCACCTTTGTCGGGTTGTGGATCTTCGGGCGTGACCGCCTCTCTCCAAGGCTCCATCTGGCGACGATATGGGCGACGAGCCTCGGGACGATCATGTCCGCGTTCTTCATCCTCGCCGCCAACTCCTGGATGCAGCACCCGGTTGGTTACCGCGTCGAGCACGGCAGGGCGTTTCTCACCAGTTTCTGGGTGGTGCTCGGGAACTCCACGTTGTGGGCAGCCTTCGCCCACACGATCACCGCAGCACTCGTCACAGCCGGCGCGCTCGTCCTCGGGACAGCCGCCTGGCAGGCTCGCCGAGCGCGCGACGAGCATGAACGCGCCCCATTCCTGCGTGCAGCACGCTTCGCCGCTGCTCTCACACTCGTAGCCGTGATCGTCACAGGTGTGAGCGGCGATCTCCAAGCACGGTTGATGGACTCTCAGCAACCCATGAAGATGGCGGCTGCCGAGGCCACCTATAACACGAAGTCGGGCGCCAGCTTCTCGATCCTCACGATCGGCAACCTGAACGGCAAACCCGTCTTCCAGATCAGGATCCCGCACGTGCTCTCCATGATGGCGGACCTGAGCTGGAACGGACAGGTAAGGGGTGTCAACCAGATCCAGACCGCCGAGACCGCCCGGTACGGCAAGGCGAGCTACGTACCGGTCCTTTGGCTCACGTACTGGTCGTTTCGAATCATGGTCGGGGCGGCGTTCCTCTTGCTCCTTCTGTGTCTGTGGGGAGTCGTCCTGGCGCGCCGTAAGCGTCTCACCTCCAGCCGATGGTTCGTGCCTGCCGCTCTGATCGGGATAGCCCTTCCCTTCCTCGCCAACACCACCGGCTGGATCTTCACCGAGGTGGGGCGCCAGCCATGGATCGTCTACGGGCTGATGCGCACTGTGCGGGGCGTGTCGAGCACCACCACCGCAGACGTGACGACCACCCTGGTTGGCTTCGTGGCCCTCTACAGCCTGCTCGGTGCTATCGACGCTGTGCTCATGTTTCGCGCTGCGCGAGGCTCTCTTTCAGGACCCGAAGACACAGGCAACAAGGCGGTACCCGGCCTTGTCTACTGATCCGATCGGTCTGTCGACCTCTGGCGTGTCGGTCTCGCCGGCCTCACTTCCCGATCCACTCATCGACGTGTTGAGAGGAGTTCGCACGTGGCACCGTTCTCAAATCTGAACAGCGCCTGGTTTGCCCTGATCGGGGTGCTCTGGGCGGGCTTCCTCTTCTTGGAGGGGTTCGACTTCGGCGTTGCAGTCGTAACACCTTTTCTGGTGCGTGACGAGACCGACCGTCGGTTGTGTCTCAACGCTGTCGGGCCTACCTGGGACGGCAACGAGGTCTGGCTGCTCGTCGCTGGCGGCGCCACCTTCGCGGCGTTCCCGACGTGGTACGCGCGGCTCTTCAGCGGTTTCTACCTGGCGCTGTTCCTCATACTCCTGGCTCTCATCGCGCGCGGAGTGTCTTTCGAGTTCCGCGACAAGATCGACAGCAAGAGATGGAAGAGGACCTGGGATGGGGCGAACTTCCTCGGTAGTCTCGTCCCCGCCATCGTCTTGGGAGTGGCTTTCACCGATCTGGCTCACGGGCTGGCACTCAGCGCGGGCGGGCGCTACTACGGCGGGATCCTCGGATTGCTGCACCCGATAGGGCTCGTCGGTGGCCTTGCGGCTCTGGCCGTGTTCTGCGTACACGGCTCGGTGTTCCTGTCGTTGAAGACGACCGGCGACCTGGCGCTCAGGGCCCGGCGCGCCGCCCAGATACTCGTCGTACCGGCCTTCGTCCTGCTCGCCGGCACCGTTGCGTGGGTGGCCGCGGCCGGCCGCCCGGCCATCGGTGGTTCATTGCCACCTGTCGTACCCTTGCTGCTCGGCCTCCTCTCCCTCGTTTCGCTTGTGATCGCCGGGGGTTGCATCGCTGCGCGCCGCGACGGACTTGGCTTTGCTGCGACCGCGTGCATGATCCTCTTGGCCATGGGGGCTGTCTTCGCGCGAATGTTCCCAGCCGTCTTGCCCTCGAGCAGCACCGGCGCGCACAGCCTCACGATCGGTGCCGCTTCTGCGGGCCACTCGACCCTCGTCGTGATGACTGTCGTCGCCGCGATCTTCACCCCGATCGTCCTCGGTTACCAGGCCTGGACCTACTGGGTGTTCCGCCAGCGGCTGATCCGTCCACCCCTCGCCCCCGAAGGAGGCCGGGTTCAGGCATGAGATCCAGGTGCGCGCGTGAGGTCCGAGGAGCACTCGTGATCTCCGAGGGAGCATGCCTGGTGTCCGAGGAGTCGGACTGAGCGCGAGCATCGGACGCACGATGAATGTGCTTCACAGGGTCCTTGAGGGGCGCATCGTTCGCCACGCCGCTGGTGCGCGCCTCGCGGTAGGGACCTTGGTCGCATTTGGCATTGCCTCGACGGCTACGGTCGTCGTTCAAGCCGTCGCACTCGCTCAGCTCCTCGCCAGCGCGTTCGGGGGTGCCGACCACACCAACCGGACGCTCCTCCTCGTCTGGCTGGCCGCGGCAGCTGTGGCTCGTGCTTGCCTTGCGTTCGGCAGTGAACTCGTGGCGAACCTCGCCGCCACCTCGTCGAAGGCCACATTCCGATCACTTCTCGTCAACGCTGCCTTCGAATGTTCTCCACGCCCAGGCGCCATCAGTACCGGCGATGTCGCGACGCTCGCCGGCCGAGGTCTTGACGCGCTCGACGTCTACGTCGGGCGCTGCATACCCGATCTCGTCCTCGCTGTCGTCGCGCCGGTCGCGTTGGTCGTCACGGTCGGGGTCCTCGACTGGCTCTCCGCTCTGATCTTGCTCTGCGTCCTGACACTGTTCCCTGTATTCGGTGCGCTCGTCGGTCGTACCGGAGCACAACTCGCTCGCGAGCGATGGAAGCAGGTACGTGCGCTCGGCAACCACTTGCTCGACCTCTTCGAGGGACTCCCGGTGCTGAAAGCGTTCGGCAGAAGTGCAGACGAACGCGAAACGGTGAAACAAGCCTGTGAGGCGCTTCGCAGCGCGAGCATCGCTACCCTCCGCGTCGCTTTCGTCTCGGCGCTGGTTCTCGACACGCTCGCCTCCGTTTCGGTCGCTCTCGTTGCCGTGCCGCTCGGCCTGCGCCTGCTCCACGGATCGATAGGCCTTGCCCCTGCATTGACGGTGCTCGTCATCGCCCCCGAGGTCTTCCTTCCGCTGCGTCGGGCAAGCGCGGAGTTCCACGAGAGCGCCGAGGGCTTAGCCGCCGCCTCGGACGCCTACTCGATCATCGACTCCGTAACTACCGCGACCACCTCGACCACCGCGACCATCCCGATCACCGCGACCATTCCGGCCACCGCCGATGATGTCCTGGACACGCCCGACCCGCGGATGGTCCCGTTGACATTGAGCTCGGTGTGCTACGCCTTCCCGGGCTCTCCCCGGTCCGTGCTGTCGGAATGCACTCTCACCATCGCACCCGGAGAGACCGTCGCCGTAACGGGACCGAACGGTGCGGGAAAGTCAACTCTCCTCGCGATGGTCCTCGGCTTAATGGCACCTGACTCCGGCAGCATCTCTGTAGGCGGCCGCGAGCTCCAGCAAATCATGCCTACGAGTTGGCACAGACGACTCGCTTATCTTCCCGATCGACCGGCGATCCTGGCAACCTCCCTTGCACAGAACCTCCGGGTCGCAAACCCTCAAGCCAGCGACGAAGATCTCGTGGCCGCGCTCGCCGCGG
Organism: Acidimicrobiales bacterium; assembly: GCA_050011255.1. Taxonomy (GTDB): domain Bacteria; phylum Actinomycetota; class Acidimicrobiia; order Acidimicrobiales; family UBA8190; genus Bog-564. The sequence continues at coordinate 42,034 of JBEKJK010000013.1, forward strand.
TCGGTGCCCAGGACATTTTCGGCTCGCTGCCCCTTGGTCTGAGAACCGCGATCGGTGAGGGCGCACGCCCTGTCTCGTCAGGCGAACGTCAGCGCATCGGACTTGCGAGGATCATGCTGCGCGAGGCGTCCTTGTATGTGCTCGACGAGCCGACGGTGCACCTCGACAGCGATACCGAACAGCAAACCATTCAGGCGTTGCGCGCGCGCCTCGCGGGCCGAAGTGCCATCGTCGTCACCCACCGGGTGGCGCCGCTGGCGATCGCGAACCGAGTCTTCCAGCTTCACGACGGAGGGATCCTCGCGCCTTACAGGCTCGAGGATCAGATGGCGCCCCCGCCGGTGAAGGCATGAGCGGAGTTCGCGCCCGCGTTGGCGCGATCGGGATCTGCCGTGAGTTCGGCGCTCTGAGCTTGCGCCAGCTCGCCTGGGCTTGCTGCGTCGGCTCGCTCACAGCGGGTTGCGCCATCGGATTGCTCGCCACGTCCGGTTGGCTGATCACACGGGCATCCCTGAGGCCTCCGGTGCTCTCACTGGCGGTCGCCATCGGAGCTGTTCAGGCTTTCGCGCTCGGCCGCGGGGTCGCCCGCTACCTCGAACGCCTTGCCCTGCACGACGTCGCGCTCTCGACGCTCGGCAAGCTTCGACTCTTCCTCTACGACACCCTCGAGCCACTGGTGCCCGGTGGTCTGGGCGCCAGCCGCTCGGGCAGTGTTCTAAGCGCCTTCGTCACCGACTGCGAGGTGATCGTCGACGCGCTCGCGAAGACACTCGGAGCGGCGATCGATGTGACTTCGAGCGTCTTGTTGGGAGTGCTCCTCGCCCTCCTGGTCGACCCGGCAGCAAGCGCCGCTCTAGCGGCAGGCACCCTGCTCGTCGTATTAGCCGCGGCGGGAATCGCTCGCTTCGGACGCGCCGCTGCCAAAGCAGAGACGGACCTGCGTGCCGAGCTGGCCGACGCGGTCGTCGAGACCGTGCGAAGTGCTCCCGAGCTGGTCGTCTATGGCCGCCACGACCTTGTAACCGCCCAGCTCGAGCACGTTCGAGCACGTGCCTCGTCCGCCGGGACCAAGCGGGCTCTTGCCACTGGGCTCGGACGCGCGGCTGTGGCGTGCTGCAGTACGGCGACGCTCGTCGCCGTCGTCGTGCTCGGTCTCACCGCCCACGACGCCCACCGGCTTTCCGGCGTGCTGCTCGCTGTGCTGATCTTCGACTCACTTGCTGTTCTGGAAACCGGAACTGGCCTACCCGGTGCGCTGGCCGGTCTTGCAGCGGGCGACGCGGCGGTCGCCCGCCTGCAATTGCTCACCAAGTTGAAGCCCCCCGTCTCCGACTCGGACGAAGAGTCTCGCGCCACACAATCGACTCGGGTTCTCACGAGCGGTGTCCCACATCAAGGAGCGCGAGTGCCCCCAACTTTCGATTCTGTCGCCGAGTCCCCCGCCGACACCGCCCGATCCGCTGTGCGTCTCGGCACCTCTGGCACAAGCTCTCCTGCTACCTCCTTCCGCGAAGTCGACGAAAAGCGAGAAACCGACGAACGAGAGACCGACAAGAAGGAGGCGGCACTGGAGAGAGCCCACGTTCTCGGAAGCGACGGTGCCCGGCTCCTCGATGACGTCACACTCAGCGTCGGGGCGTGCCACCGGCTCGCACTCGTCGGGCACAGCGGAGCCGGCAAGACCAGCGTGATCTACACGCTGCTCCATTTCCTCGAGTGCTCTTCCGGATGCGCGACGCTCGGGGGAGTCGATGTTCGCTTGCTCGGCCGCGAGCAGCTTGCCCGGCGAATCGGTTGGCTCCCCGAGGAAACGCACGTCTTCGCCGCAACGCTCGCTTCCAATCTGCGTCTCGCTGATCCCGGTGCGACAGACGAGCGGTGCGCTGAGGTCCTCGAACGCGTAGGGCTCAGCGGTTGGCTGGAATCACTACCCGAAGGGCTCTCTACCGGTCTCGGTGCCGGAGGCAGAGCTCTGAGCGCCGGAGAACGCCAGCGCCTCGGGATGGCACGTGCGCTCCTCGCGGGAGGCAGCGTCCTGCTCTTCGACGAGCCGACCGCCCATCTCGATCCAGCGTCCGCGGCTCACCTTCTCCCGGAATTGCTCGACGCGGCGGATCATCTTGCAGTGCTCGTGACCAGCCACGACCCGGATATCTCTCATCACGTCGACGAGCTCGTCACGCTCGACGCGGGCCGGGTTTGTGAGACGACCAAGGGCCGAAGGTACCTCACAGGAGAGAACGCCTTCACGCGGTCGCACGACACCGAGGACGATGGTTCAGACGCAACCGGGCACTGAGCCGAGTCCCGCTCCCACCTCGAGGATCGATTCAAGGGCGCCGTTCGCCGACAACGACCCCCTCTTCCACCCGGCGCGTCAGCGTGAAGCCATGCTTCTTGAGGACGCCGATCATGTTGTCGTTATCCAACGTCGTCTCCGCGTACACGCTGTGAATACCCCACGAGCGCGCAACCTCGAGGCAGTAGTCGGTCAACAGGTCCCCAAGGCCTTGTCTCTGCCAGGGATCGGCGACGAGTAGCGCATACTCTGCGTTCTCACGGTCGGTGTCGGCGACGAGCCGGCCGACGCCGAGCAGTTTGCGCGTCCCGTCCTCCGCCTCGAGCTCAGGGACGATGGCGAGCTCGCGGTCGTAGTCGATGAAGCAGTACCGCGTCGCCATTTCGTGCGTATACTTCACCATTCCGCGGAAGCGCATCGCAATCGTCTGAGGCGAGCACGCGTCGAGCATCTCGTGCCAGAGCGGCTCGTCCTCTGGCTTGATCGGGCGCAGCGTCACGTGCATTCCGTGGCTCGTTGTTCCCTCGCTCGTGTACTCCTCCGGGTAGGGCCGGATCGCCAGGTGCGAGAAAGCCGGCGGCGGACGTCCCACCAGAGACTCGTCGACTAAAGCCCTCGCGTCGAGCGCTATGGCACCGTCCGGTCCGGCGAGCAACGGGTTGATCTCGATCTCGCTGACTTCCGGGTAGTCGGCAACCAAGTACGAGAACCGCATGACGACCTCGAGCAGCGCGTCGAGGTCGATCGCGGGGCGTCCCCGATGGCCGGCGAGGAGCGGCCAGATCCGCAGCGACTGGAGCATCGCGAGAGCAAGGCGCTCGTTGAGCGGCGGCAGGTCCAGCGCCTGGTCGTGCAGCACCTCGGCGGCGACACCGCCAGCACCCAGCAGGATCACCGCACCGAAGATCGGATCCTTGCGCGCACCTAGAACCAGCTCGTAGCCCGACATCCGCGCCATCGACTGGACCGTCACCCCCTGCACATCAGTCGCCGGACTCAGTTTGCCCACCGACGCGATGATCCGCGCGTAGGCTGCTCGAACCTCGTCCCCGCTCGTCAACCCGAGCTCGACCCCGCCCACCTCGGTCTTGTGCACGATGTCGGGCGAACGTACCTTCAACACGACCGGATAGCCGATCTGTTCCGCGATCGCCACGGCATCGTCTGCTGATAGTGCCGGCAGTGGCTTGGTCACCGGGATCTCGTACGCGTCGAGCAGCGTCTTCGACAAACTCTCGGACAGGACTGCACCTCCCTCGACCAGGACGGAGCTCATAAGCTCCTTTGCTCGGCGGCGGTCGAGTGCGAAGCTCACCGGGATCGTGCGCGGAGTTTCGTGCAGTATCTCGAGATTGCGCGCGTAGGAGACCAGGTCCATTAATGCTTCGATCGCCTGTTCGGGGTAGGCGTATGTCGCGACACCCCCGGCGCTGAGGCGCTCAAGACCCTCGTGCACCGACTGCCCGCCCATCCACGCGGCCAGGAGCGGTTTGTGCGATTCGCGTCGCGCCACGAGCACAGCGTCAGCGGCACCGGCGGCATCAGTCATCGCTTGCGGAGTGAGGATCACCAGTACCGCGTCGACCCCGGTGTCCGCCAGCGCGGCCCTGACCGCTTCCCCGAACCGCTGCGCGGTCGCGTCACCGAGCACGTCGATCGGATTGGCCCGCGGCCACGCAGGCGGCAGCGTTGCATCGAGCGTCTCCAGCGTCGCCGGCTGGAGCTCGGCGAGCACACCGCCACGCGCCAGGAGCGCATCAGCAGCCATCACACCGGGGCCTCCTGCATTCGTGACGATCGCCAGTCGGGCACGTCTGATAGGACGCTCGCGCGCCAGTAACTCGGCCGTCGCGAACACGTCTTCAATCCGGTAGACACGCACGATACCCGCACGACGGAACGCTGCATCGTAGACGTCGTCCTCACCTACCATCGCGCCTGTGTGCGAGACGGCTGCCTTGGCCGACTCCGAGAAACGCCCCGCCTTGTAGACCACGATCGGTTTGCTGCGCGCAAACGCGCGCGCAGCCGACATGAACTTGCGCGGTTCGGTGACCGTCTCGAGATAGACGACGATCGAGCGCGTGTGCGCGTCCTGGCCCAGGTAGTCGATCACGTCGCCCAGGTCGATGTCGAGCATGTTCCCGAGTGAGATGACGTGCGAAAAACCGATCTGCCTCGCCAACGCCCAGTCCATCACCGCCGTCACGAGCGCACCCGATTGCGACACGAACGCGACATGACCGTCGATCGGCATCGCTCCGGCGAAGCTCGCGTTGAGCCCGAGCCGCGGCACGATCATCCCGAGACAGTTCGGTCCCAGCAGTCGCACGTCGTAGCGAGCCAGCTCTTCGCCCACCCGGCTTTCGAGCTCGCGTCCCTCCGCTCCGACCTCACGGAATCCAGAAGACAGGACGATTACCCCCGGCACGCCGGTCTCGCCGCACTCGCGCACCACGTCCGGCACCGCGGCTGCCGGCGTGCAGATGATCGCGAGCTCCGGCTTGGCCGGCGTGGCAGCGATGCTCGCGTAAGCCTGGATACCACCGATTGACTCGCGGCTCGGGTTGATCGGATAGACGACGCCGCCAAAACCAGCGTCAACCAGGTTACGCAGGACGATATGACCGAGCTGCGTGCGCTGTGCACCCGCTCCGACGACGGCCACATGCGTGGGATTGAAGACCCGGTCGAGGTTGCGAGCGCTCACAAGGGAGACACACTAGACGGACGTTCCGCGCCTCTCCTCGCCGACATGACGCCGACCCGAACCGACCCACCAGACATAATGGGCAAGTCCGGGGAGTAGCGCAGTGGTAGCGCACCTGCTTTGGGACTAGCGAGCGCTCAGCGCTATGCCGACCTGGGTTTTTCCCGCTTGAGTCCGAGCGAATCCCCCAGAGTTATGTGTTCAAGTAAACCCAGTTTACCGCCCTGGCGTGAGCGCTGTGCGAATGAGAACCGCTGTCTTGTTGCTCATGATCCACCCAGACCACGCCCGAGCCCGAAGTGCCCAACATGAACGGGGCCTCCACTTGTGTGTGTGCCGTACGTATGGGGTCGCTAGGTGATCTCATCCGGCCACGACGTCCTGCCCGGCGGGCCTCTCCCGGCTACGACGAAAGCGCCTGCGCGGGGGCGGCGGCGCTTCAGGTGACGGCAACGTAGCCGCCGCCTCGGATCGCATCGCCCGGCACGCGTCGCAGAGATAGGAGCCCTCGTGCAGGCGGGTCGGCGCTCGTAGGTGGCTGCGTCAGAAGCTCTGCAAACGCGACCGCTGGACCCACGGTGCCGGGGATCGACTAGGACGAACGCGAAGAGCTACCTCCGGTGTCGTCCCGACTTCGGGAGAGTCGCGAATCGACCGTTGGGCGCGAAGCAGCCTTGCTGATGGCCTCGATCACGAATCGCGAAACGCGGGCTCGGGTGGCATCGGCGGTAAGCCCGTCGGCTGTGACCCACTCATCGGGCACCGACACACCGGGCAGCCTCGCCGAGACATGGATTGTGCCCGTCGCCTTGTCGGTGCCAAAGGCCAGCTCGGCCTGGCGGTTGCGCTCCGGCTCGAACACCAGCCGGTAGACGAATGCGTCGCCGAGTACCACGTCCATGCTTGTGGACGGGATCACCTGCGCTGGTTTCCCGAGTCCATTGAGGTGGGCAGCGACCTCGGCGAGCACCGGCTCTACGACATCACTGAGATGGTCCCGGCTGATCTCGAAGTCCTGTCGGGCCTTGCGCTCCGCTTCGACATGAGCGTCTTCGGCACTGCGCTTCGCAGCGTCATTCTGTCGAATCACATCCGTGATCTTGTCAAGCCAGTCGGACATCTTGGCGAGTCCCCCTCGGTGTTGTTCGGTGCCCAAAGCCTACGGGAACTGGTTCGAGCACCTCTACGCCCAATCCGTGGCGGTCTGTGTTAATCGTGAACAGGCCGGAGCCGAGCCCTAGCCCGACGAGGATCAGGGCGACGACAACGCAACTCGACCGAGCATCCGCCCGACCTCTAAGGCGCGTTGGCCTGCAATGACCGTCGGATATCCCACTGGTGGTGGTACGCGTCGTGGGCATTGGACCTGAGCACGTCGAGAAGGGTCTGCTCGCCCAGTTCTGGATGAACAAGCACCACCTCGTTCACGCTGGCTAGTCCCACGGCGTCATTCCAGTCCTCCACCGCTCCGTCGAGCGACCAGATGGCACCTTTGAGGGCGACCCCCTCGTACGCCCTCGCACGAGCCAGGAGGTTCTCGTCATAGGCCGCGACAGTCCTGGGAGCCCCGCGAGCGATGCCTGCCAACCGCTCCGCCCAGATACGAAGGTTGTCTCCGACGTGGCAGACATACGCCACCACCGACCACGACAGCTCAGGGTGACGCTCGTGCCCGTCGGCACCGCGAAGCAGTTCGCGGTAAGCCTCGGGGGTCCCCAGCACGAGTGAGACCGCATCCGCCTGTGAGATGGACCAGTCATATCCGCAGTCACGACAAGGGTCCCCGTAGAGACCTTCTTCCCACCCGCTCACAATACGATCATGGCTGTCGGTCCGCGCCCCGGTCAATGCCTACGTCTGTCGCGAACCTCCCGAGGCGACATGAATCTGCCGAGGCACCCGACCGTTTGGGGGATGTGTGCGGTGACAAAACGCGGTCAGGAGCATAGCCCTACGCTTGGCATCCATGATCCCTTTGCGAGACCAGATAGAGGCCGCTCTAATCACGGCACACCAGTCCTCAAAGTTCAGCCGAGAACTTTCGACTGGACAAGTGCCTCTCCTTCGAAAAAATGACCCTGAGGGCACCGCGGTCGCCGTGCAACACCTGCTATTCGTAGTCACGGCTCTTGAGCAGACTGTGAAGCGTCTTGCGGACGAGATAGACGCCCTGCGCCCAACGAGCTAGGGGGCGCAGGTGGAGCTACTCGGGCAGGTCAGGCTCGAGGCCCGAGCGGATCGGTGGTGGCGTCACACATGTTCAGTCCATCGGGTCACGCAGGTGTGCGGGGAAGCTCTGGCCAACGAAGGGCAGCGCTGATCGGCCAAATGAATGGGGGGAGTCATGGCGATTCGCGACACGCTTCGCTCCAATGCGGCCCACGTTCTCCAGCCGGGTGAGGTGATCCAGACAGTGTTCTCGGCGATGACGGCGAGTCCGCGGTTCGGTCTGCTCGTCTGGTTCAGGGGCTTTCGTGTCGTTGTAGTAACCGACCGACGCATCCTCGTCTGCCGGTCTGGAAGATTCTCGGGCGATCTGATCAAGGAAGTCATCCGCGAACTACCTCGCAATACCAGAATCGGACCGGCTACAGGTGTGTGGTTCCGATGTGAAGTGCTCGGTGAGCGACTCTACACCGGCAACCTATTTCACAAGGACATTGCCAAAGCCGACGCTTTGATCTCCTGAACAAAATGCGGTGTGCATTTTGCACTGGCCCCACTGGGTATTGACCGCCGGTTCTTACAACGACCACTCGTTGGCCACCGTCCGATGGGACGCTTGGAACCGCTTGCCTGCTTCGCGCACATCTGGTGCCATGTGTGCGTCAAGGCGTGCAAGATTGCCCTCCGTCACTACGATGACGAGGTCGATCAGCGGGTCCTCAAGTCGAGTCGGTCGGTCGGTCGGTGGTCGGTCGGTCATCCGGTACGTACGGCTTCCCGTGGGATTAGGCAGACGAAGCGGCCCAGAACGTGGTAGGAGCGTACGGTGGCCTAAAGCGCGACTCGATATCCTCGCCTCGCGCGTCCGTGGGCGTGACGACCTCAGCGTGGAGGAGGTCGTCCGTCGTCTGGGCAGCCTGAAGCACCAACGCAAGACGCTCTTCGTTGCATGACCTTGTGGCGAGCGGCATCTGCGCCATGCATCAATGGCGGGAAGCCGGCCCATAGAACGGCTCATTCGAGTACGTGACGGGGACCTGCCGAGACCGGTGCATAGGGACCACGGTTAGCTGTTGAGTCCTTCGCCCGGGTAAGCACGAATCAGGCACTTTTGGGATAGTCATCCGATTGCGCGCCGGTTGCGCCGAACGCGCCATGTTCGACAATTCGACCATGCACGGGAGGGTTGGCGCGGTCATCTTTGTGCACACCATGGCGCATGAAGGATTGAATGTGCGCGTGATCCGAGAAGCATGCCCGATCCCAAACTGCGCTAAGTGGGCGGAAAGCTGAGTGATTGCCTCTCCGTAGGTGGCGACGGTCTTGGGGGACTTATTCTCCGCCCGTAAATGGCGCTCGAAGGACCTCGCCAGCCGGTCGAGGTCGCCTATCCTGTCCATGGTTCTCCTTCAGTGCGGCACACGCTCGAAATATGTGCGCTCGTAGCGCTGTACTGGGGGAGATTTTCGGGCCAGGAGAGAGAAATACCAGGTCAGGCCCCAGAAAAAACCCGGGGAGTAGCGCAGTGGTAGCGCACCTGCTTTGGGAGCAGGAGGTCGGGGGTTCGAGTCCCCCCTCCCCGACTTTCTAAAACTGACGGACATCGTTTACAGAATGGGGTCTCCAATCGAGGGATTGGAGACCAGGTGACAGAGCGACAGCTGGCCAAAGGGGCCGCCTACCGGTTGGCGGTCCTCCGCCACGCCGGCACTCGAAGGGCCTCGACCCCCTCTGCCCGGCTGGCGAGGTGCTGGCTAGAAGGCGGTTCTCTGATCGCGCTCAAGAACGCGTGGACTTCAAATCGCGCTCAAGAACACACGAAGTCGGCGATCAGACGGGCGAGCTCCAGTGGGGCGTCCCCCTGCACACTGTGCCCAGCGTTCGTCACATGCTCCACACGTGCGTTAGGTTGACGCCGAAGGAACTCTGCCTCGTCCGCATCGTCGACGACGGACTGCGGAAGCATCCCGCGCACCAACATGACAGGCACGGTTAGCACGGACAGATGTTCCCAAGAGACAGGATAGTTCACTGAACCGTACTCGGTGGCAGACGGGAACCGACGGTATCGCCAAACCCACGTGCCGTCGGACTGCTGAACAGCATTGTGCAGAACGCCACGCCTCAACGACGACTCACTCCGGGTCGGGTTGAACTTTATGGTCCGTGCCAGGATCTCCTCGAAGCTCGGGAAGCTGGCAGGCCCCTGGACGAATGCAGTGATGGGCGCCGATTTCTCGGCGTTTACACCCGGGGTGATGTCGACGAGGACGAGGCGGCGCACGAGATCGGGGTGCTGTCGGCCGAGCGCGATGGCGATCAGGCCACCGAGCGACATGCCGATCACCGCCCCTGCGCATGGGGCGAGAGAGCGAATCACCACCGCCACATCGGCTGCGCTGTCGGCCGGCAACAACGAACCGGCGTGACCATCATCTGAGTGGCCGTGACCGGGCAGGTCCACCGCCACCAACGGGCGATTCAGGGCCAAGGCGACCGTGTCCCAGGTGTGCGCGTTCTGAGCTCCACCATGCAGCAGGACCAGTTCGGGCTCGGCTTGTCCCCACACCAGGCTGCTCAGCGACCGACCCGGTTCGACCTCGACGGCCTCGCGCCGAACGACGGGAGGCCGGTCGAAGGGCAGACCGAATTCCTGCGCGTTCTCGTGGAAGAGACCGAACTCGTCGTAGTCGACGCTGCTCATTTCCGATCATCTCCGATCATTTCCGAGACGCTAATCGAGGTGCCAAGTGCGTCGGTACGTCCGAACAGACGATTTTCGCGGCCCTGAAAGCGGGATGGCGAGGAACGGCTCGCACGCCAGACGCTCCCAATACGACCTTGATACGACCTCGCACCACGGCACCGCGTCGGGAACCAGCGAGCTTAGAGTTCCCTGCCCACAGGTACTAACGTCGTCTCGACGCGCGGGCGTAGCTCAATGGCAGAGTCCCAGCCTTCCAAGCTGGTAATGCGGGTTCGATTCCCGTCGCCCGCTCTTCGGATGACTGCTCATTGATGCTGGCCGGTCCAGGACGTCGACGACACCTGCCCGGTCGAACGACGGACATAGGAGCGAGCAAGGCATATGAACGCCACCGACACCGCCTGGGTCCTCGTCTCTGCTGCGCTCGTGCTCTTCATGACCCCAGGCCTCGCCATCTTCTACGGCGGCTTGGTCCGTTCGAAGAACGTGCTGGCCATCATGATGAACAACTACATCACGATAGGAGCGGTCAGCGTGCTCTGGGCCGTGGTCGCGGCCAGCCTCGCCTTCGGCCACGACGCGGGCTACGGCCTGATCGGGAACCTTTCGCTGGCAGGTCTGGGGGGTATGGCACACGGGCTCCCGGGCTTCGCGCACTCAGGAGCATCGCCGCTTGCCATCGTCACCTTCCAGATGATGTTCGCCATCATCACCGCAGCCCTGATCACCGGTGGGACGGCGGACCGGATCAAGTTCACCGCATTCGTGGTGTTCATCTGCCTGTGGCTCATCCTCGTGTACGCGCCTCTCGCTCATTGGGTGTTCAGCCCTGAAGGCTGGTTGGCCCGACGCGGCGTGCTCGACTTCGCCGGTGGCACGGTCGTCGAGATCAACTCCGGCTTCTCCACGTTGGCCATCGTGCTGGTCCTGGGCCGACGCCGAGGGTGGCCTCACGAGGGGATGGCCCCGCACTCGGTTCCGTTGAGCTTGCTCGGAGTGGGAATCCTGTGGTTCGGATGGTTCGGGTTCAACGCCGGCTCAGCTCTCGGGATGAACGGCGTGACGGTATATGCCTTCGTCAACACCCAACTGGCCGCTGCGGCAGCGCTGCTCGGCTGGGTGTGCTTCGAGCGTTTCAGGGCGTCGTACCCGACGACACTCGGCGCCGCCTCTGGTGCGATTGCCGGCATGGTTGCCATCACGCCGTGCGCAGGATTCGTGTCGCCGATGGCTTCCATCCTGATCGGTGCCGTCGCCGGCGTGTTCTGCGCGATGGCCGCGCGTGCGAAGTTCAGGCTCGGTTACGACGACTCTCTCGACGTGCTCGCCGTCCACGGGGTCGGTGGGCTCGTCGGCATGGTGCTCCTAGGGCTGTTCGCCACCCGGAGTGTCAATCCGGGCGGGGCAAACGGCCTCTTCACCGGCGGCGGGGCCCACCTGTTCGGCGTGGAGCTCCTCGCCGCCGCCGTCGCCGTCGCCTTCTCGTTCACGGTGACCTGGCTGCTCGCGAAGGCCGTCGATCTCACCATCGGCCTGCGGGTGAGTCCCGAGGACGAGTTCACCGGCCTGGACGTCACCCAGCACGCCGAGAGCGCCTACTCGCTGGGGAGCTGACCGAGGAAAGGGGCGGTGACGATCGCATTCGGCGACTCCGGCGGATCTCTCTTCCACCGAGATCTGTCCGGCCTCTCGCGCGTGCCCAGGCACCAGCTCGTCCCTGAAACATCGCTCGCCGAGCGAGACCTCCAGGCCCCGGGTCGTGCCGCGCCACGGCTTTTCGGATAGACAACGACGGAGGAACCTGGCGATGCCGAGTCGTCGTGAACGTGGGAACATGCCTGTTCGTCTTCTTCCCGATGGGCCCGATCGGTGGCGCATCGAACGCGCCGGGGCGATGCGCGTGCCGGGGGTCGTCTTCGCGTCCGAAACCCTCCTCCCCCAGGTCGCCGAGGAAAAGGCGCTGCGGCAGGTGGTGAACGTAGCCGGCTTGCCCGGTATCGTCGAAGCCTCCTACGCCATGCCCGACTTGCACCAGGGCTACGGCTTTCCCATCGGGGGTGTCGCTGCAACCGATGTGGAGGACGGAGGGGTCGTCTGTCCTGGTGGGATCGGGTTCGACATCTCCTGTGGAGTGCGGTTGCTCTTGTCGCCCTTGGAGGCCTCCGGCATCCAACCCCGGATCGGCACTCTCATGGACGAGTTGGACGCCTGTGTTCCCAGGCGGCTCGGCGCGGGAGGCATGTGGCACCTCGAGAGTGAGCGTGACCTGACTGCGGTGTTGCTCGGCGGAGCGCGTCAGGCGGTGGCGGAGGGTCTAGGCACAGAGGCCGACCTCGAGAGGTGCGAAGACGGCGGTGCGGTGTCAGACGCCACGCCCTGGTCGGTGAGCAAGCGTGCCCGGGCCCGTGGGTTGCACCAGGTGGGAAGCCTGGGATCGGGCAACCACTTCCTGGAGGTCCAAGTGGTCGACCAGGTCCTAGATCACGCTGTCGCTGCTGCGTTCGGGCTTCACGAGGACCGGGTGTGCGTGATGATCCACTGCGGCTCTCGCGGGCTGGGGCACCAGATCTGCTCCGATCACGTTCGTGCCATGCTCGCGGCGATGAGCCGATTCGATATCGAGATCCCCGACCCGCAGCTCGCCTGCGCACCGGTCGACTCTGACGAGGGACGTGCGTACTTAGGAGCGATGGCGGCCGCTGTCAACTACGGGCGAGCAAACCGTCAGGCGCTGTCGGCCGCCGTGCGAGAGGCTTTTGCCAAGGCTGTTGGAACAGCGAAGCTCGACCTGCTCTACGACATCTCGCACAACTTGACAAAGCTCGAGCATCACGATCTGGCCGGTGAGCGCCGCCTGCTGTGCGTTCACCGCAAAGGGGCGACCCGCGCTCTCGCGCCGGGACACCCCGAGCTCCCCGAGGACCTGCGCCCAGTTGGCCAGCCCGTGCTCGTCACGGGATCCGTGGGCACCGCCTCGCACGTGCTCGTTGGCGTCTCACCCGGAGGTGCGTTCTCCTCCGCCTGCGTCGGCGCGGGGCGGACGATGAGCCGTCAGGCGGCAGCACGCCAGGTGAAGGGCTCGGTACTACGACAACAGCTCGAGGACCAAGGAATAGCGGTGCGCGCGACATCGGACCGGGGGCTGGCCGAAGAGGCACCTTTCGCCTACAGCGACATCGACGAGGTGGTGGCCACATGCGAAAGGGTGGGACTCGCGAGGCGGGTGGCGCGCCTACGTCCACTGGGCGTGGTCAAGGGTTGACCGTGCCATTCGTCGATCGCGCTGATGCCGGACGGCAGCTCGCAGCACGCCTCGAGCATCTCCGAGGTGCACACCCCGTGGTCCTCGCCCTTCCGCGTGGTGGAGTTCCCGTCGCGTTCGAGGTGGCGCGAGCGCTCGAGGCGCCTTTGGATGTCATCGTGGTCCGCAAGCTCGGCGTGCCACTCCAACCCGAGCTTGGGATGGGGGCGATCGGCGAGGGCGGTGCCCGGGTCCTGAACGCCGTCGTGGTGCGCGATGCGGGAGTCTCGAGCGAGCAAATCGCCGCCATCGAACGGACGGAGCGTGCTGAGCTCGCGCGGCGGGTGCGACGCTTTCGCGGTGCGAGGGAGCGCCTGAGCGTAGCTGGACGAACCGCGATCATCGTCGACGACGGGATCGCCACCGGGTCTACGGCGAGAGCCGCGTGCCGGGTGGCGCGGGCCCAAGGAGCGTCGCACGTCGTGCTCGCAGTGCCGGTGGCACCACCTGAGTCGCTCGAGAGCCTCCGGCACGACGCTGACGAGGTGGTCTGCGTCGAGACCCCGGAGTACTTCTTCGCAATCGGACAGTGGTACGCCGACTTCTCCCAGACTCCCGACGACGAGGTCGTGGCCCTGCTCGAAAGCACAGGAGCAGGAGAGAAACCGGCGGTAGAGGACCTGGGACACGAGGCGCGAGATGTGATGGACGAGGAGGTCGAGGTCCACGCCGGGACGGTCTTGCTCTCCGGCCACCTGACCCTGCCCGGAGGGGCTCGATCGGTGGTCATGTTTGCGCACGGCAGTGGCAGCAGTCGTCACAGCCCCCGCAACCAGTTCGTGGCATCGGTGTTAAACAGAGACCGGCTCGGCACACTGCTCTTCGACCTGCTCACCGCAGAGGAGGAGCTCGACAGGGCGAACGTGTTCGACATCACGCTTCTCGCCAGACGTCTTGCCGAAGTGACCCTCTGGCTTCGAAGTGAGCTGAAAATGAGACACACGCGTGTCGGCTACTTCGGTGCGAGTACGGGTGCAGGCGCGGCCTTGCTCGCTGCTGCCGAGCCCCACGCGCAGATCGGTGCCGTCGTGTCGCGTGGGGGACGCCCCGACCTAGCTGCTTCGAGGCTCGGCGAGGTTCGTGCTCCGACCTTGCTCATCGTGGGTGGCCGCGACGAGCTCGTGCTCGAGCTGAACCGAAAGGCAAAGGCTCAGCTGCGATGCGAGAACAGGCTGGCGATCGTTCCGGAGGCGACGCATCTCTTCGAAGAGCCCGGTGCCCTGGAGATCGTTGCCGACATGGCGAGCAGCTGGTTCACGCGTCATCTCCTCGAGTCACCGAGCTGAGAGTCCCTTCGACGCGCTCTCCCACGGTTCAAGGCCGCGCACCCGTCGTGACCGCGTCAGGCTCCCCGGCGACCCGCAGACCCCGAGCCGCCGCGCTTGGTAGCACCCTTGGAAGACCCCGAGCCGCTGCGCTTGGTCGCACTCTTGGAAGACCCCGAGCCGCTGCGCTTGGTCGCACTCTTGGGCCTGTGTTCGACGATCGTGTCTGACCCGGGGAAGAACATGCCTTCGTGCCCGTCGTCCCACCGCACCAGGTACGGAGGCTGACCGTCTTTACCGTGAACCTCGAGGACCTCGGCCACCAACGAACGGTCGCCGACCCGGCGACCCTCGACACGGAGGTGGTCTCCAGCGCTCGCTTGCATATGGTTACCTCCTTCACGCTCTCATGCTCGGCTGGCTCGTTTCCTCAAAGCTTGTAGCCGATGGACCTCAGTAGCGTCCTACGCTCGGCGACGTCCTCCTCGCCCTCCACCCCCACGGGGACCGCGCCGTCGATCACTCCCAGGATGCCCCGTCCGAGCTCGGTCTCGGCGACCACCACCTCAACAGGATTGGCCGTTGCGCAGAAGATGCTGCAGACCTCGGGCACCAGTTTCAGCTGGTTCAACACGTTCACTGGGTAGCCTTCGCGAAGCAAGGCGACGAAACAATGGCCGGCGCCGACGGCCTGAGCGTTTCGAACGGCGAGATCGACCAACTCTTGGTCGTTACCCGACCGCCGTACGAGGCACTTGCCGGAAGCTTCGCAGAACGCAAGCCCGAAACGCAGGTGCGGGCTCGTACCCACCAGTGCCTCGTGAAGATCCTCGACCGTCTTCACGAAGTGAGCTTGTCCGAGGACGACATTCAGGTCCTCGGGCTTCTCGATCGGTACGACGTGAAGGTCCATGCCGGTAAGCCTCTCACTCGACCAGTCGGCTCGCCGCCGGTCTCGTCCTCCTGGCGTGGAACATGAAGTTCGTGCCTGGGCCGTTCTCATTCCTGCACGCGGTCGCTAAGGTGATCGTTTAGGACCTGGCCATACGTTTATCGAGGAGGAACACCTCATGCCTGCCGTGAAGCCGATCCCCGGTGGCTATCCCCGCGTCAGCGCGCACCTGACGATCGATGGCACCGCTGGCGCTATCCGTTTCTACCGGGAGGTGCTCGGGACACAGGAGCGGTTCCTCAGGACCGGCCCCGACGGCAAGGTCGGCCATGCCGAACTGCAGATCGGCGACTCCGTGGTCATGCTCTGCGACGGGTACCCAGATGTGGGTGGTGTGATGCCCAAGGCGCTAGGTGGGACACCAGCCGTGGCGAGCACCACGACCGGGGCCTAGACGCATCTCGCGATGGAGAGCCCATGAGCGTCTCGATGGAGAACCCGTGAGCGTCCAGCTCAACCACACGATCGTCCATTGCCGAGACCAACGGCTCTCGGCAACGTTCCTCGCCGACATGATGGGTCTGCGACCCCCCACCCGTTTCGGGCCGTTTCTCGTGGTCGAAGCCGCGAACGGCGTCTCACTCGATTTCCGCGAGACCGACGGAGAGATCGCCTCTCAGCACTACGCGTTCCTCGTCACCGAGGATGACTTCGACGAGATCTTCGGTCGCATCACCGAGCAGAGGGTGGATTACTGGGCCGACCCAGGGACGAACCAGGCCGGCAAGATCAACCGTAACGACGGCGGACGGGGCGTGTACTTCAAGGATCCCGATGGTCACCTGCTCGAGATCCTGACCCGTCCGTACGGGAGCGGCGCTGTCTAGCGTCCGAACCGCCCAAGAAGCTCGAGGGCAGGTGCACGATCCAGTGAGAGGGCGACTCGGTGCTGGCCCGCGCGACCGTGCCGACCGCGCTCGTACACGTGCGTCACGAGGTGTCTAGACCAACCATCCCCGTTGGAGCGATGAGCCTCCAACGGCCTGGACCACCTACGAGCTCGAATCCCTCGTACGTGATCAGGTGATGGTGTCTTCGACACACCCTGGCCAGGCCATCGAGGCTCGTCGATTTGCAACTCGCGTAGTCCTCCTTCCAATGATGGTTCTCGAGGCCGAACGCCGTGTCACATTCGGGCACCACGCAAGCAGGATCGCGCTCTTCGAGGGCGCTCTGTACGTGAGCGGGGACGGACCGTCCGACGTGGCAGACGCTCACGACGTCCACGCCGTCTTTCACGAGGATCTTCACGAACGCCGTTCCCAGGATCCTCTCGGCTGTCGCCACCGGGACCGGGCCCACGCCTGGGATCGCACACGTCTCTTTGCCCTTGACGAATCCTCTGCGAAGCGCTCGTGCATCGACACGGATCACTACCGCGTCTGTACGAATGCGAGGTGAGCGATCCTCCTTCGTAGAAGCTGCTCGGCGCTCACCGGTGGCGAGTGAGACCAGTGCATCCGCCATGTAAGCGTGCGCAGGTTCGCGCGCCCCGGCGACCCTCGCCTCTTCGAAAATTGCATCTGCCTTTGATTGCAACGAAGCAACCACGCGCGCACCACAGTCGGGCGTGAGTCTCGCATCAAGGCGAAGAGCACCCTCCGCGTCGTTCCAGTAGCGCAGGTAGCGCCGCCGGTGGATGGCGCGATAGCGCGCCAGCTCTCCTTCTTTGGACGCGGACCGGGCTCTCACCTGTCGGGCCCGCTCTTTCAGGTTCTTCACAGTCCCTTTGGCTGCGACCTGGAGCAGCTCGGCCTCGGCGCTTGGGTGAAGGAGGCGACCTGGGTCACCTCCTTCACCTGTGAGCGCGACAGCTTCCCGTCCTTCAGTGCCTCTGTGGTGTGGGGAAGCGAAACGAGCTGCTCGGCGGTCTCCAGGACCGAAATCGCCTCCCCGTAGGAGCTCTTCGACTTCTGGGCCACCCAGCTCGCAGCCGAACGGTGGCCCTCTTTCGCCCACGTGCGAGATTCCGCCGCGCGCCTCGCGGCGAGAAGCTTGAGCGACCCCGCCAGGAGCTCCATCTCTGCCGCGGCTTCGAAAACCGAGGCAGCCTGGTCGGTCGTCACACGTTCAGGCTCGAAACGAGAAAGGTCTCGTCGCAGCTCACCGCTCATACGTTTCAGGTCCTGGAACACAAAGGTGTCTCCGTGCGGATATCTTTGCGAGTACATCACTGGCCAGCCTGACACGAGGGTGTATCACTGAGCTCCAAAGAGGAGCCGTGGAGCATCCTCCCGCCGGGATACTCTTGCGTGGATCGACTAAGGACGGAAGGATCGCCCAGGTGAACGTGCGAACCCCTTCCAAAGCGCCGGAAAACGAGGCCAGAGCCGTGCTCCACGGGGCGCTGATCCGGTACCGGGTGATGGCCTACACGACGGCGGTGCTGCTCATCGTCCTCGTATTCGTAGGTGTCCCCCTGCAGCTGGCCGCAGGGCGCCCCCGAGTCGTGAACGTTGTGGGCACCGTGCATGGCTTCTGTTACATCGTCTACCTCTTCACGGCGTTCGATCTCACGAGAAAGCTGCACCTCACGTTCGGGAAGATGGTTCTCGTCTTGCTTGCCGGGACTGTGCCGTTCTGCGCGATCGTCGCCGAACGTCTGCTCACCAGGTTCTACGAGCGTTCGACCGCTGACCTCTCACTTGCGCCGCTCGAGCCCGGCATCCACGCAGGCTGAGAACCGTAAGGAACGCCAAGGACAAGGAATACGACGGGTACGACGGGCATTAGGGATACGACTGGTGCCGGCCACGACCCGACATCAGGTCGAGGCCGACATCAGGGCCGCGACGGAAACGACTGAGACGAGGGACAGGACGGACACAGAGACATCGCAAGCCCGGAGCCAGCCGTCCCAACGTGAAGGGATGTGGACCAGCAGACGCGCGCTCGTCGCCCACGCAGCGATCGCCGTGTGGGTACCCGGCTGTGTCGTTGCCTGCTGGTGGCAGGTTGAGGTGGCGTTGTCGGGCGACAGCCTCGGCTGGGTCTACTCGGTCATGTGGCCCTGCTTCGCCGTCTTCGGGGTCGTCTTCTGGTGGCATCTGGTGCACGACGATCCTGAGACTCTCGGTTCCAGGGGTCTTCGCGGGCTTCAGCAAACACCAAACGACGTTTCGGACGTCGAGAGACGGATGCTCTTGGAGGAGACGATCACCCTCGCAGAGGAAGAGGATCCCGAGCTTGCGGCCTACAACGCCTATCTTGCCGACCTGGCCCGAGGTGACCGCCCCCGGACCCGAAGAAGGCACTGAGGCTCCATGCCGCCACTGGTCTCATGCCCACCCGTCGCGGACCTACTCGTCAGAGGTGACGAAGCCGATCGCAAAACCGTCGTATCCCTTGGTTCCCACCGTCTGTAGGGCGGTGGCCGTGACGCGCGGATCGGACGCGAGCAGCTCGTTGGCACGTCGCATCCCCTGCACGCTCGCGTCATCGCTGGCTGCATCGGCCACGGTGCCGTCACGCACGACGTTGTCGATGACGATCAAGCTCCCCGGCCGCGAGAGCCGCAACGCCCAGGACACGTACTCGGGGGTGCTCGGCTTGTCCGCGTCGATGAACACGAGGTCGAACGGCCCGGCAGCTTCGGTTGCGAGCTCGGGCAATGTGTCGAGCGCCGCTCCGAGACGGATCTCCACCAACTCCGCCAGGCCTGCACGGTCTATGTTCGCCTGGGCGACCTCCGCATGCTTCGGATCGGCCTCGAGCGTGACGAGGCGCCCGTTGGAAGGTAGTGCTCTGGCAAGCCATATAGCGCTGTAGCCACCGAGAGTCCCGATCTCGAGGATGTTCCTCGTCCGAGACGCGCGAGCGAGTAGATACAGAAGCTTGCCCTGGTTCGGAGCCACAGCGATCGGTGGCAGGCCGGCGTCCGCACTCGCCGCAAGCGCCGCGTCCAACGCCGGGTCGGACCCGACCAGCGTGTCGGTGATGTACCTGTCGACGGCATTCCAGACGTCTTCTGTCACCTCACCGGTTTACCAGCCAACCACCATCAGTCGAGCTCTCAGAGGAGCTCGGTGAGACCCGAAGACACAGAAGATGGGCCGAGCGACAGCCCGGTGGAACGCCACCGGTCGGACGCGTCAAGAGTCGTCGTCGACTGCGCTCGCCCTGGGCACCACGAGCACCAGGCCAGCCGCTTGCCGATGTCTAGGCGCTGGGCTCGGTCTGGTCCACTCCGAGTGCGGCCGCGGCCTCCTCTGCGCGGGCGGTGCCGGGGGCGTCGGCGGCGCGTTCGACGTGCACATGACGCCACCGGTGGAAGACGAACCCGGCGATCGCCAGCACAGCCAGAATGACGAGCACGTAACCCGCCACGCTGAACCCGTGGGTAAACCTGTGCCACTGCCCCCCGAGGCTGTAGGAGGCGCCCGCCAGGGCGCCGATCCAGACGAGGCTTCCTGTAGAGGTGAGGATCCCAAAGCGAGCCGGCTGCATCTTCGCCACTCCGGCCGGCAGCGCGACGAAGGTGCGCACCACCGGCACGACGCGGCCGATCAGCACGCTCCACTCCCCTCGATGGTCGAACCAGCGCTCTGCACGGTCGAGATCGGCATGGCTGAGCAGCACGAAACGACCGAAGTGCTCCACGAGCGGGCGCCCACCCAGGCGCCCGATCCCGTACCCGATGAAGGCGCCCACGGTCTCCCCTGCCGTGCCAAGCACGATCACAGCGACCAAGTCCAACCGTCCAGTGGACGCGAGGTATCCCGCAAAGCCCACTGTGATCTCGGACGGGAACGGTACGCAGGCAGCCTCCGCCACTGTGAGCAGGATCAGTGCCAGGTATCCCCACGAGGACAGGAAGTGTTCCACGGGTCCTCATTTCTATACGATCTCCCATATCCCCATCTACGCGCACCGCGTAGGCAGGTAGCGTGCCTTGGATGCCAGCATCGTCCGCCCCACCTGACGCATGTGGTAACGAATGGATCCCGCCTTCGGCCCTCGAGCCGTCTGGGACTGTCACGACCTCCGATGGCGTCGATGTCTGCTTCTACGACCTCGGAGGCGACGGACCTGATCTCGTGCTCGCCCACGCCACAGGCTTCTGCGCAGCGGTGCTTTCGCCCATGGCGACTGCGCTTCATGATCGGTTCCGTTGCGTCGCGCTGGACCTAAGGGCGCACGGTCGAAGCGCAAGGCCCGTGGACGGAGGCTTCGACTGGCACCACTTTGCGGCCGACGTGCTGGCCGTCGTGGACTGCCTGGATCTCGATTCCCCGGTCGCGTTCGGACACTCGTGTGGGGGCGCGACCCTGTTGCTCGCGGAGCAGGCACGCCCGGGGACCTTCGCCTCCCTCTACTGCTACGAGCCGGTCGTCCGTCCCACTAACGCTCCCCTTGCGCCCAACCGCAAGGACAACTCCCTCGCACGCGGTGCGTTGCGCCGGCGCAGCACGTTCATCTCACGCGAAGAGGCTCTTGCCAACTTCAAATCGAAGGCCCCCTTCGACCGGTTCCGTCCCGACGTCCTCGCGGCCTATGTCGACAACGGGTTCGTACCCGGGCCCAACGGGGAAATCACCCTGCGCTGCCGGCGCGAGGACGAGGCGTCGATGTACGCGCACGGCTTCTCGCACGACGCTTTCGCACGGCTCCCGACCGTCAGGTGCTCGGTGACCCTCGCCTGCGGCGCCGAGACCGACAGCTTCGGACCGGACTTCCTGGCCATTCTGGCCGGACGCCTCGCGGGCTCAACGACGCTGGCGCTGGCCGGTCTGGGGCATTTCGGGCCACTCGAGGACCCCGACGCGGTGGCCAGGTCCGTGACCGCTTCCCTCGCCGATCGCGACCCGGACGAAGCTCGGACGTTCCGCCGAGATGGCCAATGAGAAACTGATAAGAAACCAAGGAGAACCCGACCGCAACGATTCGAACCAGCGCATCGGTCCACTATCCCGACACACTCCCGGCGTACCCTCGTGGGGTGCCGTTGCCGTTGCCCGGGTCCCTGTCCCCCTCGAAGGTGAGCAAGTTCACCGATTGCGCCCTCGCGTTCCGGTTCAGCGCAATCGACCGGATCCCCGAACCGCCCTCACCTCACATTCTCAAAGGAACCCTGGTCCACGGCGCACTCGAGCGGCTGTTCTGGGAGCTTCCTCGCGGAAGACGAAGCGCGACCGCCGCCCGGCAGGCCCTCAATGCCGCTTGGGAGACGTTGGCGAACGGTCCCGAGGCCGACAGCCTCGACCTCTCGAGCGACGAGCGTGAGGCGTTCGTCCGTGACGCGTGGACACTCGTCGAGGGGTACTTGAAGCTCGAGGACCCCGACACCGTCGACGCCGCGGGAGTCGAGCTGCTCCTGGAGGCAGAGGTGGGTGGGGTGATGCTGCGCGGGATCATCGACCGTCTGGACGTGACGCCGAAAGGGGATCTGGTGGTCGTCGACTACAAGACCGGCCGGGTGCCCTCCGAGATCCAAGAACGCCACCGCTTGGGCGGCGTGCACTTCTACGCCCTGTTGTGCGAGGAGGTCCTGGGCTTGCGGCCGGCACTCGTGCGCCTGATGTACCTTCGCAAACCTCTTGTGATCGAAAGCGCTCCCTCCGACCAAGCCTTACGTGGACTCAGGCAGCGCACCGCCGCGGTGTGGGCAGCCATCGAGCGCTCCTGCGCCACGGAAGACTTCCGACCCAAGCCCGGTCCACTCTGTGACTGGTGCTCGTTCCGCTCGATCTGTCCGGCCTTCGGTGGGGATCCTTCGCTTGCCGGTGACCTCGCTGCGGCTGGCGCCAGTAGGTGAGAATGCCTCATGTGGTGCGCCCGTCGGAGGCGCCCTCCAGCCTCCCTTCGACTCCGTCTGAGACGTTCGACGGCCCGCGCCACTCGAACGGCCCGCGCCACCCGGCCAGCTCGTTCGACTGGCTCGACAAGAGGGTCGACACCGCTTTCGCCCCGCTCAGAGGCCGCCCCGCCCCGGACGCGATTGCTTCGGTGGCCTCAGCCCTAGGGGACCACGGGCTCGTCTGGTTCCTCTTGGCTCTGGCACGCGCCCGGCGACCCGGCCGGCGCAGAACCGTGGCGATGCGGGCACTTCTGTTCACGGGAGCTCTCACCCCGATGGTCAACGCCGGACTGAAAGCCGCCGTGGGACGCGTACGGCCCGAGGACCAGCCTGATCGGTCATTGCCTGTCCGTATCCCCCGCACCACGAGCTTCCCATCGGGTCACGCCCTCGCCGCCTGGTGCGCGGCGACACTCCTCGACGACGACGACCCATGGTCGCCCGCGTACTACGCCATGGCGACGATCATCTCGGTGAGCCGCGTCCACGTCCGTCTGCACCACACCACCGACGTCGTGGCCGGATCACTCCTCGGTATCATGCTCGGCCGCATCGGGCGCATGCTGTTCCCCGTGAAAGCCCCGTGAAGGGAGCGGCCTGTTCCCATCACGAGGTGCCGGTGCTTCGAGCAAGGAACGAGCACCTGAAGGCGGTGTTCGGAAGGGCGCGCTTCCTGGCGGGGTCTCCCGATCCGATCGCGTCAAGAGGAGCCGAGCTCGCCAAGAAGTGCCTGAGTTCGTGAGAGCTCGTCCGAGGTCCCAAATGCGGCGCCGCAGAAATCGGTGGCCCCCGCCTCGGCAAAGCGCCCTATCGCGGCGGCAACCTCTTCTTCGCCCCCGACGATCGCAACGTCGGGTGGTCCGGTCGCACCTTCACGGTCGAGCATCGCCCGGTACGAAGGGAGCTGGCCGTAGACAGTGAAGATCCGTCCGGCCCGCTGCAGAGCAGCGTCAGGATCCGTGGTCACGCACACCGGGAGCGTCACCACGACTCTCGGAGCGGGTCGACGGGCGTCTGCCGCCGCGGCGGCGATCGTCGGGACGATGTGGCCGGCCACGGTGTTGAGACCGACCATCCATGTCACCGTTCCCTGGGCTTGACGGCCGGCGATGCCGAGCATCGTCGCGCCGAGAGCGGCGACGAGAACAGGAGGCGGAGACGTTAAAGGAGTCTCGAGCGGACCTAGCGTGTGTGTCCGAAGGGCCTCGCCGTCGAACTCCACCCGTTCACCGCCCAGCAGAGGCACGAGGATCGCCAGGTACTCCTTCATGTAGCGCGCCGGACGGTCGAAAGACAGACCCCATACGCCCTCGACGACCACTTGGTGCGACAATCCGACGCCCAGCACCAGCCGGCCCCCGGTGGCCGCCTGCACGGTCATCGCCTGAGCGGCGAGGATCGCCGGGTGACGGGGATGGATGGGCACCACTGCAGTACCCAGCTCGACCTCGGCCACCTCACGACCGACGATCGCCATCGCCGTCAGGGTGTCCCAACCGAAGATCTGTGTCGCCCACAACGACGACGTCCCCGTGGTTACCAGCCCGCGTGCGCGATCGACCACCTCGTCAATGCTGCCGTTCGTATCCAGGATGATCCCTATGCGCACGTCTCCTCCTCGTACTCGGCTCTCGGCCCCACGCCGGGGACCCGGCCGTCACCTCCGTCGCGCGGTCACGTCCCGCTTGTCGACGCGTCCCAGGCAGTCTGGCAGTACGGTGCACCTCGTGCCTAAGACCGTCGCGTCGTCGTTGCACGTCGACCTCATCCCTCTCGCCTTCCTCCTGGGGAGATGGGCAGGGGAAGGTGAGGGCGAGTATCCCACGATCGATCCGTTTCGCTACGGGGAGGAGGTCACGTTCTCCCACGTGGGAAGGGCCTTCCTTGCATACGCCCAGCGCTCTTGGAGCCTGGAGGACGGGCGGCCTCTTCACGCGGAGATGGGTTACTGGCGCTGTCCTTCGCCGGAGAGTGTGGAGGTGGTGGTCGCGCACCCGACAGGACACGTGGAGCTGACAGAAGGCTCCATCACGGGAACGACGGTGATGCTCTCGTCGTCGACCGTCGCTGGGACGCGAAGCGCCAAAGAAGTGGACGAGCTGGTTCGCCACGTCGATGTCGCGGGTGCCCAGCTGAACTACGAGCTGCGCATGGCCGCGGTCGGCCAACCCCTCGCGGTCCACCTGCGCGGGTCGCTCCGCCGGGTGGCCGGTCCCTGAGACGTTGACGCCCGCTGAACGTCGATCGTAGAGTCGAGGATCTGGTTCGCGTAGACGGTGGTGGGTTCCGGCGGTGCCTGATCATGTTCATGGTTCAGGCCATCGAACATCGGGATGCCGAACTGCGGCATTGCTGGCCGGTAGCGGGAACCGGAGCGAGACGCACGGAACCCGGTCGATCGGGCCGGGTGGTGCCGAGAGCGCGGCGAGCGCAAGAACTCGACAGAACACAGCGTGACAGAACGAACACGGGGGAGGTCCTTATGAGGCGGCGAATAGGGTTCTTCGCGTTTGTGATTGCGGTATCGCTCGGAGTCTCGTCCTTCTCCTTCGCCGCGGAGAGCTCTGCGACCTCTGGTGCTCCCCGCCTGTCGCTCGGTCACACCTCCACGTTCAGCGTCCAAGGGGTGTCGGTCCCGGGTACTCCCGCCAAGTACGACCGGGTGATGGTCAGGCGGTTCGGATCACCCTCAGCCACCAACGTGCTCGTCCTCGTACCCGGGACCCTCGCGGGGGCCGGCGATTTCGACATAGTCGGGCCCTACCTCGCCGCGCACGTCCCGAACCTGCAGGTGTGGGCCGAGATGAGAAGGGAAGGCGCGCTGGAGGACAACTCGATGCTCCTACGGGTCCTCCATGGCAAGGCGACGGTCCAGCAAGCCTTCGACTACTACCTCGGATGGATCGTAGACAAAAGCATCACGAATCACTATCAGCCGCTCGAGGACTCCCAGTATCAGTTCGCGGACCAGTGGGGTCTCGCCGTGGCCATGGGCGACCTGCACAACGTGGTCGAGCTCGCTCGCGACGGTGGTCGACGAACGGTCATCCTGGGCGGACATTCGCTCGGAGGAGCCGAGGCCTCTGTCTACGGTGTTTGGGACTTCGACGGGCGCCCCGGCTACAAGGACCTCGGCGGCATCATCGGCATCGACGGGGACACGGGCCCTACGACCACCGGGTTCTTCGGACAGCCGCCTGTCACCACCGCTTCTCAGGCACAAGCCGCGCTGTCGAAGCTCGCTTCGGGAAGCCCCTGGCTCGATCTGCTCGGATTCGGCCTTCCGTGGATCACCGGCCCGTTCGCAGAGGTCGGCGCCCTCGGCACGCTGAAGCAGCCCGACGCGCCCTCGATAGCGCAGATGTCCAGCATCCTGCCGGCAGAGCTGAAACCTCCGGTCCAGACCACGAACAAGGCCCAGTTCGGATACGCCTTCGACGCCTCGACCTCACCGGCGGGCTTGGCATTGATCCAAGTGCACAGCGGGCATCTGGCTTCCAGCGGCACGCCGCGTGGCTGGATCGACGCCGGTCCCACACCGATCGAGGACGTCGCGTTCGACTTCGCACAGGAACCGCTCGGGCCGGTCGACTGGTATTACCCGGAACGCCTCACGATCGACGTCGAGGCCGCCAGCTCTCTCGCCCAGACGCCGGCGGCAACTGTCCTCGGGCTCCGCCTCTATCACCTGAGCCAGGTCGACGTGCCGATGTACGTGATCCAGACCTCGCTCGGAGGAACCGACAACTTCGTCGCCGCAGCGGCCATTGGATACCAACGCGCCTCGCAGATCCCAAGCGTCACGATCATCAACCGAGCCTCCACCTACAGTCATCTCGACCCCCTGCTAGCAACACCGTCCCACAACGCGTTCCTTCAAAGCGTCGTGCCGTGGATAAAGCAACTTCCGTCTTACAAGCGTTAGTGTCCATCACGGCCCGAGCTTGATCGGGGCATTCCCTCATGACGGGTCGGCGTTCAACAGGAGGACGAGAGATGTCGGTTGCGGTGGTGATGGGGAGTGCGTCGGACGCGCTGGTGATGGACGACGCTGTCGAGGTACTTCGCGAGTTCTCGGTGCCTGTCGAGGTGCGGGTGCTTTCTGCCCATCGCACCCCCGACGACACGATGGAGTTCGCCCGGAACGCGGCGTCTCGGGGGATTCGTGTGCTCATCGCCGGTGCGGGAGGAGCCGCTCACCTGGCAGGAGCGCTGGCAGCAGCATCTTCGCTGCCGGTGATAGGCGTGCCCATCGCGACCGGTGAGCTCAGGGGCCTCGACGCCCTTCTGGCTACGGTGCAGATGCCAAGGGGAGTGCCGGTGGCCACCGTGGCAATCAACGGCGCCAGAAACGCCGGCCTGCTGGCTGTGAGGATCCTCGCGCTCGAGGACGAACGTCTCGCAGAGGCCCTGACACGTCACCTCGAAACAGCAGCGGCGCAGGTGCGCGCCGACGACGAGCAGCTGAGGAAACGCTAGGCAGATCCCTCAGGATTTGCCTCCCAGACCTCGGATGGCACGAGAGACGGGGATGTCCGAGGCGATCGTTCGTCTCCGTCGCGACCCGCAGCGCCGTCGAAACGAAGGATGTCCCGCGACCTCTCGCTCACGATCCGCGACTGCGATGGCAACCCATCTGCGAGAATCTTCCCACTACCGAGCGGCGAACTGAGGGGTGTCGCATGCGAGTCGTTGTAGCCGGATCCAGCGGATTGATCGGCAAAGCGGTGCTGGCGCGGCTCCACCGCGAGGGTCACCAAGTCGTGCCCCTGGTTCGCAAGTCCCCCGACGCAGGTGAGGCCCGCTGGGACCCGGCGGCCCGCGTCATCGACGCCGGGGCCCTCGAAGGTGCTGACGCCGTCGTCAACCTGGCAGGCGTAGGGATCGGGGACCGCCCATGGTCGGTCGCGCGAAAAGAGGAGATCCTGAGCAGCCGCGTCGGCTCGACCACGTTGCTCTGCGAGACCCTCGCCCAGCTGACCAGACCACCGCAGGTGCTCGTGAACGCATCCGCGATCGGCTTCTACGGGCACCGCGGCGACGAGTTGCTCACAGAAGACAGCGCCGCAGGGACGGGCTTCGTTGCCGATGTCTGCCGGGCGTGGGAAGCGGCCACCTCCCCGGCGAAACAGGCGGGCACTCGGGTCGTTCACCTGCGAACCGCCGTTGTGCTGGCACGCCACGGAGGGGCGCTCGCGCGCCAGCTCCCGCTCTTCAGGCTGGGGCTCGGGGGACGGCTGGGACGAGGCGACCAGTGGCTCAGCTGGATCTCCTTGCGCGACGAGGTGAGGGCCATCCTTCACATCCTCGGTGAGGGGTCGATCGTGGGAGCGGCGAACTGCTCCTCACCCGTGCCCGTCACGAACGCGCAGTTCACACGTGCCCTGGGCCGAGCCATGCACCGGCCCGCCGTCCTGGTGGTGCCACGCCCAGCGCTGCGACTCGCGCTCGGACGCGAGCTTGCCGACGAGCTGGTTCTCGCCAGCCAGCGCGTCGTGCCGACACGCCTGGAGACGAGCAGGTTCTCGTTCGAGGACCCGTCGATCGACGAAGCGCTCGCCGCCGTGCTTGCCTCCTGAGCCAGCAACCTTCTTCGCCGAAGCTGTTACAGCCATATGAGACCCTGCAGGCGTGCAACGACAACTGCAGCTGCCGCTCGCAAAGCTGGACGTCGCCACCCGGGGCGGCGGCCGGCAACGCGCCAAGCCGGGCACCTCCAGGTCAGGTCGACCCCATCGGGTCCACGCGCATCCCTCGAGGGGTGGCTCGAGGGGCCCGTTCGCCCCCCGCCCCCGCCATTCTCGCCCCGACCATGGGGACCTCGAAGACTGGCGCATCGACCACGACACCCGCGTCACCGGACGCCGGGGACTGGCCGTCGCCCGCGCCGCCCTGGCTGGGACCCGTTCCGGCGGAACCCGCCCGGGCCCTGCAACCCGGGCCGCCTGAGCTTCGCGTTGACACCTTTGGGAACCTGATCGTCTTCCACTGCACTTCCTCGAGCGCCCGAGCGCTACCGTTCTTCCATGCCGTCACTCGCGACACGCCTCGGCTACGCGGAAGACGCCAAGCTGCTCATTTTGAACTGCGACGACCTCGGACTCTGCGACTCGTCCAATGCCGGGGTGTACGAGGCTTTGCGCCAGGGCCTTGCCACGAGCGCCAGCCTCATGGTCCCTTGTCCATGGGCACGCGGTGCGGTCGCCAGGTACCGGGGCGACGACGTTGGCGTGCACCTCACCGTGAACGCCGAGTTCGATCTCTACCGGTGGGGCCCGATCACTCACGCTCCGTCACTGCTAGACGGTGACGGCGGTTTCCCTCGCACTTTGGCCGATGTCTGGGACCACGCCGATCTCGACGAAATCCGCCGGGAGTGCCGCGCTCAAATCGAACGGGCGATCTTGTGGGGCTTCGACGTGAGCCATCTCGACGCCCACCTGGGAACTATGCAGATCAAGGCCGAGTTCTTCGACGTGTACCTCGAGCTGGCCATCGAATTCGGCCTGCCGCTACGCCTGTCGGGCCCCCGCACAGAGACTCTGATCGGCTTTCCGTTCCGCACGCTGGCCGCGCAAGAGGGAGTGGTCTTCCCCGATGACCTCGTGTACGTGAACGGTGTCGGCAGCCGTCAGGCGCTGCTGGAAGCCGTCCCCCGGCTCTCCCCCGGCATCACCGAGGCGTACCTCCACCCCGCCATCGACAGTCCAGAGCTGCAGAACCTGGCTCCTGACGCAGTCGCTCGCGTCGACGACCATCGTCTCTTGGTGTCAGACCCGGATCTGCGCGAAACATTGGAAAAGGCCGGGGTGACGCTCATCGGTTACCGCCCGCTTCGTGAGCTGATGCGCGCAGGAGGCTGAGGAACCTCCGCTCACTCGCTGCGCCCTCGCGAAAACACGACCACGCCTCGGGCGCGTGTCTGAGGGCACATCGAACGATCAGTACTCGGTCATCCTTGCGATTTCCGCCTGCATCTGCTTGTACTCAGGTGAGTTCGTGATCGGCAGCAGTGACATCACCTTGGCCATGTTGCCGGTCACCTTCACCTTGCCTTGCATGAAGGCAGCGTTCGCGTCGAGTTCTCCCTTTTGGATCTTGACTGCATCCGAATAGGACGTCGTCAACGTCACCTCGGAGTCGTCGAGGTGACCGAGCTTGCTCTCGACGAGTTTGCCGTTCTCGAGCACCCAGTAGTACTCGATGTCTCCTTCGGGAGCGCCTGTCACCACGTACTGCATCCTGGCAGAGGCCCCGGGCCGCTCCGGCTGGTCTTCGGCCATCTTCCTCGTCTCGTCGAGCCACTCCTGGGTGAGCCACTTCGACATCGGTTTTCCCTCCCTGGTCGTTATTGCCGAGCCCGGTGGCTGCCGAACCACCTCGAGGACCGCCCGTGACTGCGGCGCTCATGCTACCGAGACGCGAGATCACGCACACCGGCAAAGAGATCGTCCTCCAGCGGGCCGCCTTCCGAAGAGTCACCGGTCCCTGGGCCCGCCGCCTTTCGATCTCGCGCCCCCGAACCCCGCGTCCCTGGACCTCTCGCCCCGGCTTGTGCACCCGGTTCCCGCGCCCTTCGGGCGTCGTGCACGAGATTGCGGGCGAGGACGTACTCATCGAAAGGGTGGACGGTACGTGACACCTCGGGAGGGAGGCCGAACCAGAAGGGCGATGCAGGGTCGACTTGGGTGGCATGTGCCAACAGCGCTTGGCGCTGGACGTCGGCATGCTCCGACACGTCCACGACAGTCGTGAAGCTCCGGATCTGGGAAGCGGCACGTGCGAGCCAACGGTCGTCGAACGGAGAGGAAAGGCCCAGTTCGAGGAACTTCTCGTGCATCGCGATGACGCGCTCACCGGACCAACCGACGTAGTAGAGCTTGAGCGGCTGCCACGGTTGACCGGTTTCAGGGAAGGCTCGGGGATCGCCCGCGGCGTCGAAAGCAGCGACCGAGACCTCGTTGACGCGCAAATGATCCGGGTGCGGGTAACCGCTTTGGTCCTCGTCATAGGTCACGACGACCTGAGGGCGCTCCCGGCGGATGACCGCCACCAGGCGCTCGGTCGCCTCGGGCAACGGGGCGCGAGCAAAGCAGTCGGCTCGCTCGTTGGCGGGGGTCCCCGGCATGCCCGAGTCCCGGTATCCGAGCATGACGATCTCGTCGTAACCGATCAGGGCGCAGGCCGCCTCGAGCTCCCGGCGGCGGATCTCCGGCAGCTCCGCGCGGACCTCGGTCAAGTCCATCGCGGGGTTCAAGATGTCGCCTTCCTCGCCGCCGGTGCAGCACACGAGCACGGTGCGCACGCCCTGGGCGTGATACAGCGCCACCGTTCCGGCCCCCTTCGACGCCTCGTCGTCGGGATGGGCATGGACGGTGAGCAGGCACAACCGCGACGACATCGTGCCCACGGTACCGTCCTGCCGACCGAGCCCCGCCGCCTCCGGCAGGCCGAGGCAGGTGCGGTGTCATGGCAGGTGCGGTGTCATGGCAGGTGCGGTGTCATGGCAGGTGCGGTGTCATGGCAGGTGCGGTGACCGGGTGGTGGCGCTCCCGTAGACTCGGGTTCGCGCCGGAACCTCGTATCGCCGGTGCTCACTGGAGGACGACCGCGCGATGGGCTTGTTCCAGCGCTTTTTGAACATCTTTCGTGCTAAGGCGAACCGAGTCCTAGATCGCGTCGAGGATCCCCGCGACACCCTCGACCTTTCCTACGAGAAACAGCTCGAGAACCTTCAGAAAGTCCGCCGCAGCGTGGCTGAGGTCGCCACGGCCCGTAAGCGCATCGAAATCCAGGCCGCTCAGCTCCAACAGCAAGGGTCCAAGCTCCAGGACCAGGCCCGCCAGGCCCTGGGGCAGAACCGAGAGGACCTGGCTCGCGAGGCCCTCACGCGCCGCGCCGCCATCGGCCAGGAGCTCACCGATCTCCAAGGTCAGCACGAACAGATCGCCGGTCAGGAACAGAAGCTGATCGCCACTGCCCAGCACCTCCAAGCCCAGGTGGAGACGTTCCGCACCCGCAAGGAGACACTGAAGGCGAGCTACACGGCCGCTGAGGCCCAGACCAGGATCGGCGAGGCGACCGCCGGCATCTCCTCTTCGATGAGCGATGCCGGAATGACCATGCAGCGTGCCCAGGACAAGATCGCAGAGATGCAGGCGCGCGCCGGAGCAGTTGACGAGCTGCTCGCTTCCGGAGCGCTCACAGACCTGACCTCGAGCACCGATGACATCCAGGCACAGCTGGACAAGGTCGCCGCCACCTCCCAGGTGGACAATGAGCTCGCAATTCTCAAAGGTGAGCTCACGGCGACGGGTGCACCAGCCAGCCTGCCCTCCGCGCCGGAAAACGCCAACTCGACCGCGCCCCCGAGTCCGGCGCCAGAGGCTCCCGATACACATAGCAACGACTTGAGCAACGACCAAGAGGTGAGAAAATAATGGCGATCTCCCGCCGTATTCCTGCCGACCGCGGGCTGACGGCCCGAATGTTCCTCACGGGGTTCTTCATCGTCATCCTCTACGCGGCAGTCGTGGGATTGCTGTTCGCCTTGCGCCTTCAGATCGGTTTCATCGTCTTCATCGCGCTGGCACTGGCGTTCTGCCAGTACTGGTTCTCGGACAAGATCGCCCTATGGGGGATGCATGGTCATGTCGTCACCCCCGAGGATGAACCGGAGCTTCACGGAGTCGTCGACCGCCTCTGTGCTCTCGCCGACATGAAGAAGCCCCGGGTGGCAATCGCCGAGGTGGACATGCCCAACGCCTTCGCCACCGGCCGCAATCCCTCCAATGCCGTGGTGTGCGCGACACGTGGAATTCTTCGCAGGCTCGACGTGGGAGAGCTCGAGGCGGTGCTCTCTCACGAGCTCTCCCACGTCGCCCACCGCGACGTGGCCGTGATGACCATCGCCAGCTTCTTGGGCATGATCGCCGGGCTCTTGACCAGGGTCATGCTCTACGCCGGACTCTTCGGGGGGTTCGGTGGCGGTGGAGGGGGCCGGAACAGCCAGAGCGGTGGCCAGATCGCGTTGATGGAGATGGCCGTGCTGGTCGTCTCCGCCCTTGTCTACGCGATCAGCTTCCTTCTCACCATGGCCCTCTCGCGCTACCGGGAACTCGCGGCGGACCGCTCGGGTGCGATCTTGATCGGCCGTCCATCGCTTCTCGCCTCCGCCCTGATCAAGGTGACAGGCGAGATGAGCCGAATCCCCACCCGCGACCTGCGCTCGGCCGAGCACTTCAACGCCTTCTACTTCACGCCCGCCATCGCCAACGGTGCAAGCCTGTCCTCGCTGTTCTCCACCCACCCATCACTCGAGAAGCGCCTCGCCCAACTGGCCAAGCTCGAGGCGGAGATGAACCAGGCTTGACCCTCCGGATCTGTGAGCGTCTGGATCCCGCCAAGCGGACGGGCTCGTGATGGGCCTGCTCGACACGTTGCTAGGCCGGACCAAGCCCGTTCGGGCCAACCTGGACAACCTCTTCGCCCTTCCCGGCGCCGCCGTCACCCTTCAGGTCTCCGCGGGTCTGGTGTCGACGCGCAAGGCCGGCGTCTGCTTCAAGCCTCCAGCAGGACAGCCCTTCGCCGAGATGCAGGCTCAGATCGAGGAGCTGCTCGAAACACCGGACCCCCAACACGCGGGCCCTGTGGCCACCTCCGGCGACGCTGCCGCTCCGGAAACGGCGAAGCTCACCGTTCGCCACGTCGGTGACAGCTTCGGGTACCGCTGGATCCTGGTGGAGGGAGGCGAGATCGACGACCTCGTGACCAGGGTGCACATGGTGCACTCCTCCCTCGAGGACGGCGGATGGAGCAGCCAGCTTCTGTGCTCAGTGTTCGGGTTCGCTCCGGGGGGCGACTCGCATGCCGGCACGGGCGCCATTGACGAGATCTCGCCCGCTGATCCGGGTGCGTACAGCGGGGCAACCGACGCCGTGAACCGGCCCGTCTACCTCGTCTACCTGGCAAAGCGAGGCAAGTTCTACCCGTTCGCGCCGAGCGGCAAGGAGCAACGTGACACTGAGCTCGAGCTGCGCCTGCGCAGCATCCTCGGCAGCGACCTGCCTGTGGAAACCGACCTCTCGAATTGGTTTCCGATCTGGGACCTGCCGATCGCCTGAAGAGCTCTCACGTACCGGTAGAGCGCGACCGGTCACGAGGCTGCTCCGAGACCGTTGCCGGTGAGAACTTCCATTCTGGTGTGAACTTCCGTCCTGGTGTGAACTTCCGTCCTGGTGAGAACTTCCATTCTGGTGTGAACTTCCGTCCTGGTGTGAACTTCCGTCCTGGTGTGAACTTCCGTCCTGGTGTGGTCATGCCGACAACGCGTCTATTCGCCGGGCCAGGTCCAGATCGACCCCTGTGATCCCCCCCTGCCGAATGCGTCGACAGCCTCAGAGTGACCTTGTTCCAGGAGATCAGCACGTCAGGATGATGGTTCATATCCTCCGCAAGGGCCCCCACCGCGTTCACGTAGGACAATGAGTCTGCGAAGTCCTTGCCCGAGCGGACCTTCACCAGCTCGGACCCCTCGCGCTCCCATTGCAGGCCTGCGAGCGCCGCATCCACCTCGGCCAGACCCAGCACATCCATTGGATACCGAGGCTAGCGGCATAAGGCCTGGAGCCCGACCGCGACCTCAGGCCCCGCGCAGGCTCCACGGCCGAACCACCTCTCTTGGACGCGTTTCAGGGATGGGTCATTTCCTCGGGGCGAACGGCCCGGTCGAACTCGTCGCCGGACAGGTATCCCAGGGCTACGACGGCCTCCCTCAATGTGCTGCGTTCCGCATGGGCCTTCTTGGCGACCTCGGCCGCCTTGTCGTATCCAATCAGAGGATTGAGTGCCGTCACCAGCATGAGCGAGTCGACGAGGTGCCGGTGGATGCGTTCGCGGTCGGGCTCGAGCCCTTCGATGCAGAACTCCCGGAACGTCCCACAGGCGTCGGCGAGAAGCCGTGTCGAATGAAGCACGTTGTGGATCATGACGGGTTTGCACACGTTCAGCTCGAGGTTTCCCCGGCTGCCTGCCACGGCCACGGCGGCGTCGTTTCCCATGACCTGGATGCACACCATGATCATCGCCTCACACTGTGTGGGGTTGACTTTCCCAGGCATGATCGAGGAACCAGGCTCGTTGGACGGCAGGACGAGCTCGCCGAGGCCGCTCCGTGGACCCGAACCGAGCCAGCGGACGTCGTCGGCGATCTTCGTGAGCGACACCGCGAGTGTTCGCAGTGCCCCGCTCGCGTGCACGAGCGCGTCGTGAGCGCCGAGCGCGGCGAACTTGTTCGGCGCCGAGACGAAGGGCAGACCCGTCAGCTGTGCTATGTGGGCCGCGGCACGAGCGCCGAAGTCGGGATGAGTGTTGAGCCCCGTTCCGACCGCCGTTCCTCCGAGTGCCAGCTCGTAAAGGCCGGGCAGGCTCGCCTCGACACGTTCGACGTCGGCCTCGAGCTGCGCGACGTAGCCCGAGATCTCCTGACCGAGCGTCAGCGGGACGGCGTCCATCAAATGTGTGCGTCCGATCTTCACCACGTCCGAGAACGCCACCGCCTTCTCCTCGAGCGCTTTGTGCAGGGCGCGCACCGCCGGAAGGAGTTGACGCGTGAGCTGCTCGGCCGCTGCGATGTGCATCGCGGTGGGAAAGGTGTCGTTGGAGGACTGGGACATGTTCACGTGGTCGTTCGGATGAACGGGCGACTTCGACCCCAGCTCGCCGCCCGCCAGTTCGATGGCGCGGTTGGCGATGACCTCGTTGGCGTTCATGTTCGTCTGCGTTCCGCTCCCCGTCTGCCAGATGCGCAACGGGAAATGCTGATCGAGAGTGCCGTCGGTCACCTCACGGGCTGCTTGCACGATCAGATCGGCGAGCCGCTGGTCCAGCTTCCCGAGCTCGGCGTTGGTCAGCGCAGACGCTTCTTTCAAGATGCCGATCGCCCGCAGGAGCGGTCTGGGCATCGTGTCTTCGCCTATCGGGAAATGGACCAGCGACCTCTCCGTCTGGGCACCCCAGTAGCGGTCGGCGGGGACCTCGATCGGCCCCATGGAATCGGTCTCGACACGTGCCGCGCTCACCACATCACTCCTTGTTCCGCTAGTTCCGCCAGCCCCCCTCGTGGCCCACGGTAGTAGGGACGAGCAGGACCTCGCCTCTCGCGCTTCGGGAAGCATCTGGGCTCGTACGACGTTCAACGACCTCGGAGGTAACCGCAGATGGGCGATCAATTCACGGAACAGGCGCTAGCGTTGATCGACGAGCCGGTTGTGGGGAACGTCGCAACTGTCGGCCCCGACGGGCGCCCGCACCTGACCCCTGTGTGGGTCGACCACGACCGAGGTGACTTGCTGTTCAACACCGCCGGTGATCGCGTGAAGGCCCGCGACATCAAGGGCGACCCACACGTCGCCGTGTCGATCGTCGACCCGGACGATCCCTATCGTGTGGTGGCCTTCCGGGGGACGGTCACCGAGATCACCACCGAAGGTGCCGACGATCACATCGACCGATTGTCGAAGAAGTACCTGGGCAAGGACACGTTCCCGTCCCGTCGGCCCGGCGAGGTGCGGATCAAGGTCCGGGTCCGCCCGGACCGGGTCGTCGCCCAGCCAGGTGAGGTGGTCTGATCCCTTCCGGGTCCGCCACGACCAACCGGATCGTCAGGTCGTGTTATCCACCGTCCCGAACGTACCGGTGAGCGTAGAACCCGCGAGCGCGACAGCATCGAGGTCGTGCGCGTCGGGCATGTTGAAGACCAGGCCGTCGAGTCCTGCATCGAAGAAGGCGGCGACCTGCTCGACCACGCGGTCGGGACTTCCCGCGGTGACCATGGAGCGCAACGCGGCAACGTCCTGGTCACGTCGGGAGGCAAGATCTTCGACGCGACGGTCGGCCTCCTCTTGGGTCTCTGCGATCACGAGTGTGCCCAGGCGGGTCTTGGTCACCGTGGAGGGGTCACGCCCGGCCGCCTCACAGTGGCGGTCGAGCACCCCGAGCTTCTGCCGGACGGTGTCCACATCGCCGAAGATGTTGCAAGCATCCGCGTGCTCTGCAACGAGTCGTAGCGTCCGGCGCTCGCCGCTGCCGCCGACGAGGATCGGCGGCCCACCGGGCTGGATCGGGCGTGGACGGTTCACGGCGTTGTGAATGCTGTAATAGCGGCCTTCGAAGCTGGGCGCGTCCTGCGTGAACATCGCCCGGCAGATGCGAAGTGCCTCGTCGAGCCGTCCGAAGCGCTCCGTCAGGGGCGGGAAATCGAAACCCAGCCCCTCGTGCTCGTCGTCGAACCAGGCAGCGCCTATCCCGAGCACCGCACGCCCACCCGAGAGCACATCGATCGCCGTGACCTGCTTGGCAAGGAGAGCGGGATTGCGGTAGGTGACGCCGCTCACCATGGTTCCCAGCCGTGCCTTTTTCGTACGCGCGGCGAGGCCACCGAGCAGGGTGTACGCCTCGAACATAGGCTCCTCGCGCCGACCGACATAGGGGATCTGGAAGAAGTGGTCCATCACCCACAACGAGTCGAATCCCGCTGTCTCGGCCGTGGTCGCTATCGCCACAACCCGCTCGAAGAGGTCGCGTCGGATGTCGTCGGGGTACGAGAAGCTCGGGATCTGGAGTCCGAAGCGCGTCAGGTGGGCCACGATTCGAAATTACTTCCCGTCGCGTGTTTCAGGAAGCAACAAGTGTCTCCTGCCCATGTTGCCAGCCGCACGCCGTGAGACCACCCGTCTGCAAGGCTTCGACCGTTCGAAGCACCTCCTCGACGCTGCGCCCGGTGTCGAGGTCGTAGACCGACACGAAGCGGATCAGACCCTCGGGGTCGACGACAAACGTCGCGCGCAGTGCTACGCCTTCGTCCTTGTCCAAGATGCCGAGCGCACTGGCCAGCTCCCTCTTCAGGTCGGATGCCATCGGGAAGGGAAGCGACCGCAGGTCCGGGTGCCGCTCGCGCCACGCCAAATGGACATACTCGTTGTAGGTGGCGTCCGGTCCCTGGTGTAAACGCGCGACGGGCGTAGGTTCCTTCAAGAGACAGCAACTCACGAAGGAGGACCTACACCCGTGGCACCACGAGTATCACCCACCGAGCGCATCCGCGCAGAGA
>JBEKJK010000014.1:0-78983 GCA_050011255.1 Acidimicrobiales bacterium
CCCGCAAGCGCAGGACCAATGCTCGCTGTTCGGCAGTCAGATGACGCTTTCCCACCCTGGCAACCTCCTCGGTTCGTTAGAGCCTCCTGGGCTCACCGAGAAGTTGCGCGGACCCTTTGAATTCGCCCTCCCAGTACGGCACCGAGTGGGCTGAACCCTTGCTCGCGGTCGTCCTGCTTGCTGTGCTCGGGTTGTGCTGGTGGCAGTTCCAGACGTGGGCTGATGTCACCGAGACGACCAGTGACGACGAGCAAGCCTTCGATGCGCTTGACCACATCCATCGCGCGCGCCAGATCACGATCTGGACGCAGGCAGCACTGGGACTTACGGCATTGGGCTCGCTTGCGTTCTTCGCTGGAGGCGTCCTGAGCACCACGGGATTTCCGCAGGTCGCCTGGTCCCACGACTTTTATGGGGGCGCTAGTACTCTCGCGGTCATTGTGCTCGCGGGTGTCGGACTGCTCGTGGGGAAAGGACTGGGGCAGCGATATGCGCCGGTCGTTCCCGATGAAGAGGCAGCCGAGTAGCGCTACCCACGAGGCGAAGTTTGCCGACAAGTTGGGCTACCACCGCACGCATGTCGGGGGTTTGGAGCGAGGGGAGCGGAACCTCACGCTCAAGGCGGTCGAGCGCATCGCCAGTCGCCTGAAGCTAGTCGATGGTCACCCCCGTACCGGTCCAGCAGCACACCGCCCCGTTCGGCTTCGCCGGACAAACGGCGCGTGCCACTGCGCGGCCAACCTCGGGCCACTGCTCCCCTGCGGCCACCTGGCTCACTTCGTGCCCACGCTCCTCCAGGGCGTCGAGCACCGCTCTCGTCAGCGCGTTGTCACAGTCGGTGCCGAAGACGATGCGCACCGGCCCAACCTATAGCCTCATCGTATGAGCCGGCGGCGCGTGTCGATCGTTGCGCACACGCACTGGGACCGCGAATGGTACGAACCCTTCCAGAGCTTTCGCCTACGCCTGGTCCACCTGCTCGACGGCCTCTTGGAGCTGCTCGAGCGCGACCCCTCGTACTCGACCTTCCTGCTGGACGGCCAGATGGCGCTCGTCGACGACTACCTCGAGGTTCGTCCGGAGGCCGAGGAACGCATCCGGGCTCTCGCTGCGGCAGGTCGTCTCACGATGGGTCCTTGGTACACCCTCATGGACGAGTTCCTGGTCTCCGGTGAGACGATCATCAGGGACTTGCAGATGGGGATGGCCCGGGGCGGGGCCTTCGGCTCGGTGATGCAGGTCGGTTACCTGCCGGACATGTTCGGCCACGTGGCCCAGATGCCGCAGCTGCTGCGTCTGGCCGGTTTCGAGCACGCGGTGGTATGGCGAGGCGTCCCCTCGGTCATAGACCGGAACGCCTTTCACTGGGAGGCGCCCGACACCTCCACGGTGAGAGCCGAGTACCTGGTCGTCGGGTACGGGAACGGGGCCTCCGTCCCCGACGACGCCGAGGCGCTCCTGCGACGAATATCGGACCACGAGAAGGAGGTCTCGAGCTTCTTGCTCGACGGGATGCTGTTCATGAACGGCATGGACCACCAAGAGCCCCAGCCGTGGCTCGGCCGGGTGGTCGCAGAGGCGAACGACCTCCAGGAGGACTACACCCTCGAGCTCACTTCGCTCGCCACCTACCTCGGGCGCGCCACCAACGAGGGACTGCCCCGATGGAAAGGCGAGCTCCGCTCAGGGGCGCGGGCCAACGTACTCATGGGAGTGACGTCGAACCGGGTCGACGTCAAGCGACGCGCGGCCGTGGCCGAGCGCGCTCTCGAGAGGCGCGCTGAGCCGTTGTGCGCGCTGTTCCTCCCTCCAGAGCAGTGGCCCGGCCGGCTTCTCGAGCTGGCCTGGACCCAGGTGGTGCTCAACGCCGCCCACGACTCCGTCTGCGCCTGCTCTGTGGACGACGTCACAGATGCCGTTCTCGAACGCTATGCCGAAGCCCGCCAGATCGCCGACGGCCTTTCCGAGCAGGCCCTGAGAGCGTTCTCCCGGTCGCTGGCCGAACCGGGCGTGTACGTCGTGAACCCCTCCTCACACCCGAGAGACGGCGTGGTCGAGATCGTCGTGCACGGCGAGACTCCACCCCCGTACACACAACCGCTGGCCGAGGAGCCTGGTGCCTTCGGGATACCGCGCGGGCTCGGCACCTTGACCCTCGACGCCACGACGGTGAGGAACATCCTCGGCATGCTCCCCGACGGGAGCCGGATCGACGCCCACACCTGGATCGACAGCATCGAAGTCTCAGAGGACGACACAGGGATCGACGTCACGATCGGTTTCGGCACCGAGGAGCGCTTCGACGTACCGGTCGCCACGGTCAAGCAGGACCTCTACAGGAGGCTCGGAGCCCGGCCGGACTCGATGGTTCGGGTGCGCCTCGACCAGCCCCCCACCCAGCGCGTGCTCGCGCGTGTGGCGGGGGTGCTCGGCCTGGGGTGGCGGCCTGGCGCGCCTGGCGCGCTGTCACACCCCGTGACGATCGAAGAGTCGCCGGCACGCACCACCGGATCAGCGGCCGTGGTGATGCGAAATGGTCTGGTGACCGTGGCAGTTGACCCCTCTGACGGCACCTTCGCCTTGGACGGCTTGCACGGCTTCGGGAGGTTGGTGGACGGGGGCGACCACGGAGACTCCTACAACTACTCGCCGCCGCTCACCGACCGCCTGGTCGAGGCCCCTGACAGCGTGAGCGTGACGGTCACCGAAAGCGGTCCGGTGCGTGCCCGCGCCCTCGTCGTCTCGCGCTACACCTGGCCCGAGCGGGTCGACGACACCACACGTGCGCGAAGCGGTGAACGCACCGTGGAGGTCTCCACCATTCTCGAGATGCGCGCCGACGAACGGATCGTGCGAGTGTCGACGAGCTTCGTGAACCCCTCACGCGACCACCGACTGCGTGTGCATCTGCCCCTGCCGAGCCCGGCCACGTGCTCGCATGCGGAGTCTGCGTTCGCGGTCGTAGAGCGCGCCCTGGAGGCCGAGGGCCGTCCCGAAGAACGAGGGCTGCCCACGTTCGGCTCCAGGCGCTTCGTGAGCGCCGGAGGCCTGACCGTCGCCCACGACGGTCTCATGGAGTACGAGCTGGTCGACGTCGAGGAGCTGGACGGTTCCAAGCGCGCCCGCACCCTCGCTCTCACTCTCTTGCGGTCCACGGGCATGCTCTCGCGTCTGGGCATGGCGTACCGACCGCTGCCCGCCGGTCCGATCACAACGGTCGAAGGACTGCAGCTCCAGGGACGTGCCGTCGAGGCACGTTACGCCGTGTGCACGTCCTGCGATGACCCCTACTCGATGGCCGACGAGGTCCTCGTGCCCCTGGAGGTCGTGCACGCACCAGGAGGTGGATGGCGCAGGCCCACCGGGAGCGCGCTCGAGCTCGACGGCGCAGAGACCTCGGCCGTGCGTCGCGTGGAGGGAGTCTTGGAGGTACGCGTGTTCAACCCCACCGACCGACAGGCAACGGTCCGGGTGAAAGACCGCTCCGGCTGGCTCGTCGACCTGAGGGGACGAACCGTCCCTTCCTCTTCCTTCGACGGGTCCTTCTCCTTGCGCCCCTTCGGCATCGCCACCCTCCGGTCACCTGAGCCCTAGGAGAACCCTGAGCGCCTCGAACACCGGCATGGTTGGACGACAACGACGCTCGCCCTGTCCGCTTACACTCGCGGCCGTGAGCACGGCAGAGTCCCTGCCCTCCTTGAGCGGCAGCGTGGTCCTCGTGCCCGTGAAGGCCTTCTCCCACGCCAAAGAGCGCCTTGCAGGCTCACTAGGTCCGTCTCGACGTGCCGAGCTCGCAAAGGCGATGGCCGATCACGTGCTCTTTGCAGCCTCCCCGCTGCCGGTGGCCGTCGTGTGCGACGACGAAGAGGTTGTCGGGTGGGCGAGAGCACGCGCGGCGATCGTGCTCTCCGAACCCGGACGAGGCCTGAACCGGGCGGTGGAGGCCGGAGTGGCGAAACTCGCTCGAGCAGGCGCAAGCGAGGTCCTGGTCGCCCACGCGGATCTGCCGTTGGCACACGGCCTCGCGCGCCTGGCCGGGTTCAGCGGCGTAACCCTCGTGCCCGACAGGCGAGAGGACGGCACGAACGTGTTGTGCCTTCCCGCGCGCTCGAGTTTTCGCTTCAGCTATGGTCAGGGGTCCTTCGTGCGCCACCTTGCCGAGGCGAGAAGGCTCGGACTGTCGGTGCGGGTGGTGCGCGAGCCGGACCTGGCATGGGACGTCGACGTCCCTTCGGACATACCCCTGGGTCTCGCACGCCTCACCTAGGAACGTCCACAGATAGACACGGACGCGCACAAGGAGCCCGCAGGCCCCTCGTGCGTTCCCGTCGTGCGGTACCGGACCTCCCGGTACCCTGAACTTCCCTACTTGGCCGTGCGCCGCCTGGTCGTCGCGCGCCGGGTGACACGACGCGAAGCGACACGCTTCGCCGGAACCGCCGGTGCCGCAGCCTTCTTCGCGGCCCGCTTGCGCGCAGGAGCGCGCTTCTTCGTGGTGCGCTTCGCGGCCTTGCGTGCGGGGGCCCGCTTCTTCGTGGCACGCTTCTTCGTGGCGCGCTTCTTCGTCACCCGCTTCGCCACCCGCTTCTTCGTGGTGCGCTTCGCGGCCTTGCGTGCGGGGGCCCGCTTCTTCGTGGCGCGCTTCTTCGTGGTGCGCTTCGCGGCCTTGCGTGCAGGGGCCCGCTTCGCCACCCGCTTCTTCGTGGTGCGCTTCGCAGCCTTGCGTGCGGGGGCCCGCTTCGTCGCGGTGCGCTTCGCGGCCT
Source organism: Acidimicrobiales bacterium (assembly GCA_050011255.1). Lineage (GTDB taxonomy): Bacteria > Actinomycetota > Acidimicrobiia > Acidimicrobiales > UBA8190 > Bog-564. The sequence goes on from JBEKJK010000014.1 coordinate 4,764, forward strand.
TCTTCGCGGCCGGTCGCCTCGCGGCCTTCTTCGCAGCCGGTCGCTTGGCGACCCGCTTCACGCTCTTCCTTGCTCTCTTGACTGGCATCGTAGACGCCCTCCTTACGGCCTTCTGGCCGATCGCTTTGCTGCCTTTCTCGCCGGGGCGCGCTTCGACGAGGCTCTCGCCGGAACGCGCTTGACGGCCTTTCTGGCCGATCGCTTTGCTGCCTTTCTCGCCGGGGCGCGCTTCGCGGCCTTCCTGGCCGGGATCCGCCTGACGATCTTCCTCGCCGACCCCTTTGCCGCCCTCTTCACAGCCTTCTTGGCCGGAGTCCGCTTGCGGGCCTTCTTGGCCGCTTTCTTGGGCGCCTTCTTCCCCTTCTTGGCCGCTTTCTTGGGCGCCTTCTTGGGCGCCTTCTTCGCCTTGGAGGTTGGCCTGGTGGACTTGCCGGCCTTGGCCGCCCTAGTCGCGGGTGCCGGAGGCTTCAACTCGGGCAGAGGGACCTTTTCGTTCAAGATGTCCTTCAACATCGCGCTGGCTGCGAACCGCAACCCGCGAGAGGCAGCTATAGCCACGGGGGCCCCCGTCTGAGGGTTGCGTCCCATTCGTGCGCCGCGGTGGGTCGGGTTGAAGCTTCCGAACCCCGCGACCACGACTCGTCGCCCAGCTTTCACTTCGCTCGCGACCGCATGGATCAACGCGTTGACCGCTTCGTCTGCCTCGCGCTTCGTCAACAACGTCGTCTTGCTGACAACGTCGATGAGCTCCGACTTGTTCACCGCACCTCCTCGGTAGAATGCATTCGCACTAATCACAGAGGGTTTTCGCGCAAAAGTCAAGCATTCTCGCTTCCGCGGCTCATCGACGGGCGAAGACATCAGTGAGGAACCGTGCAAGGAAAGATGCCATGAGACTCACTCATCGTGATTCTCATGGCACGCACGACGGCAGTTGCGACGGACGAAAGTCGTGGTCCTTACGAGGATTTCTCTTCGACGAACGTCCACTGCGCGGCAGTAATGACGTGATCGTCATCGGCGCGCAGGCCTTCGATGGGCGATCCGCAGATCACCCTCACCATTACTCTCGGACCCCACGTAGGAGAGGACATGGCGCTGCGATCGAAGCGTGTCGACGACCAGCAAGGCGCGCCGGGTGGTGTGGATCCTCGAAATCCACTCGGCACGTGCAGTACGCTGCGCGTCAGCAAGGAATCTCGATCTCCCACCACGAGCGGACTCGATCCGCGTCGTCGTCCACGCCGCCAGGTTTCGTGTGACGACTGCGCCGTGTGGTGACGCGACCATGCTCGAAGCACTCGCAGCCATCAGAAGTGCCTCTCGAGACGCCGGGTACGGTCTGTACTTGGGGGCGGGAAGAGTCGGGCTCGTGTGGGCACCGCCGGAGCAGGCCGTCCTGGTACTCGGCCCACCCCGATCGGGCAAGACCACCGCGCTCGTGGTGCCGTCGGTCCTTGCGGCCCCAGGGGCTGTGGTGTCCACCTCCACCAAGCCCGACGTCCTGATCGCCACTTCACCGGCCCGCCTCGACAACGGGCCCTGTTTCGTCTACGACCCGAGCGGGACGGTGGAGGTGCCCGGCGGCGTCGAAAGAGCGCGGTGGTCTCCGGTGACGAGGTGCACGCGGTGGGACGACGCTCTGGTCGTCGCGGGACGCCTCGTCTCCTCGGTGCGGCCGGCGGGGCACGGCGCTCACACCGACGGCTTCGACCACTGGACCGAGCGTGCGCAGACGCTCTTGGCCCCGCTTCTGCACGCCGCGGCTCTCGAGGGGGTGGAGATGGCCGGCCTGCTGAGGTGGGTGGACCGTCGCGAGGCGTCGCATGCGATGGCAATTCTCGAGCGCGCCGGTCTGGAGGCGCCGGCAGATCAGCTCGCCGGGATAGCCGTCACCGAAGGGCGCGAGCAGAGCAGCATCTGGTCGACGGCGTCAGGAGTCCTCGGTGCGTACCGCAGTAAGGCCGCGCTGGCCACAACCGTCGCACCCGACTTCGACGCGCGATCTTTCTGTGACTCCGGCGGAACTCTCTACATCTGTGCTACCGGCAGCCACCAGGCGCTCGCCGCTCCGCTTGTCGTGAGTCTGCTCAGCGAGATCCGCGACGCCGCCTACGTTCGCGCCGCAGAACGCGTCACTCGCGACGCGACGAGCTCGGCGCCGGCACGAGACCGGCCCCCGCCGCTGGTGCTGGCTCTCGACGAGGTCGCGAACATCGCCCCCCTCCCGGATCTGCCGTCCATAGTCAGCGAGGGCGGCAGCCAGGGAGTGGTCACACTCGCATGCCTCCAGGATCTGTCCCAGGCGCGCTCGCGGTGGGGACGAACGGCAGAGGGTTTCTTCTCACTGTTCGGGACCACGGTGCTGCTAGCAGGTATCGGAGACGTGCAAACCCTCGAGACGCTCTCGATGCTCGCAGGCGAACGCGAGGTTCAGACACGATCCATCAGCGCACCCGCGGCATCGTCGGGAGCGGGCTTGGCACGTGCCTTTGCCAAGCGCCTGGTCCTCGGACCGGGGGCACGACCGGTAGACCGCACACCGACCGTTACCACCTCGGTGGCGTCGCGCCGGCGTCTGCCTCCCGACGTCGCCGCGCGCGGCGAACCGGGCACGGCTTTGATGGTGGGTGAACGCAACCAGATGAGCCGGATCAGGCTCACGCCTTGCTACGAGAGCAGGCCCTGGTGCTGGGCGGTCAATCGGAGCGTGTGCGGGCGTGAGGCGAGCCACCGGCCGCCCCCATACCGTTCCGACCCCGATATCGAACTGGGTCGCTGAGACACCACCCGGGCACGCAGGTCATCGAGCCAGACCTTCTATTACCTCGGCGTTCGGCAAGCGGGTGAGGGCGTCGGGCGGAACCCTGATCTTCAGAGAGCGGCTTCCTCCTCCGAGGATGACCGAGGCGCGAGCCACGACGTGCGCGTCCACCCATACCGGGATCTCCTCGGGCAGGGCGAAGGGCGTGACACCGCCGATCATCATCCCGGTGCGCTCGTTGGTCTCCTCGGCTGACGCGAAGGAGGCCTTGCGCACACCCAGGCGGTGCCGGACAACTCCGTTGACATCGAGTCTCGTGGTCGCCAGCACCACACAGGCTACGTACCGACGAGGTTCGCCCTTGCCGACCACGACGATCGTGTTGGCCGAGTCCTCCATGGCGACGTCGTAGCGTTCGCAGAAGGCGGCCGTGTCCGCGAATGCGGGATCGCACGGGAAGATCTCGTAGCCGACGCCGAGGTCGTCGAGGGCGTCGAGAACCCCCCGTTCGAGCTCGTCGACGCTCTTCGGAGCCGAGCGGTCGGGATCCAACACCTGCCAACCCTACGTCGTTCCGAGCTCCGTACCAGGGGGTCTGCCCTGTGCCGACCCTGTGCCGACCCTGTGCCGACCTTTCTGGCCGAGTTTCGAATCGAACATATGTTCGCTAATCTCGGTGGATGGCCCCCTTCGGCCCGCGCAGGACCCCCCTGAGTAGTCACGGCAACGGCGATCCTGGAATTGTCGGAGCCCTCGCCGCGCGGGTCAGGCCGATCTCCGCTCGACGGGACCGGTCGCTCCCCCTGCTGGCCCCGCTGGCTCCACTGTTCCCCGCCGGGGGACTGCGGCGGGGTACGGTCGTGGCGGTCGACCTAGCCGACCGCGCGCACGACTGCCCGAGCGGCGAGCCCACCGGGCACGGTGCCGGTGGGGCCACCACCCTGGCATTCGCCTTGCTCGCCGCAGCCTCGGCCACCGGATCGTGGTGCGCGGCCGTGGGCACCGCCGACCCCGGGATCCTCTCGATGGCCGAGCTCGGAATCGACCTCGGCCATCTGGCCATCGTCCCGCTCGACGAGCCAGGAGCTGCGCTGTCCCGCCCAGGGCTGACCTGGCCAGAGGTGACTGCTGCCCTGATCGACGGTATGGACGCCGTGCTGGTGCGCCCACCCTGGCAAGCGCGGCCACATGTGGCCCGCCACCTGGTAGCACGCGCCCGCGAGCGTCAGACGGTGCTGATCGTGCTGAGCCCCCGGGCCTGGTGGCCTGAAGGACCCGACCTTCACCTGACGGTGACGACCGGGGTGTGGCACGGGGTGGGAGCAGGTCACGGTCATCTCAGGGGACGCCGGGTGGAGGTGGTTGCAACCGGCAGGCGTATCGCGACCAGGCCGGTCCATGTGGCTCTGTGGCTGCCGGCGCCGTCGGGCGTCGTGGCCGAGGCCCGAGAGAACGCGCGACTCGTAGAAGAGACCACCGGGACTTCGGAGGTGGAGCCTCCAACGGAAGAGGACGGAGGAAGAAGACGACCAGAGAGGGCCGAGGAGAAGGTGAGGGAGACAAGAGAGAAGGAATGAATAGAGAAGGAATGAATAGAGAAGGGCCGGGGCTGGAGCGGCTGCTGGTCGTGTGGTGTCCCGACCTGCTCGAGCAACAAGAGCATGGGCGCGAGGCTCGGGCATTCACCCGCGTGCTGGCTGCGGTGGGCGTGTTCTCCCCCTGTATCGACGTGCCGCGGCCTGGGTCGTGCGCTGTGCCCACCCGAGGACCCTCCCGGTACTTCGGCGGCGACAAAACCCTGGCCAACCTGGTTGCCCGGGCCCTGACGAGCGTCGAGAGGGTCGATTTAGGACTCCAGCGGACAGGGCCGCCAGGGCGTGTGCTCCCCGACGCGGGCAACTCCGGGCTCGAGGAGGTGGACACCGTGACAGCCGGCGTCGGTGTGGCCGACGGCTTGTTCGCCGCCACGCTGGCAGCCCGCAGCGCGCTCCACGACCCCAGCCGGGGCCCTGTGATCGTGGTACCCGGTGGCACTCCCCGCTTCCTTGCCCCCTGGCCGGTCGCGCTCCTCGACCGGCCCGAGCTGGCCGACCTCCTGTGTCGTCTGGGGATCCGCACCCTGGGTGCCTTCGCCGGTCTCCCCGCCCGCCGGGTGCTGGCCCGCTTCGGCACCGACGGTGCCATCTGCCGCGCGGTGGCCGCGGGGACCGAGGGGGAGCTGCCTGGGTTGCGGCTCTACCCCCGTGTCCTCAGCGTCCCCCGCGTCCCCCGCGTCCCCCGCGGCCACCGCCTCCCTCGCCGTCCTACAGCCGAGGAGGAGTCGGCTGCTCTTGCCGTGCCGGCGCGCCAATCGGGGTTCTTCGGCGGCGCTGTTGGGACCGAGGCCCGCGCGGCCAAGGCGGTGACGGCTGTGCAGCGGCTCCTCCACCCCGAGACCGTGGTGCAGGGTCGCCTTCAGGGCGGACGGGGTCCGGTCGAACGGGCCCGGCTCGTCCCGTGGAGCACATGCGGAGACACCTTCCGGCCGGATACGTTTCCGCGGAAACGTCCCAGCCCGGACAGTGACGGTGATGACACACACAGGCGTAGCACGTTTCCGCGGAAACGTGTTGGAGCCAGCACCACCCCCCCGGCCGCGACCTCACCCCCGTGGCCGGGACAGCTCCCTGCACCTTCCCCCGTGATCGTGATCGCCAGGAAACTACCGGCCGAGCTTCTCGACGCCGCCGGCCGTCCAGTCGCGGTCAGCGGCGGGGGAATAGCCAGCGCTGCTCCGGCCCGTCTGTCGGTGGCTGGAGGTCCCTGGTCAGAGGTGGTCGGATGGGCAGGACCCTGGCCTTCCGACGAGCGTTGGTGGTCCAAGCGAGGCCGCAGTCGCCAGGCCCGCCTACAGGTCGTCCCCGCCGTTGGCCCCGCCTACCTGCTCGCCTGCCGGCACGGCTGGTGGGTGGAAGGCATCTACGACTGACCGCCTGCAGCACAGGCTCCATCGACCGCCCGACCGAGATGAGAACCTCTTACGCGGAGCTCCACTGCCACTCGAACTTCAGCTTCTTAGACGGCGCCTCGCATCCCGAGGAGCTCGTGGCCGAGGCGGCACGACTGGAGCTGGACGCCATGGCCCTCACCGACCATGACGGCTTCTACGGCGTGGTCCGCTTCGCCGAAACTGCACGGATGTTGGGTCTGGCGTCGGTCTTCGGCTCCGAGCTCACCCTCGCCGATTGCTCCTCCCGCACCGGCGGCCCGCAGGTCGCTGGGCCCCGTACCGGCGTGCCCGACCCTTCGGGCACCCATCTCGTGGTCCTGGCACGTGATCCTGAGGGATACGCGAACCTCAGCCGGGTGATCGCCCAGGCCCACCTTGCCGGTAGCGAGAAGGGCCGTCCGTCGCTCACGCTCGAGACACTGAGCCGCAACAACGGGGAGGGCACCGGTCACTGGCTGGTTCTGACAGGCTGCCGCAAGGGATCGGTCCCCAGCGCCCTCACCTCCGTGGGCCCCTCCGCCGCCGCACGTGAGCTCGACCGGCTCATCTGCGCCTTCGGCAGACAGAACGTGGTGGTGGAGCTGTGGGACCACGGTGATCCTGTGGACACGGCACGCAACGACGCCCTCGCGGAGATCGCTTGCAGAGCTGGAGTCGATTTCATCGCCACCAACAACGTCCACTACGCCAACTCCGCCCGGCGCCCGCTCGCCACCACCCTCGCAGCAGTGAGGGCCGGGCGCCCGCTGGCCGAGCTCGAGGGCTGGCTACCGGCGGCCGCCACCGCCTGCCTGCGCTCAGGCGCCGAGCAAGAACGTCGCTTCGCCCGCTGGCCGGGGGCTGTGGCCCGCGCCGCTGAGCTCGGGCGGGCGTGCGCCTTCGACCTCCACCTGGTCACCCCTGGCCTCCCAGACTGCCGGGTACCGCGCGGGCACACCGAGCAGAGCTGGCTGACAGAGCTCGTAGCCCGCGGTGCCACCGAGCGTTACGGATCGCGCGACGCCGAGCGTGTCCCGGGCGCCTGGGCCCAGATCGACCACGAGCTGGATGTGATCGGTGCTCTCGGATACGCCGGTTACTTCCTCGTCGTGTGGGACATCGTCGAGTTCTGCCGCAGCAGCGACATCTACTGCCAGGGCCGCGGTTCGGCCGCCAACTCCGCCGTCTGCTACGCGCTCGGCATCACCCGGGCGGACGCGGTGGGGCTGGGGCTTTTGTTCGAACGCTTCCTGTCACCAGAGCGTGACGGACCGCCGGACATCGACATCGACATCGAGTCGGGCCGGCGTGAAGAGGTCATGTCCTACGTCTACGAGCGATATGGCCGTCACTGCGCAGCCCAGGTGGCCAACGTGGTCACCTACCGCCCTCGCTCCGCGGTGCGTGACGTAGCCAAGGCGCTCGGATACGCGCCGGATCAGGTCGACGAGTGGGCCAAGCCCCTCGACTACGGGCCCTTCGGCAACAAGTCGCTCGGAAACAAGTCGCTCGGCAACGGGTCGGCGATGCCTGCACCGCTTACGCATCTAGCCCATGAGGTTCTCGGGTTCCCGCGGCATCTGGGTCTGCATTCAGGCGGGATGGTGCTCTGCGACAGGCCGGTGGTGGAGGTGTGCCCTGTGGAGTGGGCCCGCCATCCAGGACGAAGCGTGCTGCAGTGGGACAAGGACGACTGCGCGGCCGTGGGCTTGGTGAAGTTCGACTTGCTCGGCCTCGGCATGCTCGAGGCCCTACACCGAACCGTGGACCTGGTGCGGGTAGGTCACGGCGTCGAGCTGGACCTGGCGATGCTGGCCCAGGAGGACGCGGTCTACGACATGTTGTGCCGGGCCGACACGGTCGGGGTATTCCAGGTGGAGAGCCGCGCCCAGATGGCCACCCTGCCCCGGATCCGACCCCGGTGCTTCGCGGACTTGGTGGTGGAGGTGGCGATCATCCGTCCGGGTCCCATCCAGGGTGGCTCGGTGCACCCCTACATCCGTCGCCGCCAGGGCTTAGAGCCTCCCGACCCACCCCACCCTCTGCTCGAGAGGGCTCTCTCGAAGACCTTGGGGGTGCCGCTCTTCCAGGAACAGCTGATGCAGGTCGCAATCGACGCTGCAGGCTTCAGCCCTGCCGAGGCGGACGAGCTGCGCCAGGCCATGAGCGCCAAGCGGTCCGGGGAGCGCATGGCGCGTCTCAAAGAGCGCCTCTTCTCCGGCATGGCCGGGCGGGGGATCAACGGCACGGTGGCCGAGGAGATCTTCGAGAAACTGGCCGCTTTCGCGAACTTCGGCTTTCCCGAGAGCCACGCCGTCTCCTTCGCCTACCTCGTGTACTCGAGCGCCTGGCTGAAGCTCCACTACCCCGCTGCTCTTTGTGCCGGCCTGCTCAACTCACAACCCATGGGGTTCTGGTCGCCCCAGTCGTTGGTGAACGACGCCCGCCGACACGGCGTCGTCGTACATCGTCCCCACGTCGACCTCTCGGGTGCCGAGGCAACCTTGGAGTGGGAGACCGACCGACAGCCAGAACTGCGGGAGGTGTGGGCACAGCCGCAGGCGCCAGGAACACAGGCGGCAGTCAGGTTGGGGATCTCCTCGGTGCGTTCCATCGGCACCGAGCTCGCAGAGCAGGTCGCCGTGCACCGCCCCTACGCATCGATCGAAGACTTGGTCCGCCGTGCAGGTGTAGGCCGGGTGCAGCTGGAAGCCCTGGCCACCGCCGGCGCCCTCGAAGGGCTGCCGCCACGCGAGGGTCCCAGATCGCTCAGAGCCGTGCCGCGCGTTTCCGCGGAAACCTCACTCACCGCCTCGGACGTTCCCGTGGGCACGCCACCTGCAGGACCCACCGACGCACGACGGCGCGCCCTGTGGGCGGCGGGACCTGTCTCCGAAGCCACGCTCGGTCGCCTACCGGGACTCGTCGTAGGGGAAACAGCTCCCCGGTTGCCCGCCCTCACCCCCCTCGAGGAAACGGCAGCCGACGTCTGGGCCACAGGGCTCACCGTCGGGACAGGCGCGGTCGAGCTGGCCCGAGCTCATCTCGACTCTCTCGGAGTCGTACCCGCCGGCCGGCTTCTCAGTGCCGAAACCGACGGCCGGGTGCTGGTGGGTGGCGTGGTGACTCATCGCCAACACCCCGAGAGCGCCAAGGGGGCCGTGTTCTTGAACCTCGAGGACGAGACGGGCATGGTCAACGTGATCTGCTCGCCGGGCGCCTGGGAACGCTGGCGCCACTTAGCCCGCCACTCACCAGCGCTGCTCGTGCGTGGCCGGCTCGAGCGAACAGAAGGCGCCGTGAGCGTGGTGGCCGAGAGGATCACCCCTCTCGCCCTCGGAGCCCCCGTCCCTGTATCGCGCGACTTCCGCTGATCTCCGACCACGCAGAGCGACATACCTCAAGCGCGCCGACCTCCATGCCGAGAAGTGGTCATGGCAATGTGCAACGGGTGCCTCGTCGTACACAGCGACGGCGAGGTCGCCTACTGCTCCGAGGAGCTCGACGGCAACACCTGCACGGGCTACGGAGAGCCCCACCTCGCGGGAGTGATGGCATGCCGCATCACCCCGCGCGGCAAACGCTGCGCTCACTGCGACGAGGCCATGCGCCGCCGTCTCGTTGTCGCACCTGCATTCGTCCCGCAGATTCAGCGCGTCCTGGTCAACTGACCGGACGAACGAAGCTCCTTCGAGCACTGTTCACGGCGAGCACGAGCTAGCTCGCTCGCACAAGTGCGCTGGCGGGGGAGGGCTCGAACCTCCAACATCCGGCTCCAAAGGCCGACGTTCTGCCGATTGAACTACCCGCCAAGGGTTTGAAGGCTCACTTTGAAGGCTCGCTGGTCCGAGCCAGCTTGGCATCGACCGGACGCGTACCGCTATCCTGCCGCACGACAGCACACTGAGCCTAGAGGCTCCGGCTCGCCAGGCCGGCAAAGCCAGCCTTCACCACGACAAGGGCGGAAGCTGAACAGCACACGACATGGGATCGCTCATAAAGAAGCGCCGCAAGCGCATGCGCAAGAAGAAGCACAAGAAGATGTTGAAGGCGACCCGCTGGCAGCGGCGCGCAGCGGGCAAGTAGTCCTCTAGCTAGCGGACGGGCTCAGCCGGAATCGTGTGTACCGGGACCAAGGCGGCTCGCTCTCGTCCCAACATCAGGAAACTGCGGCCCTCGAGTCCTGTCGAGGCGCCTCCACCTTCCACGAACCACACCGATCCGCTTCCCGCCAGGCGAGGGCGTACGCCCGTAGCTTCGTGGAGACAGTCGCGCCACCGGGCGAGCTCGGGCACCACCTCCAGCGCGGCCGCCTCGAGGTCGTTGGCGGTGCCGCCTGCCTCGCCGTCACCGGAGTCGCAAGCGCCCCGCTCACGCCGTTCGTCCCATCGGCGGTAGACCGCCGTGGTCGACACGGCCAGCGGGGGCACAAGCAGCAAGAAGTCACGATCCTCGAAGGCCAGGGGCTCGACTATCTCGCCGGCACCTCTCACACGGGCTCGCCCTCCACGAACGCAGAACGGCACGTCCGCGCCCAGTCGCGCGGCGAGCGTCACGTCGGACCGACCCCCCCACCTCAACACCGCCGCCGCGTCCGCCGAGCCACCACCTAGACCCGCTCCGGAGGGGATCCGTTTCACCAGCCGAACCGACGCAGCGCGCCCCAGCAGGCCCAGCGCCCGGCTCACCAGGTTCTGCTCGCCCCCGGGGACCGCGGCGGCACCCAGCCCCCCGACGACCTCGTCCACCACGGTGATCCCGCGGCCCTCTGCGAACTCGAGGGTGTCGGTGAGGCTGATGCTCACCATCTCGGCGTCCAGCAGGTGGTAACCGTCGCCCCTCACGCCGGTGACACGCAGAGACAGCGTGAGCTTGGCGGGAGCGTGGAAGCTGGAGACCTCGGCCCCGGTCATGGCCGAGACGTCGCCACGTCGTATGCGGCGAGCCTCCCCCACTGCTCAACCGATAGCTCCTGCGCCCTCGCACGCGGGTCCACTCCCGCCGAGGCGAACGCTTGCGGGCTCACCACGTCCGCCAAGGCGCCGCGAAGCATCTTCCGTCGGTGGGCAAAGCCCGCACGTACAACGCTGAACAACCGCTCGGGCGGCACGATGGCGGGATCGACTGCGACAGCCGGGCGGCGAACGATCCGAACCAGCACCGAAGAGACACGCGGTCTGGGGACGAAGACCGAAGCGGGTACGGTGCCGACGACTCGCGCCGTGGCGTGATAGGCGACTTTCACCGATACCGCACCGTAAGAGGTGTCGCCTGCAGCGGCGGCCAATCGCTCACCGACCTCTCGTTGGACCATCACGAGCATCGAGCCCACCATCTGAGCTTCGTCGAGGACACGCGCGACCACGGGGGCCGCGACGTTGTACGGCAAGTTCGCGACGAAGCTCCACCGGTCCATCTGCGAAGCTTCGGGATCGCCTAGGTGATCCTGAGGTCGCGTCTCGTCGTCCGACAGCGTGTCGTCCTGAAGCAGGTCGTCCCATTCGACACTGAGCGCGTCGGCCTCCACCACACGCACGCCGCAGGGCTCCACCAACCCTCGAAGAAGCGGCACGAGGCGCCGGTCCAACTCGACCGCCGTCACGCGCGCTCCGCTACGGGCGAGCTCGAGGGTCAGCGCTCCCAGCCCCGCTCCCACCTCCACCACCCGCTGCCCCGGCTCGAGCTCGGCCAGACGGACCACGCGGCGCACAGTGTTCTGGTCCACGACGAAGTTCTGCCCCAGTGCCCGACTCGGGCGTATGCCGTGCGCGCGGAGCAGGTCCTGAACTTCGCGACGTGTCAGCGCCATCGCGCGATTCTGCCGTGACCGGCTCCCGCGCGGGAATAGATCACCAGCTGATACGCACCTCGATGACTCCCGTCGACGTCGCCGCCAGTTGCGAGAAGGTCTGCCCGGACAGGTCGATGATGCGCCCCGGCACCGTGGGGCCGCGATCCTCCACCGTGCAGGTGGTCGAGCGGCCGTTGGACAGGTCCGTCACACTCACCTCCGTGCCCAGGCCGATGTGCAGGCTGGCGCAGGTTCCCGCCGGAGCCCAGTACCACGAGGCCTCTCCGGTCTGCTCGTCCACCGGGGCGGGAGGTCGTGGCGGCGCGGTGGTGGTCGTGGTGGGTGGTGGTGGTGGTGGCGGTGGCTCTGTCGTGGTGGTCGGCGGCGGTATGTACCTCACCGCAACAGCGGGCACCGCATCGAGAGTCGTGCTAGTGGTCGTCGTGACGTCCGCCACGCGATCTGCGTGCTGCGCATAGTCGGCCAGCGCGAACTGAGTGTTCCACGGAGTTACGGACGCCGACACGCGCGTGTGCTCGCGGCGCGAGCGCGCGTCGACACGGTGGAGTCGCGCCGACGCGCCCAGCTTCCGCGACAGCACACTCCCAGGGCTCGAGAGCAGGAGGAGCGGCACCAGCACCAGGGCAACACACAACCCCAGCCGAAAGACGAGCCGCCGCCCCCCGGCGCTTTGTTGCGTCCTCAGAACTCCGTCCTTCCTCCGCGGACTTGTACTCGGACTGCGTCGGGATCAACAGCGAAGCTAGACGAACCGTTTCGCGTGCATCAATTCGACTTCTGGGTGCAACGGTTCTCGTCACGAAACGTGAACCTCGTCGTGGTGGTCCCGATCTGGTGGTGAAACCTGTGGAAAAAGTGGCGTACTACCTGGTAAATCGGCAGATCACGCGTCGAGCGAACAGCTCCGGCGTGCCCGGCACGTGATGCGACGACACCGATGTGCTTCGAGTTCTGATCGAAAAGAAGTTGGCGCGATGTTGATAGAACGCTCTTCTCCGAGCGCGGCCATGCGAACAGGGCCGTGTCAACCGATCTTAAACACCGCGCGCGTCGCTGCGACGGTCGAGGCGATCACGTCTTCCACAGGTACCGACTTGACCATCGCCACCGCCTCGCCCACGAGCACCACCCATGCCGGCTTGTTCTGCTCGCCGCGATGTGGAACGGGCGCGAGGAACGGAGCGTCCGTTTCCACGAGAAGTCGCTCGAGCGGGCACAGCGCGAGCGCGTCGCGGACGTCGGCCGCGTTCTTGAACGTAACGATCCCACTGAAGGAGAGATAAGCCCCGAGATCGAGGCAGCGTCGCGCGACGTCGGGCCCTCCGGTGAAACAATGCAGCACTATCCGTTCGGGAGCTCCTTCCGCGCTCAACACGTCCACGGTGTCGTCCCAGGCCTCGCGCGAATGCACGACCAACGCGAGGTCGTGTCTGCGGGCCAACGCGACCTGCTCGGCGAAGACCTGCCGTTGGACATCGCGTGGCGAGTTGTCGTAGTGGTAGTCGAGTCCACACTCACCGACGCCGACCACGACTCCGGCTCGCTCGGCGAGCGCCCGTTCGAGCACGTCCTGCACCTCCCCCAACCCGAGACGCGCGTCGTGGGGATGGAGCCCAACCGTTGCCCAGGCCTCGAAGGAGCCCTGCTCAGGGCCGCTGCTCGAGCGGAGCAGCTCGACCACCGAGAGCGCCTCGAACGAGCTGGCGGCTCCCGTGCCCGAGCAGACCAAGCCTCCCACGCCTGCTTCGATGGCCTCGGATGCCGCCTCCACGACGCTCGTGGCCTCGGGGCGGTACTCGTCCTGAAGATGGCAATGAGCGTCGATCCAGTACATCGGCTGGTTCACCGGTCGATCGACAGACGACGACGCACTTCGCCGACACGGTCGGTCACAAGCTTCAGCCCGCGCGACGCGGGAACAGCGCCGGTCCCTTCTCCACGACCAGGCCGCCCGGATAGCCGCCCCAATGCGTGTCGGCCGGGATCCTGCATGCATCGGGGGATCCGGGCAACCCGAGGCGTCGCCAGATCTCCGTGCACACCCCGGGCATCGCGGGCCACGCCAGCACAGAGATGATTCGCAACATCTCGAGCGCGCTCCCGAGCACCGCGTCGACAGCCGGTCCCGGTTCGGACTTCCACGGTTCGGCCGACTCGAGCTCTGAGTTGGTCTCGTGGATCAGTCTCCACGTCGCCTCTAGCGCAAGATGTGGCTGCGCGTCGTTCCACGCGGAGATCGCAGCGGCCACCACATCGGCCGACACCGACTGCAGCCGGCTCGCCGGATCGGGCTTGGGCCCGACGCTCTCGCACTTAGATGCCACCACCGTGGCGACACGCGCCATCAGGTTGCCGAGGTTGTTGGCGAGATCCGCGTTGAAGCGGGCGGTGATCCCCTCGTAGGAGAAGTCACCGTCGGCTCCGAACACCGTGTCCCGTAAGAGGAAATAGCGAACCGCGTCCACACCGAAATCCTCGGTCAGCGCTTCCGGCGCGATCTCCGTGAGCGAGAGGGGGCCCTCTTCGTCGGCGTTGCTGGCCGCGCTGGCGATCCGGGTCTTCGACAGACGCTCTCCGCCCACCAGGAGCCAGCCGTGAACCACCAGGTGCCCCGGGGGGTCGATGCCGGCCGCCATGCACATAGCCGGCCACCACACGCAATGGAACCGGACTATGTCCTTTGCCAGCAAGTGGTGCACGGCCGGCCACCACGACGTGAACCGCTCGTCGTCCTGGCCGTACCCGATTGCGGTCACGTAGTTGATCAGCGCGTCGTACCAGACGTAGAAGACGTGCGCCGCGTCCCATGGCACCGGAACTCCCCAGGACGTCGAAGTGCGGGTTATCGAGATGTCCTGGAGCCCGCCCTTTATGAAACCGAGCACCTCGTTCCGCCGACCCGGAGGGCGGATCGCGTCGGGGTGCCGCTCGTAGAAGTCGACGAGGCGGCCCGAGAAGGCACTGAGCTTGAAGAAGTAGTTCTCCTCTTCGAGCCACTCGACCGGTCTGTGGTGGTGGGGGCAAACGCGGCCCTCGAGAAGGTCCGCGGTGTCCTTGTACTCCTCGCATCCCACGCAGTACCAGCCGCTGTAGGTCCCGAGCTCGATGAACCCGTTGTCGTAGACGCGTTGGAGGAAACTCTGGACCGCCAGGCGGTGGCGAGGCTCGGTCGTGCGGATGAAGTCGTCGTTCGAGATGCTGAGCCCCCTCCAGGCCTCGACGAAGCGCCTCGAGGTGGCGTCCACCCACTCCGCCGGTGAGGCCCCGTTCTCCTTCGCTGCCCGGGCCACCTTGTCACCGTGCTCGTCGGTCCCGGTGAGAAAGAACACCTCGTCGCCCGCCAGGCGGTGCCATCGTGCCAACGCGTCCGCGTTCACCGTCGTGTAGGCGTGACCGACGTGCGGAGCATCGTTCACGTAGTAGATGGGCGTGGTCACGTAGAACCGGGGCACCGCCGTAGCGTACCGATCGCCTCGAGCGCCTCCGCCAACGACGACGACATCCGTGCCTGGGCCTCCAGGTCCGGCCCACTATGCCCGTAGACGCATCTGGGTCCGTCGACCCTCTACGTCGGTCGGCCCCTCACCAGTTGGCCACGTGGCAGGCGCCGTGCCCGGTGCGCTCGGTGTAGCGCTGGTGGTAGACCTCGGCGGGCCAGAAAGTGCTCGCGGGGACCACCTCGGTGACGATCGGGCGCCGGAAGCGCTCCTGGACTGCCGAAAGTGACTCGCGTGCCAGGCGTTCTTGGGTTGCGTCGTGGACGAAGACCGCCGAGCGGTACTGGGTGCCGACGTCAGGTCCTTGGCGGTTCGGCGTGGTCGGGTCGTGATGACGCCAGAACGCATCGAGCAGCTCCTCGTAGGAGACCCGGGCGGCGGCGTAGGTCACGAGCACCGCCTCGGCGTGCCCGGTCGACCCCGAGCACACCTGTTCGTAGGTGGGCCGGAGCACGGAACCTCCCGTGTAGCCGGAGACCACGTCGACCACACCCGGCACCGACCGGAAGAAGTCCTCCACTCCCCAGAAACAACCGGCGGCAAAGGTGGCCACCGCGAGACCGCTCGGGACCTCGCCGGGCTCTACGGGTGGTACCTGGGTCTTGTCTCTTGTGAACCTGTCCTTCGTGAAGCCGAACCTCGACATGTGCGCGCTCCTTCGTCACTTAGAGCACGGACGAAGGGCCTCCTATTCCTCCAGGTTCTCTCGGTCCTTTCCCGCCCCTCCCGGCTGGCGCGCCTCTCGCCGGCCTGGCACCGGGGTGGCGCCGCGGGCGTGGCGAAGGGACACAGAGAGCTCGTAGGCACGCCGGTGGGTCACTCCCAGCTCCTCGACCACCGCCGCCGCGGCGTCACGGGCGCTGTCTCCAGCCAGAAGCCTGCGGTGCAACGCCGCGAGTACCTCGGTGTCCCTCGCACCCGGGGTGCTGGGGGCCCCGCCCAGGACCACGACTATTTCACCGCGCACGGCTTCGGTGGCGAAGGTCGCCGCGGCCTCACCGAGGGATCCTCGCCAGACTTCCTCGTGGAGCTTCGTCAGCTCGCGTGCAACGGCCACGGACCTGTCCTTGCCGCAGGCAGCTGCAAGATCGACCAGGGTGCCGCCAAGGCGCCCGGGCGCCTCGTAAAGCACGACCGTCCTCGGCTCAGCCGCCAGCTCGTCGAGCCTGCGCCTGCGATCCGCGCCCCGGCGAGGGAGGAATCCCTCGAAGCAGAAACGGTCGGTTGCAAGGCCACTGGTCACCAGCGCCACCAGAGCAGCGCTCGGACCGGGCACCGCCGTGACCTCGAACCCCCCTTCCACGGCGCGCGCGACCAGGCGAGCACCGGGATCGGACAGAGAGGGGGTTCCCGCGTCGCTCACGACCACGATGGTCTCCCCCGCCGTCAGGCGAGCGAGCACCTGGTCGACCCGCGATGCCTCGTTGTGCGCGTGCAACGAGACGAGCCGACGTCCTCTGATCCCGGCGTGCGAGAGCAGCTCCCTCGTGCGACGGGTGTCCTCGCAACAGATAAGGTCGGCCGCGCCGAGCGCGGAGACCGCCCGCGGAGAGAGGTCGCCGAGGTTCCCTATCGGAGTGGACACCAGCACCAGCCGGCCTGCAGGGACGCTCAATTGATCTCGTGCAGCTCCAGGCGGTCCCCCGCGTGCAACCGCCATCGTTCGAACGAACCGGCTTCCGCCTCGAGCACGCTGCGACACCTTCGCCTCGGCATGGTCATGCGCCACGGGGGCAGGTGAACGACGTCGAGGACCGCGAGCTCGCTGTCCAGAAAGGCAACGTCGATGGGGAAACGCATGCCGATCGTGTGCACCGAGCGCGTTCCCTTCAAGACCAGCGCCCCGTCGTACCCGGACCGGCCGAGCAGTCCGCGAATCCTCGCCGAGTACGTACTGGCCACCTCGGCCGCCGCCAGCACGTCACCGTCTCGCAGCAGCCACGCCGTGTGCTTCGCCCGGGCATCGTCGCTCATGTGTCGTTCGCGTCCACGGCCGTTCATACGTTGAACCGGATCTCGAGCACGTCGCCGTCGGCCACGTGGTAGTCCTTGCCCTCGACGCGCAGGCGGCCGGCCGCCCTGGCCGCCGACCACGACCCGAGCTCGATCAAAGCGTCCCAGCGTATGGCCTCCGCTCGGATGAAGCCGCGCTGGAGATCGGAATGGATCACCCCCGCGCATTGCGGTGCCGTGGCTCCAGAGCGAAAGCTCCATGCGCGCGACTCCTTCTCGCCGGTCGTGAAGAAGGTTCGACGCCCTAGAAGGTGGTAGGCGGCGTGCGCCACCCTGGCCAGAGCACCCTCCCCGAGCCCCAGACCCTCGAGGAGCTCGGCGCGCTCGGCTGTCGGCAGTTGCGCCGCCTCCGCCTCGAGCTGCACACACACCCCGAGAGCCTCGCCGTGCCCTCCCAGCTCCTCGGCCACCGGCCCGACCAACGCGTCCGCCTTGGGCATCTGGTCCTCCCCGAGGTTCACGACGGCCAGAACGGGCTTGTCGCTGAGCAGGAACAGGCCTTTCAGCAGTGCGCGCCGGGAGGGGTCGAGATCGGCCCTGTAGAGCGGCGTCCCGCCGGACAAGACCCCGAGCGCCTCCTCGATCGCCGACAACTCCGGCGCCAGGGACTTGTCGGACTTGGCCGCCTTTTGCCGCTTGTCGAGCTGCGCCTCGATGGTCCCGACGTCCGCCAGGACCAGCTCGAGCTCCAACGCGCCGAGCGCCTCGAGCGGGTCGGTGTCCCCGGACACCTCAGGGTCCTCGAAGGCGCGCAGCACGAGACAGATCGCGTCGACTTCTCTGATCCCCGCGAGGAAGCGGTTGCCCAGGCCCTCTCCGGTCGACGACCCTGGAACGAGCCCGGCGATGTCGACGAGCTCCACCACGGCTCGCACGACCCTCTTGCTGGCGCTCATCTCTGCAAGGGCGTCAAGGCGCGCGTCCGGCAACGGGGCGGAGCCCAAGACCGTCTCGGTGGTGGTGAACGGGTGCGGCGCCACCGGCGCCGATGCACCAGTGAGGGCGTTGAACAGCGACGTCTTGCCCGCGTTGGGAAGACCGACCACGCCTAGCCGCTCCATCTTCGAAAACGCTACTCGCCCGGCCGGGCGAGGAAGCCGGGATGGGGAACGGGAGCGAGGGAGCCGGGCGAGGAAGCCACTACCCGAAGCGGGAACTGGGAGCGGGAACGGAAGCGGGAACGGGAACTGGTAGCGTTCTGCGGGACGAGGCTGCGCCCACCGGCGTAGCCACCCGGCTCGACAGGGCCCGGCATGCAAAGCAGCACGCCGTGAAGCGAAGAACGAAGAGATGTCGAAGCGGACCTCGAAACGCAAGACGCGTAGCAAGAAGAAGGCCAACCACGGCAAGCGGCCCAACGCAGGACGCGGCTGAGCCGGCCTGCTGCCGGGTCAGGGGTGGTAGGTCTGGCCCCGGACGGCCAGGAGCGTCACGAGTTGCGTGGGTAGATCCGAGACGATCCCGTCCACGCCCAAGTCGCACAGACGCGCCATTTCTTCTTCGTCGTTGATCGTCCACACGTGGACGGCGAGCGCGCACCTGTGCGCCGCCTCCACGAACCGCTCGTCGACCACGACCAGGTCCCCTCGCACCACGGGGACCTGGAGCACAGCGTGGCGCATCGGCGGCGGTTGCTCCCCCTGCTGCAGTGCACGCCAGAACCCGGCCACCGCGAGCATTCCTGCCGAGGTGGCCACGTCCGGGGCAAAGCCTCTGAACACCTCGGTGGCGGCGTCCAGGAACGAGGCCACGATGACCCGGTCGGTCCCACCGTGGCGTGCCACGGTCCGCGCCAGCAGGTCCTCGTAGGGCTCAACCACGGGCGCGGTCGCCTTGATGTCGAGGTTGAGGGCGACCTCGGGGTGGTCGTCCATCAGGTCCAAGACCTCTTCGAGTGTGGCCAAGCAGAAGTCGGGGTCGGCTGGCGCCCGTCCGCGAAAGCTGTACGCACCGGATGAGAGCCCTCTTCTCTCCTCGCCACCGGGGACGAACCAGTACGCGTTGTCGAGCGATCGGAGCTCGGCGAGGGTGAGGGCGTCGATCGACCCATGTCCGTCGGTCGTGCGGTCCACGGTTCGGTCGTGGCACACCACGAGCTGGCGGTCGGCGGTCGCGTGAACGTCGAGCTCGATTCCGGTGACGCCCAGTTCGAGCGCGCGACGGATGGCGAACAACGTCGAGGAGGGGGCCTCCCATGCACCACCTTGGTGCGCGTAGGAGATGACACGACGCCTGAGCCAGGGGTTCTGAGCACCAGGGCTCGGTGCGCCAGCTTCCCGTGAGCTCACGTCACCAACCCCCTCAGGTCCAGCTCCGGACGTGCACCGATGTGGGAGATGACCTCTGCGGCGCACAGGCCTCCGAGCCGGGCGCACTGCGCGGGGTCCTTACCGTGGGTGAGCCCGTAGAGGAACCCCGCCGCGTAGAGATCGCCCGCCCCTGTGGTGTCCACCACGTGCTCCACCGGCTCGGCAGGAACGAAGATGTTCTCTGCACAGCCGACCACCACCGAACCCGCGGGTCCTCGGGTGACAGCGGTGAGCAACCCGGTCTCCTCCGCCGCCGAC
The DNA here is from genome assembly GCA_050011255.1 of Acidimicrobiales bacterium. Classification (GTDB taxonomy): domain Bacteria; phylum Actinomycetota; class Acidimicrobiia; order Acidimicrobiales; family UBA8190; genus Bog-564. Next base: position 24,385 of record JBEKJK010000014.1, read on the forward strand.
AGCGCCCCGTCGAAACCGGACGAACCGAACAACAGGACCGCCTCTTCCTCGTTCGCGAAGAGCATGTCCACGTCCGACTTCAATAGCTCGAGGAACTCACGCTGGTGGCGGCGCACGCACAACGGGTCCGAGACCGTGAGCGCCACCAAGGCGTCCGAGGCGTGGGCCACCTCGATCGCGCGGCGCATAGCCGCCTTCGCCACCTCCACGTCCCACAGATATCCCTCCAGGTAGACCACCCGCGCACGCGAGACGAGCTCCTCGTCGAGGTCCTCGGGCCCGAGAGTGGACGCCACCCCCAGGTGCGTCGCCATCGTCCGTTCGCCGTCCTCGGTAACGATCACCAGACAACGCCCGGTCGCCCGGTCCGACGAGGGGTCCGCCGAAACCGCCGCCGGGATCACAGAACCGAGTTCCACCCCTGCGGCGCGGATGTCGTGGACGAACACCTCGCCGAGCTCGTCCGCGGCCACCTTGCCCACATATCCGGCCCTTCCGCCGAGCATCGCCAACCCGACGGCGGTGTTCGCCGCCGATCCTCCGGAGACCTCGGTGGCGGGCCCCATCTCCCGGTACACACGAGCGGCACTTTCGAGGTCGACGAGGGTCATCGTGCCCTTCGTCAGTCCCACGCGCCCGGGCAGGTCGTCTGAAGCGCTCGTGAGCACGTCGACCAACGCCGAGCCCACTGCCACGACGTCGAGCGGGGGCCCGTTCGTCGTCGGGCGCGCGTCGCCGCTGGACAGATCCGTAGCTTGCACGTCAACGCAACCTAGTGCTGCTCGAAGCGAGCGTGTCCGCCCGGAGCAACCCCGGCCGTCCAATCGGGGCGACCCCGGCCGTCCAGATAGCCTCCAGCAAATGAACGATCGCGCGCCGTCATCGAACACCGAGTCCTCAGCGGCCCACCGGCTCCCCTACACGGTCGAGCCCCACCGCTACGACCTTCGCCTGGCTCCTGATCTGGAGGCAGGCACGTTCACCGGAGAGGTGCGCATCACCGCCACCGCTCACGACACCGTCTCCGAGGTCCTCCTCAACGCGGCGGAGCTGACCGTCGACCGGGCAACGGTGAGCACCGTCGGTGGGACGGCCTCGACGCCCGGTGTGACGCTCGACGCCGAGCGAGAGCGCCTCACCCTGGAGCTCCCCGAACCGCTTCGCGCCGGGCCGCTCGAGATCACGATCGGGTTCTCGGGGATCCTCAACGACCAGCTGCACGGTTTCTACCGGTCGACCTTCAACGACACCGGCGGACGGAGTCGCACGATCGCCACGACGCAGTTCGAGTCCACCGATGCCCGGCGCGCCTTCCCCTGCTTCGACGAGCCCGACCGCAAGGCGGTCTTCTCGGTGACCCTCGACGTGCCCGAGGGCCTCGCGGCCTTCTCGAACGGGGTGGTCGTCGACGCCTCACCGCTCGAAGGAGGCGCCCGGCGCGTCCGCTTCGCGGACACGATCCCGATGTCGAGCTACCTGGTCGCGTTCGTCGTCGGACCACTCGTCGCCACAGATCCGGTCGACGTGGATGGCGTCGAGGTACGCGTCGTGCACGTCCCGGGCAAGGAGGCGCTCACCGGTTTCGCACTGGAGGCGGCCGCGCACGCCCTCGAGTTCTTCACCGGATGGTTCGGGATCGGGTACCCGGGTCAGAAGCTCGACCTCCTCGCCATCCCCGATTTTGCCTTCGGGGCGATGGAGAACCTGGGTTGCATCACGTTCCGAGAAGCCGTCCTGCTCGTCGACCCCGCTCGCGCGTCACGTCTGGAGCTCGAGCGGGTCGCCGACGTGGTCTCCCACGAGATCGCCCACATGTGGTTCGGCGACCTGGTCACCATGAAGTGGTGGAACGGCATATGGCTGAACGAGGCGTTCGCCACCCTCATGGAGCTTCTGTGCGTGGACCACTTCCGCCCCGAGTGGGAACGCTGGGTCAGTTTCGGATTGGAACGCGACGCAGCCATGGCTACCGACGCACTGCACAGCACGCGGCCCGTCGAGTACCCGGTCGGCCCTCCCGAGGAGGCACGGGGGATGTTCGACGTCCTCACCTACCAGAAGGGAGCCGGGGTCCTGCGCATGCTCGAGCAGTACCTCGGTTCTGAGCGCTTTCGCGACGGGGTGCGGCGCTACCTCCTCGAGCATCGCCTCTCCAACACCGAGACCTCCGACCTTTGGGACGCGATCGAGGCCACAAGCGGCGAACCGGTGCGCGACATCATGGACAGTTGGATCCTCCAGGGCGGCTTCCCCCTCGTCCGTGTGGACGAGCCGACCGAGGGCGGCGGCGGCCACGACCGCTTGGTGCTCACCCAGGAGCCCTTTGCCTACGCACCGGCCGAGGGTGAGAGCGCCATCGGCTCCGATTGGCGGGTCCCGGTCATGGCGCGCTCGGTCGGCGACGCCGACCGAGACGAGGTCCGGGTGCTCCTCGGCAGCGAACCCGCGCCGCTTCGCCTGGGAACGCTGCGTGACACTGCTCGCGAGACGGCCCGCGAGACGCCGCGCCAGACTGACCTCCCCCTCGTACTGCTGAACGCCGAAGGGAGCGGCTACTACCGCGTCCTTTACTCCGGTGCCCACCTCCAGAGGCTGGCCGGCTCCCTCGGTTCCCTCCACCCGCTCGAACGCTGCAACCTCCTCGGCGACACGTGGGCCGCGGTGATGGGTGACCGCTCGGAGCTCGGAGACTTCCTGGTCCTCGCAGAGGCGCTCGGGCAGGAGGACGATCCCGACGTGTGGGCACAGGTCACCTCGGCTCTCTCGTTCCTCGACCACGCCGTCGACGACCGCACCCGCTCCCAGCTCGCCCGATACACGAGGGCCCTGCTTCGACCCGTGCTCGGGCGCCTCGGATGGGACGCCCGTGAAGAAGAGGACGAGCGCACCGCCACCTTGCGATCGCAGCTTCTCGGCACGCTCGGAACGGTGGGACAAGACCCCGAGGTGCGCGTCGAGTGCGCCCGTCGCCAGGTGGCCCAACTCTCCGGCGAAACCACGATCGACCCGAACCTCGCCTCTGCGGTCGCGGCGGTGGTGGCCTCCTCGGGGGGAGAGGCGGACTTCGAGGCGTTCCTCGAGCGTTACCGGCACCCCGACACGCCCCAGGAGGAGATCCGTTACCTCTACGCCCTGGCCGGCTTCTCCCAGGCGGCCCTGTCGGAGCGCGCCTTCGAGCTGGCCATGGGTGAGGTTAGGACCCAGAACGCGCCGTTCCTCGTACAACTGCTCCTTCAGAACCGCGACAACGGACCGGCGACATGGCGCCGTGTGCGCGACTCCTGGGATGCCCTGGGCGCCCGCCTGCCTTCCCAGACCGTGCCGCGCATGCTCGAGGGCACGAAGCTGCTGTGTCGTGACGCGCAGCTCGCCCGGGAGATCCGGGGCTTTCTTGCACAGCACCCGGTTCGAAGCGGCCAGCGCACGGTACAGCAGACCCTCGAGCGTCTCGACGTGAACGTCACCTTCTCGGCACGCCTCGGTGAGACGGCCGGAGCCTTGCTGGCCGCAGGTATCGCTCGGCTCGGCGGCAACTGAGACACTCGGCGGGACCGGCGATGAGTTTGCTCGTCGTCGCGGTCACCTTCGGCGTCATATTCGCAGCCGAGCTGCCCGACAAGACGATGGTCGCCACCGTCGTGCTCTCCAGCCGCTACCGGGCACTGCCGGTATGGACGGGTGCGGCCATCGGCATGGTGGTGAACAGCGCGGTCGCGGTGGGGGCCGGCAGGCTCCTCGAGCTCCTCCCCCACCGGGTGCTGGGGGCGATGGTCGCCGCGCTCTTCGCCGCGGGCGCGCTCTACCTGTTCCTCACGCGCGAGTCCTCCGAGGAACGCCACGGCCAGAAGGAGGCTGAGAAGCTCCGCGCGAATTGGCACATCGTCCTCGCGAGTGCGGCTGTCATCGTGGTCGCGGAGATCGGCGACCTGACGCAGGTCCTCACCGCCAACCTCGCCGCGCACTACCACCAGCCGTTGTCGGTGTTCGTGGGCGCCTGTGCGGCACTGGTGACGGTGGCGGGAATAGGCGTGGTGGGCGGTCGCGCCCTCTTGCGGGTGCTCCCGCTCACGGTCATCCGAAAAGGAGCAGGTGTGATCCTCGTCGGCCTCGCCGTGTACTCGGCGGTTGGTGCCGCGACCTGACCTCTTCACGAGCGGTTGCCGTCGGGGTGGCCGTGGGCGAGGATCTTGGACGTGATGGGTACGGCGGCCGGGCGCGCCCTCGACACCTCCGAGATGGGAGTCAATTGGACCGAGATCTGCGCATACGGGACCGCCGCCGAGACCCGCAAGCTTCGACACGCGTGCGGGGGAAGCGCACGGAGCACGCGGCACGTGTGCGGTCGTCCGCGGCGGCCCTGAGCGCATGAGCGAACGACTGGACGCGCTCGTGGCTCAAGCGCGCGCCACGAAAGGCTTCATGCCCGACGACGAGGGGCTCGCCCTCTACCGCGCCGCTGTGCGCGCCGGGCGAACCGGACAGGTGGCCGGTGCCGGCGTGGACGGAAGGAACGGTGCTGGCGGCGGCGCGACGTTCGTGGAGATCGGTGCTTGGTGCGGCAAGTCCACCGTCTACCTGGGAGCTGCGGCCGAACAGACCGGAGCGGTGCTCTTCAGCGTGGACCATCACCACGGCTCCGAGGAGAACCAGGCCGGGTGGGAGCACCACGACCCCGAGGTCGTAGACCGCGCCACCGGGCTGATCGACACGCTGGGGCTGTGGCGGCGCACCGTCGAGAGCGCCGGTCTCGGCGCGAACGTGGTCGGGGTCGTGGGCGACTCCCCGACGATCGCCACGCGCTGGAGCACCCCGCTCGACCTGTGCTTCATAGACGGGGGACACGGTGAGGAGCCGGCACGGGCGGACTTCGGAGGTTGGGCGCCACACGTCTGCGTCGGGGGTTGGCTCGCCATCCACGACGTGTTCAGTGATCCTGCCAACGGTGGCCGGCCCCCCTACGAGCTGTGGTGCACGGCGCTGGACTCGAAGCAGTTCGTCGAAGACGGCGAGTGCGGTTCGCTGCGCGTGCTCAGGAGGGTCGCGCCGCCGGACTCGGCTCTGTGAGGTCCAGCCCACCGGGGAGCGATTCCCCGCGGAACAGACCGGCCCCGGGTGTTGCGTCAGACAGGGCGTCGGCCGCGAGGACGACGGCACCCGCCGTGTAGGTCGTCCGCTCCCCGGAGGGGAACGTGACGACCTCCGGGTAGACGAGCCCGGTCAGGTACGAGCCGTCGGAACAACGGTGCGCGCGCGTCCAGGCAAGGAGCCGTGCCGCCTCGTCGCTCCTGCCGGTCGCATCGAGCGCGAGCGCACACTCCGCCGTCTCGGCAGCGGTAACCCACGGACCGGTCGACACGCAGCGCACCCCGAGCCCGTCCATGACGAAGTCGTCCCACCACTCGTCGATCCGACTGTTGGCCCGGTCGCCCTCCAATGCGCCGGAGAGGACCGGGTAGTACCAGTCCATGGCGAACTCGTGCTTGGGCTCGAACGCACGCGGCGTGTGAGCGACCGCGTGGGCCAAGCGACCCGCCGCCAGCTCCCAGTCCGGGCGTTCGTGACCGAGAGTCTCCGCGCAGGCGACACCGCAGCGAAGAGCGTGGTAGATCGAAGACGAACCGGTGAGCAACGGGTACTTGCCCAGACGCCCGTCGGGGTCGACCGACCAGAGCACCGTCCCGTCGTCGCTTTGGTATCGCAGTACGAAGCCGAGTGCCGAGTCCAGCACGGGCCACATCTCCTCGAGCTGCGCCCTGTCCTCGGTGATACAGAAGTGGTGCCACGCGCCCGTGGCCACGTACGCGCACACGTTCGTGTCGAGCCTGGGGTCCTTCACGCCGCTTCCGGCCAGGTAGTAGTTGAACCACGAGCCTTCGGGCAGCTGGGTGTCGGCGAGCCACTGGTACGCCCGTGCCGCTTCGTCGTACAAGCCGGCCACCGTAAGTGCCATGGCGGCCTCGGTGTGGTTCCAGGGATCGCAGTGGCCGCCTTCGAACCAGGGGATCATGCCGTCGGGTCGTTGAACGGCGGCGATGGACTCCGCCGTCTCGACGACCTCTTCGGCCCCGATCACGCCCGGAACCTCGGGAACGTCGAACAACCTGGCAGGGACGCGCCGGCGCGCGCGTGGTTCGGTCACCGGTTGGGGCACGGTGCCTTGGTGCGCCGCCGTCATGCCGACCTCCCGAGGCACAGGCTCTCGTGCCTTGCCGGCAACGGCAACCCGGCCACGGCGGCCTCGGTGTCCGGCTTCCTCACGTACACGACGAAGCTCTTGCCGATCAGCGGGTTGAGGAGGTGCTCTGCAACCCGTGTCACACGCGGGGCGCGCACGATGTCCCAAACCAGCATCCGGTGGTACGCGCGCACGAGCAGATGGTCATCGCGGTGAGGTCCCACCATGCAGCGCAACCACCAATATGGGGTGTGCAGCGCATGGGCATGGTGGCTCGTGACCGGCTCGAGCCCCGCTCCCCGCAGACGTCGGAGAAGGATCGACCGTCGGTAAATGCGAACGTGCCCGCCTTCGACTTCGTGGTACTCGCGCGACAGGGCCCAGTTGACCGCTTCGGGCCCGAGGCGGGGCACGGTCACCGCCATCATCCCGCCCGGTCGCAACACACGTGCGAGCTCGGACATCGCCGTACGGTCTTCTTCGATGTGCTCGAGCACTTCCGAAGCTATGACCTTGTCGAAGCTGGCATCTGCGAACGGAAGCGCCAGCGCGTCCGCTTGGACCACCGCCGCCTGCTCGTCGCAGAGCACCTCTTCTGTGTCTCGCATCGCGTCAATCATGGCGCGCACATTGGCGAGCTCGGCGGCCCGGGTATCGAGAGCCACGACGCGCGCCCCCAGGCGCAACGCGCCGTACGCGTGCCGACCCCCGCCACAGCCGAGATCCAGCAGGAGCTCGCCGCGACGTACGCCGAGACGCCCGTAGTCGACCGTCAGCACGACCGGGTGCCCCTCTTCGCTCGCACCACGCCGTGCTCCTCGGGAGACTTTCGGCGCCGTTGCTCCGCCGATCTGCGGTGGCCGTACCTCGCCGATGGAGAGCGCGGCCGCCGGCTTCGATGCTCCGCGAATTCGCGGCCGTGATGCATCTGCGGCAACCTGCCGCCGTGGTACTCCTCCAGCAACGCCCTGTACTGCTCGGCCGTTGCCGAAGCCGTCGCCTGCCATGTGAAGCGTCCGAGCACCCGGCGGCGACCTCCCTCTCCCAATCGGGCCGCGAGCACCTCGTCCTGCAGAACGCGCCGGATCCCCACGACGAGCGCTTCCGGGTCGCCCGGTTCGACCAACAGGCCCGTCGAGCCGTCGGAGCCCACCACCTCGGGCAACGCGCCACCCGTCGTCGCCACGAGCGGGATCCCGCAGGCCATGGCCTCGATAGCGGGCAACGAGAAGCCTTCGTACAGTGACGGGACCACCGCGACCTGAGCCTCGGAGTACTGAGCGGCCAATTCCTCGTCGCTGATCCCGCTCACCGAGCGCACGACAGGTGCGAGCCCCAGCCGTTCGATCGTTCGCGCCACCCTGCCGCCCTCCTTGGGCCGGCCGACCACCACCAGCTCGACGTCGCGCTCGGTGCGAAGCTTCGCCAGTGCCTCGAGCAACGGCACGAGACCCTTCATCGGCACGTCGCTCGAAGAGGTGACCATCACACGCCCCGGGACACGCAGACGCCCGGGGAGCGGACGGAACACGGTGGGATCCACGCCCACGGGCACCACGGTCATGCGTGCGCGGTCCACTCCCATCTGCGCGGCGATGTCGGCCTTCGAGGACTCCGACACCGTCACGATCCGGGGCAGGCGTCTCGCGACGCGCACCTGCATGCGGGTGAAGCCGAACCACCTGCGTTGGGTGGCTCGGCGCCATGCGTTCTCGGCATGGGTGAGCGCAAGCTCACGATCGACCGTGATCGGGTGGTGAAGCGTGCTGAGCAAGGGCCACCCGTCTTCGAGCATGCCGAGCAGTCCCGAGCCCAGAGACTGGTTGTCGTGCACGACGTCGAACGAGCCGCGCCGCGCGGCGAGCATCCGTCGCGCGCGCAGCGAGAACGTGAGAGGCTCGGGAAACCCTGCCGTGCACATGAGAGCCAGCTCGAGAGCGTCGATCGCCGAGTGCAGCTCGCGCGGGTGCGGGATCCGGAACGGGTCGGGGTCCCTGTACATGTCGAGGCCCGGCACCGGCATGAAGCCCACTTCGTCGTCGAGCTCGGGCCAGGGCTGGCCCGTCAGCACCTCGACGGAGTGCCCCATGCGCACGAGCTCCCGTGAGAGATGTCGCGTGTAGACCCCCTGGCCGCCGCACCGGGGGTTGCCCCTGTAGACGAGGAACGCGACGCGCAGCCCGCCGGGCTCGGGGGCGGCCGCAGGCCGCGGCTCGGGGATCTCGACGAGCTTGCTGCGTTCCCACGACTCGCGTGTGTCCGCCCACAGCTTGAGTGGGCCCCTAAGCACGCAGATTCCCCGCCCTGGCATTCATGTCCGGTCAGCCTCCCCCGGATCCGTGTCGATGTGCAAGCGGTGGACCTCGCCGCACCGCACACGTCGTTGAAGGTGCCTGCGTCTCGAGCCCGGGTGAAGACCCGGGTGAAGAGCAGTGCCGAGAGAGCACCCGGGGACTAGATTGCGAGTGGCACCACACGCTCGAGGAGCGCCGTCGCATGGCCGTCGAGATCCTGCACATGTCCAGCATCGTGAGGAGCGCGCTGGTGGACCGGGACGGGGACCGCCTCGGGCGGGTGGAGGACCTGATCGTGAGATTGGGCGACTCCCCGCATCCCCCGCTGTCGGGCGTCGTCGTGCGCATCGGGCACCGGGAGATGTTCGTGCCCATCCACCGCATCGCCGGCATCCGCCCCGGACGTGTGGAGCTGGTCGGCGAGACCGTCAGCCTGGGACGTTTCACTCGCCGTCCCGGGGAGCTGCTCCTGGCCAAGGACCTCATGGCCCGGCACCTGATCAATTTCTCGGGCGCGCGCCTGATCCGGGCGAACGAGATCGAGATCGCCAGGCTCGAGGGACGCTGGGAGGTGGCAGGGGTCGACCCGAGCACACGAGTCGCACTGCGGCGCATGTTGCCTCGGCCCTTGGCGCGCCATATCCGTGCAGGCAGCCTGGTGGACTTCGCCAGCATCGAGCCCTTCGTCGCCCACGTGCCCACCGCCAGGCTCCGGATCCCCTACCGGAAGCTGGCCAAGTTGCACCCGGCCCAGATCGCCGACCTCGTCGAAGCAGCCTCGCACGACGAGGGCGAGGAGATCATCGAGGCGGTGGGGCAAGACCGCGAGCTCGAGGCCGACGTGTTCGAGGAGCTCGACCCCGAGCACCAGCTCGAGTTCATCCGTTCGCGATCCGACGCGGAGGCTGCACGCCTCCTCGCCACCATGGCGCCGGACGACGCGGCGGACCTCATCACGGATCTGGAACAGGAGCGGCGCCTTCCGGTACTCGCCCTCATGCCGCCGGCCCACCAGCGCAAGATGCGCGCCCTACTCAGCTACAACCCCGAGACCGGCGGCGGGCTCATGAGCCCCGACTTCCTGTGCATGCCCGAGACGACACCGGTGTCAGCCGTGCTCGACGCCCTGCGGGCGAGCCCCGCACCGCCCGAGGCGTTGGCGGTGGTCTTCGCGAGCGACGCCGAAGGTCGCGTCACCGGGTCGGCGTCGGTAGTCTCGCTCGTGCAGGCGAGACCGGACTCCGCGCTCTCATCGGTGGTGCGCCCGAACCCCGCCCACGTCCATCCCGACGCCGACATCCACGCCGTCGTGCGCAAGATGTCCGACTTCAACCTCACGGTGGCCCCCGTGATGGACGCCGAGCACCGGATGATCGGCGTGATCACCGTCGACGACGTGCTCGAGCTGTTGCTGCCCACAGGCTGGCGGCGCGACTTCGGGATGGCCGTCGCCGAGGACTGACAGCCCGAGCGCGGCTATCATTTGCCCTGCTGATCGGCCGCACTCCGCGTGGCACGACGCGTCCGTTGGGGCGGGCGTGCCGGCGGGGAATGGTGCATCGGGTTGCAAGTCCCGACGAGTCCGGCACCCACCGGACGTCACCCCCCCGGGAGCGCGGCCGCCGTAGGGCAGGCAAAGGAGTAGCGCTGCACGCTGACAGTGGTTCACCACGACCGCGAAGGCGCGCACGCCACCAGCCAGGAGCGTCTCCCGCCGGACTTACCGGGGGCTGACCTGCGCCGGGCGTGCGCGCGGCAAACGCACGCCCAGGAGCCGGCACCCGTCGGGAGGTCCAGAAGTGGCCGACAAGGCCTTCGACACCGAGAACGCCACCGCCCTCCTCGACGAGGCGCACGTAGGCGACATCCAGGGGGCCCTGGGCACGATCCGTCTGCACGACGAGACCCAGAGGCACTCGTGGCGCGCCCGGGTGCTCACGCTGCTGGCGATCATGGGTCCCGGGCTGATCGTGATGATCGGGGACAACGACGCGGGCGGCGTCGCCACCTACGCACAGGCGGGCCAAAACTACGGGCTCAGCCTGCTCTGGACGCTGCCACTGCTGATCCCCGTGCTGATCGTGAACCAGGAGATGGTCGTGCGTCTCGGTGCTGTCACCGGCGTCGGCCATGCTCGCCTGATCAAGGAGCGCTTCGGGAGGTTCTGGGGGGCGTTCTCGGTGGGCGACCTCTTCGTCTTGAACTTCCTCACGATCGTCACCGAGTTCATCGGGGTGAGCCTGGCCCTCGGCTACCTCGGGGTGAGCGCGTACATCTCGGTCCCGCTCGCCGCGATGGGCCTGGTCGCCATGACCGTCACGGGCAGCTTCCGCAGCTGGGAACGCTTCATGCTGTTGTTCGTCGTGGCGAACTTCCTCGTGATCCCGCTCGCAGTGTTCGCCCATCCGCACGCAGGTCCCGTGCTGCACGGCTTCTTGGTGCCGGGCGTGAGGGGGGGGTTCAACTCGACGTCGGTGTTGCTCGTCATCGCCATCGTGGGAACGACGGTTGCACCGTGGCAGCTCTTCTTCCAGCAGTCCAACATCGTGGACAAGCGGATCACCACGCGCTATCTCAACTACGAACGGACCGATACCGTCATCGGGTCCTTCGTCACCGTGCTCGGCGCGAGCCTCATCGTGATCACGGCGGCTTTCGCGTTCGCCCACACCCCCCTCTCGGGAAGGTTCACCAATGCCGCCGGCGTGGCCCACGGGCTCACCCGGTTCCTCGGTCACGCTTCGGGCACCCTGTTCGCGCTCGTGTTGCTGAACGCCTCGATCATCGGCGCCGCAGCGGTCACGCTCTCCACCTCGTACGCCTTCGGGGACATCTTCGGGATGCGTCATTCCCTGCACCGCCGGGTGGGTGAGGCGAAGTTCTTCTACGCGTCCTATTCGGCGATCATCGGGTTCGCGGCCGCGATCGTGCTGATCCCCGGCGCACCGCTCGGCCTGATCACCACGTCCGTGCAGGCACTGGCCGGCGTCCTGCTGCCCAGCGCCACGGTGTTCCTGGTGCTCCTGTGCAACGACAGAGGCGTCCTGGGCCCTTGGATCAACCGCCCCTGGCTGAACGCGCTTGCGACCGCCGTCGTGTCGGTCCTTCTCGTCCTGTCCCTCATCCTCATGACGACGACCGTGTTCCCTCATGTCGACGTGGACGTGCTCCTCGTGGTCCTAGGGGCCGCACTCGTCGTAGTGCTCGGCGTCTGCGGTGCGCTGTACATGAGGGCCCTGTCACGCAGGCTGTCGCACGAGGACATCCCGAGCTCGAAGCGAGAGACTTGGCGGATGCCACCGCTCAGCCTGCTCGAACGGCCGCCCTGGTCGCGCGGGCGTACGGCCACGATGCTCGCAATGTACGTGTACGTCTTCCTGTCCGTCGCGATGCTCCTGGTGAAAGTCGTCCAGCTCGGCCTCCACGGGTGAGGTGCCCGTTCCTGTCCGGCTACCGGGCCGGCTGGGCGAAGAGGTCGTCGAGGGTGACCGCACGCAGCCCGAGCTCGTCGAGCTTGTCGGCCAGGGGGCCGAGCACGGCGTGGGTGCGCGCCGCGGTTCCCGGAGGACAGCTCACCTCGTTGTCGTGGAGCAGGACGATCGCCCCGGGCTCGAGATGACGCTCGATGCGAGCGATCACCGGCGCGGGCCCCGGCTCCGCCCATTCGCGCCCCCACGCCGACCACAACACGACTTCCATGTCATGGCGACGCGCCTGTACGACCGTGGCGGCGGTGAGCTGACCGTAGCTGGGTCTGTACCAGCGCGGGCGCCGACCGGTGACGGCCTCGATCGACGCCACCGACCGGTTCAGGTCGTCACGGATCCACGCGGGCGAGCGAAGCAGGTGATGCTCGTGGAGGTACCCGTGGGACCCGACGCTGTGGCCGCGCCGCAGGATCTCGGAGACGAGATCGGGATTGGACTCCGCCTGGGTTCCCAGCACGAAGAACGTCGCGCGCATGCCGAAGAGGTCGAGGAGGTCCAACGTCCGCGGCGTGCTCTTCGGCGACGGACCGTCGTCGAACGTGAACGTGACCGCGTCCGCGGCGGTGGGCCCGCGCCAACGGCACCATCCGAAGGGGAGCGCGTGAAGCCGGACGGGCGACAGATGCCCCAGCACGCAAACGCTCGGAAGGTAGTCGGCGAGCACGGCCAATCCCGTACCGGCACCTGCCAGAGCACCCCACCGCCGCAATCGGCCCACGGTGCGATCGTAGGTTGGGCGGCCGCAGGCTCACGCGATGCCGAGCTCACTTCCCGGCTCTACCTCGGCGGCGGGCACCTCGTCTGCGTCCACGGCCCTCTCGGCTGCGGACCGTCGGTGCTCGTTCCGGTGCCGTACACGGATCACCGCCGAGGCCACGATGGTGGCGCTAGCACCGACCACGAGAGCCACCCGAGGGCTCGAAACCTGCGATATCCACCCCACCAATGGCGCGCCGATCGGCGCGGTGCCCAGGAACCCGATCGCGTACAGAGCCATCACCCGGCCTCGCATGGTGGAGTCGACGCGCATCTGGATCGTCGAGTTCGCGGTGGCGATGAACGCTATCGACAAAGCCCCCATCGGGACGATGAGGACCAAGGCGGACGGCAGCGTGGGCGAGAAGGCGACCGCGGCGATAAAGACGCCGAAAGCCATGCCGATCAACGTGAGCCGGTGAAGATTGGGACTGCCGCGGTTCGCCACCACCAGCCCGCCGGCCACCGCGCCTCCGGCCATGAGCGCGGTGAGCGCGGCGAGCGTCCCCGCGCCGCCGTGGAACGTCAGGCGGGCGAACAGCGGGAGGATCACGTTGAAGTTGTACGTGAGGAGCCCCACCACGCAGACCAGCAGAAGCGGCTCCCTGAGCCTCGGAGTTCGCCACGCGTAGGCGAAGCCCTCTCGCAACTGGCCTTTCGCCCGCGCGACGCGCTCGGCGCGAAGCAGCTCGGCTCGCCGCATGAGAGCGAGCGCCGCGATCACGGCCAGGTAGCTCGCTGCGTTCGCCTCGAAGCAGATCGCCAGGCCGACGGTTGCGATCAGGACCCCCGAGATGGCGGGTCCGACCACGCGCGCGCCGTTCATGACGATGCTGTTCAAGCTCACCGCGTTCGGCAGGTCGTCGTGTCCGACCATCTCGACGACGAAGCTCTGGCGCGCGGGGTTGTCGAAGGCGTTCACGACGCCGAGCAGCAGCGCGAGCAGGTAGACCTCCCACAGATGAGCCGCTCCCGCGGGGCCGCGTCCGGCCGAGACGAGCAGGCCGAGCACGAGCGCGAGGACCCCCGCCGAGGCCTGCGTAACGAACAGGAGCCGCTGTTTGTCCACCCGGTCGACCACGAGCCCGCCCCAGGCCCCCAGCACGAGCACGGGGAGGAACTGCAGGGCCGTGGTGATCCCCACGTCCAGGCCGGCCTGACTTCGCGGGGCCAGGTACCGGACGACCAGCCACGCCAGTGCGACGTTCTGCATCCACGTCCCGCTCACCGAGATGATCTGGCCGGTGACGTAGAGCCGGTAGTTGCGGACGCGAAGCGAGCTGAACGTCGTGGTGGCGAAGTGGTGGAACCTCCTCGCTCGAGCTCCCCCCGGTGTCGCATCTCGCGCGACGAGCTCCTCCGACACCTTCGGCCTCTTCGATGAAGAGACGCAGTCTGAGCCGCCGGAGGTTCTCGGACGTTCTCGGACCGTCTTGGGCCTTCTCAAACCTTGGGCACGTAGGCACCACGGCCGAGTCCCATCGAGACGATCGGGTCCTCGGTCTCGTCGACGCCGCCGCGGACCTCCGACACCCAGTCGAGACGGCCCTTCAAGATCCGTTCCACCCCGCCCTGCAAGGTGGCAGCCGAAATGGCACAGGAGCTGCACGCGCCACGCAGCTCCACCTCGACCTCCCCGGTCTCCACGTCGAACCAGACCAGCTCGAGGTCACCACCGTCGGCCTGGACCGCCGGCCGCATGAGGCCTACCAGCTCCCGCAGGGCGCCTTCGCGCTCGGCGCGCTCCCCCTCGCTCAACGAGGTCGATGTCACCCTCCCATTCTGCCGTGCCGGGCGGCCCTGCCGTGCAGGCGAGGCCCGGGCGGGTGAGGCCCGGGCGGGCAACAGGTTGAAGATGCGCAGGTGGGTGCCCGATGCGCCTGTGGTCCCGTCGGGTGCGAAGAGCGGCTTGGACGGCGTCAGTTTCGCCTTGGATAGCATGCGGTGTGCCCGTGACGAGCGGTCCGAGCGTGCCGGAGGCGAGCGAAGCGATGGACGAAGCAGCATGGGGACGACCGCTCTCCAAGACTGCGCCGCGATGAGCAAGCAGCCGGCCGCATCACCGTCTTCGGAGAGAGCCGCGCCGTGAGCAGGGACGTGAGCGTCATCGGGGTCGCCATGACTCAGATGGACACCCGGGACCAGAGCGTGGAGGAACTGGCCAAGTCTGCGGTCACCGGAGCGCTCGCCGACGCCGGGGTGTCGCAGAACCAGGTAGGACTCGTCGTGGTGGCCAACGCGCTCGGGGGACGGCTCGCCGAGCAGGGTTGCATACGCGGTCAGGCGTGGCTGCGCGGCGTGGGGTTGGGCTCCTCGGGTGTCGTGAACATCGACAACTCGTGCGCCGGCGGCTCCTCCGCTTTGCACATGGGCTTCACCGCCTCCGTGGCAGGCGAGTCACCGGTGCTCGTGGTCGGTGTCGAGAAGATGTGGACAGGCGACCGTCTCGCCACCTTGGCCGGGATCGAGGACGGCCTGCCGGCCGACGAAAGGCTCGAGTTGCGGCACGCGCTCGACAACAATGCCGGGAGCATCCTCATGGGGCTCAACGCCACCTGGGTGCAGCACCAGGTCGAAAACCGCGGGACCTCAGTGCGTCAGATAGCGGCCACGGCCGCCAAGTCCCGGCGTTGCGGGTCCCGCAATCCCCTCGCCCAGTTCCGCACCCCCGTGACCGTCGAAGAGGTCCTGGGCTCGGCGATGGTGGCTGCTCCACTCAGGAGGCTCATGTGCTCCTCGTTCACCGACGGTGCCGCGGCGGCGGTCCTCTCGGCCGGCGTCCAGCGCGGCGCGCCGCGCGTGCGGGCGAGCGTGCTGCGGTCGGGCAACGGCGAGCTCGAATACCATGACCGCCTTTCCGAAATAGCCGAAGAAGCATGGAAGGAGTCCGGCTCGGGCCCCGATGACATCGACGTCGTCGAGCTGCACGACGCAACCAGCGCCGAGGAGCTCTACGCCCTCGAGGCGCTCGGGTTCTTCCTTGCCGGTGAGGCGGGGGCGGCGACCGAGGCTGGTGACACCGACCTCGGCGGGCGGTCGGTGTGCGTCAACCCGAGTGGCGGTCTCCTCTCGCGAGGGCACCCACTCGGCGCTACCGGTGTGTGCCAGATCGTGGAGCTGGTCCAGCAGCTGCGGGGAACCGCCATCGGCCGCCAGGTGGAGCGAGCCCGCCTCGGAATGTCGGTCAACACCGGAGGGATCATCTCCGGGCGTGACGCCGCGCTCGCGGCCGTCCACATACTCGAGAGAACCTGAGTGCGCGGAGCGGTCGTCACGGGGTGGGGAACCGCCCTCCCCGACAAGGTCGTGACCAACGAAGACCTTTCGGCGCGCCTCGACACCTCCGACAGCTGGATAACCGAACGCACCGGCATCAAGGAACGCCGTATCGGCGGAACGACCTCTCAACTGGCCGTCGACGCGGGTCGGCGCGCTCTCGAGCGTGCGGGTCGTAGCGGTGACGAGATCGACGTGCTGGTACTGGCCACCACGACGCCCGACGCCATCGTGCCCGGTACCTCGGCAACGGTGCAGGACGCGCTCGGAGTGTCAGGTGGCGCGTTCGACGTGAACGCCGCGTGCTCGGGGTTCGTATACGCGCTGGTGAGCGCCCACGGTCTGGTGCTCGCAGGAGCCGAGCGAGCTCTCGTGGTCGGTTCGGAGACGTTGTCGCGCATCACCGACTGGGACGACCGCAGCGTCGCCGTGCTCGTGGGAGACGGTGCGGGAGCCGTGGTCCTCGAAGCCACCGACGGGCCAGGGCAGCTGCTGGCCTGGGATCTCGGGGCGGACGGCTCCTTGCGGCACCTGCTGTGCTGCGACCACGGCGGCTACCTGTACATGAACGGTAAGGAGATCTTCCGCCATGCGGTGCACGCGGTCGTGAGCTCCTCGCTCAATGCTCTCGGCCGCGCTGGATTGTCAGCCGCCGACGTCGATCTGTTCGTGCCCCACCAGGCGAACACCCGGATCATCACCGCGGTCAGCCAGCGCCTGGGTATCCCCCCCGAACGTTGCGTGGTCACGATCGACCGCTACGGCAACACCTCGTCGGCGTCGATCCCCCTTGCTCTCGTCGACGCACTCGACACCGGACGGCTGCGTAGCGGCGGTCTCGTCCTGTTGTCGGGTTTCGGCGGCGGGATGACTTGGGCCAGCGCCGTCTTGCGGTGGGGAGGATGAGCACGCGAGGAGGTGGGCAGCGGCCTGCGTTGGTGGTGCTCGCCGGAGGCCAGGCGAAGCGGTACCGGGGATGCAAGCCTCTCGCTCCGGTCGGCCTGCACGGCGAGGCGGTGATCGACCTCACGGGCTCCGACGCACGGGCCGCGGGGTTCGGCGAGATCGTTCTGGTGCTCGGGCCCCAGACCGCCTCCGCGATCACCTACCACGTGCGGAGGTGCTGGCCATCGTCGATACCGGTGACCTTCGTCGTCCAGCACGTCCCGCTCGGGACCGCCCACGCCTTGCTGTGCGCTCACCAAGCCCTCCCGCAAGGTCCGTTCGGGGTCGTCAACGCCGATGACGTCTACGGAGCACCGGCGCTGGAGGTCCTGGCACAACAACTCTCGGGTGACGCCGACGAGCGCGCAGAGACTGCCGACCACGTGCTCGTCGCGTTCGCCATTCGCGACACCATCGTGACGAGCGAACCGGTCACACGCGGCACCTGCGTCGTCGGAGAGGACCGCAAGCTCGCCGCCATCGTGGAGCGGCGGAAGGTGACGATGCACGGTGACGGGCACATCAGCTCGTACGACGGGCTGGAACCGGTCGACATACCAGGCGACACGTTGGTCTCGGTCAATCTCTGGGGCTTCACCGCTCCGGTCTGGCCGGCGCTCGAAGCCGCGGTCGTCGCGATCCACCGAGGCGTCGCACACGACGGGTCCGTTCGCGACAGCGCAGGTGTGGACCCCGACGTCGAGGTGCTCTTGCCCGAGGTGATCGGCCAATTGGTGGCGGGGCGCGCACCACACCGAGGCCCGGCTCAGTCTGTGCGCGTGCTGGACGGACCCGGACGATGCCTGGGGGTGACTCACTCAGAGGACCTGCCCATAGTGCGAAGCGAGCTGGCTTCCATGATCGGACAGGGGCTTCGCCCCGAGGGGATCTGGGGGGGCGCCGCGTAGGCCGGCGCGAGACCCGCGTTCCAGACGAGACGGCCGCGCGACGAGCCATGGAACGATCCTCCGGCACAACAGGACCGTCGATCCTGCGTCCGATCCTGCGTCGCCGGGTCGTCGTGCACGGGCAGGTCCACGGCGTGGGGTTCCGCTACGCATGCGCGCGGCGCGCCGGCGAGGCACACCTGAAGGGCTGGGTGCGCAACCTGCCCGACGGAACGGTCGAAGCAGTCTTCGAAGGAGCACAATGGCAGGTGGAGTCGATCACCGCCTGGTGCGAGAAGGGCCCGCCGTTGGCGCGGGTGAGAAGGGTCGAGGTGTTCGACGAGGCACCGGTCGGCGAGGAGGGCTTTTCGATCCGCTGACGGCCCGTCGAGCTCGCGCTTCACGGCTCGGACGCGGCGAGACCCCGAGTAGCCGGTTCGGCCGAAACCGCCCGCACTTCTCGGGGCCAACGCCTTCGGCTGGACGGCTGCCCCTACCCGGAGTCTGACGACCCCCGATGCAGGCTTGACATCGATTGATCCCAGGGAACCCGCCGATGCCTTACCGTCTGCCTGACCGGCGAACCCGTCTCTGGGCTTCGTCCCTACCTACCGTCTTTCGACGTTCGGTTTGGTCTCCCCCCGGTCGTCGTTCACCGGCTACGAGAATTCTGCGCCAACGCCTCGAGAAGGTCAATAGGCGTACGCGATTTCCCTATGTTCTCCATAGAATTCGTGTTGCTTTCCCCAGATTGGGCCGGTCCGTCCCCAGGCACGGGCAAAGTACTCCCCAGGTCATCCCCAAGCACTCGCCGCAGCCGACTCCTGTCGGCTGGCCTCGACGCCTCAGCGGACGAGGTCGTGCACCTGAAGGAAGGCCCTCTGCTCGTCGTGCATCTCGTCGGGGAGCCGCACGAACCACTCGAGCTGGTCAGCCACGGTCGCGAGGACGTGCCCCTCGGCAAGGACCAGATGCGTGCGAAATGCCAGTCCGACCGGCCAGTCGAGGCCCTGTCGGAGGTGGCTTGGGTACTCGATGTAGCCGAGAAAGTCGTCGACGGCGACATCGGCGCCGATCTCGTCCAACGCGACCCGATGGACGGCGTCGGTCAACGTCTCGGCGAAACGAACCGTCCCGCCCGGGATGTTCCAAAGACCGGCACAGGGCCCGCCGGTCCGACGGGCCAGCAGCACACCGGTCTCGGAGCAGACGACGACCTCCACGGTGAGTCGGGGCACCTTGGCGAAGATCTCCTCGTACTCGTTCTGGGGAAGCGGTCCCGGCACGGCGCGATCAGATGGACGTGCCATTACCGCCGGCCAGGTCGGTCTCCCACAGGGCCTCCACCAAGGCCAGGCGGTTGAGCTGGTTTGTCCCCTCGTAGATCTGGTTCAGACGGCCGTCGCGGAACCGCTTCTCGACACCGCCACAGACGTGAGCGCCGTCGTCGGCCAGCAGCTCGATGGCCCGGGCTGCCACGGCCACCGCCCGGTCGCCGCAAAAGGTCTTCACCGCGCTAGAGACGCCCTGGGTCGGTCGGACGTGGCGGGCTCCTTGCCAGACCATTGCGCGCATGGCCATGGTCTCCAGCCACAGGTCCGCCAGGGTCAGCTGGACCTCTTGATACGCGAGAAGCGGCTTCCCGCCGAGACGGGCCCGGCGACAGTAGACGGTGGCGGCCTCGGTGGCACCGCGCGCGATCCCGACGGCGATCGCCCCGACCGGCAGCCGCGAGTAGTTGAGCACGTTGCGGTTGATGGCCCAGCCGGAGCGTTCCGCCGCGACCAGGTTCTCCGAGGAGACGAACACGTCGTCGAGGAACAGCTCGGTGGCGTCGGCGGCCCGCTGGCCGAGCTTGTGCTCGCTTCGGCCGGTCCGAAATCCCGGCGTTCCCCGTTCGACCACGAAGCATGTCCAGTCCCGGTCGACGCGACCCGCCCCGCCCTCTTCGGGCTCCAAGGTGGCAAAGACGGTGACCAGGTCCGCGTAGGCGCCGCCGGTGATGAAGACCTTCTGGCCGTTCAGCACGTAGCCGCCTCGGACCCGTCGCGCCGTGGTTGAGAACCGTGCCGTTCGGGCCCCGTCGGTGTCCTCCACGTCCGATCCGGCACCCGGCTCGGTGATGGCGAACGCGGCCAGGCGGGGCCGGCCGGCGCGGTTCTCCCGGCACACCGGCACCAACCACCGTCGGATCGTGCTCAGGTCCCCGCACAGCTGCAGCGGAGCCAGGCCCAGCCCGTGGGCGAGCAGGCCCAGCCCCAGCCCTGCGCAGACAGCTGTCAGCTCCTCGGCCTTCAGAACCTCGTGGAACAACGGCCCGTCCCTTACCACGCCGACGGGCATGGTGCCCCAAGGCGGTGGGAGCTGCTCGGACTGAAGCCCCGCCCGAGCGGCCGCGCCGAGAAGGGGACGTGGATCGTAGCCAGCCGGGTCCGCGTCGGCGCCCGCCACGAGCGGAGCGAGCTCACGGCGGGCAAAGTCGCGGTAGGCACGCCGGCGGCGCGCCAGCCGGCGGGGCAGTGTCGCCGTCTCGCGCTCCCACATGCTCACCTCACCCAGATCGAACAGCGCCCGCCCCAACGGTTTGAGCAGCTCGGCCGATCGGCGCAGCTCTGTAGAGCTCACGGTGTAGCCGTCTCCGGTAGTCCGTGGCGCAACAACAGCAACTGGTCGGGCCCTCCGTGAAGCACGCGCAGAGCGGCCAGGTCGCGCAGGCGCTTCGACAGCCCGTACTCGTCCATGTAGCCGTAGCCACCTAAGGCCTGGAGCGCGTCGGTGACAGCCCGACCGCCGTGCTCACCCGCCGCCAACCTGGCATCGGCCCCCCAGCGCAGCAACGTCGTCGGATCGAGCTCGCTCAGCGCTGTCCCCTCGTGCCGGTCGAGCACCGCAGCGAGCACGGCCAGATCGTGCTCGGCCCTGCCGAGCAGCAGGCGGATGGAGGCGTGCTCGGCGATCGTGACCCCGCCTTGGAAGCGCGAGCACGTGTAGGCGGTGGCGTCGGCCACCGCCCGCTCGGCCGACCCGAGGGCGATGGCCGCCTGCCCGAGCCAGTCGCAACCGATCGTCGTGCTCAGCCGTCGCTCGGCCGGCTCACCGCGATGATGCTCGGCCTCCGGCGGGACGGCCACATGGTCCGCGAACACGTCGACCATGCCTGTGGCGCGCAGCCCTATGCGAGCCCCGGTCGGCTCAAGTCGCAGACCGGTCGTCCCGGCCGCAAGGACGAGCACCACCCAGCACGCGTCGGATCCAGCACCCGCGCGCGCCGCCAGCACCACCAGGTCCGCGGTGTCCGCCACCAACGCGTACCGGGCCATGCCCTGCAGCCGGTCGTCGACCAGGAGCAGCCCGTCACCGAAGGTCCTCGGGTCGAGCGCCACTCCGAACGGAGGGCTGAAGGCGGCGACCAGACGCGCACCGGCCGGTGCCGCCGGCGACCGGCATTCGGACCCGATGAGCAGCGTGCCCAATCCCTGAGCGTGAACGGCGGTGGCCAAGCCCGCGCAGACCCGACCCAGCCTCCGCAACATCGCGAGGGACGGCCCGACGCCCTCGGAGTCGACGTGCGCGCCCCACACCCCCCACCGACCGGTGTCGGGATGGGCCAGCAGGCCGACCGACGAGGCGTCGAGCAGCAGTCCCCGGACCGCGCCGAGATCACCGTCGGGCATCTCGACTCCGAACAACCGCTGCTCGGCCTTCGAGGCGAACTGGTCGACGATCTCGAGCAGAAGGTCTAGGTCGAAGTTGGTCGTCACCCGCGCTTCGCCGACGCTGCGGTGGTCGGCGCCCCGGCTTGGGAGACGACCCGGACGACGCCGTCGTCGTAGCCGATCGTGTGGGAGCCGAACTCCCGCTCTTCGCCTTCGTACCCGGTGTATGGCCGGTCGGCCGGGCCCAGGTCCTCCCCTGCCGGGAGGATGGCGCTGTGGGTCAGGTACGTCTTGGTCGCAACCGGGTTCGCTGCCAGCCCGAGCGAGGCCAGCTCTCGACCGACCGGGTGATCGCCGAGGATGAGCTCTCCGCACGAAGCACCGACCGCCGTGGCCACGTATCCCCGCACGGCAACGGTCGTGCGAACCAGCGTCGTGTCGCGGACGGTGAAGGTGGTGAGCGGTGCCCGTTCCAACCCGACCCATCCGGCGCGACGGACCTTGAGACGGAGGACCTCGCTCCCCGTCTCTGTGAGGGTCACCAGCTGGTGCTCCGGGAGCAGCTCGAAGGCCATGTCGGCGACGAACTTCGGGTAGCCCCAGATCCTGCGTCCCGCTTCGCGCGCCACACGAGAGGTCACCGGCAGGTGGGCCACGAAACCACCGAAGCCGCGCCAACGTCCCTGGAGAAGCGGGAGCAGGGGCGGCGCGGCCCGGTCGAGGGTGCACAGCGGGCTGACCGCTATCTCGCCGTAGGGGCCGACCCCGGTCTCGAGGTAGTTGTAGGCGACCACCGCCACCGCGGCTCTGGCGCCGAGGAGACGAACGGGATGCAGTCGGCTCGACGGGAGCAGGTCACGGACGGCTCCGTAGTCCGCCGGGAACACCCCCATGAAGCAGTCGGTGCGCCAGTAACGGATGGGCAGGGCGATCCGCGCCACACCCACGTCGACCGAGGGGTCAGAAGGACCGTCCCATTCGAGGAAGCCCCGCGAAGCGTCACGGTCCCGGCTCCCTCTCCAGGCTCTGATCCCGGCTCCGACCGCGAGCCCGACACCAGCCATCGTCGCCTTGTGGCCCGTCCTCCGCCCGTTGCCGCACGCCCTGGACATAGCTCACCTCCGATCACCCGGACAGAGCCGGGCCCAAGAAGCCAACCTTTCGCGTCCATCGGACCCGTAGGTAGGGTCCAACGGCCTGATTCGCGCCCGCCCGAAGGGACGAGCATCGACCCGACCGGGCGAGGGCGCCGGCCGCAGCCCCCTAGAACCCTCACAAGTGGTTGAAACCGCCTGCCTCCTCGGCGCGCATTCCGACCGTAACGGGGTGGGAGGCGAAATGGGCGACGGCGTCCTTCAGGTCGTCGAGCAAGATGGAAGCGAGGTCCCGGGTCACCCCCTGGCGCACGAGGATCCGCTGGACGGCGACGTCCGAGAGCTCCCCGGTGAGCGTGTAAGCCGGCACCTGCCAGCCCCGGACACGGAGGCGGTCGGCCAGGTCGAACAGCGAGAACCCGGGTTCGGCCCCCTCGGCTATGCGCCACGTCACCGAGGGGATGGCGGTGAGCGGATCGCTGTCGCACAACAGCTCGAAGGGACCGAGCTTGACGATCTCGCGCGCCAGGTACGCGCCCGTGTCGTACGACGCCTGGTGCACGCGCCGATATCCGTCGCGACCCAGGCGGATGAAGTCGTAGTACTGGGCGACGATCTGCCCGGCGGGCCGCGAGAAATTGACCTGGAACACAGGCATGTCACCGCCCAGGTAGTTCACGTGGAAGATGAGGTCGTCGGGCAGCTCGGCCGCGTCGCGCCACACCACCCACCCCACGCCCAGGGGGGCCAAGCCGAATTTGTGACCCGACGTGCTGATCGACTTCACCCGTGGCACGCGGAAGTCGAATTGCAGCTCCGGCGCGCAGAACGGGGCCAGGAAGGCTCCGCTGGCGCCGTCGACGTGGATGTCCACGTCGAGCCCGGTATCACGTTGGAGGACGTCGAGCGCCTCGGACAGCTCGAGGACGGGCTCGTATAACCCGGTGTAGGTCACACCGAACGTCGAAACGACGAAGATCGTGTTCTCGTCCACGCGCTCGAGCATCGCGTCGGCGTCCATGCAGTACCGACCGGGTGCCATGGGAACTTCGCGCAGCTCGACGTCCCAGTAGCGGGCGAACTTGTGCCACACCACCTGGACGGGTCCGCACACCATGTTGGGGCGGTCGGTCGACTCGCCTCGAGCGGCACGGCGCGCCCGCCACCGCCATTTGGCCGCCATCCCGCCGAGCATGCACGCCTCGGACGACCCGACGGCTGAGGTCCCGACGGTGTCCGCGCCCTGCGGCGCGTTCCACAGGTCGGCCAGCATGTGCACGCAACGACGCTCGATCTCGGCGGTTTGCGGGTACTCGTCCTTGTCGATCTGGTTCTTGTCCATGCTCAGGTCCATCAACTGGTGAACTTCGGGCTCCTCCCAGGTCTGACAGAAGGTTGCGAGGTTCTGACGAGCGTTGCCGTCGAGCAGCAGCTCGTCCGACACGAGCTGGAACGCCTCGCGCGCATCGCGTTGGTCCGGCGGGAAGCGGTACCTCGGCAGCGGCAGCGACAGCCCGTCACGCGCGTATACCGAGTCCAGAAGATCTCCGACCATTGCCCGGTGGTGCAGTGTCACGGTCCCTCCATCGATCCCAAGAAGTACTTCGCACCAGCCGCCCCATGCTCTCGCACCCCGCCACCGGCCGTGGCCAGCGCGGCGGATCCCTCGTACGCGGCGGTCATCGATACAACCAGATCTCTCGGACCCGCGACGAGCACGTACTCGACGTTTCGCAGGTGTGAGACACGTCCCACCTTCTTCCCGCTCGGGTCGTAGACACCGATCTGCGCACCCACATAGCGCTTCGACTCGAACGCGAGAACACCCACGTGACCACGATGCGAGCACATCTCCACGAGGTCCTCGAGCGTCACCCAGGATTCGTTGTTGTACGAGAGGACCAGCACCTCCGCTCGGACATCGGTGATCACCTGGCGAAGCGCTCGGGGCATCTCGCGAGCAGCGTTGAACGGGCTCTTCGTGGACGGATCGCGACTGTCGGTTCGCTTGCAGGCGATCCCGTAGTAATCAGGAGAATCCCACGCGACGAGCGTCTCCCATATGTGGTAGTTGGTGAAGTAGCGGTGCTGGTTGTAGGGGGGATCGAGGTACGCGAGATCGACCATCGGAAGATCGCGTGCCACCTGGCATGCGTCGGCTCTCAGAGCCAGGCCCGGGCCCGTGTACAGGTCTGGAACGCGAAGCTCCAGTGGGTTGAACGATCGAGGCGCCCACTCCTTCACGTACGCCATCTGCACTCCGGTCGTGGAGTCGACTCGATCGGCGGCATAGATGAGGCTGGTCAAGAGGATCGGGTACAGCGGGTGGCCCCGGAACTCGGTCTCCAGGGCATCTCGAATCGCGTCCACCCGTTCGCCGTTGAAAGGTTGGAAGTAGCGGGACTTCATACAGAACGTCTCGGTGAAGTAGCCGGGCCGACCGGGAAGCCTCGAGAGGTACCGGAGTGCCTCTCGAAGATCGTCCTTGTCGACGTCGGTCGCATCGGCCACGATGTGACACCGGGCGAAGATCTCCGAGTAGCGGGCGGAGTCGAGCGCAGTCACGTGTGCGCCACGCCGCTTGAACTCCTGGGCGACTCGGGTCGTCCCCGTGAACAGATCCAACGCCGTCTCCGCCCCGGAAAGCGCGAGCAGGTCGCCCAGGACGGGCACCAGGCGGCGCTTCGAGCCGATGTACTTGATCACCTGCCGTCTCCTCCGAGTACCGACATGAGTCCCGGCTGTGACGGTACTGGGGCGAGCGTCCCGGACACGGGATGGGTGACGAGGGCGATGCCGCGTTCGTCTGCTCCTCATAGACGACCGACTGCGCAGAGCCGGACCCCGGAGGCCCGGCATGGAGGGACCTCAGAAGGCGACGATGCCTTCTCCACCGACTGCGCCGGCCACGGTCACGGATCCGATCCCGGTGAGGGCCCCGTCGTCACCGACACGGAACTCGTCGACGATCCCGTTCCCCCCGGTCTGAACGTAGAGGAAGTCTCCTTCGCTCGAAGCAGAGGCATCGACCGTTCCCGGGTCCGTGACCGTCGCTCCGAGCAGGGTGAGCTGGCCGTCCTCCGCCACCTGGTAACCGCTTACGTAACCGCTTACCGAGGGGCTCCCGGCGTTGGAGGCGTAGAAGAACCCGCGTGCCGGAGTGACCCAGCACGTCGAGTTGTGCCCTGTGCCCACCGAGTCGACGAGCGTCACGGTTCCGTCCTGGTTGAGGATGAAGGTGGCCAATGCATTGGTGCCGGCGTTGGCCACGACGAGTTGACCGGACCGGTCGAAGGTGACGGCAAAGGGGACCGTGCCGGGCTCGGCGTTCACCACCGGGGAAGATGACAGGAGTCCGAAGAACCCGACGTTGAAGACGTCGATGTCGTTGCCGTTGGCCTTGGTCGTCACGATCAGCTTGGAACCGTCGGGAGAGAAGGCCACCTGTCCGGGTGTGTTGGTGAACTGCGTGGTGTCCGAGGGGATGACCAGGCCCAGGGTGCGGTTCGATCCCGGGAGGGGGAAGAGGTGATCGAGGAAGACGACATACCCCTGGACCGACCCACCGTTCTCGGCGTTCAGGACGTAGACGAGGTTGCCGTGTACCGCCACGCTCACAGGGAACGTTCCGCCCGAGCCGAGGACCTGGCGCAGAGTGAGCTGGTCGCTTCGGACCGAGAAGACCGACACGGTGTTGCTGCCGGCGTTCACCGCATAGAGCAGGGCATTGCGTTGGTCGTAGGTGAGAGAGCCCTGGGAGGCCAGGTGGTCGACCGCCGAGCCGTTCAAGACCCCGCCCGACCCGCCCGTGTTGTACGTGTGCGCCAGGACCAGGCTTCCGTCGTCGGCGCGGTCATAGGCGACGACGTGGTTCCCGGCGGTGTTGTCGGTCTGGACGAAGACGACGTGATCGGCGCCCTCTCTGAAAGAAGGTTGGCCGTGGACTCCTTCGGCTCCGGCGGCGACAGGTGCTGTCCAGGCCGAGAGCCCCAGCACTGCGCCGGCACCCAAGGCCAGGCGCGTGGATCTCCTCATTGCGTCTCCTTCGTGTCAATCGGTCTCGAGGAACACGTTTCAAAGCACAGTCTCCGCTTGCGCGACAAGCGTTACGCGGTACCCCGAGGAGACCCACGGCTCGCATCCCCGTAACGCTTCGCGGATCGCCGAGGACGGAGAGGGCGTGTCCAGGGGCCTGGTGCGAGCAGGGTTCCGCAAAGACGATGTGAATGCCGGGCGCGACGGTCACCGGGTCCTCGCGCCCTACGCTTCGAGCCGTGGAGATGGAAGTCGAGCTCCTAAGCCGGCTGCGCAACGGCGACGAGGAGGCGTTCGTGACCCTGGTGGCCCGTTACCAACAGCCCATGCTTCGCCTGGCTCGGTCAATCGTCTCCAACCAGGCGGTGGCTGAAGAAGCCGTCCAAGACGCGTGGATGGGCGTGGTACGTGGGATCGATCGGTTCGAGGGTCGCTCTTCGTTCAGGACGTGGGTGTTTCGGATCCTCGTCAACCGGGCCCGCACCGCCGGCTCCCGGGAACCCGTCGGCGCGCCGATTGAGGCTCTCCACACTGTCGACCCTGCCCGCTTCGACGGCCGGGGCCAATGGGCCGATCCCATCGAACGATGGGTGGACGAGAGCGAGGACCGCCTCGACGCCGCCACCTGGCTCCCGATCCTCAGGGCCGCCCTCGATGACCTGCCCCCTCGTCAGCGCCAGGTCGTGATGCTACGAGACGTCGAGGGGCTCTCCAACGACGAGACGTGTGCCGTGCTCGGGATCAGTGCCGGCAACCAGCGGATCCTGCTGCACCGCGGACGGACCCGCCTTCGGGAGGTCCTCGAAGCCAAGATGGAGAAGGACTGACCGATGCTGTCGTTGCGAGGGAAGGACATCGTCTGCCAGCAGGCCGTGGAGCTCGTCACGGACTATCTCGAAGGCTCTCTTTCGCGTCGTGACCGACGTCGTTTCGAGGCCCACCTCCGGGAGTGCCCGAACTGTGCTGCCTACCTGGAGCAGATCAGGATGACCATCGAGCTGGCCGGCGCGATCGAACCGGAAGACCTGACCGCAGAAGCGAGACAGGATCTCGTCGATCTATACCGACGCTGGCGATCCGAAAAGCACCGACCTCCCGGAGCATCGACGACCGATGGGGGGCCTCTGGACGAGAGGAACCAAGATGGCCGGTGATGCCACGATCGACACGACACGATCGCCGGTCTCGGATCCGGAGCTCGATGGCGGTGTCATCAGCGACGATGGCGGTGTCATAAGTGACGATGGCAGCGTCATAAGTGACGCGGAGCTCACCACTCTGGCGCTCGCCGCCGATCCAGATCTACCACTCGATCCTGACGCGGTCCCCCTGTCCGCCTATCTGTCAAAGGTGCCCGCGCTGCTCCCCGACTGGTACATGGCGCCGGCGATGGCACGAAGCGGGAACCGGTGGCGAGCACTCGTCGTTCTCACGATCATCTCTGCGTTCATACTGATCGAGGCCCTGGGGCTCTGTAGCACCTACGGTCAACTCCGCCTCGGGTAGTTTCCCGACGAGCACGGATCGTCGGCGAGTCGTTCGGACCACACTTGCCGACTCGATCGGCGCGAACGATCCACATACCGGTCAGGACGTCGCCCTCTCGATCACCAGGGCCGTGGAGAGCAAGAGCTCCTCACCCTCGACGGGACCGACCAATTCCAGGCTGGCCGGTAGGGCCGATCGAGGCACTCGCACGGGTTGTGCCGTGCAAGGCACACCGGCGGCGTTGAACAACGACGTATGACTGGTGAGCTCGACGGCCGTCGAGATCCTGTCCCCCTCGAGATCCTCCAGGTGGGGCGGGAAGACGGGCAGGGTCGGTAGGGCCAATAGCTCGACGCGTTCGAAGAGGGTGAGAAACGAACGGCGCCACTCGGTCAACTGGCGCCGGGCGTCCTCCAACCTCGGGCGGAACAGGTCGACCATACCGAGCATCTGCATGACATCCGCCCCGACCCCACCGGGATCTGCGTCAGCGAGCTGATGATCGACATCCCACAGCTCACTGAAGAGGATGGTGGTGAAACAGCTGGTTCCCGTCTCCCATTCGCCCCAGTCGAGTGGGACCACTTCGAGATCGGCCGCGTTCAACGCCTCGTCCACGGCAGACTCGATATCGGGACGGCCCGACGTGCTCAGCCTGCCAACCCTCCGTGCGGGCGCGGGGCCGGGCGAGAAGCCCGGTTCCAGGAGCTGCATGCCGAGCACGAGCCCGCCCACATCGACAGCTATCGGGCCGACAGTGTCGAAGCTGGGAGCCAGTGGCCACACTCCCTCGAGTGGCACCCGGCCGTAGGTGGTCTTGAGGCCGCTCACCCCACAACAAGCCGCAGGGATCCGGATCGATCCGCCCGAGTCCGAGCCGAGGGCCACGTCCGCCTCGCCGGTGGCCACCGCCACCGCTGAGCCACTGGACGATCCACCCGGGATCAGGGTGGGGTCCAGCGGGTTGACCGGGGAGCCGAACCATGGGTTCGTTCCGAACGGCAACATCGCCAGCTCGTGGAGATTGGCCTTCCCCACTATCCGCGCGTCGGCGGATCGGAAGCCGCTCAAACACGCGGCGTCGCGAGTTGCCGGTTTGGCGTTCCGCTCCACGGCTCGACAGCCCGCAGTGGTGGGGACGCCCTGGACGTCGATTAGATCCTTCACAGCCACGCGCGGTCCCGTGCCCCTGCCGTCGAGGCGCGAAATGAAGGTCGTCACAGCAAGAGAATATGCGACCACGGTTGGGCAGCAACTGGCTCAACGAACCCGCCGACCTCGTTCGTTACAGAGACCGAGCTCGCCCGGGGCAACTGCCCTCGGTGCGGCAGTGTGGAACCCCGGTGCTCAGAGCATGGTGAGCCAGTCCCTGACGGTTTGCGCCACCTCGGCGTCCTTCCCACGAAGCACGTGATCGCCACCCTCGATCCAGTGGTGGGTGACCGGGCCCGTCATGGCAGCGGTCGCGGTCTCGAGCTCCTCGGGGGTGGCGAAGGCGTCACGCGTGCCGGAGACGAAAAGGCACGGGACGGTGATCTCGGCGAAGTGCGCGCTGCGCTTACGCTGCGGCTGATCGGGTGAGTGAAGGGGGTAGCTCACCAGCACCAGCGCCGCCGCGCCGAGGCCCTCGGCAACGGCCATCGAACACATACGCCCCCCCATCGACCGCCCTCCGAGCGCGACCTTCTCGAGCGGCACCGCGAGCGTCTCGGCGAGCGACCGCGCGGCTTCCACCACGGTCGCGATGAGCACGGGCGGCTGGTCCGGGGTCCGGTGGCCTGCGAGACGGTAGGGGAAATCGACCCGTTCTACTCGCACCCCGGCGGGTGTGAGCGCGTCGTCGATCGCCACCAGCGAGCTCTGGTCACGCCCCGTGCTCGCCCCTGGGGTGAGCACGAGCCCGGCGACCTTCACGTGGGGCCTCGGCTCTTCAGCGACATCGCCGAGCATGCTGACAACATTCGAACAGTCTGTCCATTGCTGGTCTGGTGCTAACGAGCAGCCCGTGCTGGTCGCGAACGTTGGGTCGAGCCTTCGTCGGGGACACCGACGATTCGGCCTAGGTGGGAGGAGCGAGCGGCTTTCCGTGCGAGGATCACCTGCGATGGCGGCAGCACCGAAGGCCGTTGGGGACAAGGCCACTGAGATGATGACCGTCGAGACCCCTGACGGCCTCCGGGTCCAGCTGGGCCCGCTTCACCCCGCCGAGCACGCGGCCCTGTTCGACCTGTTCGCGGAGGTGGTGACAAGTGGGGAGGGCTTTCCCCACGAGCCTCCGCTCACCGACGACATGTTCGCCGACACGTGGGTCGACCAGGTGACGCTGACGGTCGCGGCCAGACTCGAGGACGGGGGCCGGAACGAGCTGGCGGGGGCGTACTACCTGAAGCCCAACTTCGTGGGGCGCGCCGCCCACATCGCCAACGCCGGCTACGCCGTCTCAGCTGCCCGACGCAGGCGCGGTATCGGGCGCCTACTGGTGGAGGACTCGCTGTGGCGGGCCCCCCTGCTCGGCTTTGACTCCGTCCAATTCAACCTGGTCTTCGCTTCGAACCCCGCCCGGGGTCTCTACGAAGAGCTCGGTTGGCGGGTCGTAGGCCGGCTGCCGGGGGCGGTCGACGGCGATGACTGCTTCATCTATTGGCGGCACGTCAGCTGAGCCCGAGCTGCTGTCCATTCGCTGAGGTAAGCCGTTACGACCGTCAGGACGCTCCACCGTCGTCGAGCTCGGTTCGCGCGTCCAAGTCGGCACCCGCACCGATCTCACTGGATGGCCGGCTGCCGTCGGACGCTCTGGAATCGCTGGACGACTCGGCTGGCAGCGGCGCCCGCAACATGTTCATCAGCCCGCCCAGCAGGTCCATCGGTACCACGATCTTCGTCGAGGGGGACGTGCCGACATGCTTCAGCGTCTCGAGGTACTGGAGCTGCATCGTGTTCCGATCGAGGCCCTTTCCGACGACGAAGATCCTCTCCAGCCCGGCCGCGAGGCCTTCGGCACGGAGAATGGCGGACTGCCGCGCCCCTTCCGCGCCGAGAATGGCAGCCTGCTTGGTGCCCTCTGCGAGCGTGATGGCTGCCTGCTTCTGACCCTGCGCTTCGGTGATCGCCGCGCGCCTGGTGCGCTCGGCCGACATCTGGCGCGTCATCGCTTCGAGGACGCCGGCAGGCGGGTTGACTTCACGGACCTCCACGGTGGTCACTTTCACGCCCCAGCGCTCAGTGACCTCGTCGAGGCGGACGCGAAGCGACGCGTTCATCTCTTCGCGCTTAGACAGCACGTCATCGAGCGGCATGTCGCCGACGACGCTACGAAGCGTCGTCGCTGCGACGTTCTGTGCGGCGGCAGCGAAGTTCTGCACCTGGAGCACCGACATCAAGGGGTCGACGACCTTGTAGAAGATGATGAAGTCGATCGAGATCGAGGCGTTGTCCTTCGTAATTGCCGTCTGGTGAGGGATCTCGAGAAACTGCTCGCGAAGGTCCACCCATGAGGTCCTGTCGGTCACGGGGTTGATGAAGACGAGCCCGGGACCTCGAAGTCCGATGGCTCGACCGAGCCGGAACAGCACGATCCGTTGGTATTCACGGACAATTTTCACCGCGAACCCGAGCACGATGAGAAGGAGGAGGACTACGACTCCGATGACGACGCCAACGATCATGTACTCCGCTCCTTGCTCTCGCCCTTGTCAAGGCTATTTCCCCCGTCTGCAGGCACCGCTGTCGCATCCTCGCCCCAGACCTCCAGATGCACACCCGCCGCACGAAGGACCTGTACGCGAGTGTCCGCTCGCACGGTCCCGTTCACCGACACCGCAGACCACTGCTCCCCGCGCACACGGACGACGCCTTCAGGCACCAAGTCGCTGACGGCGACACCCTCCTCGCCCTCGAGGGAACTGAGGTGATGCTCGGCGGCGCCACGCCCCGACAAGCCAAACCATCCCATGACACCCACGCCCGCCGAAATCACGAGATCAGCGCTCAGAAGCGTCCATAGGATCGGCGCGGATCGCCCGTCGACGGCCATGACAACGAGCCAGACGGCGGCAAGGACGCCGATCACGCCAGCGACGACGTGCACGTGTGGTCCCGAGTGGAAACCGACCACCGAGGCGAGAACTACCAGTCCGAGCAGGACGCCGGCAATGACCCACATGAGCGCCTCCTCAAACAGGTTGCGCCGTTTTCATCATACTTGCGCCTGGCTCGGCGATCTGGGCGGGGGCTCGTCCGGTCAGCTGGACGGAACCAAAGCGAGCTGGCGCGACTGGGCGACCAGTCGACCTGCGGCATCCCAGATCTCGCCGTCCTCCTCGAGGAATCCTCCGGTCACGAAGTGCGTGGCGAAGCGACAGCGAAGCCAGCCGGACTTCGGGCGATAGCGCACATGGGTCGTCAGCTCGATGGTCGGCGTCCAGCTCACCGGCAGATTGGCGTTGAAGACTGTCGGCGGAAAAGCATCGGAGGCACACAACAGAGCGACCGTGTCGATCGATTCACCGTCACGCAGACGGAACCATCCGCGCATGAGCGCATGGCCCGAGGGATTGCCACGGAGGAACGTCGCGTCGTCGGGATGCAGTCGGAGCTCGACTCTTCCCATGAACGGCGGTGGAAATGTGTCGGTGGGGTCGACTGGAATGCACCGGTCAGCCGCGGGCATCGGTGGGGGTCCCAGGTCGACGAGCTTCGGTCCTGGTTTGTCTTTGAGCTCTCCGAAGGTGCCGAGCACGTTGAGCAGGGGACGACCCTCGGCCGCGAGCGTCGCCGTGGCCGTCCCAAAGGTCCTACCCTGCTTGGTGACGTCTACGGCAACGGACACCGGCCCCGGTTTTCCCGGAGCCAGGAAGTGTGCCGTCACGGTGATGGGGTCAGGTCGTCCGATCGCTGCGCTCATCGCTCGGGCCGTGATGGCAAGTAGATAACCCCCATTGGCATTGCCCGAGATGTCCCACCCTTCGGCAATCGCCGCCGACCACCGGCTTGTCATACCCGCGGCCTTCTTCGTCATCGAGGGAGGATCCAGTAGCTCGATGGCGGTCGCATCGCGGAACGCACCGCCAGGGTGATGAGCGAATCCGGCGGTCATCGAGGCAGCAGACCGAGCCTCGCAAGAGCATGACGGGTGCATTGCCGGATCCGGGTCGACACGGCGTTCCGGGTCAGCACCGACACCCCATCGAGCCCTGTGGCTAACGGCACGTTGTGATTCTTCCACGAGCAACGAGGACGCAGATCGTCCGTATAGATAGACATGAGGATGGATAGACATGGGGCGCCGTCCCCGCCGCTCGACTGGTCACTTGCCCCCGGGGAGGTTTGCCGACGCCATCGGTCCACGGCTCGATCGGCTGCGGTCCGACCCGCCGTCAGCGGGCACTCCGGGACCGTTGTCCTGCTGACGTTGGGGGCGGTCCTCACTAGCGTTCAGGCATGGGGCGCGCGCTCTACGACGACATCGGCGACCGATACGCACGATCTCGAAAAGCGGACCCGGTCATCGCGGCGATGGTACTCGAGGCGCTCGACACCGCCCGCTACGTCGTGAGTGTGGGAGCCGGAACCGGGTCGTACGAACCAGCCAGCCGGAAGGTCGTGGGGATCGAGCCATCGTCTGTGATGATCCTCCAGCGTCCCCGGTAGGCAGCACCTGTCATCCGTGGCATTGCCGAATCCTTGCCCCTGAGGTCGGCGTCATTCGACGCTGCGATCGCGATACTCACGATCCACCATTGGTCGGACCCATGGACGGGATTGGCCGAGATACGACGCGTTGCCCGTAGGCAGATCGTGCTTACTTTCGATCCCGTTCTCCACTGTTCGCACTGGCTAACGCACTACGTGCCCGAACTGGTGGAGCACTTTCGTGCCGTGCCGCCCGTGGACGCGATTGCCCGAGCGATCAAGGCCCGCGAGGTGCGAGTCGTCCCCCTCGCCCACGACACGCCGGACGGCATGACGATCGCGTACTGGCGCCGTCCCGAGGCGTACCTCGACCCGGAGGTTCGTGTCGGTGGCTCGGCACTTCGACTGGTCGATCCTGGCGCGCTGGAGCGAGGCCTTCGCCGCCTCGAATCCGACCTGTCTTCGGGGATTTGGGAAGATCGCCACAAGGAGCTGTTGGGAACCGAGAAGATGGACTATGGCCTGCGCCTTGTCGTCAGCTAACTCGAGCCAGGATTGCCCCAAGAGCTCCACTCGGCGCTTCGGCTGCACGAGCTGACATCCGGCCGTAACCGTAGTTCCAGGTTTTCGACATCTGGGACTCCCAAGAGTCGCCTCAAGCCTTCGGAACGACGCTGGTGCATATTCTCGCCGAGCTAGGAATTGATCCGGGCGAACCGCAAGTCTCGCCCGTTCATCACCCCTCGTTCAGCGGGCATCGGCTGGCGTGCAGAAGTAGCTGGTGAGCACTTCAGTAGCGTGACCGACGTCTTGGCAGTGGGCAGCGATCCATTCGATACGCGGGTCGCGGGTGTGGCCGGCGATCACCAGGTGGAACCGTCCGGTGGCAACATCGGTCTTCAGTTGAGTAAGCGTCGGCTCGGGGACGGTGCCTGTGAACCCGCCGATGGGCAGCACCTCCTGCCCGCTGGTGTAGGCGAACCCCGAGCCGATCGTTGCTGTCTGTGTCGCGAGCAGATCGGGGGCTCCGAACCGGACGCGTTCTAGCTGCGGCAAGAAGTATCTGGACGTGGCCAGTGATTGGATGAACAGGAGGTCGATGCCACGGTAGACGCCCAATGGCTCGAACGGAGTGTCGTACATGCCTTCGCCGCGCGCCACAACGGAGGCGGAGGCGACGGCCGGGACAAGCATCACGGCCGCAAGTGCGCAGGAAAACGCGACAGCCGTGCCCACGCCCGCGCGAAAGCGGTGACCGGATGAGCCACCCTTCACCGATCTCCGAAGCATGGGCACGGTGCTGATGGCCACTCCCAAGGTGGCGACGGTGCCAACCGCGATCACGACGGGCCGCAGCCATACAGGCACGCCTGTCCCGACGGCTGGGATGAGCCAGGCTGCGTATGCCGTCGACCCCGCGACGATGGCCGCCACAACCGCGCGCGTGGCGGGCCGCTCGCGCGCCGCCCAAGAGTCGGCCACGCCGACCCCGATAAGAGCGGCAATCGGGGGCGACAGAACTGCGGTGTAATAGGGGTTCACGGTCGGCGCGGCCGAGAGCACAACGACGAAGACGACCAGCCACGTCCCCCACAACACGATCGCGGCCCTGGTCGGGTCACGCCGAGGCCGTCGTCTCCGGCTGAGGAGACCGAATGCGCCTATGGCCAACGCGGCGGGCAGCAGCCAGCCGGAGTCACGTCCCGGTTGACCTGTCACCAGTCGCCTCCAACTAGGCGATGTGGTGGGTATCGCGATACCGACCGATTGCCTGGCGAGCAGTTGCACAGGTGTCTGCTGACCGAAGCGCCCGAAACCGTTGTAGACGAACACCTGCTCGTACACCGAATTGTGATAGCTCCCGTCCACGTACGGACGGTCTGACGCGGGGGTGAGGGTCACCGCCGTCATCCACAGCAGCGACACAACACCGGCGACCACTCCGAGGGCCACCACCGCGCGCACTCGCCGCCACAGCGTGGACGGCGCGGCCAACAGGTAAGCCGCACCGAGCGCCGGCAGGACCAGCCAGGCCTCGAGCATCTTGGCCTGGAAGGCGAGCCCCACCCAGACCCCCGCCAGTAGCAGGAGATTCAGGTGTCCGCTGGTCAAGGCGGCCGACGCGGCGTCCGCGGCGAGTACCAGCAGCAGGATCATCATGCTGTCGGAGACGGTCCCCCGGTTCAGGGTGACGGTGGCGGGGCTGGCGGCCAGAGCCAGTGCAGCAAAGAGGCCAGCCACCGGGCCGGCCAGACGGCGCACCGCCCGGTACAGGACGAGCACGGCGCCGACACCCTCCAGCACCTGGGGGAGCACCATCGCCCATGTGTGCACTCCGAACACCCGGACCGACAACGCTTGGATCCAGAAGGCGCCGGGCAGCTTGTCGAGCGTGATCGTTCCGGCGGGGTCGAACGCGCCGAACACGAAGTTGTGCCAACTTCCTGCCATGCTCCGAACCGCCGCCGCGTAATAGGAATCGAGCATGTCGTGGTTGATCGACCAGGCGTAGGACAGAGCGGCAAAGGCGGCGATCACCACCAGGGCGGGACGGGTCCACCGAGCCGTCGACTGTGGACCGTCTTCTTCAGGGCTGGAGTACGGAGTGCTCAGCTCGGCAACGGAGGTCATCGGCACAGAGAGGTTAACCGTTATGAGTTTCGCTTTTCGGCAATCACCGATTGCGCAGGCTCCTACGACTTGCGCGACTAGAGACTCGCCACAGGGATAACTGGTGAAGGCAAGCGGACGACACTCGAAACAAGGGACCAGGGAGCAGATCTACACGCCTCCTCGACAACAGGCAGGTGCTTGGCCCAACGCTCGAGCTTGCGTTGGGCCACCGAGCGGACGTCCTCGTTCGGGCTGCACACGATCACGTCCTTGGTGTGATTCGTCCGGAGCCGAAGGTCTGGCGACGGCTGAGACCGGCCCCGCCGGTGCACGCCGTATTGCACTCTCGCTCACGGACCGACCGACCACAGGGGTTACTCTGAGGTCGATGTTCTTCCTCGGTGTGCTGGTGTTCGTTGGCGCAGAGATCGCTTTGTTCGTGGTCGTGGCCGAGCAGATCGGCTTCCTCTGGGCGTTGGCGATCCTGGTCGTCGTGAGCGCGCTCGGGCCCTTCGTCGTCCGGCGAGTCGGCGTTGGCGTGCTGGCCCACACCCAGGAGAGTTTGGCGCGAGGAGAGATGCCCACCCGGGAGTTGCTCGACGGACTGGTCGTCCTCATGGGTGGAGTAATGATTTGCATGCCGGGATTCATCGGCGACGCCCTCGGTCTGCTGCTCATGATTGGCCCGCTGCGCCGCCTCGTCATCCGGGCGGCCGGCCACCGGCTGGCTCGGCGAGTACAGACAATGCACATCCCCAGCTGGCGAGTGATGGATACCCGCTCCCGAACGATGAGCGACGACCCTTTTCCCCCATTGGGGCCGCCCGGTCGGCCACTTGGTCCCGGCGACGACAATGGACGTCGATAATCTGCCAATCAGCAGGAATGGTCAAACACGACCAGTGACAGCGTAGGCCCACTCATCAATGGCTGAGCCGTCGGTGAGCACAACTCGGCGCCGGGTCAGTGCTCCTGCCACTCGTTCCCATTGACCGAACCATCCCGGAAGCCCTCCCGGCTTCCAGCACGCCGCTGTCGGTCGGCCATCCATAACCGCGGGCCGACAGGAGGCCTTTGTACACGGATCCGTATGGTGCGCTCACTCGGTTGAGATGGGCCCGTCGACAGCGTCTTTGTCACAATGGGATCGTGATGCCCATTCTCACTCGACCCATCCGAGCGGTCGCCGTCGCCGTGATCCTGGGTGCAACCGCGACGGGCTGCAGCACCTCTGAAGCGTCCGCTCCTACGACACGGCCGACGACCAGCACCACCATCCTGCGGCCACCGACCACAACCACCCTCGCCATACCCGGGGCGCTGCGGCCGAACGCCGAGAACGCCGCCGCCGCCCTTGTCTTGAGTTGGGCCTCGGGGAACAAGGCCAAAGCGCTCTCCGTGGCGACGTCTCAAGCCGTAGCCACTCTCTTCGCCGCCCCCTACACCAGCGGACTTGTGATCGACCGGGGCTGCACCTCGGCGTTCCCGCCCATCGTTTGCACCTATGGACCGCCAGGAGGTGGCCCACCCAACGCCCCGATCTTCCAGCTTTACGTGTCACAGACGCCCGAAGGCTGGTACGTCAGCTCAGTTCAGATCGAGAGCTGAGCCGACAGGCGTGATGTATTAGAAAAACAACTTCCGAGAGCACCGAAGCTCGGCAACAGAATGCAGACGATGTACCCGCTGCCTCTAGTTATTTCCGCCTCCGTCCGTCCACGTCGTGGCGCTAGCGTCGAAGTCCGTGCTGTCGACCGATATGACACATGGCAATAACCCTGCTGGGTCTTGGAGTACCACCCAATCCTCGACGCGGTCTACCACGTGTCCGCCGAGTGCCTCCAGCCTGCGCACTTCGGCCTCCACGTCGTCGGTCTCAATATCCAAGTGGATGCGAGCTAGGCCAGTGATCCTCTGGAAGGTCAGCCGGACCCCTTCTTCGGCCGGCATCAGGGTGAGGTAGGGGTCGGCCTCTGAAGGGGAACGGCTCGGCGTACGCCCCACGGCATCCGCCCAGAAATGGACGGACGGAGAGAAGAATCCCCCTGGAAACCGAAAACACCAATCAGTTCGATCTGAAGTTACTGTAATCCTGTTGGCCAAGTGAACAGGGGGAGTCATGGCGATTCGCGACACGCTTCGTGTCAATGCGGCTCACGTCCTCCAGCCGGGTGAGGTGATTCAGGCCGCGTTCTCGGCGACGACTATGAGTCCGTGGTTCGGTCTGCTCGTATGGATCAAGGGTTATCGTGTCGTTGTGGTAACCGACCGACGTATCCTCGTCTGCCGGTCTGGAATGACCTCAGGCGAGCTGGTCACGAAAGTCATTCGCGAACTGCCTCGCAATACCAGAATCGGACCGGCTAAAGGTCTGTGGTTCCGATGTGAAGTGCTGGGTGAACGACTCTACATCGGCCAGCTATTTCACAAGGACATTGCCGAAGCCGACGCCTTGATCTCCTGAACAAATGCGGTGCGCGTTTTGCGGTGGCTGCACCCGGACATTGACCGCCGGCTCTTAGGACGACCGCTCATTCTGCACTGCTCGATGGAACCCTTGGAGCCGCGTGCCCGCGCCGCGCACTTCCGGTGCCATGTGCGCGTCAAGGCGACCAAGACTGCCCTCCGTCACCACGATGACGAGGTCGATCAGCGCGTTCTCAAGCCGGGTCAGTCGGTCGTTCGTGTCCATGGGGTTCTCCATTCTGCGTTCTCAAGACATGCTCCCACGGCTACGCCCTCCCGACACGATGCTGATATCCAAGAAGAGGACTCGTTCGCTTTTCTTGTGCGCGGACGGACACGAAACCTCCTTGAAGGTCTCGGGTAAGACTCGGTGACAACGATGGAGGCAGCTGCGAGCGCGGGCAGCTAGTTCGTTCCGTACCAGTCGACAAAAACATCGAGAGCCACAGTGCAGTGGAGTGTCGCTAGATGAAAGAGTACAGGTATCCATCCAGCTTCCATTCTCGTTCCCGGAATAGTAGGTCATGACTCCGTTGGCAGGGTAAGGACCACCTGAGGGGCTACCATCTCCCGCCACTCCCGGCGGGACCTCAAAGCCCACCCCTGCACACAAATATGTACGGACTAGGGCTCTTCCTCCGTCCTTGCAGCGACATCGAGCACCTCGGCCGCCAGCTCTAGGCGATCCGGAGCTTTGGCATCTGCAGGCGAGTCATCCGGCGATCCCACGGTGAGAGCGGCGATCTTTCGCAGGCTCTTCGCCGCCTTCGACACATCCGTAGATCTGCGGCTCCCAGCCACCTATTCATGTTGGCTCAACGGCCACAGCAGGGGGGGACTGGGTGGATAACCTAACCCTGCAGTTGAGGGCATGCTTATCCACTATCGGACATGGAGGAGTGGATATGGGACCAATAATCAGGGTGCCAACGACGTGGCGCAAAGGCTTGAAGAAGAAACCGACCTCGTCGAGGACGTAATTGACGTACCAGACGCAGTAGATGAACTCGACGTACAGCTGGGGGCCACGCCTGGAATCTTCCTACTCCTCACAGAGACGCCGAAGCATGGATTTGGACCTTTGGTGAGCTTGATCATGACGTCCGACTACGCAAGGAACGCTCCCGAACCGTTCGAGCTGATAGTGCGCGACAAGGACAACATTCCGCACGCGTTTCCCAGCACTGCCGTGAATGGACAGTCGATCCAGGATCATCTGAAGCTGGCCTACTTCGGAGAGCCCGGAGATCGTCGACCGTTGATTTCATAGGAACCGGATGGGAAGGCCCACCGAGAGCATCGTCCGGCCCGGTCCTGGGTCCTGCATCAGCGCGCAGGTCGAGCGTGAGTAATCCGCCGTTGTCAGTCGGCTGGATTCATCCGTTCGAGCGTTGCCGCCATCTGCTGATGCACGAGGTTCACCGCTTGCAGGGGTCGAATCATCACACGGAACTCGACGATGCGTCCCTCCTGATTACAGCGGATGATGTCGACACCGTTGACGTACTTGCCCTCCATCGTGGTCTCGAACTCAAGTACGGCGGTGTCATCGCCCAGCACCTCTTTCGTGTAATGGAAGCTTCCGGTCGGAGTTCCGCTGCCCGCTGAGGTCGATCCCGCTTGGTCGCCTGGGAGGGTCGCGACTGCCGCTTGCAGGTAAAGAGTGGTGATCGCCTTGCCCTCCTGGGGCGTGAATACAACCGGTGAGTAGAAGACGACGTCATCGTCGAGCAGTTCGTCGAGCCCACCCGGTAGCTGGCCCCGCAAGAAGGCATGCCACATGTCGATTACTGGTTTGATCATTCGTCCCTCCCGGTCGTCGGGGAGACGGTAGTAGGGCCTTTGTAGTACTGACCAGCCAAGCGAGGGCCGCAAACCTCACGGGTGCCCCCGGCTCAGGAATCCGTCAGTCGGTCGAATCGGCATCAGGCTCGCTGCCGCTTGTCGCAGGTGAGTCGAGATCCCAGCCGCCTTCGTCGTCACGTCGAGAGCGGGCACGATGTGTCGGCTCTCCGAGCCCATCGGGGTCGTCCATATCCCCCTCGAGGGTGACGAGATCTTCAGGGTCGTCGAGCTCCGCCCCGGCCTCCTCGAGTTCACGTTCGTCCGCCTGAAGCGCAGAATCGAGCGAGGGGTCCAGCACGAGCCTTTCGACAAGACTCGAATCGATCCGGGAGCCCTCATCGAGCGCTTCGTCGCCTTGCTCGAACGCTTCTGTGCCCAATGGTTCGTCGGGTGACCAATCGTCGTTCTCGCTCATGACAAGGTCTCCATTCCCTGCAGATGGCGTGCGAGCAATCGTAGGGTCTCTGCGTCGGGCCGGTACATCGCACCTGGCCTCTTGCGGTCGGATGAGACTCGCTGAGCGGTATCGGTGTGGATCGGCGTTGCCGACTGGCCTGAGCCGAGTGCCGACCCCACGCCACCAACCTCGGCACTACCGTGAGCATGTGGAACTCGGCAAGGTGGGCCTATGGTGGAGCAGACCCTGGCTGGCGGAAGACACCTCTGTGGACGTCGCAGCGGAGATGGAAGCCCTCGGCTACTCGGCGTTGTGGTCTGGAGGTGGTTTCAGCCCCGGTCTTTCCACGCGCTTCGGACGCCTGCTTGACGCGACGACCAGCGTGGTGGTGGCTAGCGGCATCGTGGGCATCTGGTGGACCTCCCCCAAAGAACTTTCAAAGGCCGTGTCCGCCATCGACGACCGCTACCCCAGACGCTTTCTCTTGGGTCTCGGAGTGAGCCATGAGCCGTTGATCAAGAACTACACCCGCCCCCATGGCCATATGGTCAGCTACCTCGATGCTCTCGATGCCGCTAGACCCGCGGTGGGCAAGGACCGTCGGGTGCTTGCGGCCCTCGGGCCTCGCATGCTTGAGCTGGCAGGCAAGCGATCTGCTGGGGCACACCCGTACTTCGTACCCGCCGAGCACACGGCGAGAGCACGTGTGGTCCTCGGGGAAGGTCCACTTCTCGCCCCCGAGGTAACGGTGGTGCTGGAGAGCGATCCCACCAAGGCGCGTGATCTCGCGCGCAAGTTCATGGCGACCTATCTCGCTCTCACGAACTACACCAACAACCTTCGCTATCTCGGCTTTGGAGACGAAGACCTCGCCGGAGGAGGAAGTGACCGCTTAGTCGATGCGGTCGTGTGCTGGGGAGACCTCGACGCCGTCGCCGCCAAGGTGCGCGAGCACTACGAGGCGGGTGCCGACCACGTTTGTATCCAGGTGGTCTCCACTACGGAAGGATTCCCGCTCACCGAGTATCGCCGACTTGCCCCAGCGCTCCTAGCGGATTGATCGGCACTCCTAGGACACCCCAGGCGGTCGACCACCGGGGGCGCCACCAAAAGGTTGGCGCGGGTCGATGCCTACTGGCGCCTAAGGGCGCCAGTAGGAGTCAAGGTTCTCACGGGCCCAATCTTCGAGAAGGTTCGACCTGAAGAGTCCAGCTACTCCCCTACCAACGTTTGACCAGCGGCAACGGGCACCGCAGCGCTCCCCCTTCGGTGACTCTTGCCCCCCTCAGGGGCGCACCTCGGTGAACCCGGCGGCACTGAAGTCGCCATCGAAGGCGAGCGCGTCCTTGATCCGGAGACGTCGCATGAGGACGAAGCTGGTGGCATCGACGAAGGAGTAATGCCGTTCGTCGTGACGGCGAAGCCAACCCCATGCTTCGCTCTCCGCATCATCTTCGATATGACGAACGGTAAGCTGAGACAGATTCGCGACCGCATCAAGGAACTGAACGGCACGCAGGTGGCCAGCTCGTCGTGCGAGGAACATCCACGTCTCGCCGATCACCAGCGGGGTGGTGAGCAGCGGACCGGTTCCGGCTTCCCAGATCGCTCTCGCAGCCGAGTGGCGGGCGTCCCGCCGGAACCGCAGGGCAACCCAAAAGGACGTGTCGACGAACCTCACCGGCCGTACACAACCTCATCGATGTCGTCGGCGGCATCGTCGATGTCGCCGATAAGGGGGGCGAAGGGGTCCGCTTCGTGCTTCGTAGGGAGCTGTTGGCGAACTAGCTCACGAATTACGGCCGCTCGAGACGTGTGCCGCCGTGCCGCCTCCACGGCGAGCGCCTCGTCGAGGTCCTCGTCGATGCTGATCTGTAACCGTCTCACCTCGTGATGATACATCATTATGCTGATGTTTACATCACCACTCAGGGGCCCCTCAGCGTGCAAGCTGAGCCGGTGTCTCCGCTCCCGCCCGCGAGCTGAGCTTCGCACGCATCGTCGTCTCGACCAGGTGCCACAAGCGCCGCAGGCCGCCTTGGATCCCAGAGGGAGCGGCCAGCATCACTACTATCAGCACGACCCCGAAGAAGATCGACGCCAGATAGGCGGCGGTGTTCGCACCCAGGCCGAAGTCCCTCGACAGGGAGGTGGACCACTGGGGCACGTAGACGATCAGGATGGCGCCCCACCAGATCCCCACCAGGCTGCCCGCCCCTCCTAGGACCATTCCCGCCAGGATGAATATAGAGAGGGATAGCGGAAACTCCCCCGTGTTCACCACAGAGGTGGAGAGGGCCAGGAAGGCTCCCGCCAGTCCGGCAGCCCCCGCGCTTATCGCGAAGGCGAGCACCTTGGTGCGCGGCACATGCATGCCTGAGATCGAGGCTGCGATCTCGTCGTCGCGGTGTCTACGCGGCGATGAGCGGGCAGACCACGGTCAACGCCAACTTGAAGATCGAACCGGAGAAGACTGCGATAGCCAAGCAGCAGGCCTCTTCTTCTCGCGGGACTGCCAGATCTACACTCCCACACGCTCCATATGAAGGGTCGGATTGGCAACGCGATCGTTGTCGTCGTTCTGCTCGGAGGTCATCACGTACATCCCAACAAAAGAAGGATTACCAAAGACGAAGGCGGCCCGGTCTGCTGGAGGGACGGTGTTCCAATCAATTCGCAACGCGTTGGCAATCAGAGGTCCTCGATGATGTTCTCCGCCACTTTCTCCACCGGGCTGTCAAAGAGGCCTTGTCGGAACCGTTGGCGGCGTCGCGTTGCGAATGTCGGCCAGCTGGTTTCGATCCGTTCGACGCAGCACCGATACGAAGCCACCGCGTGTGGGCCTGATCCCCCGACGCCTGTTCGTCCTCGGCGCGCATTCTCGATTCTCCCCTCCGCCAAAGTCGACATCCGAAGGTACGACGCGCCACGTCCCGTCGCCCGAGTTGCAACTAACTGGCCCGAACGGGTTTGTGCCGGTCTCACGTCCCGGTCACCCCTCGAGCCCTCTGCCAAGTGCTGGGTATCGCTCACCCGGGTACCTCAGATCGCCTGTGCGCCGGGACAGGGACTCTTTGGTAACCCGCGACTGTGTTGAAGCTCCAGGGACAGCCCCCTACCTGAGACCGGTTTGTCATGTCTATGGTTCACCCGAACATCGGTGACGCCGCAGCAAGGAGGGACCATGACCGCAGTTGAGAGCCGCGAATTCCATTTGGTGGCACGCCCAGTTGGCTGGCCAAAGCCGTCGGACTTGGCGCTCGTGACGGTGACACTCGAACCGCGTCCCCACGAGGCGCTAATACGCAACAAGTTCTGCTCGGTGGATCCGTACATGCGGGGACGGATGAACGATGTCCGGTCTTACGCCCCGCCCTACCAGCTGGGTGAGGTGATGTACGGGGGCGCTATCGGCGAGGTGGTATCGGCTCCGGATGGGTCGGGGCTCGCTCCTGGCGATG
Organism: Acidimicrobiales bacterium; assembly: GCA_050011255.1. GTDB lineage: Bacteria > Actinomycetota > Acidimicrobiia > Acidimicrobiales > UBA8190 > Bog-564. The sequence goes on from JBEKJK010000014.1 coordinate 68,892, forward strand.
TCGTGACCCACCAGCTCGGGTGGCGCGAGTTCGCCCTCGGGCCTCCCGCCGCCTTCGGACAGGTGAACGTGGCGCCTGGTGTCAGCCTTTCGGCGTACCTGGGCGTGCTGGGGATGCCGGGCCTGACCGCATTCGTCGGGCTTTACGACATCGCGGCCATGAAGGAGGGTGACGTCGCCTTCGTGTCGAGTGCCGCCGGCGCGGTTGGAAGCCTCGTCGGCCAGCTCGCCAGAATGCGGGGTGCCCGGAAGGTGATCGGCAGCGCTGGCTCCCGGAAGAAGGTCGGAGTGCTCACCGGTGAGCTTGGCTTCGACGCGGCCTTCAACTACCGCGATGGGGATGTAGATCGGCTGCTCTGGGACGTCGTCGGCGAAGGAGGGATCGACGTTTACTTCGACAACGTCGGTGGGGACCATCTCGAGGCGGCCATCACCGCTCTCAATCCCTTCGGTCGAGTCGCCATGTGCGGGGCGATCTCGCAGTACAACGCGGAATCACCGCCGCCGGGTCCCCGCAACCTCGCCATGGCGGTGGGTAAAAGGCTCCGGCTCCAGGGATTCATCGTCAGTGACCACTTAGGGCGGCTCGGAGACTTCATGGCCGAAGTCGAGCCTGCGGTTCGCGACGGGCGGATCCGATACAGGGAGACGGTCGTAGAAGGCATCGAGAACATGGTCGATGCCTTATTAGGGATGCTGCGAGGTGACAACATCGGCAAGATGGTTGTGCATGTCTCATAGCCCAGTCGCCGTGGTAAAGCGTTTTTGACTCGAATTTTTGAACCTTACGGCCCTTGTGCAGCAGGCCACATTGGATCGAGTAGGCTACCATAAGAAGCAGCAGTGCTGCTGGATTCATTCCTCGGCCCTCTCAAGGTGCTTCACATGGATGATCAGCAAAGAGGCCTCACCGACGAACGGCGCGCGTTCGTCGAAGCGATCCGCGACTTCGCCCGGCGAGAATGTGGTACCAGAGAACAGCGCGACCGGCTCACCGGCGGCGGCTTGGAGAGCCACAGCAGCGAGATCTTCGGGAAACTCGCGCAACTGGGTTGGCTGGGCGTGACCATCCCGGAGGCATACGGCGGGGCCGGAGGGTCGATCGTCGACGGGTGCCTCTTACTCGATGAGCTTGAGTTCGGTGCAGTCCCCGTGTTCGGGCTGGGTGTCACCCTCATTACTTCCTCAGCCGTCGAGAAGTTCGGAAACGAAGAGCAGAAGAAAAGGGTCCTGAGCTCCGTCTGCGATGGCTCCGTGAAATCCATCGCGATGTCTGAACCGAACTCCGGTTCCGATGTGGGATCGCTTTCGACAAGTGCAATCCGCACGGATTCTGGCTGGCGGTTGAACGGACAGAAGACATGGATCACAGCAGCTCACCACGCCGACGAGCTGCTCGTCGTGTGCCGTACGGACCGCGATGCACCCAAGCACCACGGTCTTTCCATGTTTCTCGTTCCTGCAGGCGCGGAAGGGGTTGACATCCGTCCCATCCCGACCATGGGCGGCGAGGAGGTCAATGACGTCTTCCTCCAAGATGTGGAGGTCGGAGTCGACAGCCTAGTCGGCCAACAGGACGCGGGCTGGAGACAGTTGATGGCAGGACTGAACTTCGAGCGCCTGATCGGAGCAGCGTGGATGTTGGGCCTTGCCCGACGCGCATTCCACATCATGTTGTCGTACGTGAGCGAACGAAAGCAATTTGGACGTCCGGTTGGAACCTTTCAGTCACTGAAACACCGGGTCGCTGATCTTGGCGTCGAAATCGAGTGTACGAGGTTGCTCGTCTACGACGTCGCCCAGCAGGCCGAGGCCGATCCTTTCCGACAAATGCCTCGTGAGGCATCGATGGCGAAGCTCAAGGCATCTGAGGTCGCCCGTCGCACAGCGCTCGAGGGTATGCAGATGATGGGAGGGGCCGGCTATGCGACCGAGTACGAGATGGAACATCTAGTTCGACGAGCTCTGCCAATGACCATCTACGCCGGAACGAGCGAGATCCAGCGGGAGATCATTGGCTCTACCTACGGCCTCTAGCCTCGAGCGAAAGCTTGGGAAGAGGATGGGAACACGGCCTGCAGCACTGCAACCGAGGCAAGAACGGGGCATCGCGACCCGACGACGTCTGCTCGACGCCGCTTTGGACGAGTTACTTGCCTTCGGCTACTCACGGTTGAGCGCTTCTGGCGTCGCCCACAGAGCGGGTGTCACTCGAGGCGCACAACAGCACTACTTCCCGCTCAAAGAAGTGTTGGTGATGGAAGCGGTCCATCACCTCGCTGAACGTACGAAGGAGGAGCTTCAAGCACGCATAGAGAGCGCTCCGACCGGACGCGCACGAGTGCAGAGAGCGTTCGACGCGATATTCGAGCAGTACAGTGGCCCCCTCTTCGCGGCGATGGTTGAGCTGTCCCTCGCCTCAAGGAGCGAACCGAACCTTCGGTCAATCGTTGTCGAGGAAGAACGCGCCGTGAGCCACTACATCACGGACCTCGCTTCCGTGATTTTCGAGCCAGGAGCCCTGGCGGACCCGACGTTCCCACAGCGATGGGCGACAGCTCTCGCAACGATCCGCGGGATCGCCATGCTTCGACTTCTGGGGCATCCCAACGCTTTGATCGACCGGCAGTGGTCGTTTGCGTGGGCCGAGATCAACAGGACGCTCCTCGCTTGACGCGGGACGATCCTGCTCTGGAAACGCCAGAGGCCGCAGATGAGGACACGACTAGCGAGGAGGTCGAACGAAGAAGGAGATCGTGCTCTTCGATGGCGAGAGGTGCACGTGCCCAAGGAGGTCTCGATGACCGAACAAGACGATGCGCTCCGAGCCCTCGGCAACAACTGTGCTGCGCTGCAGACGCGTACCAAGGAATTGACCGGTTGGCGTCTATGTGCTGCGCCCATAGCAGTGTGACGTGAGGAACGAGGTGACCAGAGTGGGGATCTGTAGCCAGCCAGGGTTCAACGACGAAATGTACCGTCTCGGGGTAGGTCCTGCCTCGCTGACCGGGACTCAACACGCCCCTCGAGACAATCCTGGAGAGCAGCGAATGGCAAGGTACAAAGAGACCCACCGGCGCAGCCTCACCGACCCCGAGGGGTTCTGGGGCGAGGCCGCAAAGCACATCGACTGGATCACCCCGCCGGCGAAGGTCCTCGACCGCTCCGACCCCAACTTTCCCCGCTGGTTCTCCGGCGGCGTGCTGAACACCTGCTACAACGCCATCGACCGGCACGTCGAGAGCGGCCGGGCCGACCAGCCAGCGATCATCTACGACTCCCCCGTCACCGGAGTCCAGCGCACGATCACCTACGAGCAGTTCCTGGGTGAGGTCTCGCGCTTTGCCGGCGTGCTCGCTTCCTTCGGGGTCGCCAAGGGCGACAGGGTCGTCATCTACATGCCCATGGTCCCCGAAGCCCTGGTCGCGATGCTCGCCTGCGCCCGGATCGGGGCGATCCACTCCGTGGTGTTCGGCGGGTTCGCCGCCCGCGAGCTCGCCATCCGGATCGACGACGCGAAGCCCAAGGTGGTCGTCTCGGCCTCCTGCGGCATCGAGGGCGAGCGGGTCATCGAGTACAAGCCGCTGCTCGACCAGGCGATCGAGATCGCCGATCACAAGCCGGAGCACTGCGTGGTGCTGACGCGGCCTCAGGCGCAGGCCGTGCTAGAGGCACCGAGGGACCTGGACTGGGGAGAAGCAATGGCCACCGCCACGCCGGCCTCCTGCGTGCCGGTGGCCGCGACGGATCCCCTCTACATCCTCTACACCTCTGGTACCACCGCGATGCCCAAGGGCGTCGTGCGCGACAACGGTGGACACGCCGTTGCGCTGCGCTGGACGATGGACGCGATCTACGAGACCGGTCCCGGCGAGGTCTACTGGGCCGCGAGCGATATCGGCTGGGTGGTCGGCCACTCCTACATCGTCTACGCGCCGCTGCTCGCTGGCGCGACGACGGTGCTCTACGAGGGCAAGCCGGTCGGCACCCCCGACCCCGGGGCCTTCTGGCGGGTGATCTCCGAGCACAAGGTGAAGACCCTGTTCACCGCCCCGACAGCCTTCCGTGCCATCAAGAAGGAGGACCCCGAGGGCACCTACCTGAAGAAGTACGATCTCTCGGGGTTCCAGTACCTGTTCCTAGCCGGCGAGCGGCTGGACCCCGACACCTACCACTGGGCCTCGGAGCTGCTCGGCAAACCGGTGATCGACCACTGGTGGCAGACCGAGACCGGCTGGGCCATCGCCGCCAACTGCATGGGGATCGAGAAGCTCCCCGTGAAGGCGGGGTCCCCGTCCGTCCCCGCCCCTGGCTTCGACGTGCAGATCCTGGACTCCGAGGGCAAGGTACAACCGGCCGGGACCGAGGGGATCCTCGGGATCCGCCTGCCGCTTCCCCCGGGATGCCTGCCGACGCTGTGGGGCGACGACGAGCAGTTCATCCGCTCCTACCTCGCCGACTACCCGGGCTGGTACGTGACCGGGGACGGCGGCTACATCGATGACGACGGCTACGTGTTCGTGATGGGCCGCACCGACGACGTCATCAACGTCGCGGGGCACCGCCTTTCGACGGGAGCCATGGAGGAAATCGTGGCGACGCACCCCGATGTGGCCGAGTGCGCGGTCATCGGAGTCGGCGATCAGCTCAAGGGCCAGGTGCCCGTCGGGTTCATCGTGCTGAAGGCCGGGGTGGGGCGCGATCGTCGCGCGATCGAGCCTGACTTGGTCGCGATGGTCCGCAAGCAGATCGGCGCCGTGGCGTGCTTCAAGGAGGCATTCGTGGTCCCGCGACTCCCGAAGACGCGCTCGGGGAAAATCTTGCGCTCCACCATGCGTAACATCGCGGATGGCGAGGAGTATCAGGTGCCGTCGACGATCGAAGATCCCGTGACGCTCACCGAGATCCGAGAGGTGCTTGCCGACCGCACAGGCGGCATCCAGCCAGCGCCTGTAGAGGCAAACGGATCATGAGTGGAATCATTTCCTACGGTTCGTACATACCTTATTGGCGGCTCCAACGTGCCGCTATCTCCGGAGCGCTGGGGACCCATTCCGGAAAGGGAACGCGATCGGTGGCCTCTTACGACGAGGACCCGACGTCAATGGGAGTCGAAGCAGCGAGAATGGCCTTGTCCGCTCTGGGCGGAACAAGCACGCGTGCCGTCTACTTCGCGACAACCAGGCCTTCCTACCTCGAGAAGACCAACGCAACTGCGATACACGCTGCACTGGATCTTGACGAGGATGCTTTCGCAGCCGACATGATCGGCTCCGTGCGCTCCGGCGTTGCAGCGATCCGCGCCGCCTTGGACGCCCCCAAGCCCACGCTCGCCGTCCTCTCCGACATCCGGACCGGCCTTGCCGGCGGCTCGGACGAGCGAGAAGGGGGTGACGGGGCGGCCGCTCTTCTGTGCGCTGCCGAAGGCGACTTCATAGCGGAATGCCTTGGGGGGGCGACCGCGACGGCAGAATTTCTCGATCGGTGGCGTGCCCCCGGCGATTTCGCAGCTCGTGTGTGGGAGGAACGCTTCGGGGAGAGCATCTATCTGCCTTTGGCGAGGTCGGCCATTGCCTCCGCTCTCAAGCAGGCGGAAATCGCTCCCGAGCAAGTCACTCACTTCATCGTGACCGGCACTCACAGCCGATCCATCCCCCGAATCGCCGCGACGGTCAAGCCTGAAACCCTGGTCGATAACCTCGCTGCAACAATAGGAAACACTGGCTGCGCCCATCCGGGGATCCTGCTCGCCTCCGTGCTCGATTCTGCAGGCCCAGAGGAGACCATCGCACTGGTCGTGCTGGCCGATGGAGCTGACGTGCTGCTGTTTCGCACGACCAAGGCCCTTACCACCCGCCGGCAACCGATGAGCGTCGCCTCCCAGATGGCGTGCACTCGCGACGACCTCGCTTACTCGAAGTTCCAGACCTGGCGAGGCGTGTACCGTCTCGAACCTCCACGCAGACCTGACCCTGTCGGACCACAGGCACCGCCTACCTACCGATCGGAGAAGTGGAAGTTTGCTTTCACAGGCACGCGCTGCGCTGCATGCGGGACCTGTCACCTTCCTCCAGCGCGCATCTGTTTACGGTGTGGCGCGGTAGACAAGATGCTTCCCGAGCGGCTGGCGAACACAAGAGCCTCCGTCGCCACCTTCACAATCGATCGGCTCGCCTACTCCAAAAGCCCACCCGTCGTCGTGGGAGTCTTGGATTTCGACGGCGGTGGTCGGATCCCAGTCGAGCTCACCGACGTGGATCCCGGCAAGGTGCAAGTCGGTGATCGAGTCGAAATGACGTTCCGCCGTATGTATGCAGCAGGAAGCGTTCAGAACTACTTCTGGAAAGCCCGTCCAATCAGGGGGACAGAATAATGGGATCCAACGGAATACGTGATCGCGTAGCCATCGTGGGCATGGGTTGCACCAAGTTTGGTGAACACTGGGACAAAGGGGTCTCGGACCTGCTTGTTGACGCAGCTAACGAAACGCTGGCGTCGGCAGGCGTAGGTGTAGAGGACATCGATGCCTTCTGGTTGGGGACCATGGCATCGGGTTTCAGCGGCCTCACCCTGTCGGAACCGCTCAAGATCGTCAACAAGCCGGTCACCCGGGTCGAGAACTTCTGTGCGACGGGGTCAGAAGCCTTTCGCAACGCGAGTTACGCGGTCGCTTCCGGCGCGTACGACATCGCTATGGCGATTGGTGTCGAGAAGCTGAAGGACTCCGGATACTCGGGGCTCGTCTTGCCGACCGGTGGCGACGGGACAGCTCTGGATTTCACAGCACCGTCGATGTTCAGTCTTCTCGCGCCCGCGTATTCCAAGAGGTACGGCGTGAGTATGGAAGAGCTCAAGGAGGTCTTCACCCGTATCGCGTGGAAGAATCACAAGAATGGAGTGGCGAATCCACGTGCCCAGTTCCGAAAGGAGGTTCCCAAGGAAGTCATCGCGAAGTCTCCCATCGTCGCAGGGAATCTCGGTATCTTCGACTGCTCGGGTGTGTCAGATGGTTCCGCCGCAGCGATAATCGTCCGGACCGAAGACGCACACAAATACAACAAGAAGCCGCTCTACGTGAAAGCGCTCTCATTCGTGGCTGGCCAGGGTACTGGCACAACAGACCAGGACTACGACTTCACGACATTCCCGGAAGTCGTGGCTTCGGCTGTCGATGCGTATGCCCAGGCGGGCGTAACCAATCCGAGAGCCGAACTCGCCCTGGCAGAGGTCCACGATTGCTTCACCCCGACAGAGATGGTTCTCATGGAGGACCTCGGATTCGCGAAACGGGGAACAGCCTGGAAAGAAGTCCTTGCTGGAACGTTCGACATGGATGGAGAGTTGCCCGTGAATCCCGACGGGGGACTGAAGTCTTTCGGACATCCAATCGGAGCCTCTGGACTCCGGATGCTGTTCGAGTGTTGGCTCCAGCTTCGCGGCGAGGCCGGAGAGAGGCAGATCACAAATGGGAGAAAGTCGGGCTTGACGCACAACCTGGGCGGCACCCCAGGTTGCGCCGTTTCCTTTGTGTCGATCGTCGGTTCCGAACCCTCCTCGTAAGCATCGACCTGCGAAGCCGCCACACAGAACCCGAATCCGAGCAGGTGGCCCGCCACTCAGCCTCACGGTCGGCCGCCCAGCGTTAGGACCAGCCGCTCAGCCCTTCGTCGAGTTGGACCCCCAGGCTGTTCAGCGTCATGGCGACGAGGTGGTAGTGACCGACCAGCATCGGGAGCTCGATCAGCTGCTGCGTGTCGTAGCGCTCGGCAAGAAGCGCCCAGGTCGTGTCGGAGATGCACCAGCTCTCGTGGAGCTCGTCGGCGGCTCGCAGCAAGGTTGCGTCGAACCCGTCCCAACCTTCGAATGATCCGGTGGCCACGCGCTCGATCTCCTCGCCCGTGAGACCTGCCTGCCTGCCGAGGATCGCGTGCTGTGCCCACTCGTACTCCGCGCGGCAGTTCCAGCCCGTGCGCAGGATCAGGAGCTCACGCTCGCGCGCGGGGATCTTGCCGTTCAAGAGCTTCCCGCCAAACGGCAGCCACCGTCGCATGAGCCCCGGCGCCCTCGCCAAGGTGGAGAAGATGTTCGCATCGGGCACGATCGAGGATGCGAGCAGCTCCTTCACCTCGTCACTGCGCTCCCCCGGCGGGATTGGCGCTATGCGCGGTGCTTTCGGCGGCTCGGGCACTGAGCTAAGGCTAGGCGATACCGTCTTCACCGGTGCGTGCTCGTGCACCCTCTGGAGGACGGACCAAACGGCCTGGAACTACGATCAGGGCACGACCCCAGACTGACAAGGGCATCTGGCAGATCGAGCAAGATCAGGCGAACCACCAGGCGAATCGGGTTGTCAGGCGAATCGGGGTCGGGGGAGAGGCCGTGGGAAGGATGTCCGGCAAGGTCGGGATAGTCGTGGGTGCCGGACAGACACCCGGGGAGACCATCGGCAACGGCCGGGCGACGGCGATCCTGCTAGCACGAGAAGGTGCCAAGGTGCTCCTCGTCGACCGTGACCTCGGCTCGGCGAGGGAGACGGCGACGATGATAGAGACCGAAGGCGGCATCGCCCACTGCACGCACGCTGACTGGACGAGCGCCGAGGACTGCCACATGTACGCGCGGGTCTGCCTGGAGTCGTTCGGCCGGATCGACTTCCTGCACAACAACGTGGGCATCGGCACCGGCGACAGTTCCGCCCTGCGCGTAGAGGAGGCGGTCTTCGACAAGATCCTGGAGGTGAACCTGAAAGGGTGCCTCCTTTCCTGCCAGGCGGTGGTCCCGGTGATGCGCGAGCAGCGCTCGGGCAGCATCGTGAACATCTCCTCGGTGGCCGCCGTCGCCGCGCCGACTAACATCACCGCCTACAAGGTCTCCAAGGCGGGCGTGAACGCGCTCGGCCAATCACTCGCCATCGCCAACGCGCGTTTCGGCATCCGCGTCAACACGATCATGCCGGGCCTCATGGACACCCCGATGGCGATAGAGGGCATCGCGGCGGCGCGAGGCGGCGCGGCGCGTGACGAGGTGCGTGCCCGGCGTGACCAGTTGGTGCCCCTGCGCCAGAAGATGGGGACCGCCTGGGACGTCGCGTACGCAAGCCTGTTCCTGCACTCCGACGAGGCCACATTCGTCACCGGTGCCTTGTTACCTGTCGACGGCGGACAGGGCGCCCGGGTCGGCTGAGCGCTTACCGCCGAGCCCAGAGCGCGCCCAGGTCGGCGGAGCCCATAGCGTACGAATGCTCGATTTCGTCCATCATGCCGCCGGCTCGTGCTCGTGGATCAGTCCTCCAAGGAGATCACGGCGTCGAACTCGGCCAAGGGAACCACTGCGACGAAACCGGTCCGAAGGGGTTGTTCCATTCCGAGGCAGCTCGTTTGCCGCAGGTATCGCCTGGGCGATTCCCTGGCATGGTTGTAATGGTGCTCGTAGGTGCGCAAGATTCGCTCGAGGTGCCCTCTCGTGAGGGCGATCACATGGTCCAAGCACTCCGAGCGCACTGTCCGCACGAAGCGTTCCGCGTGGGCGTTCTCGTTCGGGGCCTGGAACGGGCTCTTCACGATCTCGACACCCTTGGGCCTGAAGACCTCGTCGAACGAAGCCGTGTACTTGGTGTCACCGTCATGGAGTAGGACACTTGGATCCGCCGGGCGGCTGCCCTGTACGAGTCCGGCGATTTCCCTCGTCACCGTCGGCAAGGCACTCGCGGTAGATCCAGGCACCGTTCGTCGGGCCTTGATCAAGCTTGGGGTCCCCGTACGCGACTGCCACGGTCACGAGAAGTCCTCTCCGGCCTGATCTCGACGGCCTTAGAACCCAACGCTCCGCTTCTTGCCGGAAAACGCTGTCGGGGGGCCCGCGACCGGACGACACCTCCGTTGCGCTCTCCCCCGGTCTGAGAGAACCTGCCCTGCGGCGATACCGGTCGGTTTGCGTTCGGCGACGCCAGCCGACGCCGAGCAGGATCCGGCAGGGATGATCGGCTTTGGCACCTGAGAAGACATCGCTTGGGTGTCAGTGTTGCCGAGTGGATGATCAGGCCCGGCCTGACCCTGTGGCACCGGCTGGCGCATTGCTGCCTTTGGAATGATCT
>JBEKJK010000015.1:0-73582 GCA_050011255.1 Acidimicrobiales bacterium
AGATCATTCCAAAGGCAGCAATGCGCCAGCCGGTGCCACAGGGTCAGGCCGGGCCTGATCATCCACTCGGCAACACTGACACCCAAGCGATGTCTTCTCAGGTGCCAAAGCCGATCATCCCTGCCGGTTATCGGTAGGGTAGGGAGGCAACTAACAGCCCCAGGCCTTTAGACGCCAGTCGGAGAATGGTGACGACGCCTCGCCGACACTGCCTACTCCCACGGTTTTACGCACCAGTCGAAGATTATTGGTGTCGGAGACCCTTCTACTTAGTGCCGAAGATCTGCTGCAACAATAACGTGTCCTGCACGATCTGAACCTTCACAACCTTGCCATCCCGGTAAGTCAAGATGTCGACTCGGTCACTTGACCTGCCGTCAATAGTCATGTGGATGAGCACCATGACCCGTTCCTCATCACCGAGGAAGTGCTCGGGCACTATGGTGAGCGACTTCTCCGCAAACTTCGTCCAAAGGGCGCCCAGCTCTTCCTTGCCATGGTAGGTACCGCTCACCGCGCTGTTACCGGGGACGACCCATTCGATGTCGTCGGCCATATTGACCATCGCCGCCACCCGGTCACCCCAAGAGAACGCCGCATAACCTGCCTTCGCCGACCCAACATTCTCCTCTGCACTCTGCTCTTCGGCCACGGTGTGTCCTCCTTCTAGCGCGCACCACACTCTAGAGGCCCGTAGGGTCATAGCAGGGACTTTCCACATACGAGGATCAACGGTCCGTGCATGGTTCCGGTCATGATGAGCAGTGCTGCTGACCACCACCGACGAAGTGGTTTCCTGGTCTGGCTCGGCCGCCTACTCCCAGGGTTCTACCCGCCAGTCGCAGATTGTTGGTGTCGGAGAGGGGTTTGCAACCATAAGCACACGCGCCGTGTGGCGCACCGAGTGGGCCGCTTAGCAGGAGATGAAAGGTCACGCTTCCTCCTTGTAGCCAGGTTGGAACGGTCCTCTCCTCCCCCACCAAAGTCACTACCGCTCCGCCCAGAGCCCCAGAGCCCCGCCAGCTCCGGCCCCCAGGTGCGCCAGGCTGCGAAGGCCCCAGCGGTGACGAGTACGCCAGGGCCTGCTCCAAACCCGACGAGGACTAGGGCCACGACGCCGACAGCTACCACGAGCACGAGCTGTCGTCGGCTACTTGGGAGGTTCGAGGCCAGCGGCTTTGAGCACGTCCGCCCACCCGGCAGTTCACTTCGTCAACGCCTGCGCCGTAAGCAACCCCGCTCCCCTGCTGGCGTCGTACTCGGGCATGGTGGGAGCGCGGCCTGAACCCCCGGTTTCTTATCCGGTGACCTGAGTCACGGACACGCGACACGGCCAATCACAGATGTCCGACGCACGTCCCCCCGTGACTGCTGCTGTTAGAGCCGTCCGGGCAAGTGGTGTTCGACCACGTCACCTTGTTGAAGTTCGTGGTGCCTGTGACGGTCGCGCCGCTCAGGTTGGCCCCGCTCAGGTGCGCGCTATTCAGGTTTGCCCCGGTTAGGTTCGCGCCGCTCAGGTTGGCCCCGCTCAGGTTCGCGCCATTCAGGTTCGCGCCATTCAGGTTGGCCCCGCTTAGATTGGCATTGGTCAGGTTCGCACCATGCAGATTGCAGCCCGCGAGGCTGGCGCACGACAAAATGCTAACGGTGACGGTGGCGGTCGAAGTTAACCCGTACTGGTTGGTGAGCGTGTAGGTGAAGCTATCGATGCCCACGAATTTCTTAGCCGGCGTGTAGGTGAATGAGCCGTTGGCGTTGAGGATGAGGGTGCCGTGGGCGGGGTTGGTATGGGAAACGATGGTGGCTCCGTTGAGGGTGTCGTTCGCCAGGACCCCAGGGGCGTTCACCAACAACTTGGTGTTGATCGACGTGTAGTAGTGGTCGTTCACCGCTGTCGGCGCGAGAGCGACAGAAGAGAGGATAAGTATGCCGATAGTGGTCGTATTGCCCATGCCGGTGGCGAAGCAGTCGCTCGTCGAGGCGCACGACACCGAGTAGAGGAAAGCCACCTCGCTCGGGAGGGTGTCCGAGCTCCAGGTGGAGCCGCCGTCCGTCGAGTAGACCGCGTCGCCGATGCCCGACCCCGCCGCCACGCAGTCGCTCATCGAGGCGCACGACACGCTGTCGAGGAAGGCCACTCCGCGCGGGAGGGTACCCGCGCTCCAGGTGGAGCCGCCGTCGGTCGAGTAGAGCGCTTGCCCCACGCCGCTTCTCGCGTACCCGACCGCCACGCAGTCGCTCGTCGAGGCACACGACACGCCGTCGAGGAAGGCCACCCCGCTCGGGGGGGTACCCGCGCTCCAGGTGGAGCCGCCGTCGGTCGAGTAGAGCGCTTGCCCCAGGGGGCCGCTCGTCGACCCCACCGCCACGCAGTCGCTCGTCGAGGCGCACGACACCGAGTCGAGTTGGCTCACCCCGCTCGGGAGGGTGCCCGAGCTCCAGGTGGAGCCGCCGTCGGTCGAGTAGAGAGCGGTCGTGTACCCCACCGCCACGCAGTCGCTCGCCGAGGCGCACGACACCGAGTTGAGTTGGCTCACCCCGCTCGGGAGGGTCCCCGAGCTCCAAGTGGAGCCGCCGTCGGTCGAGTAGAGAGCGGTCGCGTTCCCCACCGCCACGCAGTCGCTCGCCGAGGCGCACGACACCGAGTTGAGTTGGCTCACCCCGCTCGGGAGGGTCCCCGAGCTCCAAGTGGAGCCGCCGTCGGTCGAGAAGAGCACTTGCCCCAGGCCGCTGCTCGTCACCCCCACCGCCACGCAGTCGCTCGTCGGGGCGCACGACACCGAGCCGAGGTTGATCACCTCGCTCGGGAGGGTGCCCGAGCTCCAGGTGGAGCCGCCGTCGGTCGAGTAGACCGGGGCAGGTCCACTGCTCGTCGACCCCACCGCCACGCAGTCCCTCGTCGAGGCGCACGATACCGAGCCGAGGTCGCTCACCCCGCTCGGGAGGGTGCCCGAGCTCCAGGTGGAGCCGCCGTCGGTCGAGTAGAGCGCTTGCCCCAGGCCGCTGCTCGTCGACCCCACCGCCACGCAGTCGCTCGTCGAGGCGCACGACACCGAGCCGAGGTAGTTCATCCCGCTCGGGACGGTGCCCGAGCTCCAGGTGGAGCCGCCGTCGGTCGAGTGGAGCGCGGCAGGTCCGCTGCTCGTCGACCCCACCGCCACGCAGTCGCTCGTCGAGGCGCACGACACCGAGCCGAGGAAGGTCACCTCGCTCGGGACGGTGCCCGAGCTCCAGGTGGAGCCGCCGTCGGTCGAGTGGAGCGCTTGCCACATGGGGTTGAATAGATTCGCGTACCCCACCGCCACGCAGTCGCTCGTCGAGGCGCACGACACACTGCCAAGGAAGGCCACCTCGCTCGGGACGGTTCCCGAGCTCCAGGTGGATCCGCCGTTCGTCGAGAAGAGCGCTTGTCCCACGGAGCCGCTCGTGTACCCCACCGCCACGCAGTCACTCGTCGAGGCGCACGACACCGAGTGGAGCTCACCCACTCCGCTCGGGAGGGTGCCCGAGCTCCAGGTGGAGCCGCCGTCGGTCGAGTGGAGCGCTTGCCCCAGACCGTTGTTCGCCACCCCCACCGCCACGCAGTCACTCGTCGAGGCGCACGACACCGAGTAGAGGTAGCTCGGCAGCGGCGGGTAGCTCTTTACCACCTGCCAAGCTGTCGGCTGTGCTGCCGCGGGCGCAGCCAACCACGGGGCTGCGATCACCAGCCCGCTCGTCGCCACCATCGTCACGAGCGCGCTGGACAACAGGGCCATTCGCCGGAAGCTCCGGTGCCACCTGCCGCCCTTAGTCCGTCGGCCTAGCCTTACGTCGCGGCGGGACCAGGAAACGGAACTGCTTTCATAGCCGTGCTGTGTTGCCAGTCTTCTTGCTGACCGCACCATAAGTATCCGCCGCATTCGTGAGTCTCCCCCCGCCGAGATGGTCACCTCACCGAGTCACCGGCAACCGGTACCGAACGACCAGCAAGGAAGCAGGAGCCCCTGCTTCCATCAACATCCAATCCGCCGTGCCGAGAATACATGAATCGTGACTATTTCAAAATAGGTGCGAACACCGGTCCCTGCCTAGTTAGAAGGCCTTCGCGTTAGGCCCGTCATGTTGCAACAAGGAATCCGACACACGACTCCGCGTTTGTCCTTATCGGATCCGGTGTCGGAGAGGGGACTTGAACCCCTACGGGATTGCTCCCACTAGCCCCTCAAGCTAGCGCGTCTACCTATTCCGCCACTCCGACGAACGGGCGAGCTCGATCGGCCCATATCGGCCTAACAGCGCACCGCGCACTGTATCGCACGCCAGCTTTGCGCCAGCCTCGTCGTTGATCACGGCACGCGCTTGCTCGTCGATGAGGCCGGCAACGCCGACGACTTCGTACGGCGAGCGGCGGCGACCCTGAACCAGCTCGTCGCAGAGAAGGCCGGGCCCAAGGCGCCCGGATCGTCTTGCACGCCGCTCACCCAGGCCGAGTTGACGAGGAGCGTGGGCTCGGCGAACAGAGGCAACGTCGGCATGGCCGCCCATAGCTCCTGGTCCAATTGCTGGTACAGGGGCTGCGATTGGTTGCTGCCCAGTTGCTGAGCAGCCTGGGTGAACAGCGCATCGACCCGCACGTCGGAGAACCCGGACCAGTCCAGGTTCGCACCAGGGCCGGTCACGCTTGCGGCCGACGTGAAGTACCCGGCACATGCTGTCGGGTAAGCGCCTGTTTCGATCGGCGCGATAGCCAGGTCGAAGGCGCCGGCTGGCAGCACCGAGCCGATGAGCTGCGCGCTCGTGACCGCCACGGCGCTCACGTCGAAGCCCGCGTTCACCAGCTCGGCGGCCACGAGGGGTTCCGTTGCCGCTGACCACGGGTCGTCCTGTGCCCAGACGAGCTCCAACGTTACGGGGGCGCCGTGCTCGCTCCACGTCCCGTTCGGGTCTGCCACGAGTCCGCCCTGGACGAGCGACCGATCGGCTGCCGCGGGATCTGCCGTTGTGTAACCGGAGCCGTTGTCGACGTACTGGGGCTGGGTGTTGGCGAAGAGGTGGCTGTTGTCCTCCCATACCGATCGGTCCAACGGTTGCGCGATCGTGCTGGCAATCGCCGCGCGGTCGATCGCGTGCGCTATCCCCTGGCGCACCGCGGTGTCGTCGAGTGGGGCGTGACGTACGTTGAAGATGAGCTGGAGCATCGTCATTCCCAGCGACTCCTGTGACTCGAGGCCGGGCGACGAGGACAGCTCCGCGAGCAACGCGCTGTCGAATACCGACGGATAGCCGACGTCGGCCGAGCCACCGCGAAGTGCGCTCACCATCGCTTGTCCGCCCTGCACCGCGTCGAAGACGATCCGGTCGAGATGTGGCGCGCTCCCCCACCAACGAACGTTCCGCTCCAGCACGATCCGGACGCCCGGCTGCCACGACGCCACTTTCCAGGGACCACCGGACACGAGCACGGCCGGGTCGAAGCTGTCGAAGCCGTGGTTCCACCCGACACGTTCGGCTATGTGGGCCGGGAGCAGGTCGTCGAACAAAGACGCCCAGTCACCGAACGGCGTACGGAACACCACCGTCACGGTCCGCCCGCCGTTGCTCCCGGTGACCGACGTTATGTCGCGGTAACCGAGGGTCGACGCCACGGAGTCCGCCGTCTTGTCCACGTCGACGGTCCCCCCTCGTTGGGACTCCCAGGCGTACGCGAAGTCGTCGACGCTGATGGGGACCCCGTCCGACCAGACCGCCCGGGGATCGATCTGGTAGACGACCGTCTGCGGGTCGACGCCCACGAGCTCGGCGCTTTTCACCACTGCCGTGTCGAGCACAGGTGTCTGGGACGGTCCGACCTGGAAGACCTGGGGCCATATCGTGCTCGCCACCATTCGGGTGCTGGCGGTGTCACCCGCGACGGTGTGGTCGTTCAACGTGGTGGGAACCTGGTCGAGCGCCACGGTGACGGTTCCGCCGGTCGTCCCTTCGAGCGGAGGGCCAGACCGGCGCGAGCGGTCCCCTCCGGACGCGACGGAGCCACCCGGGGACTTGGCGGATCCGCACGCTGCGAGCATGACCACGGCGGCGAGTACGGCGCCGACGCGGGCGCGGCTCACCGAACGCGCATTGCCAGGGTCAGCGTGGTGAAGGTGAAGATCACCGCCACGGTGATCGTGATGCGGTCCAGGTTCCTCTCGACCACGGTCGACCCGGCGGCCGCCTGCCCGACCGTGCCGCCGAACATGTCCGAGAGACCGCCACCCTTTCCCGAGTGCAAGAGGATCAGGAAGACGAGCGCCGCCGACACGGCGATATGGACGACGAGAACTCCGACCGTCAGCACTACGTGATCCTCCTGGAACTTCGGGGTCTCTGAAAAGCTATCAAGCCGCAGCCCTCACCCTCGCGCGCCCACGGCGGTCGCCGCGATCTGCACGATCGCCGCGAACGAGGCAGCTTCGAGGCTGGCCCCTCCTACCAGGAGCCCGTCCACGTCGCGCTGCGCGATCAGATCCGCCGTGTTGTCGGGTCGAACCGATCCGCCGTACTGGATCCGCAGGCCCGCCCCGGCCTGCGCTCCGGCGAGGTCTGCGACCACCCCACGGATGTGAGAACACGCCTCTTCGGCGTCCTCGGCCGTGGCGGTGCGGCCCGTACCTATCGCCCAGATGGGCTCGTAGGCGACCACGAGGCCGGCGACCACCTCCCCGGGCAGTCCGGCGAGCGCCGCCGTCGTCTGCACGCTGAGACGCTCTCTCGTAACACCTTCCTCGCGCTCGGACTCGGTCTCGCCCACGCAGACGATCGGGGTCATCGCGCTGCGCAGGACGGCCCGAAGCGTGGCAGCCACCTGCTCGTCGCTCTGTGCGAAGAGCTGGCGACGCTCGGAATGGCCCACGATCACGTAGGTGACCCCGAGCCGGGCGAGCATTGGTGCCGCGACCTCGCCCGTGAACGCTCCCGAGTCCTCGCTGTGGCAGTGCTGGGCACCGAGAGACATGCGAATCTGGCGGTCCTCGAGCACCGTTTGCACCGAGCGCAGGTCCACGAACGGCGGGTGCACCGACACGTCCACCAGGTCCAGCTCCGCTCCCGTGAGCCGCATCCCGAGGTCCTGGACGGTGCGGATCGCCTGCAGGTGGTCGTGGTGCATCTTCCAGTTGCCGCTGACGAGCACGCGCCTGCGGCTGCCCGCGGAGGAAGAACCCGGCACCTCAGGCACCCGCCGGTCTCGCGGCACCGGGCGCGTTCGACGCTGCGCGCAGAGCCGCCAGTCCCGGAAGGTCTCCGTGCTCGAGCAGCTCGAGCGACGCACCTCCTCCGGTCGAGACGAACCCCACCCGATCGGCGAGATCGAACTCGTCCAGGGCGGCGACGGTCTCACCGCCGCCCACGACGCTGAACGCACCGCCACCGGTAAGCGCCTCGGCGACGGCCTTGGTGCCAGCGACGAAGCGGTCGTCCTCGAACACGCCAACGGGCCCGTTCCAGAACACGGTCTTCGCGCTCGCGAGCGCCTCTGCGAACGCACATGCGCTTCGCGGACCGATGTCGACTCCCCTCCAACCCTCGGGGACGTCGACACCCACGACGGACGTCTCCCCGGTGCCCTGTCCCCCCCGCCCGGTGGTCCCCTCAGGGCTCAGGACCACGAGGTCCGTGGGCAGGAGCAGACGGCCGGCGGAGGAGGCGATGATCGCCCCGCACTCCTCGACGCTGTCCGGATCGAGAAGCGACCGGCCGACCGAGTGCCCCTGGGCGACGAGGAAGGTGTACGCCATGCCCCCGCCGACGACCAGCCTGTCGACTTTCTCCAGCAACGACCGCAGCACGCCGAGCTTCTCGGCGACCTTGGCCCCGCCCACGACCGCCACGAAAGGCCGCGCCGGTTCGGTGAGCAAGGAGCCGAGCACCTCGACCTCTCGGGCCAACAGTCGCCCCGCGGCGGACGGCAGCCTCGCGGGCGGGCCGACGATCGAGGCGTGGGCCCTGTGCGAGGCCCCGAACGCGTCGTTCACGTACGCATCGAAGCCGTCGGTGAGCTTCTCCACGAACAGCGGGTCCCCGGCCTCTTCCCCGGGGTCGAAACGGAGGTTCTCGAGCAGCTGCACTCCCGGCGCCAGCTCCGCCAGGCGCGACCTGACCGGCGCCACGTCGAAGCAGGGATCGCGCCTGCCCTTCGGCCGCCCGAGATGGGTGCATGCCGTGACAGAGGCGCCCCGGTCGCCCAACCACTCCAGCGTCGGGAGCGCCGCGCGGAGGCGGAAGTCGTCTCCGACCTCGGCGCGAGCGCCGTCGCGCCCGGAGCGCACGAGCGGCACGTTGAAGTCCACGCGTACGAGCACACGGCGCCCGTCGACGCTCGGGAGGTCCTCCAGCAGAGGGATCCCCTCCAAGGGACCCGAGACCGGCCGACCGCTCACGGGCACCTGCACTCGTATGCGGTCAGGAGCTCGACGAGCCGGAGCCGCCGACGAGCAAGGCGAGGTCGACGAGCCGGCTGGTGTAGCCCCACTCGTTGTCGTACCACCCGTGGACCTTGACCAAAGTGGACTCCTCGTCGATCCGCATCACCATCGTGAGCCCCGAGTCGAACGTGCACGAGGCGGGGCTGCCCACTACGTCGGAGGACACGATGGGGTCCTCGGTGTAGACGAGCACCTTCGAGAGCGGCCCGCGCTGCGCGGCTTCGCGAAACGCCCCGTTCACGTCGTCCACGCTCACGGTGCGCCCTACCACCGCGGTGAAGTCGGTTATCGACCCGTCTGCCACAGGGACACGCAACGCCGCCCCGTCGAGCTTGCCCTGCATCGCCTCCAACACGAGGCCGGTCGCCCGCGCGGCGCCGCTCGAGGCGGGCACGATGTTCTGCGCCGCCGCGCGGGCGCGGCGCAGGTCCTTGTGCGTGAGGTCGAGCAGGTTCTGGTCGTTCGTGTACGCGTGCACGGTCGTCATGAGCCCGCTCGTCACACCGAAGGCGTCGTCGAGAACCCGGACCATCGGGACGAAGCAGTTCGTCGTGCACGACGCGTTCGACACGACGAAATGGCGATCCGGATCGAAGGTCTGGTCGTTCACGCCGATCACGAACGTGGCGTCGACGCCGGTGCCGGGAGCGGAGATGATCACGCGCTTGGCGCCGCTCTCGAGATGTGCCGCGGCCGCGTCGCGGGTCCTGAAGCGCCCGGTGGACTCGAGGACCACGTCCACTCCGAGGTCGCCCCACGCAAGGGCCTTCGGCTCGCGCTCGGCCAGGACCTCTATGCGCGCACCGTCGACGACCATGTGGTCGTCCTCGACCCGGACCTCGGCGTCGAACCGGCCGTAGGTGCTGTCGTAGCGCAGCAGGTGGGCGTTCGTCGAGGCGTCCCCGAGGTCGTTTACGGCCACCACCTCGAGAGCGTCCCCTCGCGCCCGCGCACAGCGCAGGAAGTTGCGACCTATGCGCCCGAACCCGTTGATACCTACCCGAACAGTCATCGCCCCTATCCGACCAGATCCGAAAGAACCGACGCCAATCTGTCCGGATCGTGGGCCAGGCCGTTCGCCTTGGCGAGAGGGGCCTCCACCACCGCGACAGGGAGCTGCCCGAGCGATATCGACGTGGTGTCGGCCAACACCACGTCCACGAACACCCCGTGCGCCTCGAGCGCGGCAACGTGGGCGGCCACGTCGTACCCCTCGGTCTCCGCGCGCTGCGGCCTCAGGTTCGCCACGTACACCTTGCGCGCCCGGCTCTTGCAGATGGCGGCCGCTATCTGTGGCACGGCCACCGCGGCGAGGACGCTCGTGAAGAGCGACCCCGGCCCGACAACCACCTGATCGGCGGCTTCGAGCGCCTCGAGCGCGTCCTGTGAGGCCGGAGGGTCCGGCGGCACGAGGAGGACCCGCTCGATCTCGACGGTGCGCGCCACCGCGCTCTGCCCCTCCACCTCGCCCGCGGAGCAGACCGCCTTCAGCACCACCGGCTCGCGCGCCGCGGGGACCACCCGGCCCACCGCCCCGAGCAGCCGCCCGGCCTCGTCCAGAGCGTGCTGGAGGTCGCCGGTCGTCGCCACCAGCCCGGCCAGGACCAGGTTTCCGAGCGCGTGCCCGGTCACCTCGGCGGACTCGGACTCGAAGCGCTGCTCGAAGGCCTCGGCGAGGGCACTGTGGTCCTCGGCGAGCGCGACGAGGCACTTGCGCATGTCTCCGGGGGGCACGATCCCGAGCAGCCGACGAAGCCGCCCCGAGGACCCGCCGTCGTCGGCCACCGAGACCACCGCTGTGATCTCCCCGGCGTAACGGCGCACCGCCCGCAACGTGGCGGCGAGACCGTGGCCTCCCCCCAAGGCCACGACCCTCAGTGTGCTCGGCCCCTTCACCGGTCGATGTCCCTGTGGAGCACCGAGGCGCTGCACCCGTGCTCCTTCAACCGACGCGCCAGCTCGTCGGCCAACACGACCGAGCGGTGGTGCCCGCCGGTGCAACCGATCGCGATGGTCAGATACGACTTGCCCTCCGCGGTGTAGGCGGGCAGCAGCATCCCGAGCAGGCTCTCGACACGGTCCAGGAACTCCCCGGCCGTTTCCTGCAGCAGCACGAAGTCGCGGACCTGCTCGTCGAGGCCCGTCTTCGGACGAAGTTCCTCGACCCAGTTCGGGTTCGGCAGGAACCGGGTGTCGAAGACCAGGTCCGCGTCCAAGGGCACTCCGTGCTTGTACCCGAAGGACACCACCGAGGTCCGCATGGGGCTCTCCGAGGCGTCCCCGAACAGGTCGAGGACCCGCCGTCGCAACTGGTTCACGTTCAGCTGGCCGGTGTCCAACAGCACGTCCGCCCTGTCGCGGATGCCCTGGAGCTGACGGCGCTCGTCCGCGATGGCCTCCTCCACGTTGGCGCCGGCGATCGGATGGCGCCGGCGGGTGCCCTCGAAGCGCTTCACCAGGACGTCGTCGGGGGCGTCGAGGAACACCACCGAGACGCCCTCGCCCCTGGCCGAAAGCGCGTCGATGGCGGGAAGTGCCTCGTCGATCTGCGCGCCACCTCCCCGGCCGGTGACGAGCGCCACCCGCTCCAGCCCCGAGCCCTCGCGTCCGACGACGTTCGCCACCTCCGACAACAGCGACGGTGGCATGTTGTCGATGACGTACCAGCCCGCGTCCTCCAGGGCGGCCGCCGTGGTCGAGCGGCCGGCTCCCGACATGCCGGTGACCAGTAGGTACTCACTCATCGGCCCAATCCTCCCTCGCCGGTGCTCCTGATGTCTCGCGCGGAGCCGCTCGACGGGTCCGGCTCGGCACCCGGTGCAGGTGCTCGTAGACGGCGCCCGCCACGCGTTCGGGGAGCCAACCCAGAGATTCCAGCTCCTCGTACGACGCCTGGCGCAGGGCGTGGACGCTTCCCATCTCCCGCAGAAGCCTCGCCCGGCGCGCCGGGCCGAGGCCCGCCACGCCCTCGAGAGTCGTGGCGCTCATGCGCCTGCCCCGCAGACGACGGTGATAGGAGATGGCGAACCGGTGGGCCTCGTCGCGCACCCGCTGCAGGAGGAAGAGCGCCTCGGACCCCCTCGGGATCCCCAAGGCTTCGGCACGCCCGGGCACGAAGACCTCTTCGAACTGCTTGGCGAGCGCGGCCACGGCGATCTGGCCCTCCAGGCCCAGCCGCTCGAGGACCCGTACGCCGACCGACAACTGGCCCTTCCCCCCGTCGAGGAGAAGAAGCTGAGGCGCGTAGGCGAAGCGCTTCGCACGCGGGCGCGTCCCGATCTCGGCTTCGGTCGGCCCACGACGTGCTCTCCCGCCTCGGTGCGGCCGGGTGCGCTCCTCGACGAGCGCGCCCAGCCTCCGCGTGAGCACCTCCTCCATGGCCGCGTAGTCGTCGTTCCCGGGCACGTCGCGGACGCGGAAGTGCCGGTACTCGCTCTTTCGCGCGAGCCCGTCCTCGAGCACCACCATCGACCCCACGTAGTCGGTCCCCTGGAGGTGGCTCATGTCGAAGCACTCGATGCGCAGAGGCGCCTCTCTCATCCCGAGCGCCACGCGAAGCGACTCGATCGCCCGTGCCCTGCTGTCGTAGTCCGACGCCCGGCGAAGGCGGTGCTGGGCGAGGTCCTCTGCCGCGTTGCGCACGACGGTCTCCATGAGCGCGCGCTTCGCGCCGCGCACGGGTACGCGCAGTGCCACCGGACCGCCGCGACGGTCCGCCAGGAAGGTCCCGTACGCCTCGGCGTCCTCGGGCAGCTCCTGGACCAGCACGAGGCGCGGCACCCCGCTCACGGCGAGATCCGTGCCGGCCCAGGCGCCCGGGTCGCCCGCCCCCGAGGTCCACCCCTCGGAGTCGGTGCCGCTCCTCGCCCGCCTGCGACGCTCGGGCGGCTGCGGCTCAGCGTCCGCGTAGAGCTGCTCGAGGACGCGCGCCACGAGCTGCGGGCGGCTCAGCTCCTCGACCTTGTCCACCACGAAGGCCCTGCGGCCCACCACGCGTCCGCGCCGGACGTGGAACACGCACACCGCCGCCTCGAGCGGGTCGTCCTCCACGCCCACCACGTCGAGGTCCTCGGGGCCTTCGGTCACCACCTGCTGACGCTCGAGCGCCATGTGCAAGGTCGCGAGCTGGTCGCGCCGGCGCGCGGCACGCTCGAAGTCGAGCGCCTCGGCCGCCTCCTGCATCTCCGATCGAAGCCTCCTCTCCACCTCGTCGGTCGCGCCGGCGAAGAACGACATGAGGTCCTCGGTCAGGCGCTCGTAGTCCTCTTGCCCCACGGCCCCGATGCAAGGACCCGAGCAGCGCTCTATGTGATAGAGCAGGCACGGCTTCTCGAGCTTCTGGTGACGCTCGAACTTCCGGTCCGAGCACGAACGGACTCCGAAGCTTCGAAGCAGCAGGTCGAGCGTGTCCCGAAGCGCCCCCACGTGGGCGTAGGGGCCGAAGTAGCGAATCCCCCGACGCCGGCGCCCGCGCACCACCGCCGCGCGTGGCCACTCGTCGGCGAGCGTCACCGCCAGGTACGGATAGCTCTTGTCGTCGACGAGCCGGATGTTGAAGCGCGGCCGGTGGCGCTTTATCAGCGCGTACTCGAGGAGGATCGCCTCCACCTCGTTCGCCACCTGCATCCACTCGACGCGCTCTGCGGCGGCCACGAGCTGGGCGGTCCTCGGGGCGAGGGTCCCGGGGTCGGCGAAATAGCTCGACAGGCGGCTGCGCAGCGACTTGGCCTTGCCCACGTACAGCACCCTGCCCTCGGCGTCGAGGAATTGGTAGGAGCCCGGGGAGTCGGGGATCTCGCTCGGTTGGGGTCGTTCGCGCACCGCTCCCACTGTGCCGTATACCGGCCCCCCCACGTTCAGCGCGCGCTAGTCTCGGTACCAGCGCCGGCCTGGTACCCCGGCGTACATAACCGCTCCGAGGCCGACAACCCCGCGGATGGGCGACCAGGCTGTCCCCGCCGGCCGTACGTAGGAGCGCTCCCCGAAGGGGGTCTGGATGCTCCGCCTACAGCGTGCGCTCCCTGAGCGCTACACCACCGCGACGCCCGAGGAGCTTCACCGGCGCATCGGCGCGGCCAAGGCCGCACTCGGGCCCCGAGTCCTCGTGCTCGGACACCACTACCAACGAGACGAGGTGATGCGCTGGGCCGACGCCCGGGGGGACTCGTTCGCCCTGTCGCGCATCGCTGCCGAGAACCACGACGCCCAATACGTCGTGTTCTGCGGGGTCCACTTCATGGCCGAGTCGGCCGACATCCTCACCGCAGATCACCAACAGGTGGTCCTTCCCGACCTGAACGCCGGGTGCTCGATGGCCGACATGGCCGATCTCGAGGCGGTGGAAGATGCATGGGAGTCGCTCGCGCAGGTGACCGACGTCGACCGCGTCGTCCCGGTCACCTACATGAACTCCTCGGCGGACCTGAAGGCCTTCGTCGGCCGTCACCGCGGTTCGGTGTGCACCTCCTCGAACGCCCGGTCCGTGCTCAGGTGGGCACTCGACCCCGAGGTGGATGCGCCGCCCGGTGAGCCCCGCGGCGAGCCGCCCGGCAAGCCCCTCGGCGACCCGCGCGGCGAGCGGCGCGGCGAGCGGGTCGGCGACCCGCGCGGGGACAAGGTCTTGTTCTTCCCCGACCAGCACCTCGGTCGCAACACCGCCTACCAGCTCGGATGGGCCGAGAAGGACATGCGCGTGTGGAACCCCCGCCTCGAGCTGGGAGGGCTCTGCGAGCGAGACGTGAAGGAGGCCACGTTCCTGCTGTGGCGAGGTCACTGCTCTGTCCACCAGCGTTTTCGCCCCGAGCACCTCACGGCGTTCCGGGCCGAGCACCCCCAGGGCAAGATCGTGGTGCACCCCGAGTGCGCGCACGAAGTAGTGGAGCTCGCCGACGACACGGGCTCGACCGACTTCATCATCCGCTACGTCGAAGAGGCTCCGTCCGGCTCGGTCATCGGAGTGGGGACCGAGATCCACCTCGTCAAGCGCCTAGCCGACGATCACCCGGACAAGACCGTCGTGTCCCTCGACCCGCTCGTGTGCCCGTGCTCGACGATGTTCCGCATCGACGCCCCGCACCTGTGTTGGGTGCTCGAGTCGCTCGCCGAAGGCGTGGTGGTGAACCGCATCACCGTCGACCCGGACACCGCCGCATCTGCTCGAGTCGCGCTCGAGCAGATGCTCGCGATCAACTAGGCCACCTGGGCACGTCGCCGTCGATTGGCGACCGGACGCGCCGGCGGGCGCGACCTGCGTCAGCGGCTTCGCGGCTTGGCGAGGGCCTTGGTCCGGCGCGCCGCCCCGTTGGTCTTCACCGCTCGTGAGCCGCGCACGGGCCCGTTACCAGTCAACTGTGCGACCCGAGAAGCACGTGCGGACGCGCCACGCGACGGCGCCGGCACGCGCCCTGAGTCGTCTCTCCCCCGGCGCAGCACGGGCGCGAGCACCTGGCCCGTGTAGCTCGAGGCGATGGCCGCGACCTCCTCGGGCGTCCCCTCGGCTACGACCCTTCCCCCGTTCTCGCCGCCTTCGGGACCGAGGTCGACGATCCAGTCGGCGGTCTTCACGACGTCGAGGTTGTGCTCGATCACGATCACCGTGTTCCCTTGCTCGACCAGCCGCGACAGCACGTCGAGAAGCTTGCGGACGTCGTCGAAGTGCAGACCCGTGGTCGGCTCGTCGAGCATGTAGAGCGTGCGGCCGGTCGAGCGCCGCGAGAGCTCGGAGGAGAGCTTCACGCGCTGGGCCTCGCCGCCCGAGAGCGTGGGCGCCGGCTGGCCCAGGCGGATGTACCCCAGCCCCACGTCGACGAGCGTCTGGAGGTGGCGTGCGATCGTAGGCTGGTTGGCGAAGAACCCGAGCGCCTCCTCGCACGACATGTCCAGGACATCGGCGATGCTTCGGCCCTTGAAGGTGACCTCGAGCGTCTCCCTGTTGTACCGGGCGGCGCCGCACACCTCGCACGGCACGTAGACGTCGGGAAGGAAGTGCATCTCGATCTTGATCGTGCCGTCGCCCGCGCAGCCTTCGCAGCGCCCGCCGCGCACGTTGAAGGAGAAGCGGCCCGGCAGGTAGCCGCGTACCTTCGCCTCGGGTGTCTGGCTGAACAGCTTGCGCACGTGGTCGAAAAGCCCCGTGTACGTGGCGGGGTTCGATCGGGGGGTCCGGCCGATCGGCGACTGGTCGATCGCGACGACCTTGTCTATTAGCTTCACCCCGTCGATGCCACGGTGCGCGCCGGGATTCGTGCGCGCCCGGTGGACCCGTGCCTGCATCGACTGCAGGAGGATGTCGTTCACGAGCGTCGACTTGCCCGAGCCCGACACCCCGGTCACCGATATCAAGCACCCCAGGGGGAACGCGACGTCGATGTCACAGAGGTTGTGCTCGCGCGCGCCGCGCACCACGAGGCGCTCCCCGGAGCCCTTCCTGCGCATCTGCGGCACCGCGACCGTGAGCTCTCCGGTGAGGTAGCGCCCGGTGACCGACTTCTTCGAGGACACAAGACCCTTGACGGGACCGCTGTAGACGATCTCGCCCCCGTGCTCGCCCGCCCCGGGCCCGATGTCCACCACGTGGTCGGCGCAGCGGATCGTCTCCTCGTCGTGCTCGACGACGATCACCGTGTTGCCGAGGTCGCGCAGGCGCATGAGGGTGTCCAGAAGCCGCCGGTTGTCGCGCTGGTGCAGGCCGATCGAGGGCTCGTCGAGCACGTACAGCACCCCGACCAGCCCCGAGCCGATCTGGCTGGCCAGGCGGATCCGCTGGGCCTCCCCACCCGAGAGCGTGGCGGTGGCGCGCGCCAACGACAGGTAGTCGAGGCCGACGTCGAGGAGGAACTGCAGCCGCGCCTGCACCTCGCGAAGCACCCTGTCCGCGATGAGATGCTCGCGCTCGGAGAGCTCCAGCGCTTCCACCACCTGCGCGGCACGGGTGACCGACAGGCTGCACAGCTCGTGGATGCTCCGCCCGCCCACGGTCACCGCCAGGGACTCGGGCTTTAGGCGCGCCCCCCCGCAGGCCGGGCACGGCACCTCCCGCATGAACGTCTCGGTCCACTCGCGCATCGGGTCGGTGTCGCTCTCTCGGTGCCGGCGTTGCAGCCAGGGCACGATGCCCTCGTAGTGCGTGGTGAACGAACGCTGACGCCCGTAGCGGTTGCGGTAGCGCAAGTGCACCCGTCGCTCCCCAGCGCCGTAGAGCACGACCTTCTTGTCGGACTTGCGCAGCTTCGCCCAGGGCACCTCCACCGAGAAGCCCTGGGCCTCGGCGAGGGACTCGAGCATGCGGTCGAACCAGCGGCTGCGCCCGCTCGCCCAGGGCGCCAGCGCCCCGTCCGCGATGCTCTTCGAGGAGTCGGGCACGACCAGCTCGGGGTCGACCTCGAACCGGGTGCCCAGCCCGTCACAGTCCTCGCACGCGCCGTACGGAGAGTTGAACGAGAAGTTGCGCGGCTCGGGCTCCTCGAAGGAGAGG
This sequence comes from Acidimicrobiales bacterium, assembly GCA_050011255.1. Lineage (GTDB taxonomy): Bacteria > Actinomycetota > Acidimicrobiia > Acidimicrobiales > UBA8190 > Bog-564. The sequence goes on from JBEKJK010000015.1 coordinate 16,918, forward strand.
TTGTCGAACGTGCACGCCAGGTGCTCGGAGAAGGTGATGAGCTCCTCCGTCCCGTCGGGCTGGACGAGCGCCACCTCGGCGATCCCGCCGGCCAGCCGCAGCGCGGTCTCCATGGACTCGGTCAGGCGCTGGCGGATCGTGTCACGGCGCACGAGCCGGTCCACCACGACCTCGATCGTGTGCTGCTCGTAGCGCGCCAGGTTGAGCGCGCCTCGTTCGGAGAGCTCGACCGGCTCCCCGTCCACCCGGACGCGCGCGAAGCCCTGCTTCGCGAGGTCCTCGAGGAGGGCCTCGTACTCCCCCTTGCGCCCACGCACGAGGGGGGCCAGGACGCTGAAACGCGTCCCTTCTTCGAGGTCGAGAACCCGGTCCACGATCTGTTGGGGGGTCTGGCGCACGAGGGGACGCCCGCACGCCGGGCAGTGCGGGAGCCCGACCCGGGCGTACAGAAGCCGCAGATAGTCGTAGATCTCGGTCACCGTGCCCACGGTGGAGCGCGGGTTGCGGCTCGCCGACTTCTGGTCGATCGAGATCGCCGGCGAGAGGCCCTCTATGAAATCGACGTCCGGTTTTTCCATCTGCCCGAGGAACTGGCGCGCGTAGGACGACAGGGACTCCACATAGCGGCGCTGACCCTCGGCATAGATCGTGTCGAAGGCGAGAGAGGACTTGCCCGACCCCGACAGCCCGGTGAACACGATCAGCTGGTCGCGCGGGAGCTCCAGCGACACGTCGCGCAGGTTGTGCTCGCGCGCGCCTCGGATCACCAGCCGATCAGCCATCACGCCTCGCCGGAGGATCGCCGGCCCCGGCCGTCGGGGGACCGAAGAAGTCACCAAGGCCCAGAGAGCTCACCAAAGCGAGGATACCGGTGGCCTTCTTCGAGGCGGGATACGCACTCCCGGCTCCCCGTTCCCGGCTCAAACTGCCGGCGTCTCGAGCGTGGAGCCCGCCGGGTCCTCCGCCAGCGCGAGACGGAGGTCTGCTATCTCGTCTCGCAACAAGGCGGCCTCCTCGTAACGTAGCTCCGAGGCCGCCTTTCGCATCTCGGACTCGAGACGCCTCACCAGGCCGGCCAGCTCGGCAGGCGGAGCTCCCGTCAGGTCCGAGATCACCACGTCCACGTCGGCCGCGCGAGGGCCGTGCCGGCTGCTGCCGTACCCACCTCCCGGGCCACCAGCGCTTCTCCGGCCCTGCTCACGCCCTCGACCTGCTGCTCCCCGGCCTGCCCCACGTCCCGTTCTGCGCGCCGCTCCCCAGCGCCGTTCGGCCCCGGTGCCTGCGCGAGCAGTGCCGGCGAGATCCGCGGCAGGACGGAGGCGCTGGAGGATGTCGGTCACGGCCTTGCGAATCGTGGTCGGGTCGATCCCGTGCTCCGCGTTGTACGCCTGCTGCAGAGCCCGGCGGCGCTGCGTCTCGGATATCGCCTCGCGCATCGCGTCGGTGATCGTGTCTGCATAGAGCACGACCCGGCCGTCCACGTTGCGCGCCGCCCGACCCATCGTCTGGATCAGGGCGGAGGCCGAGCGCAAGAAGCCCGCCTTGTCCGCGTCGAGGATCGCCACCAGCTGCACCTCGGGGAGGTCGAGCCCCTCGCGAAGAAGGTTGATCCCCACCAGGACGTCGAACTCGCCCAGCCGAAGGTCGCGAAGCAGCTCGATGCGAGTGATCGTGTCGATGTCCGAGTGCAGGTACCGCACCCGCACCCCCAGCTCCAGCAGGTAGTCGGTCAGGTCCTCGGCCATCTTCTTCGTGAGCGTGGTGACGAGCACCCTGCCCCCGTGCTCGGCCGTCTCGCGCACCCGCTCGAGCAGGTCGTCGATCTGGCCGGTGGTCGGGCGGAGCAGCACCTCCGGGTCGACCAGCCCGGTGGGCCTGATGACCTGCTGCGCGACCTGGGTCGACACGCCGAGCTCGTAGGCGCTCGGCGTGGCCGACATGAACACGACCTGGCCGACCCGGTCGGTGAACTCCTCGAAGGTGAGCGGCCGGTTGTCCAAGGCCGAGGGGAGGCGGAACCCGTGCTCGACCAGGGTCAGCTTTCGGGAGCGGTCCCCCTCGAACTGCCCGTGGACCTGTGGGACCGTCACGTGGCTCTCGTCGATCACGGTCAAGAAGTCCTTCGGGAAGAAGTCCAGCAAGGTGTGCGGAGGCTCGCCCGCGGCGCGTCCGTCGAGGTGGCGGCTGTAGTTCTCGATACCGTTCACGACGCCGACCTCTGTCAGCATCTCCAGGTCGTGCTCGGTGCGCATGCGAAGGCGCTGGGCCTCGAGCAGCTTGCCGGCGCCGGTCAGCTCTGCCAGTCGCTCGCGCAGCTCCACCTCGATCGCCGCGATCGCCCTGCGCATCGTGTCCTCACCGGCCACGTAGTGGGTCGCCGCGAACACGATCAGCTCCTCGAGCTCCTCTCCCGCATCACCGCTCAGCGCGTCGAACCAACGGATGCGCTCCACCTCGTCGCCGAACAGCTCGACGCGCACGGCCATCTGCTCGTACGCGGGGTGCAGCTCCACCGTGTCGCCGCGGACGCGGAACCTCCCGCGTGAAAGGACCGTGTCGTTCCGCTCGTAATGCAGGTCCACCAGCCTTCTCAGGAGACCTCGTTGATCGACGGTGTCCCCGGGGTGCAGCACGAGGATGCGGCTCGAGTACTCCTCGGGTGAGCCGAGGCCGTAGATGCACGAGACCGAGGCGACCACGATCACGTCCCTTCGCAGCAGGAGGCTCGATGTCGTGGCGTGACGCAACCGGTCGATCTCGTCGTTGATCGAGGAGTCCTTCTCGATGTAGGTGTCGGAGGTCGGAAGGTACGCCTCGGGCTGGTAGTAGTCGTAGTAGGAGACGAAGAACTCCACGCGGTTTCCCGGGAAAAGGTCGCGCAGCTCCGAGGCCAGCTGCGCCGCGAGCGACTTGTTCGGCTCGATGACGAGCGTGGGACGCCGGGCGGCCTCGATCATCCACGCCACCGTCGCGGTCTTCCCGCTCCCCGTGACCCCCAAGAGGGTCTGGTAGCGGTCACCCCGGGCCACCCCCTTCGCGAGAGTGGCGATCGCGCGCGGCTGGTCCCCCGCAGGGCGCAGCGGGGAGACGACCTGTAGATCGGGCACGCGCAGATCGTACCGTCGCGGTGTGACGGCACTAGCGAGCGATCCGCGAACGCTTCGAACACCCAGAGGCTCTCGCCATTGTGCCCGGCTGCACTCACACCGCTACTGTGCTTCGGTGCACACGAGGGAGCTGCGCCTGGCCCGGGTGGCGGTCGTGGTGGTCCTCGCCGTGGCCGGCTACCTGCTCTTCGTCAGGACGCCCCACGTCGAGCGCCAGCTGCTTCGCAACCTGATGGTCCACCGCGTATCGGTTCACGGCCTGCCTGCGACCCCTAGCGTGGCACGCTCGGCCAGCCCCTCGACGATCTCTGTGCGCGTGCTCAAGCAGGCCGCGAAGACCGACCCTGACCACACCGGGGTCTACGAGCTCGCGTGGGGCGCTGCCAAGAAGCCCAGTGTCGGACTCGGGATGGTCCTCGAGCTGCTCCCGGACGCGACACTGGCGCGAACAGCTTTCATCGGCAACGTGAACGTGTACGTCACCAACCTCAAAGTATCCGGGGCGACGCTTTCTGGGCGGGAAGCCTTCTCCGTCCCCTCTGTGCCCCAAGCACGCGCCGAGTCCTACGCGGTGTCCAACTCGAGCACCAAGGCGACCGCCGGCTACGCCTACACCGTAGTGTTCCGGACGGGCAGGGCCGTCGTAGTCGAGATCATGAGGTCTCTCGGAACGACGCGCTCGACGAAGGACGCCGTCTCGGTCACAACGGCAGAGCACGCGCTCCTCCAGCGAGCCGAGCCGAACTTCTCGATGATTCACACGCCGACACCGCTCGTCGCATCGGTCGTCCTCTGGGCGGTCGCCATCCTCGTCGCCGCCGGAGCCTTCTTCCTCCCGGAGTGGGCACCCGACGCCCTCCAGCGTCGCCGAACCCGGCACGAGGAGAAGGTACTCGCGGCCACGCGAAGCCAGTACCGCTCGCGCGGACGACGAACCGTGGCGCGCCACAGGGCTCCGGCGTGGAGACAGCGTCGCTGAGCGCACCTACACAGGGCAGCTCGTGCGCTCTACCTGCCTCTGTCGCCTCTGTTGCTCTTGGCGTGCTCGAGGTCCACCAGCTGGGCCCACACCTTCTCGACCTGAGACGCCAGCGCCTCGCGGTCCGCCGAGTTGTCGATCACGATGTCGGCACCGGCAATTCGCTCGGCACGTCCCACTTGGGCCGACACACGGGCCTGCGCGTCGGCGCGGTCGAAACCCCGCTGCTCGACGAGACGCTCGACGGCCAACTCAACCGGGCAATCGACCACCACGACCACGTCGATGGAAAGAATCTCCCGGTGCAGCGGATAGAAGAGCGGGATGTCCATCAGCACCACGCGGTCGGTGCCCTGATGTGCGCGGCATCGCTCGATCATGACGGCAGCGACGGCCGGATGAGTGATCCGGTTCAGGGCGGCGACCTTCTTCGCGTCCGCGAATACGAGCGCTGCAAGAGCCTTGCGGTCGAGCGTCGCGTCCGGCGCCAGGATCCGGCTCCCGAACCGCTCGATCAACGGCTGGTAGGCGGGTCCCTCCGGCTCCACCACCTCGCGCGCGATGCTGTCGGCGTCGATCAGAACCGCACCGCGGTCGACCATGAGGCCCGCGACGGCCGACTTGCCCGAGCCGATACCACCCGTCAACGCCACGCCGAGCATGTCCTCAACACCTTCCGGGGAACCCCGGCGAGCCTTCGCGGCGCGGCCGACCGGCCACCGCGAACAGCACCAGCGTCGTGTCATCGACGGCCTCGGTGACGAAGAAGTCCTCGCCCACGATCCCGGTCATGCCTCGGGCGTCCCTGCGAGCGAGGACCCGGTACGCCATGGGCAACAGGCGCGTGTACGCGGCGACGTACCAGCGGTGCGGGATCCGGTGGCGGACGTCGAAGACGTCCAGTGCGAGCAGCCTGGCGGCCTTGGCCCGGCGTGCAGCGAGATCCTCCTTCACGCGTGCGACCGCATCAAGGCCGCCGACCCACACGTCCTCGAAATACAGCTCCAGAATGCTGCAAAGCCCCTTGCGACCGAACAAGTGCACATGGAAGGGGTTCTCGAAGTCGGCCGGCTCGTTCGGGGTCAAGAAGAACGCCTTCCCGTCCGTGGTGAGCACCCTGGAGATCTCGGCAACATGGCGCTCGGGCTCGGTGAAGTGCTCTATCACGTGCGACGAGCATGCCCAGTCGAAGGTGTCGTCGCCGAGGCCGAGGGTCATGGCGTCCATGCATGCGACCCGCAAGTCCTCGCGGCCGAAGCGCGCGCAGGCCGCCCGCGTCGCCTCTTCGCTGTAGTCGATCCCGATTACGCGCCGGCCCCGGCCCATCAGCCTCGCCGACTCGAAACCCTCCCCGCACCCCACATCGAGAACCACGCCCGGGCCGAGGCGCTCCAAGACCGCCCGGTAGCCGGCCTCGTGGAGAGCCAGCAACGAGTCCGGGGTGACACCCTGGCGCGGACGCTCACCGGTCAGCCTGCTCGCAGACCTCGAAGAGCCCGAAGAGATCGTCTGCACGCCGCTTCCCGCTCGCGTCCGGTGGTCTAGAGGCAGCGACAGCAGCTGCCACCAGGTGAAGGGTAGTGGGTCGGTCGAAGTGCCCCACTACCAGGTGAAGCGGCCCTTACACTACCGTGGCGGCGCGGGGTGCCGAGCTGCTCACCGGACAGCGTTCACGATCCTCCTGGCACCCCGCCGGCGGGCTCGTTGCGCCGACCGGAACGTGCTGCACTATGACCGAGACTGCCCAGACACCCGTCGAGACCCCGCCAACCAGCCCCCTGAACAACCCTTCGACCGGTCCCCGGCAGAATCGTCTCGTCGCGGCCATGAGCGGCGGACGCTTTGGACGCTTCGACGTCGTCGAGCACGTGCTCCTGGCGGTCATCGCATACGTACCGCTGCTCGTCGTCAACCGAGACGTGGAGACGTCCGACACCAAGACCTACCTGTACCTCGACCCGGGCCGTTTCCTCCACCAGGTCGCCACCATGTGGGACCCCTCGGTCGCGCTCGGTACCGTCACACACGAGTACATCGGCTACCTCCTGCCGATGGGACCTTTCTACTGGTTCTTCTCGGCCATAGGCGTACCCGTGTGGGTGGCCCAGCGCATATGGCTTGGGTCGATCCTGTTCGCGGCCGGTGCGGGCGTCCTCTTGCTGTGCCGGACCCTGGACCTGCGCGCCCCGGGACGGACCGTCGCCGCGCTCGCCTTCATGCTGTCGCCGTACTTCCTCCAATACGCCGGCCGCATATCGGTCATCCTGCTGCCGTGGGCAGGGCTTCCGTTCATGGTCGCGTTCACCGCACGTGCACTTCGCCGAGGCGGTTGGAGGTACCCGGCACTGTTCGCCCTCGTGGTCGCGCTCACCAGCGGCATCAACGCGAGCTCGATCATCTACGTGGGCGTGGCCCCGGTGCTCTGGCTCGTGTTCGCCGTGGCGGTCGAGCGCGAAGGCACCTGGGCCGCCGCGGGGATCGCGGCGTTGAAGATAGCGGTGCTGACCCTGCTGTGCTGCCTCTGGTGGATAGCGGGGCTGCTGGTCGAAGCCGGGTACGGGGTGGACGTCCTGCGCTACACAGAGACGCTGCCCGCCACGAGCGAGACCTCCAGCGCCTCTGAGGTCATCCGCGGCCTCGGGTACTGGTACTTCTACGGGGCGGACAGGCTCGGCCCCTGGACACGGTCCGCCGTGCTCTACACCCAGCAACTGTGGCTCTTGGCCGTCTCGTACGTCGTGCCGTTCGGCGCGTTCGTATCGGCTGTGGTCGCGCGGTGGCGCTACCGCGCGTACTTCGTGGGCCTCGTCGTGGTCGGAATGGTGCTGTCGGTCGGGGCGCACCCCTACTCGAGCCCCACTCCCGTTGGAGACTTGCTGAAGCAGTTCATGTCGCACACGACCGCGGGCCTTGCGCTTCGCTCCACCGACAGGGCCACACCCCTCGTGGTCCTCGCAGTCGCGATGCTTCTCGGCGCCGGGGTCTCGGCGGTTCACGTTCGCTTCCCCAACATGGGACTCGCCGCAGCTCTGGTCACCGCCGCGGTGGTGCTGGCCGACAACCCCGCGATCTTCAACGGCAACGCCGAGGTCGTGAGCTTCTTCACTCAGCCCGCCAAGCTCCCCGGTTACGAGACCGCGGCGATCGCCCATCTGAACGCGAGCCACCGCAACACCCGCGTGCTCGCGATACCGGGAAACGACTTCGCCTCCTACCGGTGGGGCGACACCGTGGACACCCCCCAGCCGGCGTCCTTGGACCGGCCCTTCGTCACCCGTGAGCAACAGGTGATGGGCTCCATAGCGACCGCGGACACGCTCTTCGCGATGGACGACCCGATCCAGTCCGGCACCGAGCAATGGGGCTCGCTCGCCCCGATGGCCCGGTTGCTCAGCGCGGGCGACGTTCTCGTCGAGTACGACCAGCGCTACGAGCACTACGGGGTCCCCCAACCCCAGCTTCTCGCCCAACAGCTGAGCCAGACACCGAAGGGGTTGTCCGACCCGGTGGCCTTCGGAGCACCCAGGCCGAACGTCTCGAGCTACTCGACGCTCAACGAGCAGGACCTCTCCAACCTCACAGCTCTCCCGTGGCCGGCACCACTGGTCGACTACACGGTGGAGGCTCCTCGCGCCGTCACCCGTGGCGAGTCCGACTCGGGGGCCCTGGTGGTCGCAGGGGACGCGACCGGCCTCGAGAACCTCGCCGGCCTCGGGATGCTCGACACGAACAGCGCCGTCTACTACTCGGGAACCCTCGACACAAAGCCAAAGCAGCTGAAGAAGCTCCTGGCCGACGGCGCGGCCCTGGTCGTGACCGACACGAACAGAAAGCAGGCTTTTCGCTGGGACACGTTGTCCGCCAACTACGGCGAGACCGAGACCCCGTCGCAGAACCCCGCCAAGACCGATCCGAGCGACAGTCCCATCGACCTCTTCGCGGGCGCCCCGGCAAACTCCAAGAGCGTCGCCTACTACGTGGGCGCAGTGGACGTCACCGCGTCCTCCTACGGCAACGCCGTGTCGTACACGCCCGAGGACCGCGCCTACAACGCCGTCGACGGAAACCTGGACACGAGCTGGAACACGGGCACCTTCGTGCCCGACCCCGCCGGGCAGTGGTGGCAAGTGCGCTTCTCGAACCCGGTCACCACCGACAACGTCACTCTCGTGCAACCCCAGACCGGTGACAGGCGCCGGTGGATCACCCGCGCCACGCTCACCTTCGACGGCAACCAATCCCTCGAAGTCAGCCTGGGCGCCTCGTCCCGCACGGCGAACGGCCAGGTCGTCTCCTTCCCGCGTCGCACGTTCCACTCCCTTCGGATCACCATCGACGCCACGAGCGACGACCACATGCCTATCCCCTCGGCCAGCGCGGTGGGCTTCGCAGAGGTCGAGGTCCCGGGCCAACAGGTGCTGGAAGTCGTCCAGATGCCCGACGACCTGCTCGACGCGGCCGGGGCCTCGTCGATCAACAATCGCCTCACGATCTCCATGTCGCGCGAGCGCGTGGCTCCGTACCCGACGCGCACGGATCCAGAGACCACGATCTCACGCGAGCTGACGCTCCCCACGGCGCGCACCTTCACCTTGTCCGGCAGCGCCAGCCTCTCCGCGCTCGTCTCCGACAGCGAGGTCGACCGGCTGGTGGGGCGCCCGGGTTCCGACGGGAGCGGAGTGGTCGCGAGCTCCGAAGGACGCCTGCCCGGCGACCTCAGAGCCGGCGCGTCGGCCGCGGCGGACGGGGACCCTTCGACCGCCTGGCAACCGGGCTTCGGGCAGGCCTACCAGAAGGGGGAATGGCTCGAGTACGACGTGCCCCAACCGATCACCTTCGACCACCTCGCCCTGCAGGTGGTCGCCGACGGTCGCCACTCGGTCCCCACCTCGCTCGAGATCAGCACCGAGAACGGCACCCGGTCGGTGCACCTGCCGTCGATCACGGACCGCAGCACCCCAGGAGGGACCGTCTCGGTACCCGTCAGCTTCCCGGCCATATCGGGACGCCACATCCGCGTGACGGTCACAGGCGTGCGCCTCGAGAGATCGACCAACTACTACTCACCCTCCCCCATAGCCCTGCCGCTCGCAATCGCGGAGGTCGGGATCCCGGGCGTTCAGGTCGCGCCGGTCCCGGCGGAGCTCCCGGGCAACTGCCAGTCCAACCTCATCTCGATCGACGGCAAGCCGGTCAGCGTGAGGGTCGTGGGGTCGACGAGCACGGCGCTCGACAACGGAGAGCTCTCCATCGTGCCGTGCGGTACTGACGCGTCGGGCATCACCCTCGGCCCGGGCAAGCACGTCGTCGAAACCGCCCTCGGGCACACGCCCTCAACGGGGTGGAACGTCGACCAGCTGACGCTCGACTCGGCCGCAGGAGGCGGGCCCGCAGCGACCGCTCCGTTCGACTCGCTGCCCGCCACCCAACCCGGCCCTGCGCCCACCGTCACCGTGAGCCGACAGACGTCCACCAGCGAGCAGCTCGAGGTCACCGGAGCCACCTCGCCGTTCGAGCTCGTGCTCGGCCAGAGCGAGAGCTCGGGCTGGAAGGCCGTCGCATTCCCTGCGAGCCGCGCCGGTCCCCTCGCCGGCTCGAGCAGCGGCGCGGTCACCGGCGCTCGCACCGGCGCCGATGCCGGCAGCCTCGACCTCGGCTCGCCACAGCTCGTCGACGGGTTCGCGAACGGCTGGCAGATCACCACCGCCGACATCCGCACGCTCGGGGCGACCAAGAGTGGCAGCTTCACCGTCTCGCTCACATGGACTCCCCAACGAGAGGTACGGGCGGCACTGGCCGTCTCGGCGGCAGCCATCATCCTTTGCATCGCGTTGGCGCTGCTGCCGGAGCGCCTGCTGGGCCGGCGCGCCCGGCGCCGTGTGCTTCGAAGCTCCGGTGAAAACGAGCACACGCCGCTTCTGTCTTCGCCTTTCAGGACTTCCTCGGGACGCCCGAGCGCCCCGGTCATAGCCCTCGTGTCGATCCTCACGGGGTTCGTGGCCGCCGCGATCACCTCCCCGGCGGTCGGCGCCGCCGCAGCGGTGGCCACGGCGGGCGCGCTCGCGCTTCGACGGCTTCGGCCGCTCCCCGGCCTGGCCGCGGTCGGGTTGCTGATCGCGGCCGGAACGGGCGTCGTCATAGGACAAGCCCTGCACGCGATCCCCGAGAGCTCGAACTGGCCCTCCACCTACGACTGGGCGGGCGTGCTCGTCTGGATGGCCGTCGTCGCGCTCGGAGCGCACGCCGTGGTGTCCACGGTGACCCGACAAAGAGAGGATCCCTCGCCCGAGGAGCTCTCGGATCCGCTCGACTCGAGCGCGAGCTAGCCCCCTGCCATCTGTCGCATATGTGCTACACGTGTGTGATGGCCGAGATCGCATCCCGAGACTTGCACAACGACACCCGTGGGCTCCTGCGACGGGTCGAGGCGGGCGAGGATCTCGTCATCACCGTCGACGGCCGCCCGGTGGCGGTGATCAGGCCAGTTGGTCCCAGGCCGCGGTGGATGCCACGTGCCGAGTTCCTCAACCGCATCGCCAGCCATCAAGCCGATGCCGCTATGGCCGCCGTCCTGCGCGAGCTCGTCCCGGACACGACCGACTACTTACCGTGAGCCGCGAAATAGCCGACACGAGTGTTTTCACCAGAATCCGGTCCCGAGTCTGAACCCTGCTCAAACGCGGGCAGCGACCTCGCCCAACAAGGCACGCAACGTCGAAGTGGCGGTCGCGTCCCATGTGAGCGACCGCGCGTGCTCCTCAGCTGCGCGCCCGAGACGACTGCGCAGCAACTCGTCGCCCAGAACGCGCTCGAACGCACCGGCCAGGCCCTCCACGCCCTCGGCCAACAGGCCCGTCGTCCCGTCGATCACGGCGTCACGGTGACCCGCGATCCTCGTCGCCACGCCGGGCGTCGCGCAGGCGGCCGCCTCGGTCAGCGTCATGCCCCAGCCCTCGCGCAAGGAGGTGGCCCCGACGACCCAGGCGCGGCGGTACCACGTTCTCAGGTCCTCCTCACTGACGCGACCCGGCAACTGCAGCCACTTCTCGGCCCCGACCCGCAGACGCGTCGCCTCCAGGTGTTCGCGCTCGTACCCCTCCCCGATGATCACCGCCTCCAGGTCAGGGAACGATCGCCGAACGCGCGCGAGCGACTCGATCAGGAGGTCGAAGCGTTTCACCGGTACCAGTCGACCGACCGCCACAACGAGTGGAACCCGCGAGCGCTCGCCCCCCGGCGTGAAGCGGGGGTCGACGCCCGGGGGGACGACGCTCACCCGGTGCGCGGGGATCCGCAGCATGGAGATGATCTCCTCACGCGACGAGTCCGACAGGGTGACGATCCGGCTGCGGCGGTACAACACGGGCGCGACCTTGGACTCGATGCTGCGGCCCAGGGCGGCCAACGACGCAGGGAGGACCATCCTCCACATCTCGGCGTGCACGTGGTGGAGGAAGACGATCCTCGGCCCGTGGAACCACAACGGCGAGAAGAACGGCATCCCGTTCCACACCTCGACCAAGGCGTCCGCCTTGTCGACCGACCGTATGCCATCCAAGGCGACAGCCGGGAACACGCCGTAGCGACCGTTGCGCCGTATCGCGTGGTACCCCGATCGCTCCACGCCCGCCGGTTGACCCGCCACCGCCGACGTACGAAAGGCGACGTCGAGGCCCGCGGCCGCCCAGCGCGACGCGATCCTGTGCGAATGCAGTTCGGACCCTCCGGCCTCCGGGTCGTCGAGGTCGCGCCACGCGACGATCTCGATCCGACTCACGCCCATGCCGAAAGCGAGCTGAGCGAGCTCGTCGCAGCTCGCGCCCTGCCCTGCGTCGCCCGCCTTGCCGCTGCCCGAAGCACGCTCTACGACCACCTTGGCACTTCTATCGTCGCGTTCGGGCTGCCCGGCGCTCACGACACCGACGGAGCTCACGCTGCCAGGCTCTTCGCGACGTCGGTCACCGCGCGCCGAACGTGCACACGAGCGAACACCCCGATCGTGGCCAAGCACAGCCCCGCCTGCACCACCAGGTCGCTCACTGCGGTGGGACGCGCGGAACCGTGCGCGGCCGACAGAGCGAGCGTCGCCACGACCGCCCCGATCAGCAGCAAGACTCCGATCCATCGCTGGCCCGCCGCCAACAGATACGTCGTGAGCACGACCGTGGCGCTCAAGAAGACCATGGCGAGCACGAGCAGCCAGAACGCTGAATGGGCCCCCGAATAACGCGCCGAGAACACGAACGACAACAGCCACCGCGGGAAGACGACAGCCGCGAACAACAGGGTCGCGCTCGGTATCGCCAGTACGAGCAACGTGACCCCCAGCTGACGCAGCGCGTGACTGCCCTGGTGCCACTCGATCGCGGCTTCCGGAAGGAGGTACGCACCGAGCGCGATCGCCGCGAACACCAGCGCCTTGCTGGCTACTGAGATCGCAGCATAAGGCCCGGTCGCGTGTGGCGCCTCCCGGCCGAGGATGATCACGTCGACGTTCTGCAGGTACGCCAGCAGCGCCATCGCCACGAGCGCGCTGGCGACGTCGAGGAAGAGACGGTGGCGTTGTCCACGACGGATCGTGCCGGCGTCTTCGACAGCTGACACCGATGCGCTGCGGCTCACCGATGCGCTGCGGCTCACCGATGCGCTGCGGCTCACCGATGCGCTGGCGCTCACCGATGCCGTGCTCAGTCGGTCGTGTCTTGCCACGACGTGAGCCCAGGAACGGTCCGCGGCAAGCCGCGCGTGAACAGCGGTCACCAGCTCGGCGAACAGGAATCCCCAAGCGACACCGGCGACACCCATGCCAATGCCCACGAAGCACAGGACGGCCACCGTGCGTGTTCCCCCCTCGACGAGAAGGTTGACCGACAGCGGCTTGTAACCCCGCCGGGCCTGGAGAAGCCCTCGATCCAGGGAAAGCAGGACCCAGACCGCTCCTGCCACGATGATGGCGAACACCCCCAACGGGACCGGAATGGAAAGCTCGCGCGCGAGCGGTCCTCTCGCCGCCAAAGCGACGACAGCCAGTACGCCCACCACCACGATGGCTTGCGCGTGCGCACGGCGCGCCCAGTTGCGCACCAAGGCGCTTCTTCCCGTGACAGCCAGTGCCGTGACGCGTCGGACCACGCCTACGACCACAGCGGTACCCGGCATGGAGACGATGAGAAAGAGGCTTGTCAACTGTGCCAGCGCGCCGTAACCACGAGTCGTGAGCAGGCGCGCGACCAGTACGGTGACCACCACGTTGGCGCCGTTGGCAGCGAACCCGGCCACGGCCAGAGGACCGGCGTCGCGAAGCCCCGATAGCATCCCTGCGCGCCGTTCACGAACGTCCGGACCCCTCGAACGACCCGCCGAGCCGGTCGCGCCGTCCAGCGCGTCCTGAGGAACCCGCTGCAACGCCTCCGCGAGCTCAGCGCCCTGCGCACCCTCGATCTCGGGACGCGTCCGAACGGCGAGTGCCACCGGCGCGTCCTGCGCCGTGACCTCGGCCGATACCTGGCGCTGCTCCCCGTCCACGTCGACGGTCACAGCTGGCAGTGCCCCCGCACCCCGACAAAGTTAGCGCCGACCCCCGGGCGAACCACCCTCCTAGGCCTTGGCCTGCCATGTTGGCGTGATCTCGCTGCGAGGATGCGTCCGTCGTCCTGCGGCAATCGCAGAGCCCGGGCCATGCAATCACGCACGGCCACAGCCCCCTCTACTCGACCGCGTCTCCCGTCCGACTCCTCCGTCCGACCGGCATCGACATCCTCTCGATCACGAGCGTACTCGCGACAACGATGCCGCTCCTGTGCAGTTGCGGCGCGATTACATGGCGACGAAAACTACGAACGCCGCTCGAAGCCGTTTGTATTCGATGCTCGCACGACCGCCTGCGACTGCACATGCTAGAACACCTCGAGTGAGCATCCTGGAAGCCGTGCAGTCCTCCGCTCCGAGCACAGCACCCACGGTCAAACGTCACTGGCGATGGAGCAATCACGCAGAGATCCTCTTGGTGAGCTTCGCCTCCCTTCTCATCGAGATCAGCTACACCAGACTTATCTCCTACAAGCTCTTCTACTACTACGTCTACCTCGTCATCGGGCTCGCACTGCTCGGAATAGGCACGGGGGGTGTGCTCGTCGCCGTGTCAAAGCGCCTTCGACGCGCAGCCACGAACACTGTCATCTTCTGGAGCTTCGCGTTCGGCGCGACGAGCACCATCGTCGCCTATGTGATCGTCGCGTATGTCCGCATCGACACCCTGGCGGTGTGGCGCTACGGAACCTTTGCTTCGTTCAAGAGCCTCGTCATGCTGTTGGTCCTCTGTGTGTGTATCTTCACCTCTTTCGTCGCACCCGGGGTCATCATCGCCACTCTCTTCGGGCGTCGCCCCAAAGCGGTCGGTGGGCTCTACTTTGCGGACCTGACGGGTGCGGGCATCGCCTGCGCCGTCGTCATCTATGTCATCAGCTCTGTCGGCGTACCGGCGACAGTCATGATCGCGGCCGTGGCCATGGCGGCGGGCGCCGTCTGGGTCGCCCTGCGCCTGCGCCCGCCACTGGTCGCGCTCGGGTGCATTGTGTTGGCGTTCACGCTGCTAGCCGCCATCGCGCCCGACATCCTGCCGAGCCAACGCATCGACACGAGCAAGGCGGTCCCGGGCGCGAAGCCCGTCGTCTACTCGGCCTGGGGACCGATCTTCCGAGTCGACGTGAGAGAGCAACAAGCGTTCGGCTCCTACCAGCCGGGAGAGATGCGTGCCGAGGCGATGAACCTCTTCCACGACGGCATCCTCGGCGCCGCCATCTACCACTGGGACGGTCGGAAGTCCTCTCTCTCGGTCTACGACTTCCCCCAAGACCCTCGCTCGATCCCTTTCGTCCTGCTCGGGTCGTCGCCACAGCACGAAGCGGTGATCGGTGCTGCCGGGGGCCATGAAGTATTGACGTCGCTCTACTACGGGGCTCGACACATAGACGCGGTCGAGCTGAACCCCGTGACGGTCAATCTGGTCACCACCCGGTTCGCCAACTTCGACGGCCATCTCGCCCAAAACCCCGCCGTGTCGTACATAACCGGTGACGGCCGATCCTTCATGGCTCGGAGTCACGCTCGCTTCGGCCTCATCTGGTACCCGGCACCAGACAGTTACGCCGCGACCAACGGCGCTCTGTCGAGCGCGTACATCCTGTCGGAGAGCTACCTCTACACGACCAACGGCTTGGTTTCCAACCTCCAGCACCTCGCCCAGAACGGGATCTTCGTCGCTCAGTTCGGCGAGGTGGCCGACACTCACGACTTGCGAACGACGCGTTTCGTAGCCACTGCCAGACAAGCGTTACGCGAGATCGGCGTGCAGGACCCCAAGGACCACATCCTCGTGGCGATGACCCAGACTCACTTCCTCGGCACGATACCGCTCTCGACGATCTTGGTGAAGCGCAGCGCCTTTACTCCGGCCGAGGTCCACCGCTTTCTCACGGCGGTCGCGGCCGTCCCGCAAACGGTGGTTCTCTACTCACCCGGCCAGGCCGTGACGCCGAACCCGGTCAACACGGTCGTGCGGGATTCGGACTCGCAGTTGAACTCCTTCTACGGTTCGTTCCCGTACAACGTGACGCCGACGACCGACAACGATCCCTACTTCTGGCACTTTGCGAGGTTCGGGACCGTGATCAGCAACGTGTCCCACTCGCTCAACAGCCTGGATCGTGAGAACGCGGTCGGCGAGCGGGTGTTGCTGCTGCTGTTGGCCATCTCCATGGTGGTGGCGGTGATCTTCCTCTTCCTGCCCTTCTTCGCAATTCGCAGCACATGGGTCAGGCTCCCCCACAAGGGCCCGTCGGCTCTCTTCTTCGCCGGACTCGGGTTCGGATTCATCTTCTTCGAGATCACGCTCATGCAAGAGCTCAACCTCTTCCTCGGTTATCCCACGTACGCGCTGACGGTCACCCTGATGTCGCTGCTCGTCTTCACCGGGCTCGGTGCCCTGCTGAGCCAGGTGGTGGTGAACCGCCGAAGAGCGATCCCCAGGCTCCTTAGCGCCGTCGCGGCACTGTGTCTCTTCTACCTTCTGGGGCTGACACCGTTGACGAACGCACTGCTCGACATACCGCTCGCGGCGCGCGTCATCATCGCCTTCGCAGTACTGGCACCGCTCGGAATGTGCCTCGGCATGTTCATGCCGATCGGACTCGGTGAGATAGCGAAGCTCGGGGACTTCCCGCGTGAATACGTGGCGTGGGGCTGGGCTGTCAACGGGTTTGCGTCCGTAGTCGGTTCGGTGCTGGCAACGATCCTCTCGATGAGCTTCGGGTTCGACTTCGTGCTCTTGATGGGTCTTGCGGCCTATCTAGTCGCGGTCGGAGCGTGGGTCGTGCTGACGCGAGACCATCGGGCGAAGCAACTACGACTCGGAGCGAGCCCGATACCCTGAGAACCGATCGCGGACCTTTCGAGCAAGACGCGCCAGACCGAGGCCGAGCACGTCGGCGACTGCGCGAAGCGTCCCGGCGACGTTCAACTTCGAGCCCGACACGTCGTGCCACAGCTCGAGCGGCTCCTCGAGAAAGGCTTCGTCAGGCAGACCGGCACAGGTCTCGGTGCCCGACCGGAGCCGGTGACAGAGCGCGACGTCGAACCCCCATCTCGAAGAGAACGGCGTGTCCAGCGCGGCGACGAGCTCGGGAGTCACCCGGAACACCTTCGCGCCGCACTGGGTGTCGTAGACGGTCATGCCCAGCGCCGCGGACGCCAGGGTGGCGTACATGCGGCCCGCGTAGTGTCTGAACGCGCTGCGTTGGATCCGGCTCCCGAGCCGCGCCACCCTCGAGCCGAACACGGCTGCCAGCCGACCGTCGGACCCCAGGCGGTCGAGCAGCCGCACCAGCTCCCTCGGTGGCGTGGACAGGTCGGCGTCGCAGTAGCCGACGACCGCCGCCCCGCCGTCGATGGCATGCCGCATCCCCCTGCGCACGGCTTCGGCCTTGCCCACGTTGGCGGGGAGGCTCAGCACGTCGAGCGCGTCCGCCTCCTTCGTGAGCCGTCGCAGCATCTCGGCCGTCTCGTCGTTCGAGCCGTCGTCGACGAACAGCAGCTCCACACGTCCCGAGCGCGCCAGCTCCATAAAGGACGTCTCGTCGAGACGCAGCGCCTCGTTGTAGCAGGGCACGACCACGACGGGCCGACCCTCGCCGGCACCAACGTCGGTCATCGCGACGTCGCTGTCGGCGAACACCGGCGGAAGTCAGTGAGCAGCCGGAGATAGAGCCTGGTGCGGTCCGGCTCCCACGGGTGGCGCCGGACCGACTGATCACACTCTTCGATGAGGTCCACGGGCCATCCCCTCACATGGTCGTACCGCCCGCAACGGTCGAGCTGCACGCCACCGCGGACCCGGTCACCGCGGGTCGAGGTCCGACAGGGCCCGGGTCGTGGTCACAGCCGGCGGTCGGCTTGTAGCGGGCCACAACGATAGCCGTCGGCGGTCACGCCCTATCGATGCTCCGGCTCGAAACAACCGTCACCTGCTGGATCGCGAAGAGAGGACGGCACTGGCCACCGATCCGTCCGAGCGAACGGTCACGCTGACCCACGGCTCGCCCGGGACGGCATACGCCGGAGGGCGGATCATCTCTGCGAAGAAGCCGGCCGCCGTCGCCTGGCGCCCCTGGCTGATCAGCACCCACAGCGTGCCGTAGAGCAGATCCAGTGAAGTGTCGGCATCGCGTCCGAACACCGAGATCCCCAACGGTCCGCGTGGGACGAGTCGCTCTGCCGCCGCAGCTGCGGCCGAGAACCCGTGGAACGCGCCACGCCCTCCGTCTTCCCGGGCCGCTTGGTTCATCGCACCGCCTGCGAGGATCACCGCGTTGACGGTGCCGCCCACGAGCACGGCACCCGCCGCGCTCCACAACAAAGCGGCCCCCGGCCGCCAACGCGGGATCCGACGCCGACCGTGCTCCGGGCGCGCGGGCGAGCTCGCTCGCGCGAGCCAGCCCCGCGGGCGAGACAAGACCCCCCATCTCGCGACGACCTCTACGACCGCCAGCGCTGCCACTCCCCAGATCATCATGCCCACCGGCCACAGCACGGTCTCGACGTACAGCAGCGCCATGGCGTTGCTCGTCGGCTGGAGAGCGATCTCCCAGGCGGTCGAACCCGCCACCAGGAGCGCCACGCCGGCGAGCACCGCCAGATCCTTCCGCCGGGCGGTCCAGGCCCCCACCGCCACAACGGCCAGCGCCATGAGGACCGCGATCCCGACTCCGGCCGAATGTGCCGTCAGACCCTTCAGGAGTGCGTGGGCGCTCCCGGGCGGGCCGTGGAACCACAACGGGGGTGGCACCACCGCCGAAGCGAGCGTCTGGAGCCCGAAGCGGCCACCCATCACATGCCCGCCGACGCATCGCAGCAGCACGCTCACGTTGCCGGGCCGTCCCGTCAGCTGCTGGACGATCGGCACCCCCCAACAGGCCGCACCGGCGCAGAGCCCCGCGGGCAGCCACGCCCGGCCGTCGGTACCACCGAGCCATCGCCGAACGTGCGGCAGCGGCGCGAGGACCGCCAGCAGGACCGCGGGCAGCGTGTACGTGAGGTGGCACTGCGCGGCGATCGAGGCCGTGAGAACCAGCACCGGCCACCAACGCAGGTGGCCGGTGCCTACAGCCCACGCGACGGCGCAAGTGGCGGCGAACCACACGAGGCCGAAGTGCGGGTTCCAGTCGGAGTTCACGAGCACGTCCGGCTGGGTCGCGGCGAGCACGACGGCGAAGCCCGCAACCGCGATGGCGCCGGTCGCGCGCCTCACCGCCCATGCCGCCTCCACGCAGACCGCCATCGCCACCGCGCACCACACGGCCGCGCCCCACAGGACGCCGTGAGCCGGGTCCATGCGCACCGGGAGCGCGAGCATCCAGAAGAGCAGGGGGCCCGGGTCGAACGCGACGTGCCGGGTGCATCCGCTCACCGTCGTGAACTCGCCGAGCAAGGGCGAGTGCGAGGTGAACACCGCCCATGAGCGGATGGAGATAATCGCCTCGTCCCCGCTCGGTCGCCAGCCCTGCACGATCTGGACGAGCGCGACGAGCAGGAACGGCACCTCCGCGACGGCGTGGCACACGACGCGAGTGACCTGCTCCGCCGGGCTCGGATCGCCCCGAGACGCCTGCTCCGCCGGGTTCCGACCGCCGCGAGTCGCTATAGCTCCGGTGTGGTCGGCCGCCGTCTTCACTTGAGCGACGCCGCTCCATGGCAACGTTCGAGAACCTCGTAAGGATCCTGGCGGCTTCTCACGCAAAAGTCCTCGGCCACCACCTTGTTCGCTGCATCCGATCCCGCGACGACAGACCCGTTCGGTTCGTTCCACCCGGCGTACCTGTGAGACAGGACCAGCCACTGTGCAGAGGCGACGTCGGCAGCCAGACGAGACCCTGGCCGATTGGCAAGGCCGGGGTTCATCTCCAGGTAGTAGGTGGCAGGCGTCAGCTTCGGAAGGAGCCAGTACAGGTAGGTCTCGTTGTAGTTCGTGAACCTCAGATCCGACGGTCCGACGAACAGTCGCTGACCAGGTCGAGTCTCGCGGTTGACAACGGCGAGCAGTGCACGGAGCTGGGTCGCCAGGACCCGTGAACCGACGGGAAGGGTCCGGCCGTCGTTCGTCACCGATGTCGTTGCGGGTACGTGTCCAGGGAGCGGAAGCTCCCGGTAATCGGCCTGCGAGACGTACGAGGAACCGATGCAGCCGACGAACACTGCGGCTGCGAGCCCCACGGGTACGAAGACCAAGGGCCGCTTTGGCGATCCGCCCACACTCAGCAGCTCGAAGGTCGCCACGGGCACGAGCGCCACCCAGATCGAGCCGACGAGCAACACGTGCGTCACGTCGAGGCGTTGGAGCATCTCGGGCGCGAGTCCGACCGCGAAGGCCGAGATCACGAGCAGCCGACCGCGCTGCGGTGTAGCGACACGAGCTCGGAGGCCACCGGCCACAGCGAGCACGAGACTTGCGACCGTCGTCCAGAAGAGCCAGAAGGTCTGCGCGGCGGGCGCGAGTCCCGGCCATCTCTTGCCGGCGCTGAGAGCGACGTCGAGCCGGCCGAAATAGTCACTCACCCGAGAGGGGTTCGGGGGTATCGGAAGCGAACGGCCTTTGGCCATCTCGAGCGGGTCTATGACCAGACCGCGAAAAGCGTTGACCGGGCCGGCCGCGGCTACGAACACCAGCGCCGGGACGAGGCCCACGCCGAAGCCGACGATCCAGTTCCGCAAGCACCTACGGCCGGGGCCCAAGAAGAAGATCACCGAAGAGAGCACTACGGCCACGATCAGATCCGGACGAAACAGCAATCCGACGGCTGTCAGGAATCCACCTGCCACGAGCAGGTGCGTTCTCCATCTGCTGCTCGTGTCGGCGTTGAGCAAGCAGGCCAAGCCGGCGAGCGCGAACGCGGTGCCGCCCAGCCAGGAGTAGGCAAGAGGAGCGAACGACGCCAGCATGAACCAGCACAGCGATGCGCTCACGACGCCGGCCGCCCGGCCCCAACGTGGGCGGATGAGCGCGTACAGGGAGCCGAGCAGCAGCGCGCGGTAGAGAAGCCCGACCCCGCGTTCGACGTCGACGGATACACCGAACAGCCACATCGCCGCCGCAGGGACCCACGCGTTCGCCGGGCCGTAGACGGACTGGTAGCTGAGCGTCGGCAACTCGCCATGGAGAGCGAGGACGGGGTACTCGAGAACCGAGCTCTCCTCCATGCTCGCCGCGGAGGTATGGAACATGTACGAGACCGGCAGGGCGAAGAGAAGGCCGAGCACGATGAGGGCGAGCAATCCTCGCCAGTCGAGCAAGCTTCTCCCTGAAGACCAAAACGAGGCGATGCCTCTCGAACGGCGGTTCGTGATCTTCGAAACGTATCAGGAGCAGCTGTCGCGCTCGCTGGAACACGAGAGCACGATGCGCTCGACCCGTTGATCGGATCATCACCACGACCGCGTGAGGGTCCTGCTGGACGCGCACACCGTCACACGTCACCTCGAGATCAGCGCATGTCACTGCACGCCTCTTCATCCCAACGCAGTACCACCGTGTCGGACACCTGCACCGGATCTGGAGACGATCTCGGCGCTCGCCACCGACCCGTCGGCGCGAACCCTCAAGGCGACCCACGGCTCGCCCGGGACCGTGTACGCCGGAGGGCTGATCGTGTTCGCGTAGAAGCCCGGTGCCGTCGCCTGGCGCCCCTGGCTGATCAACACCCACAGAGCGCCGTAGAGCAAGACGTACGAATCCATCGCGTTCTGTGCCGAGATGGAGATGATCAGCGGCCCACGCGGCACTACCCGCTCCGCGGCCGTAGCTAACGCCGACACCGCGCGGAACGTGCCACGCCCGCCGACTTCCTGGGTCACCTGGCTCATGGCGCCGCCTGCGAGGAAGGACGCATTGACGGTGCCTCCCACAAGCACGGCTGCCGTCACGCCCCAGAGCAACGCGGCGCCTGCACGCTTCGGCAGTAGGCGATGATCGAGCTGTCGGCTCGCGGGCGAGCGCGCCGCACCGAACAAGCCCCATCGACGCGAAGCGCCTCTCCACGTCGCGACGACCTCCACCACCGACAGTGCGGCGACTCCCCAGACCAGCATGCCCACCGGCCAGAGCAAGACGTCCAAGTAGCTGAGGTCCAGAACAGTGCTCGTGGGCTGGACGGCGAACTCCCATACGGTCGAACCGGCTACCACAAGCGCCACGGCCGCCAGCACCGCCAGATCCCTCCGATGCGTGGTCCAGGTCACAACCGAAACGAGAGCAAGTGCCGCGAGGATCGCTATCCCGGCTCCGGCTGGACGTGCCGTCAGGACATGCACGACGCCGAAACTGCCGGGAGGGTGGTGGAACCACAACGGGGGCGGCACCACGGCCGCCCCGAGCGTCTCCAACCCGAATCGGCCGCCCATCGTGCGCTGGCCGCCGACGCACCGCATCAACAAGCTCAGGTTGCCGGGGTGACCGCTCACCTGCTGGACGAGGGGCGCGGCCCAGCAGGCGGCACCGACCACGGTCCCGACGGGCAGCCACGTCCGACCATCGGCACCGCCGAGCCATCGGCGAACGTGCGGCAGTGGCGCGACGATCGCCAGCAGAGCTGCGGGAACCGAGTACTCGAGGTGGGTCTGCGCGGCCACCGAAGCGGCCAACACGAGAACGGGCCACCACCGCAACCGCCCCTTGCCTACGACCCATGCCGCAATGCAGGTAGCGCCGAACCAGACCACGCCGAAATAGGGGTCCCACATCGAGCGGACGAACACATCCGGCTGCGTCGCAGCCAGGACCACACCGGCGCCTGCCACTGCGAGCGCCCCCCAGGCACGCCGCACCGCCCACGCCCCTTCGACGCAGACGGCCATCGCGACCGCGCACCACACGGCCGCCCCCCACAGCACGCCGTGGGCCGGGTCCACGCGAACCGGGACGGCGAGCATCCAATAGAGGAGGGGCCCAGGGTGGAACGCGAGCTGCCCGGCGCAACCCGAGACCTGGCTGACCTCGCCCACCAGTGGCGGGCGCGATGTGAACACCGCCCAAGAGCGGATGGCGATCATCGCGTCGTCACTGGTCGGCCGCCATCCCTGCACGATCTGTGCCAGTGCGACGGCAAGGAAGGGCACCTCCGCGACCACGTGACACACGACCCGTACGACCCACTGCGTCCGGCGGTGACCCTCGGGAGCCACCGGCGTTCGCGTAGGGTCAGCCGGCCGAGCGCAATCCACGGGTCACCTGACGCGCTCTGGCGATACTCCGGCTCGAAGCATGCGGCACCGACGATCCCGGAGCGAACACGGCGCTCGACACGGTCCCGTCGGCGCGAACGGTCAAGTCGACCATTGGCTCGCCCCGGACCGCATGTGCCGGAGGGCTGATCGTGTCCGCGTACAAGCCCGGTGCCGTCGCCTGGCGCCCGTGGCTGATCAGCACCCACAGAGTGCCGTAGAGCAGATCCAACGACGCGTCGGGACTGGGACCGAACACGGAGATCATGAGCGGCCCGCTCGGGACCAACTTCTGCGCTGCCGCAGCGGCGGCCGACACCCCTCGGAACGTGGCGCGCCCTCCGGCTTCCACGGCCGCCTGGTTCATGGCACCCCCCACGATGATCGTTGCGTTGACGGTGCCACCCACGAACAGCACCCCTGTAGCGCCCCAGAGCAACGCGGTTCGTAGACGCCGCTGCCCGAGCAGCCGCTGACCACCCTTCGGCCACGCCGGCGAGCTCGCCCGCCCGAACGAGTCCCGCCGACCGGACAAAGCCTCCCGCATCGGGACGAGCTCCACCACCAACAGTGCGGCGACTCCCCAGACCAGCATGCCCACCGGCCAGAGCACGACGTCGACGACCTCGACCAGCGAGACGACGGTGCTCGTCGGCTGGCCCGCGATCTCCCATGCGGCTGAGCCGGCCGCGACCAGAGCCACGGCGGCGAGCACCGCCAGCTCCCGGCGCTGTGCGGTCCAGGCCACCACCACGACGCAGGCCAGCGCCGCGAGGATCGCTATCCCGGCTCCGGCCGGTTGTCCCGCCACTCCGTGCAGGAGGGCGGGGGCGCTGACGGAGGCATGGTGGAACCACAACGGGGGTGGGATCACGGCCGACGCAAGCGTCGCGAGCCCGAAGCGACCGCCCATCGTGCGTTGGCCGCCCACACATCGCAGCAGCAAGCTCACGTTGCCGGGATTGCCGGTCAGCTGCTGGACGATGGGCGCGACCCAACATGCGGCTCCGGTCGCGAGCCCCACTGGCAGCCACGCGCGACCATCGGCACCGCCGAGCCATCGCCGAACGTGCGGCAACGGCGCGAGGATCGCCAGCGCAGCTGCGGGGAGCGCGAACGAGAGGTGGCTCTGAGCGGCGATCGAAGCCGTGAGAACCAGCACAGGCCACCAACGCAGGTGGCCGGTGCCGACCGCCCACGCGACGGTGCACGTGGCGGCGAACCATACGAGGCCGAAGTGCGGATCCCACACCGGGTTGACGACCACGTCCGGCTGGGTCGCGAGCAGCACGACCGCAAAGGCCCCGACGGCGAGGGCACCGGCCGCGCGCCGCACCGCCCACGCCGCCTCCACGCAGATCGCCATCCCTGCCGCCGCGCACAGGGCCGCACCCCACAGCACCCCGTGACCGGCGTCGACACGAACGGGGATGGCGAGCATCCAGTAGAGGAGGGGCCCGGGGTTCCACACGACGTGCCGAGCACATCTGGTCGCCTGGGTGTACTCGCCGAGCAGTGGCGAGCGCGAGGTGAACACCGCCCATGATCGGATGGCGATCGCCGCGTCGTCCAAGGTGGGTCGCCATCCCTGTACCACCTGCACCAACGCCACAACGAGGAACGGCAGCTCGGCCACGACGTGGCACGCGACGCGAGTGGCCTGCTCCGCCCGGCTCCGACCGCCGCTGGACGATCGAACCCCCGCCCGGCCGCGCGGGCGGGGTCGAGCCTCGGCCTCAGTGCTGTCCATGTGCTTGCGCCCCCACCAGTGACCTACGCCGCCTGTGACGCACCCCGACCACGATCATCCCGGCGACGGTCAACAGCGCCGCCAGGCTCACGAGCCAGCCGATGCGGAAGCTCGCAGGGTCGTAGGAGAGCTCGACGCGGTGGGTCCCCGGTCCGACGGGCACCCCGCGCAGCAAGTAGTCGACCCTGTCGATCCGGACCGGGCGGCCGTCGACGGTCGCGTGCCATCCCGGGTAGTAGACGTCGGAGAGCACGACCTCCGAAGAACGGTCCGCGTGGACTGCAATCGTGACCTTCTCCGCACCGTAACGGCTCAGGCGCGCCTCTCCGGGGGAAGCGCCGTTCGAGTGGCCCTGCGCCAGGCCCGGCAGCTTCGTCTGTGTGATCAGGACCCGGCGGGGATCGAACCCAGGTGACGCGATCTGCGTCAGCTGTCGTCCATCGCCTTTGACGACCTGTTGGTCGGCGACCAGCCAGGTCCTAGGGAGAGCGTCGTCGTTCGCGTAGATCGTCGCATCCGAACCGTCGTACGCGATGTGCAGGCCGTTCAATTGCAGCTGCGGCTGTCCTTTCTGTTGGAGCAAGTCGGTCACCCCCAAGAGCGAGAGGATCCGAAGCGAAGTCTGGTCGAGACCGCTGGTCGGCACCGCGGGCGTGTCCAGAGGCAGCAGGAAGTTCGGTGGAGCTATGTAGCGAGTCCACAGACGACCAAAACGCGTCACAACCGGAAGGTCGTACCCCCGCGCGTCGTAGATCCCGTAGCGCAGGTTCACATCCGGCGGCAGCGCATTGACACCGACGCTCGGCTCGAGGGCGACGTATCGCGACGGTCGATGCTGCTCGAGGTACCGGATCGCCGCCGTGACCGGCTGCTCGGCGTGGGAGTCCGAGATCGCCGGGTTCTTCCCCATGCCAGCCATGAACAGATCGGCCAGGACCAAGAGGATCGCCAGGACGGCGAAGGGCCCTGCAGCGAATCCGCGACGTACTCGGGCGTAGAGCAGCAAGGCCGCAACTCCCGCCACCACGACCCACACGATCAACGAGGCCAAGTGGATCACCGACAGCGAATCTCGGTAAGTCACTAGCAGCATGTTCACCGGAGTCGGGCTCGGCAGATGGACCAATTCCCAGGCGACCTTCACGGCGCGACCGAAGAAGCGCGCCGAGAATCCGCGCGTCGTCATCGCCCAGACGACAGGGAGGACGATCAAACCTCCGGCGATCACCCCACTCCCCACAGCTTGGCGGCGTCCCGGGATCCTCTCGACGAGGTCGCTGAGTCCCCAGCCCGCAAGCAACGCGACGCACAGCAGGTACAGGATGGTGAGCCGGCTGTTGTAGGTGACGTCGAAGCCTGGTAACCGTCGTACGACCCCGAAGAAGGGCTGAACGCCGAGAACGACAGCGATGCTCACGGCCGCGAACACCGCTATCGCGATCCTCTCGAGCCGGACGCGCAGGAGCGCCACCAGAGCCAGCATCAATGCAAGCGCGCCGGCATAGAAGGCGATCGCTACGTCGAAGACCCCGGGGAAGTAGTTCGGCATGAACGCGCCGATGAAGTACTTGGGAGACACGTAGACGCCCCCACGCGGCCGCGCAGTGAGATCCGACGAGTTCCGCAGGAGCTCGGAGAACGGGATGAGCACTATCGCGGCCAACGCGCAACCCATCACGAGCGCCAGTGCGAACACGAGGACAGGTCGTCTCACAGCTCTTGCCAGAGCCGCTATCCACGATCTCGCGCGCTCGAACGCGTCCACGTGCCATGCTCGGTTCCTTCGCGACAGCTGTAGAACCCGGAGAACGAAGAACGCCACGGTGGCAAAGAGGGCGTGAAAGCTCGACTCAGGGTGACCGCCGAACCACTGGAGCGCGACGACGACCGCCAGGCCGGCTGCTGACACGGCGTCGGGTCGCCGGATGATTCGTTCCGTGGCGAGCAACATCCACGGGATCAGCGCGAAGACGTTGGAAAGAGGCCACGGCAGCCACACCACCATGAAGAGGCCGAAGCCGTACACAGCACCGGCGAGGAACGCCCCCGCAAAGCGCATCTTCAACGCCCGCCCGAGCAGGAAGGTGCCCATAGCCGCAGTCAGGACCTTCAGCACCCCTATGACGCTGAGCGACCACCAGAACGGGAGCACGTATGCAGGGAGGCTGAACGGAGAGAAGACAGCCGACTGCATGTCCCCCATGTAGGGCGTGCCGCCCATGATGTACGGGTCCCACAGCGGGATGTGCGGGAGCTGGGACCGGGTGTACTGAAGGAAGGGCTCGAACACGGTCACAGCGTCGACCAGCTGAGAGTTGGAACCGAACACCGGGGGATTCGAGTTCAGCCGCGGGAGGCCTTTCGGCCTGATGGTGTTCCACGGGGCGCAATTCCAAAGAAAGTCCGCCGCCGAAGTTGTGTGGCCCGGCACGAGCCCCGGCGCGAAGAACAGCAAAGACAAGAACGTGAAGAGAACGAGTGCTGTGAGCCTCGGTCGCTGGCGCGCCCAACTCAGCAGGCCAGAGGCGGTCCGGTGCATAGGAGACAATACGCTAGTGACGCGCGCGCAAAAGAGTACACTCCTCTGACCGTGGAAGACGGCGCGTACGGCGAGATGTACGCACAGGAGGACCACCACTGGTGGTTCCACGGCCGCCGCTCGCTGATATGGGCGCTGCTTCGCCATTCCCGGCTACCGGAGAAGGCCCGTCTTCTGGACGCCGGTTGCGGCACGGGGAGAAACCTCGTCGAGTTCGGCCCGCTCGGCCCTGCCGCAGGAGTCGACGCGTCACCTCAAGCCGTCGAGTTCTGCCGCCTTCGTGGCTTGGACAACGTCCGCGCCGGCACCCTGGATGCGCTTCCTTTCGGGCCCTGCGAATTCGACCTTCTCCTCGCGTGTGACGTGCTCGAGCACCTCGATGACGACCTGCACGCTCTAACGGAGCTGCACCGTGTCGCAGACCGTGACGCATACCTCGTGATAACCGTGCCCGCCTATCAGTGGCTGTGGACAGAGCACGACGTCCAGTTGCATCACTTACGTCGCTACACCCTTCGAGCTCTGCGCTCACAAGTGCTAGGCAGCGGCTGGAAGATCGTGCACGACACCTATTTCAACACGATCCTCCTGCCGGGAGTCGTACTAGCGCGGTTGCTCTCGCGTGGGTCGTCGCGCCGAGGGCGCACTGATCTCGACCGCACCCCCGCCGCTCTGAACGGCGTCCTCGCACTCCCCTTGCAGCTAGAGGCGGCCGCGATCGCCCGAGGAGCACGCCTTCCGGCGGGCACCTCGGTGGGGTTGCTCTGCCAGAAGGTCGATCGGTCCTGACCAAGAGCCAGTTCGGTCCTGACCACGAGCGTCTTCGGTGACCAGCCACGGCCGCTGATCCCGCCTGACCGCCCCGTTCCCCCGCTTGGTGTGTCCCGCTCGCGTGTCTCGCCTACACTGCCGCGATGCCACCTTCGATGTCGATCGTCATCCCGGTTCTCAACGAGGAGAACCAGATCACCGACATCCTCGACACGGCGCGCTCCTTCCTCGAGCGCCGCGGGGGAGACTGGGAGATCATCCTCGTCGACAACGCGAGCACCGACCGCACTCGCGAACGGGCGGAACCGTTCCTCGACGGGAACAGGGTTCGTTACCTGTGCAACGACGTCAATCGAGGCAAGGGTTATTCGATACGGAGGGGAATGCTCGAGGCGAGCGGCGACCTCCGGCTGATGTGCGACGCCGACTGCTCCCCATCGTTGTCGTCGCTCCCTCGTCTCGAAAAAGCGCTTGCCGACGCGGAGGTCGCGGTGGGGTCGCGCCTCGCAAAGGGAGCACTCGTCTCGCGCCAGCAGCCACTGCGCCGGCGGATCGTAGGGCTCGGGTTCCTCATCCTCACCCGCTTGATGGTGGGTCGTCTCACTCACGACGTGTACTGCGGGTTCAAGCTGTGGCGCGGCGAAGCCGCCGAGGCCGTCTTCGAGAGGGTGCAGGTCGACGGGTGGGTGTTCGACGCCGAGGCCCTGGCCGTCGCCCTGCGCCTGGGCTACCGAGTGCGCGAGGTGGGCATCGCATGGACCAACCGGCCCAGCTCGCGACTCTCCATCCCCGACGTCCTGCTTACGGCCGTCCGAGAGCTCAACGTCGCGCGCCGCACCCAACGCCAAGCGGCGTCGGCCCGTCGAGCCGGCGAGCAGAACCTGGCACCCTCGGCCGAGCTCTTGAGCATCGAAGACTGAGCCCTCGGCGCGTTCGAACAGTCGAAGACTGCCAGCGGTGTGCGCCGGCTGTCGCCTGACGTCGAGACTGACAGCGGCGGCTGCCTGAGCGTCAAGGCTTGGCAGCGACGGCCGAGCTCGCCCGATCTGCACGAGGGAGCAGAGGCGCGTCGCGCCCGGTACCGCTCGAGCCGCGAGTACCCGGGCCTCTGGCGCCCCGGCCCGCCGTCTTCTCCTCTTGGTACTCCTCTTCGACGTTCACCGCCCAGATGTCGTGCTGCGCGGCTCCCACGATGTTCTCGACGGTGAGCATGGCGGTGTACATCGAGTGGTCCTGGTTGTTGTACTTGTGCATGCCATTTCGCCCCACGGCGTGCACATTGGGGACCTCCTCCGCCAGCCAGTGCCGGATGGTCTCCACAGCGGCGTGGTACCCCTCGTCGTAGATCGGATACGCCTTCGGCACGCGAACGACGTACCCGCGCTCGACCGCCTCTGCTCTCGCAAGGCCGATCGCCTCTAGCTCCTTGGAGGCGAGCTCGACCAGATCGGCGTCCGGGGTCTGCCACATCTCGTCGCCCTCCCTCACCCAGTACTCGAGGCCCAGGCAGGTGCGGCCGTCCTTCACCAGGAAAGGTGACCAGGAGGCGTAGTTCTGGACCCGTCCCATCTTCACGTTGGGGTCGTGGATGTAGATCCAGTTGTCGGGAAAGCTCGCCGACTCGGGGACGACGAGGGCGACTGTGAGGAAATCGCGATAGTGCAGATCGCCCGCAGCGGCGAGCACCTCAGGAGGTGGTGGCGGCTCTATCACGCGCGCGAGCCCCGAGAGAGGCATCGAGGAGACGACGTGGTCCGCCGCGACGCGGACCCTTCGGCCCTCGTGCTCGTACACGACTGCCTCGGCACCCTGCGGCCCTCGTTCGATGCCGACGACCGGGCTCCGGAACCGGACGGTGCCTCCGGCTGCGATCACCAGCTCGCAGCATCGCTCCCACATCATCCCCGGGCCCAGCTTCGGGTACTGGAACTCTTCGATCAGGCTCGTCACCTGCTTCGATCGCTCCCTGCGCCCACCGAGCACCTTGGCCCGCACTGGTTCCCACACCGCGTTGAACAGCGACATGCCCTTGATTCGCTGAGCACCCCAATCCGCCGAGATCTGAGATGCCGGGACGCCCCAGACCTTCTCGTTGTAGGTCTTGAAGAAGTGCGAGTACAGACGCCTGCCGTAGCTGGCGACTATGTAGTCCTCGAGGCTGTTCTGGTCCTTCGGGGGTCGTATCCGTACCCGCAGGTACGACGCGACACAGCGGACCGCTTCGCTGAGTCCCAGGTTCCGAAGAGCGTTCAGCGGACGTATCGGGTAGTCGTAGAACTTCCCTCCGTAGTAGATGCGGCTCATACGCGGCCGTGTCAGGAAGTCGCCCTCGGGGAGGATCTCGTGCCACAGGTCCTCTACGGGTTGCACCTTGGTGAAGAAGCGGTGGCCGCCGATGTCGAAGCGCCAGCCGTTTCGCTCCACCGTCCGGCTTATCCCTCCGACCACCTCGTCGGACTCGAGGACGACGACGGAACGCTTCGCCTTGGTGAGCTCGTAGGCGGCCGTGAGGCCCGCCGGCCCGGCCCCGATCACCACCACCGGGCGGCTTGCGCCCGCGGCTGGCTCGGTCATGGTCTCAATCACGGCTGCCCATCCTTTGGACGCAGGCTACGCCAACGGAGCACGGCGACCCGTGACACCGCAACGAGACGGAGAGTCCGAACCGGACTTTTCAACGGGGACACGGACGCGCAGGTTGCTCTCGCCGTCGTCAGGTCGCGCTTCTACGGCACATAGAGGTTCGTAAACGCGAGCAGCGCGTACCCCACCAGGCCCGCCCCGGCCACGACGAGCACGGCGCGCTCGACTTTCTCGCCGGCCGTGATGTTCGCCCCCGCGAGCACGAGGGGGAACGCCGACAGCGCATAGCGCTCGAACCCGTCGAGGTTCTTCGTGGTGATCGCCACCGCGAGCACGACAGCGGCAAATGCTCCGTAGGAGGCCGGCCACTTGCGAAAGCTCACCACGAGCAGGCACAGCGCCACCAACACCCACGGGAGGTGGAGAGCCGAACCGAGATGATGACCGTGGACGAGCAACGAGGCGTCATGAGCCAATACCGTGAACGGGTCGGCCACGGTGCCCCGATGCACCCCCTCCTCTTGGATCCGAAGAGGTGCCAGCGCGTCCCCGTAGCGCCAGCCCACCCATCCGAGGAAAGCCCCGAACCCCACTGCCGGGCCGACGACCGCCGAGACGATCGCCGTCCTGGTTCTCCCCGGCGCACCGCGCCACTCCCTCAGCCCCTCGACCACGGCGGGCGCGACCAGCAGCAGCCCGATCGGGCGACAGGTCCCCGCCGCCACGCCGAGGGCCGCCGCCCACCACCACCTGCGTGCCCGAAGCGCCCAGAACACCCCGACGGACAGTAAGAGCAGAGTGCCCTCGGCATAACCCATCACCATCACGAAGGCCGGCGGGGCCAGGCACACCAGCCAAGCCACCCGTCGGGCCAGTGAGCTGTCTCCCGTCTCGCGCTTTGCCAGGGCTGCGGCCAACGCGATCGCCACGAAAGCGCTCACGTTCGCCAACACGACCAGTGCGGTGCCCACCCCGACGCCCGGAAGCACCGACAGGGCCCGGGCCAGGGCCGGCACCAGCGGGAAGAAGCGCAACGAGGCGTGCCCGGCACCGGCATATCCGTGACGGGCTATCGACTCGTACCATCCTGCGTCCCATCCGAGCAGGCCCTCGTGCACACGCGCAGCCTGGGCCTTCGAAAGGTGCGTCGCGTTGGCGAGCTCGTGCGCGAGTGCCAGAGCTCCCAGCACCAGACCTCGCGAAACCACCCATGGCCACAACGCGGTGCCGAGCGCCCAGCGCGTCTGTGAGCCGCTTTCCGCCGGAGCCGCCGGCGCCTCTACTTCGCGCACCGCCGGCATGCTACGAGCGCCACATCGAGGAACGGAATTAATGCACGCCCGAGGTGGTTCGGATCAGCTCTCCGGCAGGTTCGTCTGTTCGACCTCGGGCGGGTTCGTCCACTCGACCGCCGCCTCGCCCGCTTCCTCGACCGGACCCTCGACCGCCTCCTCGACGACCGGACCCTCGCCCGTCACCTCGGGCGGGCTCTCGACCGCTTCCTCCTCGACAACCGGGCCCTCGACCGCCTCCTCGACGACCGGACCCCCGCCCGCTTCCTCGATCCAAGCCGCCTGTGCCTCGGTCTCGGGCGTGAACCCAGCTCCGGCGTAGTCGTACCCGATGTAATTGCCGTGCTCGTCGTAGGCGTGCTCGCCGAACGCCTCGCGGTACTCCTCGGACACCTCGCCACCCTCGGCAGCCTGCTTGATCGACAGGCTGATGCGTCGGCGCTGGAGATCGACGTCGATGATCTTCACCCACAGCTCCTCGCCGGGCTCGGCGACCTGCTCGGGGGACTCCACGTGGTGGCCCGCCATCTCCGAGATGTGCACCAGGCCCTCGATCCCCCCGCCGACCTGGACGAAGGCACCGAAGGGAACCAGCTTGGTGATCCGGCCGTAGACCAGCTCGCCCACCTGGTGCGTGTTCGCGAACTCGTGCCACGGGTCGATCTGCGTGGCCTTCAGCGAGAGGCTTATGCGCTCCTTGTCGCGGTCGACGTCCAGCACCTCGACCTCGACCTCGTCACCGACCGCCACGACAGACGACGGGTGGTCGACGTGCTTCCAGGAGAGCTCCGAGACGTGTATGAGGCCGTCCATGCCTCCCAGGTCGACGAACGCCCCGAAATTCACCACCGAGGACACGGTCCCTCTCCGCCTCTCACCGGGCTTCAAGTTCACGAGGAACTCGCCGCGCTGCTCCTTCTGGGCCTCTTCGAGCCATGCACGGCGCGAGAGCACGACGTTGTTCCGGTTGCGGTCCAGCTCGATGATCTTCGCTTCGATGCTGCGCCCTATGTACGGCTGCAGTTCGCGCACCCGACGCAGCTCCACCAACGAGGCGGGCAGGAAGCCGCGCAGCCCGATGTCGACGATGAGACCGCCCTTCACCACCTCGATCACAGGACCTCTCACGACACCGCCGGAGTCCTTGACCTTCTCGATGGTGCCCCAGGCCCGTTCGTACTGTGCCCGCTTCTTCGAGAGGACGAGCCGGCCTTCCTTGTCCTCTTTTTGGAGCACGAGCGCCTCGAGCCGCTCGCCCAGGCTCACGATCTGTCCGGGGTCGACGTCGTTTCGAATCGACAGCTCGCGCACGGGGATCACCCCCTCGGACTTGAACCCGATGTCCAAGAGGACCTCGTCCTGGTCGATCTTCACAACCGTGCCCTCGACGATGTCCCCGTCGTCGAACTCGACGATCGTCGCCGCGATGGCGTCCTCGAGTGAGCTGCCCGCGAGGTCGTTCTCTACTATGGGCCGACCGACATAGGTGCCGGTCTCGTCGAACGTACCCATGGGGCCGTCCGACAGCAGCGCCACGGCTCCGGGAACTTCACGTGCCAGGGCACCGGAAACGTCTGCTCCGGAGACTTCCGGTCCGAAGACGTCTGCTCCCGAGACCTTTCGCGGGGAGACTTCCCGTCCCGGGGCGTTCCCACCCGGCACCTCCCCTACGGCCCTTGTAGGACCGGATGAGTCGGATGGGACTTCGGCGCCGTCAGGGGCTTGCGGTGCGGAACTGGGGCGGGGGCTCGGTTCGGGAACTGCGCTTGCGCCGGTGGCAGAGCCGTAAGGGCCGGCAGCAAGGTTCGGGGCGGCATCGCGGTCACTCGTGGACTCTGTGCCGCCGTTTTGGTCGGGCATGGACTTTGACGACTCGCTTTCGGTGAATTTCGGGACGGGGCTCCCCAGACGCACTGCGCGCAAGGACCGGCCGCCGAGCGGCGACCCGACCGCACTTTACCAAAGAGCTACCTCTTTCGAGCCTGCCGCCGCAGGTTCTTCAACCTTTCGCATCGGCCCACGAGCTGCCCCAGGCGCTCGAGACCTCCAACGGAACGGCCAGGCCGACCACGCCCGCCACGTCCGCCATCACCCGCGGCACGAGGTCGCCCGCCGCTTTCTTCTCGGGCTCGGGCACCTCGACGATCACCTCGTCGTGCACCTGGAGCACGAGCCTCGCGACGAACCCCCCCGACTCGAAAGCGTCGTCGAGCCTCACCAGCGCCACCTTGAACAGGTCGGCCGCCAGACCTTGGATGCCGGCGTTCATGGCCTGTCGCTCGGCTGCCATGCGCAGGTTCCGGTTCGGCGAGTGCAGGTCGGGAAGCGGCCGCCGCCTGCCGAAGAGGGTCTCGGTGTAACCCTTCGTGCGAGCTTGGGCGACTGTGCGCTCCATGTAAGCGCGCACGGCGGGAAACGCGGTGAAGTAGGCATCGAGGATGGACTGTGCCTCAGCGGTGTCGATCGACAGTCGCCTTCCCAGACCGTAGGCCTCCATTCCGTACGCGAGGCCGTAGGAGACCATCTTCGCCCTGTTGCGCTGAGCGGGGGTGACCTCTTCGGTTGGCACCCCGAACACCTGGGCGGCGGTGGCGCGATGCACGTCGCGCCGTTCGGCGAACGCCGAGACGAGCCCGGGGTCCTCCGAGAGGTGGGCTATGACACGCAGCTCGATCTGGTCGTAGTCACAGACGAGGAAGCTCTGTCCGTCGGCGGGGATGAAGGCACGGCGCAGCCTCCTGCCTTCCTCGGTACGCACAGGGATGTTGTGCAGGTTGGGCCGGTCCGAGGAGAGACGGCCGGTGCGGGCGACGGTCTGCTGGAACGTGGCGTGGATCCGTCCGTCATCTGCGACCTCGGCCAACAGGCTCTCACCGTAGGTGGAGCGCAGCTTCTCCACCTCGCGGTAACGAAGCAAGGCGTCCACTATCGGGTGCTGGCCGCGCAGCTTCTCCAGGGTGCTCGCGTCGGTGGAGAACCCGGTCTTCGTCTTTCGGCCAGGTGCGAGGCCCAGGTGCTCGTAGAGCACGCTTCGAAGCTGCAACGTGGAGTTGACGTTGAAGCTCTCCCCCGCCAGCTGTTGTATCTGCGCCTCGAGCGAGCTGCACTCCGAGACGAGGTCCTTCATGATGCGCCTCAGCTCCGCCGCGTCGACACGAACGCCCCTCGTCTCCATGCGCGCGAGGACGC
This sequence comes from Acidimicrobiales bacterium, assembly GCA_050011255.1. Classification (GTDB taxonomy): domain Bacteria; phylum Actinomycetota; class Acidimicrobiia; order Acidimicrobiales; family UBA8190; genus Bog-564. The sequence continues at coordinate 51,896 of JBEKJK010000015.1, forward strand.
GCACCAGCGGTCGCTCCACCTCGTCGTGGAGACGCTCGAGGCCTGCTGTCCGAAGCGCTTCGCGGATCGGCCCGACCAGCAGGCCAACGGCCACAGCTCCTCGAGCGGCCCCCGTGCGCTCCTCGCCCGTCTCGGCGCTTCCCAGGTCGAGCTGTCCCGGCCGGGCGACCGCACCCGATCCGAGCGTGAGCCCGAGCCGCGCGTCGAGCACCTCCTCAATCTTGTAGCGACCCGAGGACGGGTCGAGCAGGTACGCGGCGACAGCCGTGTCCATCTCGAGACCGCCGATGTCCACCCCCATCGGCAGAAGCGAGCGCATGACCTCTTTGGCGCCGTGCGCCACCAGCCGCGCGCCGCCTGGACCGAACAGCGCGCCAAGTGCGTCGAGGACCCCCTCGTCGGATAGCGCCTCCTCGTCCAGCCACAGCGCCGACATCGGCCGAGCAGACACCGCCGACGGTGCGGCGTCGTCGCCGGAGGCCCGCCGCGGCGTCCTGGCCAGGGCGAGGCCTGCCAGCCGCGAACGCCCGGGATCACCGGTCCAGGACGCGAACAGGGCCACGAGCGCGTCGGCCTCGACGCCTCGTTCGGCTTGGGTCTCCACATCGATCTCGACATCTGGCTCGACGAAGCTCGTGAGCGCCTCGGCGGCAGCGCCAGGGCTGCGCGGCACGACCGCCTCCACGGAGCTGAGGTCGACGTCGAGCGTCTTCGGTGCGGTGCTCGACCTCGGAAGAGGCTCTTCGCCGCCGTCTCCGATGACCGGAGCGAGCCGCTGCCACAACGAGCGCATCTCCAACTCGGCGAAGACGCGCTTGACCTCGGCGGCGTCCCATTTGCCCACTGCCAGGTCGCCCGGGCTCACCTCCAGCGGCACGTCGCGCACCAGCGGGGTGACGGCCGCGTTGGCCCGGACCTGGTCCTCGTGCTCGAGCAGGCTCTGCCGGAGCTTCGGGGTGAGCTCCGCCACGTGGGCCAAGATCCCGTCGAGGTCCCCGTAGACGGTGATGAGCCTGGCCGCGGTCTTGTCACCCACGCCGGGCACGCCAGGCAGGTTGTCGGAGGTGTCGCCACGAAGAGCGGCGAGCAACGGGTACGAGCGCGGAGGCACGCCGTAACGCTCGGTGATTCCCGCTTCGTCGTAGACAACGGTGTCGGAGATCCCCTTGCGCGTGTACATGACCTTCACGTGGGGATCCTCGACGAGCTGGAACGTGTCGCGGTCGCCGGTGACCACCACCACGTCTTGCCCCGCGTCGCGAGCTTCGGTGGCAAGCGTCGCCAGGACGTCGTCGGCCTCGTAGCCGACCTTCTCCACGCACGCCACGGCCAGGGCCCCTAGCACCTCGCGCACGAGAGCGAATTGGGGGACGAGGAGGTCCGGCGTCTCGGGCCTGTTCCCCTTGTAGTCCGCCACCATCTCGTCGCGAAAGGTCGGCTCGGGCCGGTCGAATGCCACGGCGACGCCGCTCGGGTCGTGGTCGCGCAGCAGGTTCACGAAGATTGAGCTGAACCCGAGCACGGCGTTTGTGACCTGCCCCCCGGTCGTGGCCAGATCAGTGGGTAACGCGAAGAACGCGCGGAAGATCAGTGAGTTCCCGTCGAGGAGGAAGAGCGGCCCGCTGCCGGCCATTGGTAGTCAGCCTACGGCGTCAGGGCTCCGTCGATGATCTCCTGGGCCACCTGGCGCATAGGTGCCCGTCGGTCCATGGCGGTGTGTTGGATGAAGGAGAAGGCCTCCTTCTCGCTCATGCCGTCGCGGTCCATGAGCACGCCCTTTGCACGATCGACGAAGCGTCGCGTCTCGAGCTTGTCCTCCAAGGACGCGACCTCCTTCGAGAGCCGCGCGTGCTCCTGCTCAATGGCGCGGAACTCCTCGAAGCGGGCCAGCGCCACCTCGATGGCCGGCACGAGCTCGCCGCGCTGGAAGGGCTTGACGAGATAGGCGACGACCCCGGCGTCACGCGCGTCCTCGATGAGGTTCCGCTGGCTGAAGGCCGTGAGGATCAGAACGGCCACGTCGTAGTGGTTGGCGGTGATACGCCGCGCCGCCTCGATACCGTCGATGCCGGGCATCTTCACGTCCAAGATCGCCAGGTCGGGGTGCAGTCTGGCGACGAGGTCGACCGCCTCGTCGCCCCGTGCGCTCTCCCCGACGACCTCGTAGCCCTCGGCCTCGAGGATCTCCTTCAAGTCCAGGCGAATGAGCGCCTCGTCCTCCGCGATCACTACGCGCTTGGCGACGGCACGGTGTGGCATCGGCGAGCCCTCTCCTTGCGACGAGCGATCTATCGGGGACCTGCGACGAGCCGGCCGAGAAGCTCGTCCTGCCGTCGCTCGAGCTCCTCGATGCTAGCAAGCAGCGAGGCCCTTTCACGGTTTGCCGCGTCCGCTGTGCGCTGGGCGTCGGAGTAGTCGTGGCCCGCGAGCGGGGTCTCGGACACGAGCGAACGTATCCGGGCCTCGTCGGCTGCGTCGTTGAACACCACGAGCTGCTCGTCGAGCACGGACAGCTCCTCGCGGGCGCGCACGAGCCGGGCATGGACGTCCCGCAGCGAGCGTTCGACCAGGGCTCGGCGCATGAGAGGACGATTGTACGCGGGACCCACGTCCGTAGCGCCGGCTCGTGCCCCATCAGCGGTGCACCCACATCGGACCCGTGCAAACACCTGTTCGCCACGGTGCCATGGAAGATCTCGCAGGTCGTGCCTAAAGCGTGTGGGTTACGGACCAGATCTCGTCAGAACCGTGCTCGATCTGGTCGAGGGGACCCACAGCTTCTCGGAGCGCTCACACCAACTGGAGTCGACCGGAGCAACGCTCACCCGACGGGCTGGTTCGGCCTTGGATCGTGTAGACATGTCGACGGCAAATGTAGAAATCCAACATCATGCTGCTGGGCTCAGGGCGACAAAGAGACGACCGGCTCCTCCATGAAAGGTGTGAGAGGCGCAGATGTTCAATAAGACCCTGCTCGTATTCGCCTCACTGGCACTGGCACTTGCACTCGCAGCTTGCAGCTCGTCGCCTTCCTCTTCCAAGCCGGCATCCACCGGCTCCACCCAAACTACCGGCTCGGCGACTTCCAAGCCGGTATCCACCGGCTCCACCCAAACCACCGGCTCCGCGACTTCCAAGCCGGCATCCACCGGCCTCGCGGCATTGAACGGCAAGTACCTCCCCGGTACGTCCCATCCGACCTGGTTCGCTTTTTCGGCCGGCTCGGCACCCAGCCCAGCTACTGTCGAAGAGGTCGCTATGGCCCCAACACTCGCAACGTCGGTTGCCTTGCTCGGTTTTGCTTCGCAAACAGACGCGACCTCTTTCTACAACGCCCCACCACCAGCCATCCGCAACTTCGTCGTGGGAGCACTCGGTTACTCGCCTCTCAGCGCGTCGACCGGGATCGCCGCTCCCTCACGCGCTCTCGACCTGCGGTCTTGTCCCGGCGAAGGGCACGGGCCCTCCCTCCTGTCGTCTGGTCAGTGCAGCAACGGCAGTTCCTCGTTCTCGATCGGGGTAAGCGTGATCTTCCAGCGAGGCGACGCTGTCGGCTTCGTCGCCTTCCTCACGAGCAGCCGTCCGACCAAAGGCAACGCTGCAGAGCTATCGAACATCTCGACGCCGGTGAAGAGTGCTGTGAGCCTGCTCGCTCAACTCGGACACTCGTAACCGACGCAGAAAGATGGACCTGGCCCCTTGAAACGAGGCCACCTGCTATGAGGCCACCAGACGCCCCTTTAGCCGGGAGGTCGGATCTTCTTGATTGATAGCCTGAAGACACCCTGCCCGGATGGCGCAATCGGTTGACGCGATGTCCTCAAAAGGCATTGTCCTTCGGGGCGTGCGGGTTCGAGTCCCGCTCCGGGCACTCTGATCCAAACACTCAACCCGCTGCTCAGGGCAACCACGGCCGCTGGAACACGGAAGGTCTTCGGTCCCTTGACCACTGCGATCGCTTTCGCGCATTACCTGGCGGTAACGTGAATCGGCCCGCAGCCCTGTGTCACCCTGTCCTTCGTCAACCCTGTATTCCAGCCCTGGCGCCGACCGTAAGACTGGGTCTGAAACTCAGTCCGAAACCGGGTCGAGAGGAGTCGGATTGCTGGCTTTCACCTTCCCGGGCCAAGGCTCGCAACGCCCGGGCATGGGCCGTCCTTGGCTCGAGCATCCCTCCTGGGAAGTGGTCACCGAGGCCTCGGAGGTCGCCGGGCGGGATTTGGCTCGCTTGCTCCTAGAGGCGGACCAGGAGGAGCTCACATTCACAGGCAACGCGCAGCTGGCAACGTTCGTGCTCAGCCTCCTCGTGTTGGACGCCATCGAGCGTGTCGGCGTCGAGCCCACACTCTGCGCCGGGCACAGCCTCGGCGAGTACACCGCCCTCGTCGCCGCAGGTGCGCTCGCGTTCGAGGACGGTGTGCACCTCGTGGTCGAGCGCGGCGAGGCCATGCACCACGCGGCCGAGGAGCGACCGGGCACGATGGCCGCGGTGATCGGGACCTCCGACGACGACGCCGAGGCCGCTTGCCAACGAGCGGAGGGCGACGTCTGGGTCGCCACCTACAACGCGCCCGGACAGGTCGTGATCTCCGGCGACCCTGCGGCCGTCGAGCGTGCGAGTGAGATTGCCAAGGAGCTCGGCGCGCGCAAGGTCATGCCCTTCCCGGTGGCCGGAGCGTTCCATACGATGTTGATGGCCCCCGCCCGTGCTCGCCTGCGAAAGGCTCTGACTGACGCGCCTTTCATTGAAGCGACAGTTCCCGTCGTAGCGAACGTAGACGCCCGTGCTCACAGCACCCCTGAGGACTGGCCGGGTCTGTTGTCCGCGCAGCTGTGTGGCCCCATACGTTGGCGCCAAAGTCTCGAGACCCTGGGTCGTGCGGGCGCGACCCATGTGGTGGAGGTGGGCCCTGGCGGTGTCCTGACCGGGCTCACCCGCAGGACTCTGGCCGAAGTGACTGCCGTGTCGGTCAGCGGCCCCGACGAATTGGAGAAGCTTCTCGACACGATGTCGGGCAACGAGAGCTGGCACTTCTACGCCGCCGCGCATCGGGGGGAACACCTCTACACCTCCGAACGCGTCGTGGTCTCCCCCGCCGCCGGCATCTTCGACCCCGGGCCTGGACTGTCGGTCCCCGGGCCTGGTGGCCTCCCAGGCAAGACGGCACGGGAGATCGAAGTAGAGGTTGGCACCTTCTTGGGTCGTGTGGGCGCGGTGGAGGTGCGAACGCCGTTCGCAGGGCGCCTTGTCGGTTTTCTCGCGCACCCTGGGGAGCGGGTCACGGCTGGCCAGCCCGTGGCGTGGCTCCACGTGGTCTCGGACGAGACCTGAGCCCGCACCCACCCCGACAGTGCCCTCATGACATACCGACTGCCTCGTGTTCAAGGTCCACCCGCCCCATGACGACGCCGGCCCAACCCCGTGAAGACGTCGCCTTGCACCGTGACGACACCGTGATGCCGGGCCGCGTCGTCTTGGTCACCGGTGGCTCTCGGGGCATCGGGCTTGCGTGCGCGCGACGTTTCCAAGCCGCAGCCGAGCGTGTCGTCGTCACCTATCACAATGCGCCCCCCGAAGAACTCGCCCACAGCGACCCCACTTGCCCAAACCTCCTCGCGCTGCGCTGCGACGTGACCGATCCCGAACAAGTCGAAGCCGCCTTCCGCACCGTCGAGTCGGAGCTCGGGCCGGTAGAAGTCCTGGTGGCGAACGCGGGGATCACGAAGGATGCCCTGCTGCTTCGAATGAGCGAGGAATCCTGGCAGGACGTGATCGACACCGACCTGACGGGTGTCTATCGCGTCGTGCGTCGCGCTCTCGGCCAGATGGTGCGCGCGCATCGCGGCCGGATAGTCCTCGTGTCCTCCGTGGTCGGGTTCCTCGGCTCGCCCGGACAGGTGAACTACGCGGCAGCCAAGGCCGGCCTCGTGGGGATCGCTCGGTCGCTCGCACGCGAGGTCGGCAGCCGCAACATCACTGTCAACATCGTCGCTCCCGGTGTCGTAGAGACCGATATGATCGCCGCCCTGGGAAAACAGCGGGTGGAGCAGTTCAGGTCAATGGTCCCGCTCGGTCGCAGCGCCTTGCCTCACGAGGTGGCAGCCGCGGTGGTGTTCCTGGCTTCGGAGGAAGCCTCGTACGTGACTGGTGCGGTTCTCCCCGTCGACGGCGGCCTGGGCATGGGACTCTGAACGGTCGAAACGAAGTCGAACGGTCGAACGAACATCCTGACAACCTGCCGGACCCGAGAGCCGGAGGCCCCGAACCCGACCCGACGCGAAACGAGCGAGTTGAGAAAGATGAGCGAGACGAGCAACACGAGCCATAGAGCGACACAAGGAGACGACCCGGTGAGCGACGCCGTGTTCGAGAAGTTCAAGAGCTGTGCGGTCGAGGTGCTCCAGGTTCCCGAAGAGAAGCTAGTGCTCGAGGCGCGCTTCGGCGACGACCTCGATGCCGACAGCCTCGACCTCGTCGAGTTCGTGATGGCGCTCGAAGAAGTCTTCGACATCACAGTCGACGAGTCAGAGCTCGAAGGCATCGAGACCGTCGGTCAGGCTTACGACCTGATAGCAGCGAAGCTCTGATGCTCCTGGGCACTGGACCCGACGGGCCGGCGCGGGGCCGACGAGTCGCGATCACCGGTCTCGGCGTCCTCGCCTGCTGCGGCATCGGCACAGACGCCTTCTGGAACGGTCTTCAACGCCCGGCGCCCGAGGGCGAGCGTCGCGTTCACGGGTTCGACCCTTCCGCATGGTTCGGCCCCAAAGAAGTGAGGCGAGTGGATCGCTTCGCCCAGTTCTCCGTCGCCACGGCCGAGATGGCCCTCACCGACGCCGGCGATCTGGGCATCGACCCTGACCGCGCCGGGGTCGTCTTCGCCACAGGCGTAGGCGGGCTCGGCACGCTCGAGGACCAGATCGAGCTCTACCTGCAGAAGGGCCCGCGCAGGGTCTCACCGTTTCTCGTCCCGATGATGATGCCCAACGCCGGGGCGGCCGCGGTATCGATGCGAGCAGGGTGGCACGGCCCCTGCGAGACGATCACCACAGCGTGTGCGGCCGGCACCCATGCGATTGCCGCCGCCGCGCGCCTCGTCGCGACCGGGCGCTGCGACGCTGCCATCGGTGGCGGTGCCGAGGCCGCGATGACCCCCGTGGGGATGACCGCCTTCACGAACATGACCGCGCTGTCGGCCGACGGATGCTCGCGCCCTTTCGACGCGCGTCGAAACGGGTTCCTCTGCGCCGAAGGCGCGGCAGCTCTGGTCCTCGAGGAGCTCGAGCACGCTCGCCGTCGCGGTGCGCGCATCTACGCGGAGCTCCTGGGGGCGGGCTCCACTGCCGACGCCCATCACATCACCGCCCCCGCCCCCGGCGGCGCCGGTGCGGCCGCGTGCATGGAGCTGGCCCTCGCAGATGCAGAGGTCTCCACCGACGAGCTCGGCCACATCAATGCCCACGGCACCTCCACGCCTCTCAACGACCTGGCCGAGGCGCAAGCCATCGCCAAGGTCTTCGGCATTCCCGGACCCCCGGTCACCTCCACCAAGGGAGTTACCGGCCACGCGCTAGGCGGAGCGGGGGCGATCGAGGCTGTGGCCACCACACTTGCGATCGTCAGACGCCTCATCCCCCCCACCGCGGGCTACGAGGTGCCCGACCCCGAGATCCCCTTGGACGTGGTCCACGGCGAGGCCAGGCCATGGGAACCTGCTCCTTCCCTGTCGAACTCCTTCGGTTTCGGCGGCCACAACGGCTGCCTGGTGATCGGCCCCCTCTCTCACTGACCGCTTGAGACGGCCCGGACTCCCAGTCAACCCACGAGTACCATCGACAACCGCCGGAGCCATCTATCAGGACGCCGATACCTGGGTCTCGGCTGGGTCTGACTGATCCTCGCGCTCAACGATCAAAGGGGGGCTTCCATGCGATTCGACCGTGGTGTCCCTCGTCGGTGCGCGGTTGTGGCGTTCTCCTTCGCATGCGCCGCACTTCTCGCGCAGTGTGGATCCTCACACGCCCCTCCCAAGTCGGCACTCCCACGGTCCACCACGACGTCGGCTCCTCTCGCTGTCACGGCCCGCGCGCCGACCTCGTGCGCCGAGATACCGGTGTCGTTCATCAGGCCGTACATAGGACCTATAGCGACTACAAAGTCGCTCACCGCGGCGCCTAGAGCCCTGACTTGCCAGTTCACGAACTCCGGGGCATCGAAGACCCTCATCATCACCATCGCGCCCGGTAACATCTCCGCGTTCGCAGCCTTGAAGACGACCTCCAGCACCGCCGCCAACACAATCACCCCGGTCAGCGGGCTCGGGTCATCCGCATTCTCGATCACCAAGAACCGCGTGCCTGCTGGTATGGCTGTCCTCAGCGCCCACGGTCTCATCATCTCGGTCACCGCGAACCTCTCGCTGGCCCAGGACAAACAACTCCTCAGCGAACTCCTGATCGAGCCCTGACAGGTACCGGTTCTGCAGCTGCCCTTCGGCGCGTCTGCATCCTCAGATGCTGTACTGCCGGTGTGAGCACACAGCTCCCGCGCTTGACGGCCCCACAGACGTACTGCCACTGTGAGGGCACGGATCTCAAAGAACAGCGCCTGCAAATCAGGATCGACTCAGCCGCCAAGCGCCGTCTCGAGCTGGCCGCCGCCACTTCTGGGCTCACGGTGTCGAGCTTCGTGCTGCGAGCGGCCGAAGCCAGGGCCCACGAAGTGCTGGCGGACTCCGGTGTTCTCCAGCTCTCCCAGGTGCCAGGGGTCTCTCATGAACCACTAGCAGCGTCTCCCCCGCCGGACGAACGCCTCGCTCATGCGCTTCGCGCCCCTAAGAAGCACCCGAAGAAGGACGCGAAGAAGTCAAAGAAGAAGGATAAGAAGAAGCAGCTCCCTTAGCTTGAACGACTACGACACCCGTGCCCTCTATGGTCGGCGCCCGTGGCATCAGAACCCGATCACCGAAACGAGCAGCCCCCGCGGTCAGATCATCGCCCAGCGGATCTCGCGATCGGGGCCTTCTCCGACGACCCGCCGTGGCTAGTCGAACCGGCCGACCTGATCTGGCGAGCCGGCATCGACGAGCTGCGAGCCTCCACACGCGCCGAGGCCCCTGTGCTCACACGCCGGCGCATGCTGCCTCCCGGCGTGCGTGTGCTTCGCGTCTGTGCCTTCTTAGGCAGGGCAGTCGCGGCCTGGTACGCCCTTGACCGTCGCCGTGGCACCGTCGCCTCGCGCGCAGGGCTCTCGAGGCGCTTGCGACGTGCCTTCGAGCGCCTCGGCCCGACCTACATAAAGCTGGGCCAGGTTCTCTCCTCGGGTGAGGGGGTCTTCCCCGAGGAGCTCGTCGCCGAGTTTCGCCTTTGTCGCGACCAGGTGCCCGCCGAGAGCTTCAGCCTCGTACGCAGGATCGTGGAGGAGGACCTCCGCAAGCCGCTTCACGAGTTATTCGTCTACTTCGACCCAGTGCCGGTCGCTGCCGCCTCCATCGCCCAGGTGCATGCGGCTCGCCTCACGAGCGGTGAAGAGGTCGCCGTGAAGGTCCAGCGCCCGCAGGTGAGCCAGCTCGTGAAGCGCGACCTCGCCGTTATGAGCTGGATCGCGCCTTTGCTCGTGGGACGCATACCCGCCGCTGCTCTTGGCAACCCTCCTGCGCTCGTGGACCTGTTCGCCGAGACGATCGTCGAGGAGCTCGACTTCCGCCTCGAGGCGCAGAACATGCTCGACGTAGCGCGGGTCCTCGTGGAGACGGACCAGCACGCCCTCGTCGTCCCGCGTCCGCACCCGCGCTTCGTGACCCGGCGCGTCCTCGTGATGGAACTCCTGGAGGGCTATGCCTGGGGCGACGTCAAGACGATGCGAGCCGCGGGCATCGACACCGAAGCCGTCATCTCGAGCGCTCTCATCGCCTTTTTGGAAGGCGCGATCCTCTTCGGCGTCTTCCACGGGGACCTGCATGGAGGCAACCTCTTCGTCCGCCCAGACGGCCGTGTGGCGCTCCTCGACTTTGGCATCACAGGCCGCCTCGACGAGCCGAGCCGTCTCGCCTTCCTCCGGCTGATCATGGCCGGCGCCGCGAACGACACCACCGGCGAAGTGGCCGCAATGCGCGACCTCGGTGCGTTGCCGGCCGACGTGAACGTGGACGCGGTAGTACACGATCTGGGGCTCGACCGGCCTCTTGTGGATCCAACGACGCTCAGCTCGGAGGAGCTCAGCTCTGAGATCCGCAACATCACGAAGGCCCTTTTCGGTTACGGGGCCCGGATGCCGAAGGAGCTGATGCTGTTCGTGAAGGACATGCTCTTCCTCGACGGGGCGATGGCCACGATGGCACCGAGCATCGACGTGCTGGGCGAGCTGGTGAAGATCCTCACCCATCTCCAGGTCCACCACGGGGAGCGCATTGCCAGGGAACTGGGCCTCGTGCCCGGGGACATCCCTGCGATCGATGTTGGAGCGATCCGAGCCTCGTTCGCGCTCTCAGAAGACGTCGAGCGCCTCACCCATAGCGAGCTGATCGAGCGCCGTGAGCTGATCCGTCGCCGGCTCGAGCAAGCCCAGCGTCGCAAGCACCGCCACCCCTGACTCCCAGGTGCGGCCCTACAGGGCGCTCTGGCTCTCCTCCTCCAAGAGCGCTCCGTTCGCGAGAGCCACCGCGGCGAGCTGTGAGCTCACGTCCAGCTTTCGCAAGATGGACCGGATGTGGGCCCGCACCGTGGTCAGCGAGACGAACAGCTCCCTCGCCATCCCCGCGGCGGAGCACCCCTCCATCATGTGGAACAGCACTCGGCGCTCGCTAGGTGTGAGGTGCACCAGGGCGTCATAGGGAGGGGGGAATCGCCGGGGGCTTCTTTCCAGGCGCCCATGGCCGTTGCCTGCGCCGAGCACCTCCTCTGCCAGCGAGGCAACCCGTAGCTGGCCACTCTCGGCGAGCCGCGCGAGCTCGTGCGGGAGCGCTTCGACGTCGAGCAAACCGATGGCGCCCTGTTCGACGCAGGCGGCGACGGTCGCCGCGCTACACCCCAAGCTCACGGCCAGGACGGTCGCCCCGGTGTCGCACAAAGCGCGCGTCAACTGAGCGGCTCGCTCCCACGGCCAGGGCGCCTCGGGTGAGGCCGGTCGGCGCAGGCCGTCTGGCTCGAGAGCCACCACCACGGCGTGCGGCTCGGCCACGTAGTGGTCGAGCACGACCGTGGCGGGATCCGACGCCCGCGACACGGTTGCTCGCATCCCGAGGTTCCGGGTCGCACCTGCGACGGCCTCCACCGCCAGCCGGCAGGCCCCAGGCACCGAGGGCGCCGGGTCCACCACGAGGATTCGAAAGACCGACGTAAAGGCGCTCGCAGCGTTCCCGTTCGCTGTCAACCTTCGCGCGGCGTTCGGCGTACTCCAGTTCGAGCACCCAGCGTCACCGTCGGAGGAGTCCGGGTCCTCCAGAATCGGGAAGAGGACCCGACGAACGAGGCTGTGGTTCTTTCCACCCCGGACATGGGCGACTGCGACGAACGGGCGCGCCATATCCGAGCCGGTTTCCAGGCGGCTCATCAGGCGGGATTGTCCTGACTTGATCGAGGCAATCGCCGCGCTCGTGAGCTGTGTGCCCTCGGCATCGGAGGTACCTGTGCTTATACCCACAGCGACCTCCAGATCCAGCGATGTACTGCCCACCGACAGGCGTTCGCCCATCGCCCTGACCAAGCGCCTGCCCAGCGTGCTCGGCGCGATGCGATGGGCGCCGTTGCCGAAATACACCGCCAGGCGCGCTCCGCCCAACATGCACATCCGGTCATCCGGCCGGACGCAGTGCTGCATCCGGCGCAGCGCCAGGTCCCACAGCACGTTCGGGGCAAGGGGCTCAAGGCTCCCCCTCAGGACGGGCACGACGTCGACGAGGGCGATGACCCGATATCCACCGTCCGGCGTCCACGTCCTTCGCTCGGGCACCGCGGACCGTGTCGCCACCGATGCGGTGGGAATCTTTGACGCGGTGGGAATCTTTGACATTGTCGGGAGGGCACGCACCAGGGCTCTGGGGGCATCCACGACAGGCACTGGCGTCACCTCTACCCGAGGCTCGCCTACACCTCCGTCCCGGCTCTTCCTTCTGCCGCCACTTCTCCCGGCGAGCACCGCCATGGAGCCCTCCGCTTTAGGCCTCCGCCCGCATCGACCCCCCCGGGCCGTGCGCTCCTGGCCGATATCTTACGCCACTTCGGCCCCAACGATAAGGGGAGGCCCGAGGGTCTCCCACAGCAGCCTGGCCCACCCCTCGCACGCTGCGTGTTTGCAGATGCCCGCCAAGTAGGGAGGTGACCGAGGCGATCGCGCCGACTACGGCGAGCGGCAATTTCGTCAATCCTGACGATGCTCTCACCCTCCGGTTTCCTTACCGTTAAATCATCGGCTGCAGAAGTCTGCCGCGCGTCATGAGCCGTCTTCGGCGAGGCGCATGGGGGGTCGAAGCGCCGACGAAGAGCGGGCAACACGAGGACGAGGTCGGGTCAATGACCAGATCGAGCCGAGTCCGGCGGTAGCTCGAGAAGAGACCAGAAGAGAAGACTAGAGAAGAAAGAGGAAGGGAAAACTCGCCGGTGTTCACAGATGGAGCGATGGATGCTCCGGTAAGCCGGCCATAAGCGGAGGGGTTGAGCATGACACTGATACGCAAATCTCGCTCGCGTGCACGCGCGCTGTTCGGCGTGTGTATCGCGGCTTCAATGGTGGGCGGAGGCCTGGGTGTCATAGCATCCAGTCTCGCCGCTGGCCCGGCAGGGGCTACGCAGAACACGACGAACGTCGCTAACTGCACCTATATCCCTGTCACCAACGGCGTCCTCACGGTCGCCCTTCCCAACGGCTCTGTAGTGGCTAGCGTCAACGAGCCAACGGGCTACCCGTCCTCGATGGGAGACATCCTGTTCGCGCAAGCCGGTGAAGAGGTCACGGTCGAGTGCGTGACCACCAGCTTGCCTACGTCGATCGGCGGCCAGCCGGTGCAGACCACTGTCGTCGTCGAGACCTCGCCGATCGGCATCGTGATCAACCAGAACGGCGACTCGGTCTACGAGTCCTCCTGCGGAGCTGACGCAGCGGCTCTGGGCCCGGCGGCATGCCTGAGCGACGGGAACGCCCCCTCGCTCCTCGCCTCCGCCCACTTCGGGGCGTCGCCTGGTAACGATGGGAACGGCAATCCGATTACGTGCCCATCGGCTGACTCGTGCATAACGTTCTTTATGCAGGCAACCGGTGACGCCAACTTCCCGTTCAACCCGGCCGACTCGAACGCCCAATGCCCGCCGACGGCGGCCCAGGTGAACGCCGGCCTCACGAACTGCGCGCTGGCAGTCTTCGGCACGACGAACACCACCACCGGAGCAGGCACGTCCGTCAACGCCAACCTGGTGACTTACGCCAGCCAGGCCACGAGCTATCCGACGAACCCGTTCCCCACGCCGAACGTCCCGACGCTGGCGCTATCGCCAGCTAGCGGTGGCGCGGGTGCCACGGTCAACGTGTCGGACGCAGCGAGCACCGGCTACTGGTGGTCAGACGCCATGTTCAGCGACGGCTTCAACCCCGCTGACGTGACTGGCAACGGCGAACCGATCCTTCCCTCGCTCACTATCCCGGCGAATAACATCGTCATCGACGGTGTGATGCCGGCGGCGAGCTCTAGCGTTGAGGTGAGCCCCGCCGCCTACAATGTGACCGTCACGGGGACGTGTCCCGTCGGCACCAGCGGCGGGTCGTGCAATGTGACCGGATCGCTTGTCAACCCGGCGATATCAGGCAGTTTCGTGCTACCTGCCTCGATACCCGGCGGGATGAACGTGGTTAGCATCTTCGAGCCCGATAACGCGTTCGCCGATGGCAACATCGACCCGGCGCACTTGCCCGCGGGTGTGACAGTGGGTGCCAACCCCAACACGCCTGACATCTACGCCAACGCCTACTACGACAGCGTGGTCAGCATCACGACGACGAGCCTTCCCGCCGCTACTGCGGGAACCCTCTACTCAACGACTCTGGCTGCGAGTGGGGGGACCTCTCCCTACACCTGGTCGTCAAGCGGGCTTCCGGCATGGGCCAGCCTGGATGCCTCCACTGGGATCATCTCGGGCACACCGGGCTTTGGTGATGTGGGCACCTCACCCAGCTTTAATGTGACGGTGACTGACTCCACGAGCCCGACACCTGGGACCGCGACCAGCAGCTTCACGATCACGGTTCACGGGGTCGCAGCTGTGCTGAACGTCAGCCCATCCAGTGGTAACGCCGGCACGGGCGTCACCTTGACCGGTTACAACTGGCCGCCGGGCCCGGTGAGCGTAACGTTCACCACCGCCTGCGCGACGTGCAGTGGACCTGACACAGCCACCGCCACGGCTGACGCCAGTGGCAACCTCACTGGATCCATCACGATCACCGCCGTCTCTGGTACGGGCACTGGTGAGGCCGTCGGGAGCGACCCGATCGTCGCCACCTCGGGCGCTAGCCACGCCTCGGCGCCGTTCACCGTCAACTCGGCGACGGCGTGCTCGGTCCCAGCTGCAGGGGCCTGCACCCTCAACCAGATCATCGGGACCACGGTGTCCGGCACGAGCCTTTACGCCTCGGAGTCGAGCGGCAACGTGACTCTCAGCCCGATCACACTGGGACTGGGGACCGGCACGAACAACCAGCAGTTCGAGAACGCCACCGGCGCTTTGGGAGTCGTTACGATCTCTGACGACCGGGGTTCTCTCGCTGGTTGGACCGTGACAGGTCAGATGGAGACCAACTTCACAAACGGCACGCCTTCGGGCAACGCGATTGACAACGTGATCCCGGCCGACTTCCTGACCTGGATCCCGACGTTGCAACTCGAGACCCCAGGCATGATCCCCGCCGACAACGCCAACACCGTGATGTGCCCGAGCGCGACTGGTTCGTGCCAGGGCCCGAGCGGCCTGCCGGCTGCGTCGTCGGACACCAACCCGACCATCGTCGGTGGAACCCTCCCGGCCGGCTTCAACGGCACGGACCTGGGCACCGGTGGTGTCTCGGTTGTCCCGGCTGAGGTCTACGTCGGACCGACCACCGTGCTGAACAACAAGGATGCCAACGGAGTGGCGAAGGTCCTCTGCGAGGCTCCTGCTGGCGGCGGCGGCGGCGGCTTCCTCTGCGGCGCCGGTCTGTCCCTCGCCGTGCCCCCGTATGTTGCGGCGGGCACCTACTCGGCGACGATGGACCTCGTCGTGACGGGGCTGTAGTCGAAGGCGGTACCACAGAGGTACCCAACAAACAGTGATACGGACGATAGGGGCGGTGCGAACCGCCCCTATCGTCGTCACTGAGGACCGCTGTCCGCGCGCACGTAGAGCACGCGGACAGGCCAGCGGCAAAGCTGACCGACATGTGAGAGTCCCACTCCGGCCGGCTATGTGCTCGCTGTTGACAGCGCCCGTAGTACGCACACAACGGACACTGACGGTGGTCAAACCCATGCATGGCGGGATAGACTTTTAGGGGCGTTTACCGGGTGACAGGGGGCTCAGGTGCATCCATGGTGGGTCGTTCGGAGGCTGCGAAGACTGGCGGTGCTCGCCGGGGTGCTACTGGCGGCCGGCACCATGACGCTCGTGCTCCCACAAACCACGGCGGGCGCTATCACGACCGCGAATTTCTCGCTCGAGCCGGTGACCCCGGCCGGCAGCACGACCCCGCGTTCGGACTTCAGCTACGCCTTGCCACCGGGCCAGAGCCTCACCGACGAGTTCGCCCTGTCGAACTACACCGACCAGCCGCAGTCGTTCTTCCTCTACAGCTCCGACGGCTACAACGTCAGCCAAGGGGGCGCCTTCGCGCTTCGCCCACGCACATATCACCAGGTCGAGGTCGGGGCGTGGGTCACGCTTCCCATCAGCACCTACACCGTACCGGCACGCACCACCGCCACCTTTCCCTTCGCGGTGCACGTGCCGGCAAATGGCTCACCGGGTGACCACGTCGGGGGGATAGTCGCGCTCAACTTCGGCTCGGCCTCGACGACCAAGGGCCGGGTCACCTTCAACATCCGTCAGGGACTGGCCGTCGCGCTCTACGTGCGGGTCAGCGGCCCTGCCCACCCCGGAGTGGCGATCACTCGGGTAGGCGCTCTCAGTTCCGTGCCTGCTCTCGCCTTCGCCGAAGGCAACAGCCGCGCGAGCGTCTTCTTCACGATCCACAACATCGGCAACCTAGAGTTGCGCGCGACCGCCAACGTCAAAGTCACCGACATCTTCGGCCGCACCGTTAAGAGATTTCGGCCCGTAAAGCTGTCGCTGATCGCGCCCGGCGCGATCTTCACAGTGATCGAACCGGTATGGAAACCTCTCCCGATCGCCGGTCCGCAGCACATCGTCGTCAGCCTCGTCACGAACAGGGCGGGCACGGTGAGCGCAGGAGAGGACCTGTGGGTCTTCCCGTGGGTGATCATCGCAGTGCTTGTGGCGATCATCCTCGGCATCGTCGTCTGGTGGCGCTTGCGCCGCCGCCGCCAGCGGCTCCAGCCGTCTGAGGTCCCCGAGCCCGAACCGGCCGAAGTGGTCGGTGTGGCCGAATGAGCTGCTGACGGACGGCCAGAGGGCGGTGGCGAGGTGAGAGAAGACCGATACCCGCGGAGGCTGCTTCGGCTCGTAGGACTGGGGGCCGTCGCGCTCGTCGTGCCGCTGGTAGTCACCGGGCCTGCCGCCGTCGCGTGGGCCGCCTCCGACGGCGGCTCGTCGATCGAGCCGGTCCAGCTTCAGGCAGCGCCTCTTCGGTCGGCGTTCACCTACGAGCTGGGCCCGGACAAGTACGTCGTCGATGCCGTCGTGGTGAAGAACTCGACGGCGACTTCGCAGACCTTCGAGCTCTACGCCGCCGACGGCTATGACACCGCACACAGCGATGTGTTCGCTCTGCGCTCTGCGACCCAGCCAAAGCTCGGGGTCGGCGCGTGGGTCCATTTGCCCAGTGCCTCGGTGACGGTACCAGCCCACAGCAGTATCGGCGTTCCCTTCTCGCTCAGCGTGCCCGCTCACGTCTCACCGGGTGACCACATGGGGGGGATCGTCGCCCTCGACGAGGAGCCCGCAGCGGTGACGGGGAACGGGTCGCGTCTGCTGGTTCGTACCGGTGTCGGGGTCAGGATCCTCGTCCGGGTACCCGGCCGTCTCCACCCGGGCCTGTCGGTCACGGGTGTGCGCGTGTCGGGGTCGGTACCGCCTCTGTCGTTCCTGAGCGGATCGAGCCGGGCCACGGTGCGTGTGGGGATCGCCAACACCGGCAACACCGTGCTGTCCGGGGTCCTGCACGTCGCGGCTACCGACAGCTTCGGCCGGACCGTCGCACGCTTGGCGCCTGTGCGGTTCAACGCGCTCCTCCCCGGCGCGCGTGCCACGCTCGTCGTGCCACCGTGGAAGCACCTGCCGGTGCTCGGGCCCACGATCGGCGTGCACGTGAAGGTCGACGCGGGCGTCACAACCGCCTCGGCCGTCGCCCGGTTCCACGACGTGCCGTGGGTGTTGCTCGCCGTCGTGCTAGCGGGCGTCCTAGCGCTGGCAAGGGCCCTCTCGCGCGTCCACCGCCGCAGGCGGGCCACAGCACGAACTACATCACAGTCCGTTCAGGTCGACGATACCGCCAATCTCGCCGAACCCGTCGTGGTCGCGACGGTCAACAGGGCGCTCTTTGTAGGTGAAGTCAATTCTCGACTAACCGGACACTCGCGCCGAAGACGACCTTCGACATGTGGACGACATGATCGGCGGGGAAAGCGCGGTGATGGCACAGGCTGCGCTGGCGCTCCGGCAGAAGGACACGGAGGCTTCAGCGCCACAGCTCCAACCCGCCGCCATCCCTGTCGAGGGGCATCTCGCCGCCCCGCCCGCAGGACCACGGGTATGAAACGGCGCGCCATGCGAATGGCCCGCCGTATGCCGTTACGGTCGAAGAAGGTACTTGCCCCGTTGCTCGTCGCCCTCGCGGTCGTCATCCCCATGGCGATCTTTGTGTCCGACGCCAGTGCAGCCACGTCCACCTGGACGCTGATCCCCAGCCCCGACCAGAGCGCCGGGTCACCCCCTGCCGCCACCGCCAACACGCTGACAGACTTGGCCGCCGTCTCGGCCGCAGACGTGTGGGCGGTGGGTTCCTACAACGCCGGGACGCCCAGCGCCCCGCTCACCCAGACCCTCGTCGAGCACTACGACGGCACGAGCTGGTCGGTCGTGTCCAGCCCGAACCAGCTGAACGTGAACAGTGCAGTCACGAGCAACGAGCTGCTGGCGGTATCGGCCGACTCGGCCAACGACGTCTGGGCCGTCGGCACCTACGAGGACCTGGACTCCTCCGACAACCCGATCGCCCAGACCCTCGTCGAGCACTACGACGGGACGAGCTGGTCGGTCGTGTCCAGCCCCGATGACAGCGCCGGCTCGCCGCCTGCGTCCACGGACAACACCTTGAGCGGCATAGTGGCGCTCTCGGCCGCAGACGTGTGGACGGTGGGTTCCTACAACGCCGGGACGCCCAGCGCCCCGCTCACCCAGACCCTCGTCGAGCACTACGACGGCACGAGCTGGTCGGTCGTGTCCAGCCCGAACCAGCTGAACGTGAACAGTGCAGTCACGAGCAACGAGCTGCTGGCGGTATCGGCCGACTCGGCCAACGACGTCTGGGCCGTCGGCACCTACGAGGACCTGGACTCCTCCGACAACCCGATCGCCCAGACCCTCGTCGAGCACTACGACGGGACGAGCTGGTCGGTCGTGTCCAGCCCCGATGACAGCGCCGGCTCGCCGCCTGCGTCCACGGACAACACCTTGAGCGGCATAGTGGCGCTCTCGGCCGCAGACGTGTGGGCGGTGGGTTCCTACAACGCCGGGACGCCCAGCGCCCCGCTCACCCAGACCCTCGTCGAGCACTACGACGGCACGAGCTGGTCGGTAGTGGCGAGCGCAGACGCGAGCAGCGCTCAGAACGACGCCCTGGCGCAAGTGGCCGCCGTGTCCTCCGGAGATTTGTGGGCAGTCGGCAGTGCCAACATCGTCTCCGGTACCCAGACTGTGAGCCAGACGCTGATCGAAGGGACGCCGACGTCCAGCATGACCACGATCACCGCCTCGGCGAACCCGTCGGTGGTCGGCCAGCAGGTCGTTCTCACCGCCACCGTGGCCGGATCGTCGACGTTCGTCCCGGGCGGCAGCGTCAGCTTCACCGACGACGGCACCCCGATCGAGGGCTGCTCTGGTGTGACGCTCGTCGCGGGAATCGCCACCTGCGACGACGTTTTCGCCAACCCTGCGACGCACGCGATCAGCGTCTCCTATGGAGGGGACGACAACTTCCTCCCCTCCGGCGCGTCGATCTCCCAGACCGTCGGCCAGGCCGCCACCACAACAACGGTGACGGTGTCACCCACAAGCGCTGTCGTAGGTCAATCGCTGACCTTAGCTGCCACCGTCGCGCCCTTGGCGCCCGGTGCGGGCACACCGACAGGCGCCGTGAGTTTCCTCGATGACGACGCGCCGATCAGTGGCTGCGAGTCCGTGGCGCTGTCGTCGGACACGGCCACCTGCGCTGCAGCCTTCAATACTGCCGCGACGCATACGCTCAGCGCCGTCTATGGCGGCGACGCCAACTTCACCACGAGCACGTCTTCCGGACTTGCACTGAACGTGGCTGCAGATACGACCACGGCCAGCTTGTCGTCATCGGCCGACCCATCGCTGGCCGGCGAACCTGTGACCTACATCGCCACGGTGGTCTCCGCGGCACCGGGGGGCGGTACCCCGACCGGCAGCGTCGCCTTCGAGGATTCCAGCACCGTCATTGCCGGGTGCGGCGCGGTGGCGCTTTCCTCGGGGATCGCCACCTGCAACACCATCTACACCCTCGGCGCCACCCACACCATCACCGCCGTATACACAGGAAGCGCCGACTATGTGAGAAGTACGTCACCGGCTCTGACACAGACTGTGGGCAGCGGAGCACTCTCGTTGAGCGACAACACTGGTTCGCCGTTTGCCGTAGATCTGTCGCCGGTGACTTTCACCTCGGCACAATTTCTGGCGGCAACCGGTCAGCTCAACACCGTTCAGGTAAACGACAACCGTGGCACCGAAGGTGGCTGGAGCGTGACGGCCCAGCTGGAGTCGAACTTCACCAACGGCCAATCGAGTGGTGCCGCAGCCGACAACACGATCCCCGCCGACTTCCTTACGTGGGTACCCGATGTGACGGCAGCGGTCGCCGGTGCCAGCCTGAGTGGTGTGAACGCCGGTAGCACCTCCACGTTGTCAGACACGACCGCGGTGGCGCTTTGCTCGGCCGTCCAGGGCTCAGGCGGCAGCGGCTACAACTGCGGCGCGTCGCTGTCGCTGAGCGTCCCGCCCTACGTCGCGACAGGCACCTACTCCGCCACGCTCGACATCGTGGTGACCTCGAATTGACGCTCCCGGCGACTCCCCTTTCACGTCGGCGCGACGTGCGTGCCAGGGACGTGGAGACGCACTTTCGAGACAGGGTGCGCGACAGTTGAGGATGCGACGTCTCCTGAGAGCCACTGTGGTGTCTGCCGTGTTGATGCTCGGGGCTCCGCTCGTCGGCCAGAACGTGGCTGGGGCGGGTGGGCCGGTCTCGAAGCCATCCATGTCGATCAGCCCCCAGTCCGCCACACCAGGGCAGTCCGTCTTCGTGGCCGCCTATGCGTTCCCACCGAGCATTGACTTCCAGGTCGAGGTGTGCGGAGATGACGCCCTCCAAGGCTCGACTGACTGTGCCTTGGCCGGAAGCATCACACGCACGCCGTCTAAGGTCGGCCAGTTCGCCGCGAATCTCCCTGTGCTGATTCCCCCGGTGCCTTGCCCCTGCGTGGTGGCTGCCTTCTCCTCCACGCTCGCTAAGCCGATCATCGCGAGCCTTGTCATCTTGGGCGCTCCGATAGCACCCCTCACCCAGCCGGCCCCGCCCGTCAAACTGGAAGTGCAGAGCGCGGTCCTTAACGGTTCGGGCCCTGCTGGGGCGTGGTTCGGCGCTGCGCCGAAGCGGACCTTGGTGCTCCGGGTGCGCAACCCCTCCACCGTGCCGGTTGCGAGCCCCATCGTCGTGGCGCGCATCGGGAACACGCCGGTGCCCGCAGACAACCTCCCCGGCATTGCCGCCGGTGAGGTGCGGACCTACCGGATCCCGGTCGACTTCTGGAACCTGGCGTTCGGCCAATACACCGTGGTGGGCCAGGTAGGGGCGGGCAACGGCCACTTCGCCCGGTTCACCGTTGGAGTGCTGCTCTTGCCGTGGGCGCTGCTCGCGTTCGCCCTCGTGATCATCATCGGGCTGATCCTGCTCGCCATTCGCAGACGGTCACAGAGGCACGCCAGGCGGACCGCCGAGCCCCCCGGCACGACGGCCGGAACCGAGCAGGCAGTACCGGCCGCCAGGTCGCCAGAGCCCTCCATGTGAATCAATTCTGAAGAAGTTAGGCGACATTTAATCAATTGTGACGATGTTGGGCGACAGCCCGTTCCTTAGCGTCCCTCACAGACGCCAGGGCCGTCGGCGAGAGGGCGCGCCGTGCAACAGCTGGAGTCTGTCCGAGATCTGGTCAATCGCCACCAGAGCTTGCCCTTAGCCGCCTGCACTCCGGCGCCGACCGTCCAACGATCTCAAGGCCCCTTCGG